>JAVJQW010000061.1:0-356767 GCA_040218735.1 Deltaproteobacteria bacterium
GGCGGGTGCCCGATTTCTTCCACAACCTCGGACTGATCCGACTGCGGGGAACGGTGAAGTACCCGGAAACGCCGTTCTGGGGGAACGCGTAATGCAGCAACTCAAGAGACCACCGGTAAGCCGTGTGCGGGAAATCCGCACGCACGGTGTGAAAGGGGGTCTTGATTCACTCTTCCGCCGAACGGCGGCAAAGGAATAAGGATCTACCAATGAGCCCGGACGCTTGCAACCTATCTTGCATGACCCAGAACGATCTCCTGAGCGGACTTCGCGAAGCGCTTCGCGCGGAGCTGAATAGCGGTGTCCAGGCGCTTCGGTTCATGGCGGAGATCGAGCGGCGCAAGCTCTACGTGGAGCGCGGCTTCAGCTCGCTGTTTCGATTCTGCGTCGAGGGGCTCGGGCTGACCGAGGACCAGGCGTGCCGGCGCGTCGCCGTGGTGCGCGCGGCGCGGCGGGTGCCCGAGGTCTTCCAGATGATCGCGACCGGCGAGCTGCACATGACGGGCGTCGCGAAGCTCTCGAAGTTCATGAACGATGACAACGCCCACAGCCTCGTCGAGCAGGCGAAAAACAAGTCCAAGGCCGGGGTCGAGATGCTGATCGCCACCGAGTTCCCCGGCGCGAAGAGCTGCGAAGACCGCGGCGAGGCGGCGACGCCGGAGACGTTCGCTTTTCGCTTCGACGGGAGCGCCGAAGCGAAGGCGCTCTTGGATCGAGCCAAGGAGCCCACCCCGCCCGGAACGGACATCGGGGAGATCTTCGAAGCGGCGCTCGCGCTGTGCGTGGAGAAGCTGGAGAGGCGGAAGAACGGAAAGACGAGTCGTCCGCGATCGAAACCCGCCGAGGATGCGCCGGCGGGCGCAGCGTACGTCTCGGCGGCAACGCGCCGCGCGGTGGTCGAGCGCGACGGCGCGCAGTGCACGTACGTGAGCCCGGGCGGGCGGCGATGCAGCGAACGGTCGAACCTCGAATTCGATCACGTGGGCGGCCGCGCGCTGGGCGCCAGGAGCGTGGTCGGGGAGCTGCGCTTGCTGTGTCGCGCGCACAACCTTCACGCGGCGCGGGAGGTGTTGGGTCGCGCGCTCATCGATCGGAGGATTCGGGAGCGCCGCTCCACCCGGACCAGGCCAGGCTCGATTCCGGAGCCTACTCGGCCTGAAACGCATCCGACGCCACCGGCACGTGCGGAGGACAGCTCGTGAGAGCGATACCAGCCGGTGTTCGAGAGCGCGGCCCTCCTTCGAAGCACTGCCGTCCGCGGACCCCCTCCTTCGCCAGCCCGGCGAAACGGCGGCCGAGGGACGAGTCGCTCCGCGGCGCCGGCGCGCTGCTCTACGTCGAGGCGCCCCGCGCCGCCTGATGGCGGCTCGAGGCAGGCCCGTCTGCTAGATCTAATCCACCGAGGTCAACCTGACGTCAAGCTGCAGCGTCGCGCCCGGCGGGACGTTGTCGGCGCCGCGCTCCGCGTACGCGAGCTCGGGGGGGAGGACGAGCCTTCGTACGCCGCCTTCGCGCATCCCGGTGACGCCGCGGTCGAGGCCTTCGATCACCTCGCCCATGTCGAGGACGAACGACAGCGTGGCCTCCGATTCGACGACGGTGCCGTCGGCGAGGGCGGCGGAGAAGACGATCGTGACGTTGTCGTCCGGACCGGCTTCGCGCCCTTCGCCGACGACGACGTCTTCGAACCCGACCTCCGGAGCGCTCACGCGAAGGGCCTCGCGATGCGCCCGAACGGCCCGAGCTGATCGAGGTAGAGGCTCTTGATCGTGTCCTCGGTGACCGCCCCAAGGCCCTGCTCGGCCTCGCGCGCGGTGAGGGTGTTGAGCATCTTCGCGACGCCGAAATAGCTGTTCGGGATCGCGACGCCGTTCTTGCTCGCGTCGAGGAAGAACGCCTCCAACTTCTGCGAGACCTGGCCAGTGGTGAGCCCGTCGTACGCCGCCACGAGCCGCTCTTCGAGCGTGCGTTGATCGCCGTCGTTCGGGTCGCCGATCGAGGCGTGCGTCATGAGCTGCGCGACGAGCTTGGCCTTCCGCTTCTGCTGCCACTTGTCGCGGCTGAACGCGGCGAGGAGACGAACGAAGAGATCACCCTCCTCGGGGGTCAGGTTCTCGAACTGCCCGGGGTCGAACAACCCGAGGCGCGCGCCGTTGTCCGAGACGTTGGCGTCGTGAGGATCGGTGAGCACGAAGGTCTTGCCGTCACGAATGAAATCCGAACGTGTGTCGAGCGCCGCGCGGACGAGCTGCACGTGCAGCGCTTCGATTCGCCCGCGTTCCTCGGTGGTCAGCTTCCGCGCACGGCTGATCTGCGCGATCGTCTTGCCGCCCGTCGAGCGACGCATCAGGAAGTGGTGATCCGACGCGACCACCTGCGGCACATCGACCAGCGGACCCACCGCCGACGCCGCGAGCTCCGCGAACGCACGCTCTTCCCCGGGCAGGTCCAGCTCACGCTCCAACATCGGCTTCACGCGCCGACCGACGTGGCGCAGGTGCGGGAGCACGTCGAGGGCCTGAACGGAGCCGTCGATGTCGGCCTGCACGCCATCGCGCACGACCGCCGCAACGAGCTCTTCGTCCGCGCTGATGCCCAGCGACGCGTCCGGGCGAACGAGGAGAACCTGCTTGATCGATCCGGTCCCGAGCGTGGGGCCCAGCGCCGCGATCTTCGGTCGCTGGGCGTGCGGGATCCGCGACCACACGCCGAGCGGCGTCATGCGCTCGTTCTGATCGCGGACGTCCTCGAGCGCGACGCGGAAGCGGAGCGGGACACTCGGGTCCTCGCTGAGCTGCTGGCCGACCTTGATCGCGACGGCACCCGCCGAGACCATCAATCGCTTGAGTAGATCGGGAGCGTCCTGCGTCGGGGGCTCGAGGAGCACGGTCGAGAAGATGCGCGCGCGGATCGCGACGGGGAGCGCGTCGAGCACCGTGCGGACGTCGTCGATGATCTTCGCGCCGTCGGGATCCGCGGCGATGACGGAGAACGCACGCTGGTCGAGGACGTCGTCGACGAGCGCACGCGCCGAAGCGAAACCTCGGTCGCGCGCCACCTGTTCCACGACGGGATCCCTCTGCTCGACGCGCGTGAGCATCTGTTCGACCGCCGAAGTGAAGATCGCCTTCTGCGTCCCCTCGCCGTAGCCGGCCCAGTACGCGCGGAGCCGTTCGAGCGCCGAGGTGTCCTCGGGAGCCAGCTTCTCCTGCGCCACGAGGTCCGCGGCGGACAGCTCGCCGCGCAAGAACGCGAGGAACGAAGCGACGTCACCCGGGAACGAGCCGATCGTGTCGCGGAGGACCTCGGCCCGCGCGGAGCTGAACGTCTTGCGGCCGTAGCCGGTCACCGTGTCGAGGAGCGCGCGGTCGTTCCAGCCGTCGGGAACCAGCGCGTCGAGCAACGCGTCGCGTTCGATCGACGGCGGAAGGACCTGCTGCACGTCGCGCAGCACCGCCGCGGTGTCGGAGTGCGCGCGGGCCTCGTCGAGGAGGGCGTCGGTGAGCTCGGTCTTCAGCGTCTGCACGTCGCCGTCGAGCATCGTGACGGCGTCGGCGATCGCGCGCTGCCACGCCGCGCGATCCTGACTCGCGGGCGTCGACCGCGGGGCGCGACGCAGGGTCGCCTCGAGCTCGGCGTGTACCTGGCGCCGCTGCGCAATGTCGGTGGCGGCGGTGAAGCGCGCGCGCACCGCGGCGACCTCGATGCCGCGCACGGCGGCGGTCGGGTGCAGGATCAGATCGCGAGGGTTCGGCACACCGGCGTGCAGCGCGCTCGCGTGCTGCGCCGGGAAGTCGAGCGTGTAGCCCTGCGCCGCGTAGGCGACCGGGAGCTGGGCGAGCGCCTGGGAATGCTTGGCGTCCGTAAAGTCAGCCTGCGCGCAGAGGCGATCGAGCGCGGGGGCGATGGCACGTTCGACCATAGCCTCGGTCTCGGCGGTCCGGGTCTGGCCGGTGATGATTCGCGTCGCGGTGTCCACGCGGGCGGCGAGCCCGTCGAAGTCGAGGCTGGGATCGCGGAGCGCGGCCGCGAGCTCGTCGGCGGTGAAACCGCGGTCGATGACGTCCTGCCCCATCTTTCGAATGTCGGGCTCACGTGCGTTCACCATGAGCAGCGCGTCGCCGAGCGAAGTCGTCTGGGCGAGCTCCGTCCACGCGCGCTCGGCGCGCGCGCGAACCGCGTCGTTCTTGTGCTGCTTGAGGACGGACGCGCGGGCGAGGTCCGTCGCGCGGCCGTGGCCGAAGAGATCGTCGATGTGCTTCGCGGGGATCGTGATGGTGACGTTGCGCGACGCGAGCTGGTCGATGCCCCCGAGGACGGCCTTCGTGCGCGCGTCGTCGGACCAGTCCGTCAGCGCGCAGAGCCGATCGTAGGCGGGCTGGTAGACCTGCTCGACGAACTGCGCCTCCTCGGCGGCCGACAGGCGCCGCTGCGACGAACCGCGCCGGCCGTTGGATCGCCACGTCGTCACGAGCGCCCGGCCGACGGTGGTGAGCTCGCGCTCCAACTGAACGGGATCCGTCTGCGTGGGATCGAGGAGGAGGTGGCGCAACCTGACTTGCGCGGTCTTCGACGCGCGATGGTCGCCGACGGGGACCCCTTTGATCGCCGCATTGAGGTCTGCGCTGCGATCCCCGGTGAGTCCGTCGAGCGCACGGGTCTCGGAGACGTACGCAACGAAATCCGCGAACGGGAGGTCGAGCGTTCGGTCGTAGCGCAGGACCTCCCAACCGAGGCGCTGCAGCGCCGGGTGGTTGGGCGCTTCGTCGCGCGGGATCTCGGCGCGGAGCGCGTCGAAGATCGGACGCAGGAACGCGACCTGCGGCAGCCCGGCGTCGAGCACACGATCGACGCGTGCGAGACGCTCGGCGAGGGGCCCAGATCTCAGCGCTTCGACGATCGCCGCCTCCGCGCGCGGCCGAGCGGAGAGGAGCTCCGAGAGCTGGAGCGCCCGCGTAGTCGCGGCGTCGGGATCGACGGCGAAGATCTCATCGAGCGTCGCCTCGGGGATCGGACGATGCACCCGGGCCGCGCGCGCCTGGAGTCGTTCGATGGACGCGTCGTCGCTCGGATCGAGCGTCGCGCAGAGCCGTTCGAAGACCGGAACGCGCACGGAGTGGGCAGCGTTGGAGCCTTCGACCGCGTCCGCGATGGACTCGAGCGCCGCGAAGTCGTCGATCCGCGGGAGCGCTTCGGTCATCGCCTTCGTGACGTGCGACGACATCGCGTACGTCGATGCGATGTCGAGCGCCTCGGTCCACTCCGCGAGGTCGCCACTCGCGAGATCCAGCACGTGTTCGATGCGATGCGCCGGGAAGGTCGAGCTGCGGGACGCGTCACGGCGGTTCGTCCACAGAAAGCGCGCGGTGTCGCGGTCGCTCCAATCGGCGATCCGCGCGAGCTGGTGCAAGCCCGCCTCGATGACCTCGTCCGCGCGCTCCGGGTGATCGAGGAGCTTGTCGAGTCGCTGCCGCAGCGCGGGGGCGTCGTCCCAAGCCGCGCCGAACACCGAGCGCGCCGCCGACGCCGTGAGCGGCAGCTCATGTTGCTCGGCGAGCTGGAGGATCGTGTCGAGGTTCGTCGACGAGCGCGCGAGTGCCTTGAACACCAGCGCGCGTTCACGCGCGGGCGCGCGATCGAATGCGCGCTTCAGGCGGGATGGATCGCCGGGAGGCGCTTCGTCGATCGCCGAGTCGAGGTAGGGCCGGAGCTCAGCGAGGACCGGACGATCCGCCGCCGCGAGGACGAGGTCGACGGCGTCGGCGCCGTCGAAGGTCGCATCCTTGATCCACGCGTGGACGAGGCCGGCCTCGACCTCTTGTTTGGTCGCGAGCAGCAGCGCCACGGCGTCGACGTCGGACCAGTCCGTCCGCGCCGCGAGCACGTCGATACCCTCGCGCAGCAGGTTGAACCCGTGCTCGATGCCCGCCTTGATATCGACGAGCAGCCGCGCGAGCGCCGGTGGTTCGACGGAGTTGAACGCCTCCCGGAGCGCCGCCTCACCGACGTCGCGGGTCGCAAACGAACCGCACATCGCGATCGCGAGGCGATGCGGGAGAGGGTCGGGGAGCGTGACCTGCGGGAGCGCCCAGCGTGTGTTCGTGTGCCGATCGGCGAGCGCGTAGAGCGCGACGAACCCGTCGTCGGTCGGTGCGGTCGCCGTGATGAGGCTTTGGAACCGCTGGCGAACACGCGCGAGCGTGGCGTCCGGCGCGTTCAGATCTCCGGCGGCCGCGAAGAACGCGGTGACGGTCTCGACCGAGCCGAAGTCCACCTCCTCAACGCGAGCGTCGAGGCGCCGCGCGACGACGGCCGGTAACGCGTCTTGGTGAGCGAAACATGAAAAGGGCGTCTCGGCCCGGTCGAAGTGCTGCTGGATCAACGCATCGAGCTCGGACGCGCGAGCCGGATCCGCGTCGTGCTTCGTGACGCACTCCGCGAAGAACCGCGCGTCGGACTCGGCGGCCGCGAGCAGCAGGTCCGGCGGCGTGACAGGGAAGGTCGCGCCGAGCGTCTTCGCGAGGCCGATCAGCTGTCGAACCTCGACCGCGTCCGACGGGTCGATCGCGCCGAGCGCCCGGTCGAACAGCACGTCGTACGCGCCGATGTTCTCGGCGCGCCCGTAGGAGCGACCGCCCGCGAGGAGCTTCGCGCGCGCGAGGGCGATCGCGGGGCTAGCGTCGGCGAGCCGCGCGACGAGGTGCTCGAGCAAACTCGGGTCCTTCACGCCGCGCGTGACCTCCGCGAGCACCTCCTCGTCGAGCGCGTCGAGGTACGCGAGCGGGTAGCGCTGCGCGACCGAGGCGCCCGCCGGCCAGTCCACACGTTGGAAGCTGCCAAGGATTTCCTTCACGACGCGAGCGCTCGACCAGTCCGCGTGGTCGCAGAGCGCCTGCAGGCGATCGTGGATTTCGTTCGCGTCGGCTCCCTGGTGAAGTGCGAGCTCGAACGCCGACCGCGCTCCGCGGTAGGCGACGGCGGGGTCCTCCTTCCGCCGGGACAGCAAACCCACGATTCCCCGGAACGAGGCGCCCGCGACGCGTGAATCGCGGGTGCTGGGTCCCTGAATCGCGCGGAGCGCGGCGACCGAAGGATCGGGGGCCTCGCCGGACGGCGCCTCCGATTCGGCGGAGCGGATTTCCTTGCGGTCGCCCGAAGGCGTGACAACCGACCGCGGGCCGCCGTGGACTCCCCGGGTCGTCACGTATGGAATTCAACCACGTTTGGCGGGGGTCCGAACCGGGTTTTCGTCCTATCCGCCGTCCTCTTGCTCGTCGTCCCCGGCGTCGACCACGCCCGCGTCCGGGGAGCCGGCGTCCGGAGCCCCACCGCCGTCGCGGGGCAGCACGCCGCCGTCACGCACGAAGGATCCTGCGTCGCGGACCGCCGACCCGGCGTCGCGGACCACCGGACCACCGTCGCGCGGGCAACCCTCGATCTCGCGCCAGGACGCAGAGTCGATGACGTAATCCCCGCCACACCGAGGGCCCTCGTCCTCGACCTCCACCGCGCGACCGCTGGGATCGGTAGTCTCCGCCTCCTCCTCGATCGCGTAGACGACCGCCGCGATCGTCACGCAGCCCAGCGACTGGTCCGGAGGGACCCCGGCGACCACCACGCCGTTGGCCGGTACGCCGATACACGCCTGCGTGCCGCGGCTCTCGTCGAAGAGCAGCTCCGCGCCGTCGCTGTTGATCTGCAGGAAGAGCTCGCCCGGCGTAACCAGGCCGGACTCCGGCGTGAAGGTGAACCGCACCGCGTCCTGGGCTTCGTCCGGCTCGATGGTGAGGGTCCCTCGAACGGCCGAGCTACACGCGCTCAGCGCGAACACCAGCACCCCCGCGGCGAATCGACGCACCATCTCGACCTCAACCATCGGCCACCACGGCCCGAGCATGAGTCGAATCGAGACATCCCTACGGGTCCCCCGCCTGCGTCGGAATGTCGCACGACGCCCGCGTTGACTGGTTAGACTGGTCGCGATGCGATCCCGCGCGCTCGTGACCAGTGCGCCCCACTCCGACAGCGCGACCGTCAACCTCGCGTGGCTCGTACGTCTTCGGTGGGGCGCGATCGGTGGACAGGCGCTCACGATCGTCATCGCGGCGACCTGGCTGGACCCCCACCTCACGATGGCCCCCCTCCTCGGCCTCGTCGCCCTGGAAGCGGTCTCCAACCTCGTCGCGGGCCGCTACGCGCGCCGGGACCACGTGAACGAAAACGCCCTCGGCGTGGTGCTCGCGGTCGACGTCATCATCCTCACGCTGCTCCTCGCCTACAGCGGCGGCCCGTCGAACCCGTTCAACTTCCTCTACCTCGTCTACATCGCGCTCGCGGCGGTGATCGTCCGCGCGCGGTGGGCGTGGGTCCTCGTCGGCATGTCGGGCGCGTGTTTCGGGGCGCTCTTCCTGATCGAGACCCACGACCACAACGCACCCCACGACATGGCCATGCACGTCCGCGGGATGTGGGTCGCGTTCTGCGTCGCGGCCGTGTTCATCGCGTACTTCGTGCAGCGCGTTCACACCGAGCTCCGCGAACGCGAAGCCCAGCTCGCCAGCGCGCAGAAGCTCGCTTCGCTCGCCACGCTCTCCGCCGGGGCCGCGCACGAGCTGTCGACGCCCTTGTCCACGATCGCCGTGGTCGCCAAGGAGCTCGAGCGCGCGCTCGACGAGAGCGATCCTCACCTCGAGGACGTCACCCTCATCCGCTCCCAGGTCCAGCGGTGCCGCACGATCCTCGATCAGATGGCGGTCGATGCCGGCGCGAGCACCGGCGAGGGCATCGCGCCGGTCACGTTGTCCTCGGTGATCGACGCGGCCCTCGAAGGGCTCTCGGAGGCGCAGCGACGCCGGATCGAGATCGAGCGCGAGCTCGCCGAGCATTCGATCCGCGTCCCGCTCCGCGCCTTCTCGCAATCGCTCCGCGCGCTGGTGAAGAACGGACTGGAGGCCTCGAAGGGCACGGTGCGGATCACCTCGCACACGACACCTCGCGGTTTGACGTTGGAGGTCTGGGACGACGGCGACCCGATCGCGCCGGACGTGCTCGCGCGTGTCGGCGATCCCTTCTTCACGACCAAGGCACCGGGCAGCGGTATGGGCCTCGGGGTCTTTCTCGCGCGAGCGGTGACGGAGAGCCTCGGTGGCGCGCTGTCGATCGAGTCGCGCCCTGGGCGCGGCACCTGCGCTCGAATGTCGGTGGCGACCAGCGATGAGTGATACGGCAACCAGCATCCTCCTCGTCGATGACGACGAGATCTTCCGCGAGCGGCTCGCCCGCGCATTCAGCGATCGGGGGTACGACGTGCGCACCGCGGAGAACTTCGACCGCGCGGTGCAGTCCGCGCGCGAGGACTCGCCCGAGATGGCCGTGCTCGACCTCCGGATGCCGGGGCGCTCCGGCCTGGAGCTGCTGCAAGCGCTGAAGGAGATCGATCCCACCACGCGCATCGTCATGCTCACCGGCTACGGAAGCATCGCGACGGCCGTGGACGCCACCCGCCTCGGCGCGACCTACTACGTCCCGAAACCCGCCGACGTCGACGACATCCTCGCCGCGTTCGACCGCGGCGACGCGCCGCCGATGTCGACCGCGCCGGAGTACACCGCACCGTCGCTCGCGCGCGCGGAGTGGGAGCACATCAACCGCGTCCTCGCGGACTGCGGGCACAACATCTCGGAGGCGGCGCGGCGCCTTGGCATTCACCGGCGCTCGCTGCAACGCAAGTTGCAGAAGTACCCGCCGCGCGAGTGAGTCACTTCCTCAGCGCGAACCGCTGGATCTTCCCCGTCGCGGTGCGCGGAAAGTCTTCGACGAACTCGACGAGGTGCGGGAACTGGTAGCGCTGGAGCGCGGCCTTGCACCACTGACGCAACGTCTCGGGGAGGTCGTCCGACACCTCACCGCTCGCGATGACAAACGCCTTGATGCGCATGAGCCCGCCGACCTCCACCCCCACCACCGCGGCCTCGCGGACGGTGTCGTGCTCCATCAGGCGGTTCTCGATCTCGATCGGGCTCACCCAGAGCCCGCCGACCTTCATCATGTCGTCGACGCGCCCCTCGTAGGAGAACGCGCCGTCCTCGTCCTGGTGGTAGCGATCCCCCGTCGCGAACCAGGCCCCCTGCAGGGCGCGGCGCGTCTTCGCGGGCTGGTGCCAGTAGAACGACAGCGCGGTCCCGCCGCGGACGAACAGCTCGCCGGACGAACCTCGTCCGAGCACCTGGCCCGCTTCGTCGCGAATCTCGAGCTCGTACCCGGGTACCGCGGTACCCGACGTGCCGGGCTTCACGCCGCCCGCTCGATTGCTGCAGTAGATGTGGAGCATCTCGGTCGACCCGATGCCGTCGAGGATCTCGGCGCCCGTGCGTTCATGGAAACGACGCCACACCTCTGGCGGGAGCGGCTCCGCCGCGGAGACGCCGAGGCGCACCGTCGAGAAGTCCGTGTCCTCGAACGACGCGTCCCGAAGCATCGCGTTGTAGAGCGTGGGCACGGAGAACAGCAGCGTGGGCCGGTGGGCGCGCACCTTCTCGAGCGCACGGTCCGGCGCCGGACGCCCCGTCAGATACACGGCCCGCGCGCCGACCCACAGCGGGAAGTACAACCCGTTGCCCAAACCGTAGGCGTGGAAGAGCTTCGTCGTGGAGAAACAGACGTCGTCGGCGGTCGTCTCGATGATCGAGCGCCCGTAGTGCTCACACGCATACGCGATGTCCGCGTGGCTGTGCACGACGCCCTTCGGCCGGCCCGTCGATCCGGAGCTGTACAGCCAGAACGCCATGTCGTCGGGGTGGGTCGCGACGGCCTCCACCTCGGCGTCACCGTCCTTCATCCACGCGTCGAGCGACTCCGCACCCTCCGGCGCGTCACCGTTGGCGACGACGAGCTTCACGTGCGGACGCGCCGCGAGGAACGGCTTCAGCGGTTCGAGGAAGACGGCGTCGACGATCGCGACCTCGGCGTACGCGTCGTCGAGGAAGTAGGCGAAGTCGTCCGGGCGCGCGAGGAAGTTCGTGGGGATCGGCACCGCGCCGATCCGCATCGCGCCGAGGAAGGAAGCGACGAACGCGGGGGTGTCGTCGAGCACGAACACGACGCGTTGCTCACGGCGCACCCCGAGGGCGCGCAATCGGGCCGCGACGCGGTGGGTCCGCGCGGCGAGGTCCGCGTAGGACACTTCTTCACCTTCGTGCGTCACCAGCGCGACGCGATCACCGCGCCCCGCCTCCAGGTTTCGGTCCAGGAGGAGGCTCGCGTTCGCATTCGGTTCCGACATCGCGTGCGAAGGTACGTAGATCCCGTCGCACGGTGCAACGGCAGCGCGTATGATTCCGGGGTGCCGGACGTGGATCCCATCCAGCGCGCGATGCGGATCTTCGAGAGGCGGGTCGGCCGACGCGTCGGCGCGATCGCGACGCTCGGTGGCGTCGCTGGCGCGGGGCTCTGGGGCGCCGCGCGATTCCTCGAGCTCACCTCCACGCCCTACACCCAAGTGACCCTCGCGTTCGCCGCAGGCCTGGTGCTCGGGCCGATCGCCGACCGCGTCTCGCGACGCCTCGCGCGCGGACGGATGCAACGCGCGCTGGCGGCGGAGGCATCGATCGAGAGCGACGCCCCGCTCGATCTTCGGCGCCGCCTCCGCGCCGAGACCATGGCCACCGAAGAGGAGTCGAAGAGCCTCGCGTGGCCGCTCGCGCGCATCGCCGTGCTCGCCGTCGTGAGTTGGC
The DNA here is from genome assembly GCA_040218735.1 of Deltaproteobacteria bacterium. Classification (GTDB taxonomy): domain Bacteria; phylum Myxococcota; class Kuafuiibacteriia; order Kuafuiibacteriales; family Kuafuiibacteriaceae; genus JAUHYN01. The sequence goes on from JAVJQW010000061.1 coordinate 11,733, forward strand.
TGTGGCTGTTCGGCGCCGTCCTCGGCGACGACTTCCTCGACATGGTCGGCAAGGCGCTGAGTTACCTGATGGTGCACGCCGGCCCCGCGCTCGCGCTGTTCGGCTACGCCGCATACCGGCAGGGCAAGGTGCTCGCCGAGCCGCTGACGTCGAAGAAACGAAGCGCCGTCACCGCCGCCGCGATGGGCGGCGCGATGGTGTTGCCCGCGCTGATCTCACCGCTCGGCTTCCTCGCCGGCCTCGCCGCGAGCGCGCTCGGCTTCGGGCTCGCGGGGGCGCTCGTGATGGTGCCGGTGTCGTGGTGGATGCGGCAGCGGACGCGCCGCGAACGCATCGCCCTGTCGCAAGTTGCCTTGCCGCCGACCGCCGCGGACTCCGAGGACGTCCGCGTCCTCTTGCGTTCGACGTTCGAGTGGCGCGACGGTCCCCCCGAGCTCCGCGCGCGTGCGCTCCGCGAGCTCGCCAAACGCGTCGGCGCGGAGGGCATCGGCGAGGACCTGCACCGGGCCCTCGCGGAGGACGTCGAAGCGCTACGAATCACCGCGCTGGAGCTCGTGCGCGAGCTCCGGCACCGGCTCCCGCTCACAGCGCTCCTCGAGGTCGAAAGGTCTGCGACGCCGGCGCAAGCCCGCTTGCTCCCGGCGCTCCTCCACCGACACCGCGGCGACGAGGTCGAAGCCGCGCTCCTGAGGCTCCTCGATCACGACGACGCCGAGGTCGCCTCCGCGGCGGCGGAGTCGCTCGGGCTCGTCGGCTCGATCGAAACCGTGGAGCGCATCGAGGCCGCCGTGAAGCGCCACGCCAAGATCTGGGAGGTCTGCAGCGAAGCGATCCAGCGCATCCGCATCCGCTCCGGCGGCGCACCCGGCCGCCTGTCCCTCGTCGCGGAAGACGAGCTCGTCGGCGCGCTCAGCTCCACCGCCGATCACGCACTGTCGATCACCGATCCCTAGTGACTAGCGCGCGCAAGGCGACTTGCGCACGAACACCACGGCGTCGTCCTCGCGGATCGCCGCGCCGCCCACCGTTCGCTCGAGCACACGTTGGCCGATGACCGTCTCGGGCGCGCACTGGAGCGTCGCGTCGCGGCGGATCGCGATGGTGTCGGGGAGCAGCGCGAGGAGCGCGCCGTCGAACACACCGATGTCGTTCATCGGGCGGACGTCGAACGACAAGAGCCGCTCCAGCGTGGGCCCGACGGTCGAGGTCGGCGGCGAGGCGTCGCATACCGGGCGGACCTGGTCCGTGCGCACCAAGGAGATCTCTCCGTCGACGTCGCCCACGAGGATCTCCCCGGTCGGCATCTGCACCATCCCCGTGAACTCGACGCGGTCCGTGCACGGCTGCGGTCGCGGCCTGATGCGCGAGTGGACGAGCCGCTGTCCGCCGGCGGTGAACATGTCGAGCGAGCTGACCCGCAGCACACCCGCGTACGGCAGGCCTTCGCGCGGGTTCACCCACGGCGACACCGCGTTGCCGTTGAACGGGCCACGGTCCCACGCGTCTGCGCCTTCGCGGTACACGAGGCCCACGCCCGACTTCGTGACGACCACGAGCTCCGCCGCTCCGAAGCCGCTCGTGCCGTCGACCCAGCCGCGGTCGGTGGACTCGCCGTTGCTCAGCGGGATGCGCTCGAATCCGGCGACCATCGACCCGCGCCACACCGCGTCGTCGGCGACGAGCCACAACAGCTCCGCCGTGCGGGTCGCCGCGAAGGTCCGCGCGGGTCGCTCCCCGAACGTCGAGACCGAGCCATCGATGCTCACCCGCAGCAACCGCGTCGCCGTCGCCACGAGCACCGCGCCGTCCTCGAGGCCGACGCCATAGTCGATGGGCTCGCCGACCTCGACCCGCGTCAGCACGGGGCAGCCCGGATCGAACGCAAACGGAAGGCGCCCCAGAAGATCGTCGACCTCGTCGACCGCGGTCCACGCCCCCACGTCGAGCACCATGCGGTACGCCGAAACGAACGCGGGCGCGTCCGCCGCAGAACCCAGCGCCTGCTCACCCGGCGCGAGCCCGAGCGTCGCGAGCGGACAGCCCAGCTCCACCACGACCAACTCCGTGACTCCGGCCGCACCCGAGAAGCTCGGGGGACCCCAGCCGGGCTCGACGTCGGCGGCGACGGCGGCGACGACGTCGTCGCCAGCCAGATAGAAGGTCACCGCCGCGCTCGCGCCGTCGTCCGGCGGGCGGGGGAGCTCGGTCACGCTCGTGCACGCGGCGAGCGACAAGAGGAGCGCGGACCAGCGCATGCGAGGCGGAGCATACGTGTTTGGTTTCGGACGAGCGAGCCTCGATAATCGACGCGGCGTGGCGGACGACCCGATCACCTTCGGCGCGTACCGACTCTACGAACAGATCGGCCGCGGCGGCATGGCCACCGTGTGGCTCGCGACGCGTGAGGGGTCGTCCGACCTCTGTGTCCTCAAGCGGCTCCGCGGCGATCGTGATCTCGACCCTGACGTCCCCGCCCGCTTCGTCCGCGAAGCGCACCTCTGCACGCTCCTCGACCACCCCAACATCGCGCGCGTCGTCGACGCCGGGCGCGTCGACGACGACTTCTTCATCGCCTTCGAGTACGTCGCTGGGATCTCGGTGTACGACGTGCTCCGCGCGCTGCACCCGAAGAAGCAGGTCCTCCCGTTCGCGATCACCGTCGCGATCGCCCAGCAGCTCCTCGACGGCCTCGCCGTTGCGCACACCGCGCGCGACGGCGACGGCGCGGCGATGAACCTCGTCCACCGCGACCTCTCGCCGGCGAACGTCATGCTCGGGTTCGACGGGCGCGTGAAGGTGATCGACTTCGGCGTCGCCTCGGCGCGGGTCGACGCGCTGAAGACGTCGCCCGGCAAAGTGTTCGGGACGATGCGCTACATGTCGCCCGACCAAGCGCTCGGCCGACCGCTCGACGCCCGCAGCGATCTCTACACCGTCGGCGTCGTGCTCTACGAGATGCTCTGCGGCGCCCCGGTGATTCCGCGCAGCAAGAAGCTCACGTGGAAGGACGCGTTCAAGCAGATCGTCGAGACGTGGCCCGCGCCGCTCGCCGAGGCGGCGCCGCTGGTACCGCGCTCGCTCGCGTTCGCGGTGGAGCGCGCGTTCGCGAAGGCGCCAGAGGATCGGTGGCCCGACGCCGACTCGATGCGCGACGCCATCGTCACCGGGAGCGCAGAGCTCGGGCGCGTCAACCAGGAGGGGCTGTCGCGGTTCCTGCAGCAACACTTCGAAACGGAGCGCCTGGATCGCGAAGCGCTCTTCCTTCGCGTTGCCGCGCTCGCGGGGGTCCCGGAGTTGGAGCCCATCCCGACGCGCACCGGCGTGCTCCCACAGGGCCCGGACCCGCAAATGCTCGCGACCCGCAGCGCGCCGCTGGATGAGCTCTATCTCGCTACGCGCGCCGCCGATCCGGCGTTGGCCGAAGCCGAGACACAACCGACGGGTGACGCGATCTCCGAGGCGCCCACCGACGCTTCGTCGACCCACGACGCACCGACCACCGCGGACGCACCGGCGAGCCTGGACCTCACACCGTCGTTGCCGACGCGCGCGATTCGCGCCGAGCGGCGCCGGACCCCGTGGGCGGTGTTCGGCGGCCTCGCGATCGTCGCGGCGGTGACCACGGCGGCGATCGCGCAGTGGCAGTTCGGGGCGCCGACGCCGCTCCAGGTGGCCGAGGCACCCGCGCCGCCCGTACCCCGTCCGACCGCGGAGCGGGCCCCGCGGATTGAATCACCGAGCGCGGCCCTGGAGCTCCCGCGGATCACACCGCGCACGGCGCCCGCCGAACCTTCCAAACCTTCCGAACCTTCCGAACCCGACGGCCCCGCCGAGGCCGCCGAACCCGACGATCCCGCCGAACCCGCCGAGGCCGCGCCCGCTCCGCGTCCCGAACCCACGCGCGGCCGCGCGCGCGTCGCTCCGCCGCCGTCCGATCCGCTCGTGGCGCTGCTCCGCGAGCTGGAGGCCGACCCGCGGGACGCCGATCTCCAAGCGCAGCTCTACGGGCGCCTCGTCGCCGCCGCGCGGGTGCTGCCGGACGCCGCGCGCCGACAACGCGTCGAGAGCGCCGCGCGCCGGGCGCGGCGGTCGGGGAGCCTGCGCGCGTTCAAGGAGGCGGTGTCGCTCGTCTCAGGGCGATGAGCGCCCGAGCGCGACGGGGTCGGGATCGAGCGCGAGCGTCATCGCGAGGGTGAGGCCACCGACGACGGCGCCCGCGACGAATTCGAACAGCGGTAGCGGCGGGTCTTCGGAGAACAGGAGGTTCGTGATGGCGACCGTCGCGCCGAAGCCGACGAGCGCCAAACCGATCGGCGCGAGTGGCAGCCCCGTGTTCGGATCTTCGAAGACACCCGAGCTGCCGCCGGTCCGCGCGAACATCGACGCGCCGGAGTCGTCGAACACGTAGACCCCGCGATCGAGGAACAGCGAACCGACGACGAGCCCCGCGCCGAGCGTCGCCACCCCCGCGCCGCCCCACCGAAGGATCGGGTTCATCTTCGCGCGGTCGCCGGGGCGCGAGATCGGCACCGCGACCTCGACGCGCGCGCCCGGCTCGAGCTCGACGGTCTGCGACCACGCCCCGTGTTCGGAGTGGGTCGCGTCGAGTCGATGGGAGCCCGGCGGCACGCGTCGAAACCGCACCGACGCCTGCGTCGTCACCTGCTCCGCGTCGTCGAACCGCAGCCTCGTCTCGGGCGCCGCATCCACGCGCACCTCGGCGAGCTGGACGTGCCCCGCCTTCGCGAGCGCCGGCTGATACGTCTCACGCCACGCGGCCTCGACGAATCGCTCCAGCGCTTCGGGCGCACCCACCTCACGCTCCGTGGTCAGCGCAGCCTGGGCCTCGATCCGCAGCTCGACGTCGCCACCCGCGGCGACGATCGCGCGAACCTTCTCGACGTCGAGGAGCGTCACCACGACGACTTCGTTCGGCGCCCGCCCCGCGACCGTGGTGAGGAGCACAAACGGGGCCTCGGGCTCGAGCCGCGCGACGAGACAAGCGAGCGCCCCTTCACACTCCGTCACCAACGACTCCGACGCGAGCCTCAGGTCGAGGCCCACCGTCTCGAAGCGGCGCGCCCATGCATCGAGTAGCTCGGAGGTGCGCAGCACCGACGCTCCAGTGCCGGGGCGGCTGATAACGAGCGGCATCGGACGGTTCGTCGTGACGTTGACGACCTGCTCGGCCGCGGCCGGCAGAGGCGCGCACACCAGCGCCGCGACGACGATCCCCCGGAGCACGCCGCACGATAAGAGGGCCCCGAGGGCCTTGCCAAGCCTACCGGCGGACGATGACGGACGTGGTGCGCGCGACGTTGCGGACGAACTGGAGCTCGACCGCTTCGCCCCCCGCCTCCACGTCCTCCGCGGTCAGCCCATCGAGCCACTCGGCGGGGCGGACGACGAAGGTGAGATCGGCCGAGAGCGCGTCGAGGTGGAACTCGAGCGGCGGGTCGAGCGTCGACGTGAGATCGACGTGGAGGTTCGTGGCCATCGTGACGGCGCGGCCGTCGAGCGTCCCGCGCACGGCGACTGAAGAGGCGTGCTCGGCCGTCGCGGCGAGCGCGATGCGCGCTTCGCAGTAGCGGCCGCCGGCCGGGGACAGCACGAGGAGCGCGCGCTCGGGATCACCCGCGGCCATCGAGGTCTCCTGCGCCGAGAACGCGACCGAGCGATCCCACGCGTGGGCGTAGGCGGACGGGAGGACGACGTCGCCGAGCCAACGCGCGGCGCGCGCAAGCTCCGACGCGCAGGGCACGAGCTCGATGTTCGCGACGCCGAGGGTCAACGACGCGTGCTCGAACGCGGTCTCGTTCGAACCGTCGGCGACGTTGATCTGGGCCCAAGTGCCGTCGGCGCGATCCACACACCCGGCGAGCATCACGAGGCCGAGGAGCGCGAGGAGCTTAGATGTCATAGGCCGCTCCGAAGAGGACGCTCACGCCCTCGTCGTGGTCCCCGCGCACGGCGCGGTAGGCCGGCAGCATGACGACGGCGCGCAGCACGAGGTCGTCGAAGGGCGACAGGACGACCTCCGGCGAGACGACGGTCGCGAGGCCGCCGGAGTGCGGATCGACCTCGCCCTCCTCGCGCACCGCCTGATCGATCCGTGCGTCGAGCGACAGACGCAGCGCGACCATGTCGAAGGGCTGGTACTGCATCGCCCACGAGACGAGGCCGACGGCGCCCGTGCGGAACGTGGATCCGTGCCACACCGGGAGGCCGGCGTTCGCGCTGACGAACATCGAAAACGGCGAAAAGAACCAGCTGTAGGAGACCCCCGCGAGCACGTCGAGGGACGCGGAGCCGACCTGCGCCTCCAGCGGGAGGGGGCGCCCGAGCTCGTCTTCGAACACGACGCCGGTCGGGAGGGAGAGGCCGCCGTTGAGCGCGACGAGGTGGCGCGGCGCGAGCGAACGATCCCGGAACACGAACCACTTCGCGAAGGCCTCGACGTCACCGAGCGACATGACGTCGTCGCGCGCGAGGTTCACGTAGCGGGCGCGGCGGCGCACGAGCGGGATCTTGGTGGCGAGGAACAGGCGCTCGCTGAGCGCATAGGCGCCCGACAGCTCGAAGCGCTGCTCGCTGATGTCGATCGCGTCGACGCCGCTGACCCCGGTCGACTCGGTGCGGTGCTGCATCTGCAGCGACACCCGCGTGCGGCCCTCGAAGGGCTGCTCGACGCCCGTCACCGTGAGGGTCGGGTCGCCGGTCGAGCACGTCGAGCACGCGTCGGCCGGCGCGGCGACGAACGACGAGACGGCCACGAGGCCCACGGCGAGGATCCAACGCACGGCGTTACGACGATTCGGCGTACCACGGCATTCGCTTGAGCCCGTGCGACACGCTGTCGCACGATCGCTTGAACCCCTGTGCGATGCGGACTACACCGGTGCCTTCGTGGGTACGGTCACGCATCTGGAATGCCTCGCCTGCGGTGCACGCTCGGCCCCCTCCGGGGACGACGGCCCCTGCGCGATCTGCGGCGGAATCCGGGACGTCTTCTTCGATCTGGACGCCGCGCGCGCCACGCTGACGCGTGAATCCCTGGCGGCCGACCCGGACCGGACGGTCCGGCGGTACGCGCCGCTGCTCCCGATCGAGCCGGACGGCGCCGTGACCCCGCTGGCGGTGGGTCTTTCACCCATCTACGACAGCCCGCGGGCGGCGGCGGCCATCGGGGTCCGGCAGCTCTTCGTCAAGGACGACGGCAGCCTCCCCACCGGGTCGTTCAAGGACCGCGCTTCGTACGTCGGCATCGCGCGTGCGCTCGCGGCGAAGGCGTCCGTGGTCGCGGCGGCGTCGACCGGCAACGCGGCGACCTCGGTCGCGGGGCTGGGGGCCTCGGTCGGGCTGCCGATCCACATCTTCGTCCCGGCGACGGCGCCGGAGGGCAAGGTCGCGCAGCTCCTCACGTACGGCGCGGAGGTGTTCCTCGTGGACGCCGACTACGACGCGACCTACGACTTCTGTCAGGAGGCCGTTGCGAAGTTCGGCTGGTACAACCGAAGCGCCGCCGTGAACCCGTACCTCGTCGAAGGCAAGAAGACTTGCGGGCACGAGATCGCCGAGCAGCTCGCCGACACACTCCCGGACTGGGTCGCGATGAGCGTCGGTGACGGGTGCTCGATCGCGGGGACGTACAAGGGCCTCGCGGAGATGAAGGCGATCGGTCTCGTGGATCGTGTGCCGAAGATGCTCGGCGTGCAGGCGGCCGGGGCGGCGCCGCTCACGAAGGCGTTCGACGCGGGGCAGGACGAAGTGGAACGCATCGTCGCCAAGACGTTCGCCGACTCGATCAACGTGGGGATGCCGCGCAACCCGACCAAGGCGTTGCGCGCGGTGCGGGCGTCGGGCGGGCGCTACGTAAACGTGACCGACGATTCGATCCGCGCGTGGATTCCGAAGCTCGCGAAACACACCGGGGTCTTCGGAGAGCCCGCCGCGGTCACGGCGATCGCGGGGGTGGAAGAAGCGGTGCGCACGGGGATCATCGGGCCGGGCGAGTCGGTGCTCGTCGTCGTCTCCGGCAACGGGCTCAAGGACGTGAAGAGCGCGATGTCGGCGGTCGAAGTACCCGCACCCATTCCGCGCGACCTCGGGGAGGTCGAGCGTCGCCTGGAGGCCCGACGATGAGCGCCACGTTGTTGCTGAACGGAACGGTGGTCGAGCTCGATCCGCCGCACGTCGAGCGGCGCGATGTCGTGCTGCACGGCGCCGAGATCAAGAGCCCCGACGAACCGTTCCCGACCACCGCGACCATCGACTGCACCGACTGTCTGATCGTGCCGGGCTTCGTCGTCGCGCACACCCACCTGTACAGCGGGCTCGCGACCGGGATGCCGCCGCCGCCTCACCACACGGGGACGTTTCGGCAGATCCTCGAACACATCTGGTGGCGCCTCGACCGTGCGCTCGACGCGGACACGCTCCGGTCCTCGGTGCGCGTCGCGGCCCTGCACGCGATCCGGTCCGGGACGACGTGCCTGATCGACCACCACGAATCGCCCAACTTCATCGACGGATCCCTCGACGTAATCGCCGAGGAGCTGGACGCGATCGGCCTGCGCGCCTGCCTCACGTACGGCGCGACGGATCGCCACGGCCCCGACGGCGCGCGCGCCGGATTGGACGAGAGCGAGCGCTTCACGAAGAAGGTCGAGGAGCACCCCACGCTCCGCGGCGCGATCGGGCTGCACGCCCCGTTCACCTGCGCGGTCGAGACCATGGAGAGCGCCGCGGACCGCGCGACGCTGCACCGCGCTTGGCTGCACTATCACGCGGCCGAGGGCCCGGACGATCAGTTCGTGGCGCGCGAACGCGGAGCGCACTCGCTGTTCGAGCAGCTCGAGCAGGTCGGGTTGGTGAACAACCGTGCGATCGCAGCGCACGCCGTCGACATCACGGAGCGCGAGCAAAGGATCATCGGGAACGGCGGCGTCTGGGTGACACACCAGGCGCGCTCGAACATGAACAACGGCGTCGGTTATGCGAAGCACCTGCTCCAGCTCGATCGCGTCGCGCTCGGCACCGACGGGATCGACAACGACCTGTTGGAGGAGAACCGCGCGGCGTTCTTCCGCGCGCGTGAGCACACGGGGCCGACGGAGTGGCCGGACGTGGTGCGGCGCGTCGCCAAGGGCCACGAGCTCGCGGGGGAGATCTTCGGGGCGCCGTCGTTCGGACGGCTGAGCCGCGGCGCGCCGGCGGATGTCGTCGTGCTCGACTACCCCGAAGGGACGCCGATCGACCGCGACAACATCGCCGGACACCTGCTCTTCGGGTGGCGCGGCGCCAACGTGCGCGACGTCTTCGTGGCCGGGCGACCGCTGCTGCGGAATCGAAAGCTCGTCACGCTCGACGAACGCAACGTGCTCGACGAGAGCCGCGCGATGGCGCGTCGCCTCTGGCAGCAGATGGAGGCGCTGTAGCCATGGAGCTCGTACCGCAACCGCTCGCCCACCTGCTCCGTCGTGTGGAGCGCGAACCGGACCAGGCCGGCACGTTGTTCGACCTCCCGCTCGACAAGACCTGGGGCGGGACGCCGGACGGTTTGGATCTGTCGCGCGCGTTCCACGGGGAGCGTTCGTCGAACGTCGTCGGGCCGGCGGCGGGGCCGCACACTCAGCTCGCGCAGAACATCGCGCTCTCGTATCTGGCGGGGTCGCGGATCTGCGAGCTGAAGACGGTGCAGATCCTCGACGAGCTGAAGATCCCGCGGCCGTGCATCGACGTCGAGAACATCGGGTTCAACGTCGAGTGGTCGCAGGAGCTGAAGATCGAGCAGTCGACGATCGAGTACCCGAAGTCGGCGCTCCTGATCGCGGCGCTGATCCGCGAAGGCTACCCGGCGGGTGTCGAGGCGAAGGACCAGGACTACTTGCTGGATCTGTCGCTCGGCTACGACCTGAAGGGGATCCAGGACCCGCGCGTCACCGGCTTCGTGCACGCGATGATGGACGCGAGCAACGTAGTCGACCGGATCCTCGACGAGCTCCCGCCCGACCTCGCGAAGTACAAGGACCTCACCGTGCCTTCGCGGCTGATCTCCTGCATCACGCTGTCGACGTTCCACGGGTGCCCGGCCGACGAGATCGAGCTGATCGCTCGCTACCTCCTCGAAGAGATCGGCGTGCACGTCGTCGTGAAGCTCAACCCGACGCTGCTCGGGCTGGAGCGCGTGCAACACATCTTGCACGACGGCCTCGGATACACGGAGCTGACGCTCGACCCGGAGAACTTCGCGCACGATCTGAAGTGGGATCAGGCGCTGGAGATGATCGCGCGGCTGCGCGGCGTTGCGCACCGGCGCGGGCTCGCGTTCGGCGTGAAGCTCACGAACACCCTCGTGGTGAACAACCACAAGTCGTTCTTCCCGGCCGCGGAGAAGCAGATGTACCTGTCGGGGCAGCCGCTGCACGTGCTGTCGACGACGCTCCTCGCCGAGCTGCGGCGCGCGATTCCGCTGATCGGCGAGGGCGGTGAGCCGCCGGTCGAGTACTCGTTCTCGGCGGGGATCGATCAGCACAACTTCCCGCTCGCCGCGGCGGCGGACCTGTGTCCGGTGACGACGTGTACGGATCTGCTGCGCCCGGGGGGCTACGGTCGGCTGCCGAAGTACCTGACGAACCTCGGCAAACACATGACGAAGGTCGGCGCGAAGGACATGCCGACGTACGTGCTGCGGGCGTTCGACCACGCCGAGGCGGCGGCGAACGCGGTGGCGACGACGCTGGACCTGCCGACGGATCACCCGCTCCGCGCGGCGGCGGCGCACCTCGACGAAGGTGTGGAGGGCGCGCTGCGGACGGCGGGGGTGAACGCGACCGAGATCGAATCGTTGGCGGCGCTCTGGGTGCACGAGGCCGGTACGCAGAACGCGAGGGACGTCGCGAAGGCGGCGCTCGAAGACCCGCGCTACGCGAAGGCGAAGAACGCGAAGTCGCCGAAGAAGATCGGCTCCGAGCTGGAGCTGTTCGACTGCATCAACTGCGACAAGTGCGTGCCCGTCTGCCCGAACAACGCGAACTTCGCGTACGAGGTCGAGCCGGTGAAGCTCGACGCGCCGACCTGGGTGTTCGGCGCGAGCGGCGTCGAGGCGCGTGACGCGATTCGGGTCGACGTCGAGAAGGAGCACCAGCTCGCGACGTTCGTCGACTTCTGCAACGGGTGCGGCAACTGCGACATCTTCTGCCCCGAAGACGGCGGCCCTTACGTCGTCAAGCCGCACTGGTTCGGCTCGGCGGAGTCGTGCGCGGCCGAGGAGCACCTCGACGGGTTCTATGTCGACGGCCCGAACCGCATCGCGGGTCGGCTGCACGGGCGTCGGGTCGCGCTGGAGTTCGACGCCGCGCGCACGAGGGCGCGGTACGAAGACGAGGTCGTCTCGCTGGAGGTGTCACTCGCATCCGATCGGGTCGAGCTCGTGCGTCACGCGTTGCGCGCCGAGGCGGACGGCCACGAGGTCCAGTCCGCGTACATCGTGATCCTGCGGACGCTCCTCGACGGTGTTCAGAACACCGTGAACCCGGTCTCTGCCGCGCTTTCGTCCTGAATCGGGCGAGTGTTATACAGAGCGCGTTTTGCGGAAGCGGATCCTCGTCGTCGCGAGCGACGAGGCGACCATCGACGGCCTCGAGGCGGCCCTGGAGAAGATCGGACTCGAGCCCGTCGTCATGCGGGACCGAGCCAGCGTCCTCGCGCGCTTCGAAGACCTCCGACCCTCCGCGATCCTGATGTCCGTCGGGCGCGGCCCCGTGGATCCGCTGCACGTCGTCGCCGCGATCCGTGACTCTGCCCGCGGCGCGATCGTCCCGCTGCTCTTGATGGGGAGCGCAGACCCGAGTGAGACGATCACCTCGCCGAGCGAGGCGCTCGAAGCCGGCGCCGACTACTACTTTCGACTCCCGACCGACCTCGACTACCTCGCGGGGCGCGTCGCGGGCTGGGTCGGCGAGACGCACTCCACGCGCCCACGCCCGGCGCAGCCGATCGCCGAGCCGCGCGATGGGCTGTCGCAGGACCTCGACCTGGAGGCGTTCAGCCTCCCGTCCTTCGATCAGGAGGCGGTGACCGAGCACGGGCTGCCGACGCTCGACCTGCTGCGCGAGGCGGAGGCGCGTCGACACGACGCCGCGCTCCCCGGTGCGCCGATGGGCGACGACGTCCACGAGGACGACGAGCCGACGAAGGGCATCTTCGACGTCCCGGACGAGATGCCGGTGCCGCAGCCGCGCACGCCGAGCCGCCAGGTCGAGCTCGCGCTCCAGCTGGTGCGCGAGGGCGAGCGACACCGGCGCGAAGGCAACACCAACGAGGCGATCGACGCCTACTGGGCGGCGTCGGAGACGTACGTGCTGGACGGGCGCACGTCCGAAGCGATCGCGCTCTACAAGCTGATCCTCTACCTCGACCCGACGCGCTACGTCGTCGCGCGCCACGGCGCGGACATCGCGCTGCAGTCCGGGCGCAAGAAGGACGCGCTCGACATGTACCGGCACACGGCGCGCGCGCTCGAGGAGGCGGGGCGCCTCGACGAGGCGACGCAGGTGCTCCGCGAGATGGTGCACATGTCACCGTCGGAGCCGACGCTCGTGCTCCGGCTCGCGGCGATCGAGTCGCGCAGCCAGCGCACGGCCGCGCCGCGCGGACCGTCGCTCGGGGCTTGGGGCCGGGAGCTCGACGCCCAGCTCGAAGCGCACGAGGAGGGGTCGCTGCCGGAGCTCGACGTCGAGCCGCCCACGCTCGACGAGGGCCCGACCGCGACGAAGGAGGTCGCGCCGGAGGCGCTCGAGCCGATGCTCCAACGCGAGCGCGCCGCGCGCGTCGCGGAGGCGGACGCGCTGGTCGTGCCCGACACGATCGAGATCTCCGACCCGCGCGTGCACATGTCGTTGCAGGCGTCGGACACGATCCCGAATCAACGCGTCCCGAAGGGCGAGGACGACGCGGAGATCGGGGACCCGCCGCAGGTGATCCGTGCGCCGCCGCGCGCCGAACCCGACGAGGACCGCAAGAAGCTCCTGGAGGCGGCGCGGCAGATCGACTGGGAGCGCGCGACGCGCGCGCGGAAGCTGCAGAACGCTCGTGACACGTCGCCGCGACCGCCGACCGCGCTCGACGACGAAGCGGAGGCGCTGACGCCGCTGCCCACGGAGGCCGCGCCGCGTCGCCCCGACGACACGGCGCCGAGCGCGCCGGTGCGCGGTGCGGGCATCTCGACCGATTCCCCCCAGGCGAGCGGGCGCGAGCGCCCGACCGGCGACGCGGCTCCGCCGACCGGCGCCTCACCGGCTTCTCCGGCGGGGGAGCCGAAAGCGCCCGCCGTCCCGGTGGACGACCTCCAGTCGCCCGACGCGCTCGGCGTCGCGGCGCGGTCTTCGAGCGCGACCGACCCGATTCACGCGGACCGGGTCGCCTCGCCGCGAGCCGCGACGGCGGCGGATCCTTCACTCCCGAACCCAGGCCCGCGACCGCGATCGCCGGCGCGCACGCCCACGGTGACGGATCCTTCGCTGCCGGATGGGGAGGCGCCGTACGCCCGCGAGCCTCCGCCGCGCGGTATCACGACGACGGAGCCGGTGCTGCAGGAAGGCGCGGCGACCGAAGGCCCCGAGGCCCCCGAGCGCAAGCCCGCGACGGAGACTCCCGAGGCCTCGACACCGGACGAAGCGTCGAACCGCGAGCCCCTCCCCCGGCCGCCGACGCAGACGGATCCGGTGCCGGTCGTGGACCGCCCGCCCTCCGCGCGCACGCCCCCGGCGCGCGCGACGTCGACGACGGACGCCGGGCCGGAGCGCGTCGCGACGCACCGCGCGGCGACGGTTTCCGAAGCGCCACGCCCGAGCGCGCCGCGAGCGCCCAGCCCCACCAAGCCGGACGCGGAGCCGATCGTCCGACCGAAGGAGCCCACCTCGACGACGAAGCCGCGCCGCCCGACGGTGCCGGCGACGGCGGAGCTCACCGGCGACCTACCGTCCGACGGCGGGACGTCGGACCTCGACGAGCCGCGCAAACACCGTCGGCCTCGGCCGGAGCCTTCGCGGATCACGTTTGCGCCGCTGGTGCCGAACCACGGGAAGGTCGAGCGCCTGTTCGACGCGTTGATCGTGTTCTCGCTGGCGTCGACGCAGCGGGTGACCGGCATCCTCCGGATGCAGGGCGACGAAGGCCTGGTCTTCTTCGAGGGGCACCCGGCGGCGCGGCGTGGCGCGCGAGCGCACGAGCGGCTGCGGCAGTTCCTCGATCGCGCGGGCATCGCGCTCGACCGGCTGGTCGAAGACCCACCCCCCTCCGCCGCGGATTCGATCCGCACCGTGGTCGAGGCTGGACTCGCGCAAGAGGAGCTCGCGCAAGCTATCTTGCATCGGCACCTCGAAGACGGCGTCCTGTCCGCGCTCGCCTACCGCGGGCCGTGGAAGTTCCTGCAGAACAACGACGTGGACATCGCGATCTCCGAGATCGTGAAGAACCGCGACGACGTGATCGCGCAGCTCGTCGAGATCCTCCCGCAGATGGCGCCGCCCTTGGAGCTCGCGTCGCACCTCGGCGGAACGCGCGCGCGGGTGCGTCTGGAGGAGCTCCCGGACTGCGGGCTGTCGGCGCGCGACGCGCGCTTCTGTTCGTGGCTCGACGGCACGAAGCCGCTCGACGTCGCCGCGACGCTCGGCGGGCTCTCGATGGAGCGCGCCGCGGCGATCGCGCTGGTGCTGGTGGCGTTCGGTCACGGCACTTCGTCCGGGCAGCCGGTGCCGACCGAGCTGCCCACCCCGGCGGCGCCGCCGGCCCCGGAGCCGCCGCCGCCTTCGTCCGGGGTGATGCCCCACGAGGCGCTGCGGAGCCTGGAGCCGCGGGCGCGCCTCGCGGCGCTGGCGGAGCTGGTGCGGACCAGTGATTACTTCACGATCCTGGGGGTCGACGGGAGCGCGACGAAGCACCAGATCGACGAGGCCCACCACCACCTGCGGCGGATGATCGACGTCGAGGCGTTCGAATCCGAGCCATCGCTGCGCGCGACGGCGCGGGAGGTGGCGCGGAGCCTGGACGAGGCCCGCGACGTGCTGAAGGTCCCGCAGCTGCGGGCCGCCTACCAGCGCCACCTCAAACCCTAAAAACGCTGGTCGGCGGCGACCGGGCTGCTAGACTGGGAATGTCATGCTCTTGGAGATCCTCAAGTATCCGGATCCGCGTCTGGCTGAGAAGTCCACCCCGGTGGAGGTCGTCGACGACGAGATTCGCACGCTGATCGAGAACATGTTCGAGACGATGTACACGGCCGAAGGTGTCGGTCTGGCCGCGCCGCAGGTCGGCGTCACCAAGCGCATCATCGTCGTCGACTGTGGCGTGCGCGAGGAAGGTGAGGAGAGCCCGTTGCCTCCCAAGGAGCCGGTCGCGGTCGTGAACCCGGTCGTCGCGGCGGGTCAGGGGTCGATCGTCTGGGAGGAGGGCTGCCTGTCGGTGCCCGGCTACGTGGACGAGGTCGAGCGCAAGGCGAAGGTGACCGTCACGGGGCTCGACAAAAACGGTGAGCCGCTGTCGATCGAGGCCGAGGGCCTGCTCGCGGTTTGCCTGCAGCACGAGATCGATCACCTGGAGGGTGTGCTCTTCGTGGATCGGCTGTCGCGTTTGAAGCAGTCGATGGTGAAGAAGAAGCTGAAGAAGCGCGCCGAGGAAGAGGCCCGGGCCTGAGCACCCTGAAGCTCCCCGAACGACGGCTGCGCCTGGCCTTCTTCGGTACCCCCGACATCGCGAGCACGATGCTCGAGCGTTTGCTCGACGCCGCCGAGGACCACGTCGCGCTGGTGGTCTGCCAGCCGGACCGCCCGAAGGGGCGCGGCAAGAAGCTCGTCGCGCCGCCGGTGAAGGCGCTCGCGGAGGCGCGCGGGATCGAGGTCGTGCAGCCGCGGAAGCTGCGGGACGGGGTGCTGGCGTCGCAGCTGTTGGAGCAGTCGATCGATCTCGCGATCGTGGTGGCGTACGGGCGGATCCTCCCGGTCGACGTGTTCGAGGCGCCGACGTTCGCGACGTGGAACGTCCACGCGTCGCTGCTGCCGCGACATCGGGGAGCGTCACCGATTCAGCACGCGATCCTCTCCGGCGACGAAGAGACCGGGGTGACGTTGATGCAGCTGTCGGAGGGCATGGACGAAGGGCCGATGCTCCTGAAGCGCTCGATCGTGATCGGCGAGCGCACCGGCGGCGAGCTGTTCGATGCGTTGGCGTCGCTGGGCGCCGAGACGCTGGTGGAGGGGCTCGCGCTCGTGAAGCGCGACGGGCTCGAGATCGTCCCGCAGCCCGACGAGGGCGTGACGTACGCGCCGATGATCGACAAGAAGGACGGCTTGCTGGACTTCGCGGGGTCGGCGGACGCGCTCGTGCGACGCGTGCGTGCGTTCGATCCGTGGCCGGGCACGTTCGTGCGGGACGCGAAGGGGCAGCCGTTGAAGATCACCGCGGCGCGCGCGGTCGACGCGACCGGGGCGCCGGGGACGGTGGTGTCCTTGAAACCGTTGGTCGTGGCGACGTCGGACGGCGGGGTGGAGATCGTCGCGATTCAGCCGCCCGGGAAGAAGTCGATGCCGGCGGCGGCGTATCTGAACGGAGCGGGGCGGTCGTTGGAGATCGGCGCCGCGTTTCCCTAGGCCGTCACGGACGGAGCTCGAGCAGCCACCCGTCGGTCGGGGCGCGGAAGTCGGGCTGCTGCAGCCCACCGAAGAGCCGGTAACCCCCCGCGACTCGATCGTGCCCGAGTCCGGCGAACCCGCGCGCCGCGGGTGCGCCGTTCGGAGCCGCCGGGGTCAGCTCCGTCCATCGATCCGTCGATGCGTCGAACAGCCACACGTCGTCGAAGTCGGCGACCTCGCGGGTGCCCCCCACGAGGACCCATTCACGTCGCTCGGGGTCGAAGGCGTCGGCCGAGAAGCGTCGGGGGGCGGGGCGCGGACCGTCGCGCGGGAGCTCTCGCCACTGCACACCGTCGAAGGACCACATGTCGTCGAGCGGTTCGGCCTCGTCCGGCGGGAAGACCCGCGAAGCGCCTCCGAAGACGAGGACGCGCCCGCCATCGCCGGGATCGAACGTCATCATCGCGTCCTGACGACCGGGGGGCGCCGTGCTCGCGGTCGCGACGATGGAGAAGCTGCGGTCCACGGGATCGTAGGCGTAGGTCCGGCGGTCGTAGGTTCGGGCGCCACCGCCGAACACGATCGCGCGGCCACCGCCGGGCATCGTGGGCATCCAAGCGGCGCCGCAGCCGGTCACACCCGCGGGGAGTGTGCCGCCGATGGGGAGCCAACGCCCGCCCACGATGTCGAGGGTCCAGGCCGCGGGCCGCAGGGGTCCGGCGTCATCGCGGCCGCCGACGATCAGGAGCTCACGCTGCTCCGGCAGGTACGTCGCGCAGTAGCAGTACCGAGGCGCTGGAGCTCCGGGCGCCGACACCTCGGTCCAGACGTCGCTCGTGAAGTCGAAGACCCAGAGCTCGGCGACGGAGGCGCCTTCGGGGTACTGAGACCCGCCGAAGGTGAACAAGAGGTCCGAATCCGGTGCGAGCACGGGTCGAATGCCCCAACGACCGCCCGGGGTGGTGGGTGGCGTACCGGAACGCGGGGTCCACACCGGCGCGAGCGGCCGAGCGACGGCACCGGCGTCGTGTTCACCGGCGTCACGGGTCTCGAACCCGGCGTCTTGGGATGTCGACGTCGCGCTGTCGTCTGCGGACCCGCACGCGGCGAGGACGACACAACCGACGCCTGTCAGAAAACGAACGAACCGGAGCAGCATTCCGTCCGTCCACGCAAGACGCGGGCCGACGCGCGCGCGTGGCTGACGAATCCTGAACTGCGTGCGCGGCGTCAGCGTGAGTCAGTCCTTGTCCTCGGCCTTGAGCACCGCGACGAAGGCCTCCTGCGGGATCTGCACTTCGCCGACCATCTTCATGCGCTTCTTCCCCTTCTTCTGTTTCTCGAGGAGCTTGCGCTTACGGGAGATGTCGCCGCCGTAACACTTCGCGGTGACGTCCTTGCGCAGGGCGTTGATGTTGCTGCGCGCGATGATGGTGCCGCCGATGGCGCCCTGGATCGGGATCTTGAACTGGTGCCGGGGGATCGTGTCGGCGAGGCGATCGCAGTAATGCTTCGCGCGCTCGCGTGACTTCTCGCGGTGGACGAGCTGGCAGAGGGCGTCGACGCGTTCGTGGTTCACGAGGATGTCGACCTTCACGATGTCGGCCGGCCGAAGATCGAGCGGCTCGTAGTCGAACGAGCCGTAGCCGCGGGTGACGGTCTTGAGTTTGTCGTAGAAGTCGAAGAGGACCTCGCCGAGCGGCATCTCCGCCTTCACGTCCATGCGGCCGGGGGAGAGCACGTCGAAGCCGACCTGCGCGGCGCGGTAGGACTGGCAGAGCTGGATGACGGCGCCGATGAACTTCTCGGGGACGAGGATCGACGCCTTGATGAAGGGCTCCTTGATCGCCTCGATGGTGCTCGGGTCGGGGAACTCGGTCGGGTTGTCGACGATCGTGGTGACGCCGTCGTTCGTCGTGACGTGGTAGCCGACGGTCGGTGACGAGAGGAGGAGCGAAATTCCTTCCTCCCGCTCGAGGCGCTCCTGGACGACGTCCAAGTGGAGCAGTCCGAGGAAGCCGCAGCGGAACCCGAGGCCGAGCGCGGCCGACGAGATCTTCTGCATGGAGATCGCGGCGTCGTTGAGCGCGAGTTTGTCGAGCGCCTTGGCGAGGTCTTCGTAGTCATCGCTCGCCATCGGGTACAGCGAGGAGAAGACGACCGGGACGGCCTCCTTGTAGCCGGGGAGCGGCGCTTCGGCGGGGCGCTCTTGATGGGTCATCGTGTCGCCGACGGCGATGTCGCGCACGGCCTTGATGCCGGCGATGACGTAGCCGACGGCGCCGGCTTCGAGTTTGTTGGTCTTGACGCGCTTGAGTTTGAGGAGCCCGACCTCGTCGATCTTGTAGTCGTTGCCGCTGTGCATCATCCGCACGAGGTCGCCGGTCTTCAGCACACCCTGCACGACGCGCACGATCAGGACGACGCCGCGGTACGCGTCGTACTGCGCGTCGAAGACGAGGACCTGCAGCGGCGCATCGACGGTGCCCTTCGGCGGGGGGAGCGTGGTGATCGCGTTGAGGACCTCGGGGATGCCGATTCCGTCCTTCGCGGAGCATTTCACGGCCATGGCGCCGTCGATGCCGAGCTCGGACTCGACCTGCTCGATGACACGTTCGGGCTCCGCCGCCGGGAGATCGATCTTGTTGAGCACGGGGACGAGCTCGAGGTCGTACTCCATCGCGAGGTACATGTTCGCGACGGTCTGCGCCTCGACGCCCTGCGCGGCGTCGATGAGGAGCAGCGCGCCTTCACACGCCATGAGCGAGCGGCGGACCTCGTGGGAGAAGTCGACGTGGCCGGGCGTGTCGATCAGGTTGAGCTGATACGTCTCGCCGTCTTCGGCCTTCCATTCGAGCGAAACCGTGTTGCTCTTGATCGTGATGCCGCGCTCGCGCTCGATGTCCATGGAGTCGAGCAGCTGGTTGCGGAACTCGCGCTCGCTGATCCCACCACAAGCCTGGATGAGCCGGTCCGCGAGCGTCGACTTGCCGTGGTCGACGTGCGCGATGATGCAGAAGTTCCGGACGTTCTTCATGGCGACTCGGAGCGGCACATTAACAAGCGGGGTGCGGGCGTCGAGGGGGTTGTGATGGGGCCCTGCGGATTTCATTGGGGATAGCACCCGGAGGGTGTGCCTGTGCTAGCGTCGGCTGGGTCGTGTTGCCGGACGTGCGTGACATCCGTTCGCTGGCGCTCGTCGCCCTCCTCTTGGCCGCGTGCGGCTCGGTGGAGCCCCAGCCGCGGCGCATCACCGTCCAGATCGTCGGGGACGGCGCCGGTACGGTGAGCTCGAACGTAGGCGGGCTGGACTGCCCCGACGTGTGTTCGATCGACGTCGAGTCCGGGGCGACGCTCACCTTGGAGGCGGAGGCGGCCGTGGGGTCCGCGTTCGTGGGGTTCGACGTCGCGGCGTGCGGTTCCGACGCGAGCTGCGCCTTCGAGGTCACCGGCGCGCGCACGGTGACGGCGCGGTTCGAGCTGCGTCGGGCGAGGCTCTCGGTGGTGCGCGCGGGCGACGGCGGGGGAACGGTGACCTCGGCGCCCGCAGGGATCGACTGCGGCGCGACGTGCTCCGCGGAGCTACCTATCGGCACGTCCGTCACGCTGACCGCGACGCCGGAAGCCAACGCGCGCTTCGGGAGCTGGAGCGCGCCGTGCGCCGACGCGACCGGCGACTGTGTCTTCGCGTTGAACGAAGACACCGAGGTCCGCGCCACGTTCGACGACCGCTTCGCGACCCTCGGCGTGGTCTTCGCGGGCAGCGGTACGGGCGAGGTCCGCGATGACGGCGATCTCGTGTGCACGTCCACGACCGCGCAGTGCGAGGCCTCGTACGAAGTCGGGACGCGCGTCACGCTGACGGCGACCCCCGGCCCAGCGACGACGTTCGTAGGCTGGAGTGACTCCGACGTGTGCTCCGGCCGACAGCCCTGCACGTTGCCGCTGCAGCGCAGCCAATCCGTAACCGCGACCTTCGAAGGCATCACCCACGCGCTCACCGTCAGCCGCAGCGGTCCCGGACGCGGCGCAGTCGTGTCGGCGAATGGCGCGATCGATTGCGGCGCCGCGTGCACGGCCGACTTCGCCGCCGGCGCGACAATCGAGCTCACGGCGACGCCGAACCGCCACTACCGCTTCGTCCGCTGGACCGGCGCCTGCGCCGGCGCCGCGCCGACGTGCGAGATCACGATGGACACCGCCAAGAGCGTCGACGCCGAGCTCGAGTTCACGCCGAAGCTCGCCACCGGCTTCCGCCACGCCTGCGCCACCTCCACCGACGGCCGCCTCCGCTGCTGGGGCGCTAACGACTTCGGCCAGCTCGGGTACGGCCACGTCTTCGACGTCGGCGCCACGCCTACGCGCACCGCGATGACGGAGGGCGACGTCCCGATCGACGTGCCCGTGGAGAGCGTCGCGCTCGGCTTCGATCACACGTGTGTGTTGCTGGTCGGCGGGGCCGTGCGCTGCTGGGGCCGAGGGAGCGAGGGGCAGCTGGGTTACGGGGACGCGATGTCACGCGGCGGTCAGCTCGATTCGCTGCCGCGCTTGCTCGATGACGTCTCCCTGTCCGGGCTGGCCGTGGAGGTGACGGCGGGTTCGGAGCACTCCTGTGTGTTGCTCGCTGACCGCAACGTGCAGTGCTGGGGCGCTAACACGCGCGGGGCGCTGGGCTACGGGGAGATCGACTACGTGGGGCGCGAAGCCGGCTCCATTCCGTCAGCGGCCGGCTTCGTGCCGATGGGTCAGCCGGTTCAGCAGCTGGTCTCGGGCTCGCGATTCAACTGCGCGCTCCTCGCCGATTCGACGCTGAGATGTTGGGGCGGCAATCAGTCGGGGCAACTGGGTTATGGCGATCGCGATAACCGAGGCGACGACACCAACGAGACCCCGGGACAACTTCCGCCGGTTCCGGTGGGAGCGCCCGTCGCCTATGTCACGGCGAACAACGGAGCGCACGTCTGCGCAGCACTCGTCGGCGGTGACCTGAAGTGCTGGGGATTGGGAATCGAAGGGCGCCTCGGGTACGGAAACAACAACGATGTCGGCGCTGACGCGACGGTGCCGAGTACACTGGGCGGCGTACAGATTGGATGGAACGACTACGATGTCCTCGCGGGCGGAGCCCACACGTGCGCGCGATCGAGCGCGGGCGCGCTCCGATGTTGGGGCTGGAATTCGACAGGGCAGCTGGGCTACGGCGACGCGGCCAATCGAGGGGACACACCTGCGACGATTCCCGCGAGTACTCTCGCCGTCGATGTCGGCCGTGGGGTCATCGAAGTCCGGCCCGGCGGCACCTTCACCTGTGCGCGGGTCGTGGGCGGCAACGTGCTCTGCTGGGGCGAAAACAACCGTGGCCAGCTCGGGCTCGGTGACACGATGACGCGCGGACACACGGCGGGCACGGTGCCTTCGATGCTACCGGCGGTCGCGATCTTCTGAGGCCACGCTTGAAACGTCCCGGACCCCGGAGCCTAGTCGTCGGCGCCTGTATCGTGGCGCTGCTGCTGTTTGAAGGCGGGCTGCGCCTGTTCGCGCCGCTCGAGGATCCGTTCTGGCGCGAGCGCAGCGTCGAAATCGAATCGTATATCCCGCGACGACACGAGCCTGACTTCCGACTCGAGATCGAGCCCGAGCCCGGACTCCCGGGCGTCGCGGGGCGGCGTGTCTTCGAAACGAATGGCCAAGGTTTCGTCGGACCCGCGATCGATCGCCAACCCCGCCCCAACGAGAAGCGTGTGTTCCTCTTCGGCGGGTCCACGATGGAGTGCGTGGTCGTCGGCAACGAGCACAACCCCGCGCGGCTCGTCGCAGACCGACTCGAGACCGCAACTTCGACGGTGAAGTGGAACGTCCAGAACACGGCGCACTCCGGCGACGTGAGCTTCGACCACATCGCGATGCTCGTGCATCGGGCGCTTCACTTCCGCCCGGATGTCGTCGTGATGCTGGTGGGTGCAAACGACGTCAACGCGTCACTCCGCAGCGCTGACTACAGCCACGGAGCGCCGAAGCGCCGCCACTTCGATCTGAAGACTGTCTTTCGACTCACATCGACGGAGCTTCACGTCGGCCGACTCCTCGTCGGTACACTCACCAACGCCCCACTTCGTTTCGCGACACGCGATTCCGCGACACGGACGAAGTACCGCGCAACCGCGGCGCGATGTCGGGCCAACGAGACGAAACCGTACGACGCCTCCCAGCTGGCCCTCGCCTCCTTCGAGCGCAACCTCCGAACCTTCGTGGCTTCAGCACAAGCGAACGGTGCGCAGGTCGTGCTCGCCACTCAACCCCACGCTCTTCAGGTCGAGGCCCTCGATGCCTGGCACTGGTTCGGATGTTCCGGACAAGGCCGCTACGCAAAAGCCGACCTCGTCGACGCCATGCATCGCATCAACGAAGTCACTCGCCGGGTCGCCTCCGAGACAAACGCGACGCTCGTCGACCTCGCCGCGGCATCGATGACGGCGGAGCACTTCTACGACACGATCCACTACAACGACGCAGGCGCCGCATTCATCTCCGACAAGGTCGCCGAAGCGATTCAGCGCTAACCCATCAGCTCTGCCAGCGGGCCCGGCGCTCGCCTCGACGGGCCCTCGGCGCCGAACTCGTCGAGGGCCTCGCCGGCCCAGTAGCCGATCGTGTTCCACAGGTTCGAGACCTGGCGGTGGCCGTCCGAGGAGAGGCCTGGGTAGACGACGGTCTGGCCGGCGGCGTGGCCGAGGGCGCCGCCGCCGATGACCACGATCGGGAACTCCGAGGCGGTGGAGTGGTGCTGCTCGCCGTTGTCGCCGATGAAGACGATCGCGGTGTGGTCGAGCATCGTGCCGTCGTTCTCCGGGACGGCGTCGAGCGCCGACGCCATCTGCGCGATCGTCGCGAACTGGCGGCGCGTGACCTCGTGGATCGCGTCGCGGTAGGTCGCGTTGCCGCCCGAGCCGTGGTGGAGGTCGTGCCTGCCGACGCTGCTCACCGACGAGTAGGTCATGTTGAACGCGCCGCCTGTGCCGCTCCCGACCACCGCGACGTTCGTCAACCCGCCTTGCAACGCCGCCGTCGCCAACTGCATCTGGGCCGCGAAGCGATCCAACGGATCACCCGCGTAGAGCGGGTTCGTGTCCGGCGGCTCCGGGCGCGCCGCTTCGAGCTGTGTCTCGAGCGACAACAACCGCTCGTGCCGTCGCGTCAGCTCCTCCAGCGACTCCAGGTACCGCTCCAGCTTCAGCCGCTCGCGCCCGCTCCCCGAGAACGCTGCGAGCGAGCGCTGCACGTCGCCCGCTGCGTAGTCCAACAGCCCGCGCCGCCGCGCGAACGACGCGCGGCTCCCCGCGTCGCCGACCGAGCCGAACAGGCTGTCGAACGCCGAGCGCGGCTGCAGGATCATCGGCGCCCCGCGGCCCTTCTCGTAAGCGCAGGTCCCGAAGTCGAGCGGGCTGTTGCTCGAGTTGAGCCCGAGCCGCACGGCATCGAACGGCGCCCCGTCGCGCACCCCCTCGATCGCCGCGACGTGGGCGTCGATCGTCGGCCCGCCCGGCGCGCCGCCGACGGTGCGCGACGAGCTCAACGCCCCGTGCGACGCCGAGTGCCCACCGCCGACGATCCGCGACGACAACCCGAACACGACCGAAGTCTTCGCCGCCAGTTCGGGCGTCAACGCACCGAGCGCCGGCGCCCCCGCGAAGTCGTCCGCGACCACCAGCGGCGCGTCGTGCCGGTACGACCGGTACCACCACCGCTGGTTGCCGATGTCCGCCGTCGCCTGGATCGCCGCACGCCCCGCGTCGGAGAGCATCGTGATCGGTTCGAAGCAGTTGCCCTCGACCACGAACACGAACCGCCGCGGCATCCCCGGATCACCGCGCGCGATGCGCGATACGAGCGGACCGCACAGCGCCGCGCCGGCGCCGAGGCCCATCGCCTTCAACCACTGTCGTCGCGTCGTACGCATCACTCGCCCTCCTCCACGTGCCGGAAGCGGAAGCTGCTGCTCGTCACCAGCGCGTCGAGCATCGCGAAGAACGAGCCGCCCTCGAACGCCGTCTCCATCGACGCGAGCGTGCACGCGTCGGCCATCGTCTCGTCGCGCCCCATGAAGTAGCGGAACGCGTGCCGCACGAAACACCGGCGCGCGTACGGCGAGTCCGCGATCATCTGCGACAGCTCCACCGCGTCCTGCACCGAACCGGCGAGCGACGGGTCCGGCGCCTCCGCGATCGTGCTCGATCCGTCGGGCGTCTGCCCGTGGTCCGAAGCGCGCGGGAAGCCGGCGTGGTTGTAGACCTCGAACGGCATCCCCAGCGAATTCATCAAGCGGTGGCACCCCATACACGTCGCAGCCTGGTCGCCCTCCTCGATGCTCATGCGGATGCGATCCCGCGCGCGGAGGTTCGGCGCGCTCGGCACGAGCTGCGCTTCGACCCGCACCAGATCCAACCCCGGCACCGTCTCGCAGTAGAGGTGCTCGCGGATCCACCGACCGCGGTGAATCGCGCTCGCGTCGTCCTCGAAGTTTCCGCCGTGCGCCGTCAGCCACGTCGGGTGCGTGAGCACACCCGCGCGTGCCCCCTCCGGCATCGTCACCCAGCGCCCGTTCTGCGTGTTGGGCACGTTGCCGTCGAGCCCGTACACCCGCTGCGCCGAAGCATGGGCGTTGCTCGTGCTGCCGCTGCAGCTCCCGTTGCCCGCCTGGCAGCGCGTGTTTCCGCTGACACCCGAGCAGTCCGAGTCCGACTGGCAGGCCACGCCGCTGCTCGCCATCAGGTTGGAAGGCAGCCGCCACGTGCGCTCCGTGAAGAGCGCCGCGAACACGTCCTCGCCGTTCGACTCCGCGTCGATGACGATGCGCGCAATCGTGTCGTCCATCTGCATCACCAGCGTCGACTCGTGCCCGTAGTAGCCGTGCTGCAGGTTGGAGTACGAGATGTCCGCGGTGCGCTCGTTCTCCCAAGCGCTCGTGGCCGACGGGTGGTCCTTGAACGCGTTGTTCGCGCCGTCGTAGTCGAGCCACTCGCGGAAGAAGCCGCGGATGCGATCCGCCAACCAGTACTCACCGCGCGCGAGGTTCTCGCGGCTGTCGGTCTCGAAGGCGAGGTCGCGCCGCTCCTCGTCGACGCCCGCGCGGTACATCGCCAACAGCTGCCGCATCTTCGACGGGCTCTGGATCGATCCGTCGTCGGCCGCCGCACGGATCTGCCCGAGCCACCCCAACCCGAGGTTCGAGCGATCCGGATCCCCCGGCTGGTACGTCCCGTAGTGCGGTAGCGGCGAGCCCGGCGGGTGCGTGCTCAACACGCCGCCGAGCGCCATCGCGAGCTCGTCGTCGGTGAGTCGACCCGACGCATCGCCGTGTTCGGATCGGAACAACGCACCGCTCGTCATCCACGCCGCGGACGCCACGTGCTCGAGCGTCGAGCGCCGCTGCGCGACGTCGCCGCCCTCGGCCGCGAGCGTCGCGACCAACAACGCGCGGAGGTTCGAGCGTTCGTCCGCGGTCGGGTCGCGGAACAACACGCCGTGCGTGAGGAGCAGGTCGAGGTAGCGGTCGATACACGCGTCGTCCGGCGCGGTGTCGTTGAAGATGCAGCGCAGGTCGCGGTTGCCGTACACACCGACCTTGCGATCCCGCGGGCCAGGATCCGCTCGGCTCCACAGCGACGCCGCCTGCGGGAGGACGAGCATGTACAGATCGAGCGTCGCCGGATCGACCGACACCCCCGCGCCGTTCGTCGAGTACCGCCCCTCGGGAGCGAAGAACGGGTTGTCGTGCGCGAGGGATCCGACGCGATGCCCCGCGGCGTGCGTCCACTCGGTCCGCTCGATGCGCGACAGCCGCGCCGGTGAGCTCGCGCTCGTGCCGGTGCACGTGAACAGCTCGCCCTGGTCGAGGGTGTTCGGGTCCGTGACGGGCGTGATGTCGATCGGCGTCGGGCACTCCGTCGGCGCCCCCGCCTGGATCCACGCCTCGACGATCGTGACGCCCTCGATCGGCTCCGCCGTCCCGATCGGCATGAGCAAGCCACCTTGCGGCCCCTGCATCCCGGTGATCTTGCGGTACAGCCAGCTCGACGTCGGCTCCCCGGGGACGACCAACGCCTCGGACGGCTGCGCGCGGCTCATCGCGCCGACGATCTGCGCGAGGTCGCCGGACAGCGTCGGGAACTGCCCGCCCGGGACGTGGCACGCACCGTTGTTCGCGCACGTCGTCGCGAAGAGGGTCGCGACCGGCGTGACCTCGTCGCAGCTCGGCGGCGTCCCGCCGTCGGTCCCGGGGTTGGCGCCTGGACCGCCGTCGCGGACGACGTTCCCCGGGGTCCCGCCGTCGCGGGCGACGGGGTCGTCGTCGTCGCCCGAAGGTCCCGAGATCGAGCCCGCCGGGCAGGCGGTCGTGGCGAGCAGCAACGGTAAGGCCCAGCGCTTCATCGCTCGGCCATCTTGAGAGGGGGTCCGGCGGGCCACAACTTACGCTCCGTGCGCGGGTCGAGATCGGAGTGGGCGATCGATCCCGAAACGGCGTCAGGATCGTATCGCCGCTGGGGCGATCGAATGTTAACATTGTAACGGTCGTGACGTTCGGATCCGGGAGGCCGGGTACGACACTGTAGGCTCGGTCATCTGACCGAGGCCGCGCAATCGAAGGAAATCGAGCACTTGGCCCGTAAGAACACGAACGTCCCCCGCCCGTTCGCATCGTGACGACTGGGCACGGGAATTGTAGCTTGGAAGATACCGCATGGTCGACGTAGCCAGCCCCTCCGCCCCGACGCCCCTCGAAACCACCGACGCCCCGCGGGTCCGGAGCCAGGAGCTCGACACGCTGGTCGACTGGTACGGCGCGGATCGGGGCTCGGTGGTGTTGGTCCACGGGCGGCGCGGTGTGGGCAAGGTCCGGCTCGCCGAGGATCTGATCAAACACGCGGCCCAGCAGCCCCAGTCGGTCATCCTCGAAGGCCGGACGCCGAGCGCGGGCGGGCGCAGCTTCCACCCCTTCGCGGAGATCGCGAAGCAGGCGATGACCTGGGCCGAGCAGGCCGGCGAGACCGACGCCCTCATCGACCCCATCTACGCCGCCCTCTCCCCCGTACTGGATCACGCGGCGGCCGAGGACGAGGGCCCGTCGCTCGACCAGAAGCTGACGTTCTTCGACGCCTTCCGTCGCCTCCTCTCCGGCATCGCGTCGAAGGCGCGCGTGCTGATCGTCGTGCACGACCTCGAGCGCGCCGACTCCGACACCCTCGAGCTCACGAGTTACCTCTCCGACGAGCTCTTCGGTGATCCCGATCTCGATCCCGACGCCACGATGCGTGGATTGCTCGTCCTGCTCGTCCGAGACGATGGGATGACCAAGCCGATCGTCCGCGACTTCATCGGCGAGCTGTCGGAGCGCCGCGCGACGAAGCGCCTCCAGCTCGACGGCCTCGACCTCGAAGGCCTCAAGAGCTACGTCCAGTCGCCCCACGTCCTGAAGAAGCTCCTCGCCGCGTCCGACGGCCTCCCGCAGGAGGTCGACGCACTGATCGACGCGCTCCCGAGCAACGTCGAAGAGCTCTTCGAGCGCAAGCTCACCGCGATGGACGTCGTCTCGCGCGACGCCCTCCTCGCCCTCGCCGTCTCCGGCCGCACCGCTTCGGCGCGCACGCTGGCGGCGGTCACCGCGCACCCGGTGAAGTCGGTCGCGAAGGCGCTCAACGAGCTGCGCGAGAGCCGGGTCATCGACCGCAAGCTGCACAACGGGGAGTTCTCGTTCGGCTTCACGCGCCGCGGGGATCTCGAGGTCGCGGATCGCTCGCTCGTCGACGCGGATCGCGAGCGCTTCCACGGCGGCTGGGCCGACGCCCTCCTCCGCGAGCCCGAGCAGGGCGGCACCGCGCTCCTCGCGTACCACCGGCTGCGTTCGGACACGCCGTCGGAGGGGGTCGAGCTCGCGGTGCAGGCGGCCGAGACCTACGCGGTCGCCGGTGCCCTGAACTCCGCGCTGGAGATGCTCGAGAGCGCGCGCCCGCACGCGGACGCCGACACGCTCCCGTCGATCCTCAACCGCCTCGCCGAGCTGGCGCCGCTGACCGGTCACCCGCGTCGCGCGCTGCGGTATGTGAAGGCGCTGCTCGACTCGCTCCCCGAGGCGGACCGCGGCGTCGCGTACCAGCGCGAAGCGGCGCTGCGCAACGCGGCGGGTGAGTACGACCTCGCGCTCGCGGCGGTCGAGAAGGCGCGCGGCGTCCTCGGCGACGACGCGTTGGAGGCCGCGAAGATCGAAGCCTCCGCGAGTGAGGCGCTCTACCAGCTGCTCCGCCGCGAAGAAGCGGCGGCGTGCTGCGAGGCCGGCCTTCAGCACCTCGACGCCGTCGAAGGCGACGCCCCGGTGCGCACGCGCATCGAGCTGTTGAACCAGCTCGGCAAGATCGCGCTCGCCGACGGCGACAGCGACGGCGCGCTCGACTACTTCGAGCAGACCCTCGCCGTCGCCGCGAAGAGCGGGCTCGCGTCGCTGCACGCTCGGGCGCTCGTGAACATCGGCACCGTGCTCATCAAACGCGGCGAGCCGCGTCGCGCGGAGCCGCGCTTGCTGGAGGGCATCGAGATCGCGCGCGAGGCGTCGGACCTCACGCACCTCGCGTTCGGGTACATGGCGGTCGGCGCGTTGGCGCACCAGCGCGGTGAGCTCGCCTCTGCGATCGACTGCTACCGCGAGTGCCGCTCGCTGTTCCGTCGGCTCGGCAACCGCACGCAGCTCGCGCGTATGCTCCACAACCTCGGTTCGCTGTACCTGCTGTGCGGCGACGCGAACCGCGCGAAGGCGCACAACGACGAGGCGCTGCGCCTCGCGAAGCAGGCCGGCATCGAGCGCGTCGTCGCGATCGCGACGGTCGTCGACGGCCGCATCCTCGGTGAGCTCGGTGAGTACGAAGACGCCGAGGCGCGCGTCCGCGAGGGGATGCTCCTGCAGAAGAAGATCGGCGCCGACCGTCCGCTGGAGGCGATGGTCGAGCTGGCCGAGCTGAAGATCCAGTACGGGCGCTTCGACGAGGCGCGCGACACCCTGGACGAAGCCGCGCACGCGCTCGAAGAGCACGACCTCCCGATCCTCGCCGCGCGCGCACAGCTGCTGCGCGGGCTCGTCGAGCTGGAGGCGAAGAACTTCGGCGTCGCGAAGGCGGCGTTCGAGGGGGCGCGCGAGCAGTTCGCCGAGGAGGGCCGTCAGCTGTTCGTCCGCGACGCGGAGATCGGGCTGGCGCGCGCGCTGTACCACGAGGGCCACCGCGAGACGGCGCGGATGCACCTCGCGACGGCCAAGCAGATCACCGAAGACGCCTCGAAGGGCCTGCCCGACGACGTCGCGAAGACGTTCGCCGCGAGCCGGCCGCAGCAGGCGGTCACCCGCGCGGAGGCGGAGCTCGAAGGGCGCCCGTTGCCGCCGCTGGTTCGGCCGCAGCCGAAGCGCGCGGTGGCGGCGCCGGCGCGTCAGGAGCGTCCGGTCGAGTGGCAGCAGAAGTACGGCGACATCATCGGTGGCTCGCCGAAGCTGCTGCGCGTCTTCCACATCATCGATCGCGTCGCGTCGAGCGAAGGCACGGTGCTGATCAACGGTGAGTCCGGCACCGGCAAGGAGCTGGTGGCGGAGGCGATCCACAAGAACTCGCCGCGCGCCGACGGGCCGTTCGTGAAGCTGAACTGCGCGGCGCTCGTCGAATCGCTGTTGCTCTCGGAGCTGTTCGGTCACGAGCGCGGCTCGTTCACGGGCGCGCACCAGCGGAAGATCGGTCGCTTCGAGATGGCGGCCGGCGGCACGCTGTTCCTCGACGAGATCGGCGACATCTCGCCGAAGACGCAAGTCGCCTTGCTCCGCGTGCTGCAGGAGCGGGAGTTCGAGCGCGTCGGTGGCGGCAAGCCGATCAAGGTCGAGGCGCGGATCATCTTCGCGACGAACCGGAACCTCGCCGAGATGGTGCGCGAGGGGACGTTCCGTGAGGACCTCTACTACCGGCTCAAGGGCCTGACGATCGATCTGCCGCCGCTCCGTGAGCGTCCGGCGGACATCGGCCTGCTCGCGTCGCACTTCCTCGCGCAGTACGCGGCGGAGAGCGGCGTGTCGGAGCGCGCGTTGTCGCCGGAAGCGCAGCAGCTGCTGATGAGCTACCCGTGGCCCGGCAACATCCGCGAGCTCGAGAACATCATCCGGTCCGTCGCGTTGTTCGCGGAGGCGCCGGTGATCACCGAGCGTGACTTCGACGAGTACCGCGAGCTGTTCCGGGACGGTCCGGCCCTGCGGACCGCCGAGCCGGTAGCGACCCCGGCGCCGTCCGAACCGGCCGCCCCGGCCCGCGCGCCCGCGCCGACCCCGGCTCCGGTGGCTCCGGCCGCCCCGGCCGAGACCGTGGCTCCGGCGCCTCAGCCGGCCGCACGCAGGGGCGAGGCGCTGCTCGCCCAGATCTTTGATGAGGGTGTTCCCTTACCTGAACTGAAAAAGCGCATCCAGGCTCAAGCAATCGCTCGCGCGCTCCGAATGACGGAGGGTAATATCACGCGCGCTGCGGAGGTGTTGGGGATGAGGCGTCCGCGCCTCAGCCAGATCATCAACGCGAGTGAAGAGCTCAAGGCGCTGTGCCAAGGAGCAAGCCGATGAAACGTCGCAGGCTCATTCCGATCTGTCTTTTCGCTTTCGCCGCGGCCTGCGGCGGTAACGCCAACGCGCCCGTCGAGGCGGAGCTTCAGCTGATCGATCGGCAGGAAGCGAAGATCACGGTCACGCCCGCGCTCGAGGTCTCGTCGCTCGTCGACGACGGTCTCGCGTCGCGCATCATCATCGACCAAATCGATCTCAACCTCACCGAGGTGCGTCTCCTCGGCGCCGACCCGTCCATTCCGGCCGGCGGCCTCGAGCTGCTGGACGCGCCGCGTGTCATCCAGGCCGAAGACGACGTCGAGGCCGCGCTCGAGCTGCAGTTCCCGGAGCAATACCTCGGCGACGAGGACCTCGCGGTGTACCTGCGGATCGATCGGAGCATCGCGCTCGAGCAGGCGTCGCTCGTGATTCGCGGTCGCCTCTACACGAACCCCGTCGACGGCGGCGCCTCCGCGCTGACCGCCGACATCGATCCGGACGGCGCGACCGACCCGGACATCGACCCCGCCGACGATCCCGACGGCGACGGCACCGACTGCGCGACCGACCCGGACATCGACCCGGCGGACTGCGCGGGCATGTCGACGCGCGGCCTCGTGCAGCGCGGCCTGTTGAACCCGAGCGTCAGCTTCGAGCTGCGCGATCGTAACTCGGCGGACCTCGTCAGCCAGCTCGGCGACGCCGCTTCGCTCGACGTCGTGGTCGGCATCCCGGCGAACCGCTGGTTCACGCCGTCGGTGGTCAACCGCCTCGAAGAGGTCCTCGCGACCGAGTCCGTCGGTGGCGTCGTGAACGACACCGAGAAGACGACGCGCTCGGAGAACGCGGTCATCGTCGAGGCCGAAGCGGCCGCGAACAGCCGCGGCGGCGCGTGCAGCGCCAACGCCGGCATGAACGGCTGCCGCGACGACGTCTTCCTGACGGACGTCCGCGAAGGCCTCAAGGTCCGCCGCTAAAACCTCGGCGCCCCCGCCCGCTCGCCATCGAGAGCTGACCTGCACACGAGACGGCCGCGCGTCGGCCCTCGGCGCGCGTGCTCGAACCGCGGCCTTGGGCCGCTCAGCTCAATCCCCGAGGCAGATGCCCCCGGCGTTCGGGTCCATCGTCACGTCCACGCAGCGCGCTCCGTTCGAGGGGAGGCCGAGGCTCATCAGCAGGCCTCCGCAGAAGCCGGCGTCGCCGACGGCGCAACCCGCGAGGCAGGCGGCCTGGCCGTTGCCCGCGGGGACGCAGGTCGTGCCGTCGGGGCATTGCGCGAAGCCGAAGTCGCTCTGGCCGCAGTCGCCGCCCTGTTGGTTGACGGTCTCGTCATTGCCGAGGCCGGTGGGCGCGAGCAGCGGCGTGCGGCGGTCGACGCAGAGGCCGGCGTCCTCGAGAAACTGCGCGCAGACGCGGCCGGTGCCGAGGGGGCCGGGCTCGCCGCAGGTGTCCGGGAAGTTGTTGCAGTTGCCCGACATGCAGATGCCGTCGCCGTTCTGGAGCAGGCCCTCCTCGCAGTAGTACGGGTTCGTGGCGGACTGCGAGCGGCACGGGGTCTGGGCGTTGCAGATCTCCATGCACAGGCCTTCGTCCTGCGCGCCGATCAGGACGCAGAACACATCGCCGTCGGCGTTGCGATCGCAGCGACGCGTGAGGCCCGGGCCGTCGTCCGGGCTGGCGGCGCACCACGAGCCCGAGCCGAGGCGGCCGACGGAGCAGACCCCCGTGTCGTCGGGGAAGAGGGGGTTGCAGTACGGGAGCGGCGCCACGCAGGCGGGCAGGCCGGGGCCGCAGAGCTGGAGGCACGCGCCTTCGTCGGGGTGGACGTCTTCGAGGAGAGACTGCACGCACGTCGATCCGACCTCGCAGCCGACCATGTTGACGCCGGTGCGCACGGGCGCGCCGGGGAGGCGTGAGCGGGTCTGGCGTCCGGCGCCGCAGTACTGATCGTCGGGCGCGAGCTGGTCGACGCAGATACGCGGCACGCCGACGTCGGCCAGCTTGACGTACGCGGCGGTGCAGCGTCGACCGATGCCGCAATCGCCGTCGGTGTTGCAGGGGCGGACGCAGGACTGCACCGGACCGGTGAGCTCGCCCTGGCGCCCGGAGAGCAGGTCCCACGGGGCGCACAGGAGGCTCGCGTCGCAGTCGTCGCGCGCGAGCGCGTTGCCGTCGAATGACGAGCTGCACGCACAGCCCTCCATCCCGTCGAAGCAGCGGTTGGGATCGAGCGGACAGTCCGGCGCGCAGTTGACGAGGTCTTCGCCCTGCGCCCGGTCGCAGATGCCGTTGCCGCAGAGGGGCCCCGCGGGGCCGGCGTCGCGGACGACGACGACGCCGCTGTCGCGCACGCCCACCGGTCCGCCGTCGCGAATGACTCCGCCGACGCCGCTGTCCCGAATGCCGACGACGATCCCCGCGTCGCCGCCGGTGTTGTCGTTGCGCAGGAACTTAGGGATGCCGCGTCCGCCGCAGGCGACGGAGGTCGAGGCGATGACGAGGAGACCGAAGAGTGCGCGGCGGGACATGTCGTGTATTCGTCGCAGCACTGTTCGTTCCGGACAAGCCCGCCTGCGGGTTCGCGTCACGGCGGGGGCCGGCGTGCGGCGCGGGTGTCGCGGGTGTCGCGGGGCGATCGAAACAATCAGCCGGCGCAGAAGCCGGATCCGGATCCTCGGACCACATCGCGAGGGAGCCGAAGCCGAGTCGACCGACGCTGCACAGGCCCGACGGTGAGGTGTCGACGGTGACGCCAAGCGGGTTGCAGTACGGGAACGCCGGCGGACACTCGGTATCGCCCTCGCGTCCGCGCGGCTACACGCAGACCCGTTCGTCGGAGCCCGAACCAGCGTCTCCTCACTCAGTCTCCTCCGCACAGCCCCACGACCGTGCTCGTGCCGGTCATGACACACCCGGCGTTCGTCGTCCCGAGGCCGAGCGCGGTGTGGGCGTCTTCGCAGTACGTCGGATCTTCCTGCAACAGACAACCGGTCAGGCAGAGCCCGCCGCCCTGGCCGTCGCCGGCGCAGAAGGACGGCTCGGGGCAGCGGAACACGTCGAGGTCTCGGCCGCAGTTGTCGCCCTGGGTGCTCAGGTTGCCGGCCGAGTCGAACGCGCTCGGGAGGAGCAGCGGGTCGAGGCGGTCGACGCACCATCTCGCGGGGATTCCATCGTCCTCTCCGAACTGCACGCCCCACTCGCCGCGGCCGTTGCCGAAGGCGCCGTCGCCGCCGCAGCTGTCGGGGAAGGCGTCGGTGTCGCTGTGGATGCAGACGCCGTCGCCGGTGTCCGCGTCGAGGACCTGGCAGACGACCGGGTTCGTCGCGTCGGTCGAGACACACGGCGCGTCGGGCGACGTGCCGCCCTCGTTGCACTCTTCGACACAGAGGAACGCCGGGATGTCGAGCACGTTCAAGTCGAGGACCACGATGTCCGCCGCCGTGTCGGCGTCGCAGAACGTGGTGAGGCCGGCCGTGTCGTCCGCCTCCGTCCAGTTGCTCGGCGAGCCGAAGCCGAGGCGACCGACGCTGCACACCCCCGCGGTCGACGTCCCGACCGCGAGCCCGATCGGGTTGCAGTACGGGAACGCCGCCGGGCACGCCGCGTCGCCGGGGCGACCGCACGGCTGAACGCACGCGCCCTCGTCCGGATTGAGCGTGTCGAAGAGGTTGAAGCGGCACACCGCGTCGCCCGCGCAGCCGACCTGCGTGCCGCGCGTGCGGAGGCGCGCGCCCATCGTGTTCACGAGGACCTCGTCGTTCTTGGAGCCGCCGCAGAACGCGTCGAGCTCCGCGAGCTCGTCGACGCAGATGCGACCGACCGAAGCCGACGCACCCTCAAAGTCCATGTTCACGCAGTGGCGCGGGTCGCCGCCGACGGTCATGCCGCACTCCGCGTCCGTGGTGCACGGCTTCACGCAGGTCTGGTTCGGGAGCATGACGTCTTGGCCGCGCTCGGAGAGGACGTCCCACGGGATGCACAGCAGCCCGGCTTCGCAGTCGCCGGCTTCGAACGCCGTGTCGCCCGACGTGAAGGACGAGGTGCAGTTGCAGCCCTCCTCGCCGGTCGGACACGCCTCGACGATCGGACAGTCGGCCTGGCAGTTCACGAACGACTCGTCCGGCGTGTCGCAGACGCCATCGCCGCAGTACGGTCCGGCGTCGGGGGTGTCTGCACCGCCGTCGCGGTCGGCGCCGCTGTCGCGCGGCGTGACGTCGGCGGGCTCGTCGCCGGAGCAGGCGTAGAGGCAGAAGGTGACCAGGAGCAGGGGCGATCGCTTCATGACGTCGCCCTGAGAGTGCAGGACCGGTTCCGCGGGGCGTGCCCTGATGTTCTGGGCGCCGTTCGGTAGGACGCGATCACCCCAAACGACAACGGCGGCCCGAGGGCCGCCGTCGAAGTTCCAACTTGTGGAAGCGACGGGTGACCCGAAGGTCACCCGCCCATGCTCACATCAGTCCGCGCCGCAGAGGCCGACGACCGTGCTCGTGCCCGTCATGACACAGCCGGCGTTCGTCGTCCCGAGGCCGAGCGCCGTGTGCGCGTCCTCGCAGTACGTCGGGTCGTCGATGAGCGAGCAGCCCGTGAGGCAGAGCCCACCGCCCTGGCCGTCGCCGGCGCAGAAGCTGGGCTCGGGGCAGCGGAACTGGTCGAGACCGGAGCCGCAGTTGTCGCCCTGAGTGCCGAGCATGCCCATCGAGTCGAACGAGCTGACCGCGAGGAGCGTGTTCAGACGATCCACGCACCAGTTCGCCGGAATCGGATCCGTCTGACCGAACTGCACGCCCCACTCGCCACGACCGTTGCCGAAGGCGCCGTCGCCGCCGCAGTTGTCGGGGAACGAGTCCGCGTTGCCGTGCACGCAGACGCCCGAGCCGGTGTCGGCGTCGAGGACGCGGCACTCGACCGGGTTGGTCGCGTCCGTCGAGACGCAGGGCTCGTCCGGAGTCGTGCCACCCTCGAAGCACTCCTCGACGCAGAGGAACGCGGGGATGTTGATGACGTTCAGGTCGAGGACCACGATGTCGCCCGGCGCGTCCGCGTCGCAGAACGTGGTGAGGCCGGCCTTGTCCGGGTCCTCGGTCCAGTTGCTGAGCGAGCCGAAGCCGAGGCGACCGACGCTGCAGACGCCCGCCGTCGAGGTGCCGACGCCGAGGCCGATGTTGTTGCAGTAGGGGTACTCGGTCGGGCACGCCGCATCGCCGGCGCGACCGCAGGGCTGCACGCACGCACCCTCGTCGGGGTTGAGCGTGTCGAACAGGTTGAAGCGGCAAACCGCGTCACCCGCGCAGCCGACCTGCTCGTCGCCGGTGAGCACCTGGGCGCCCATCGTGTTGACGAGGACCTCGGTGTTCTTCGAGCCACCGCAGAACTCGTCGATGCCCGCGAGGCGGTCGACGCAGATGCTGCCGACGGGAGCCGACGAGCCCTGGAAGTCCATGTTCACGCAGAAGCGCGGGTCACCGTCCTCGGTCATGCCGCAGTCGGCGTCCACGGTGCAGGTCTTCGCGCAGGTCTGGTTCGGGACCATGACGTCCGTGCCGCGGTCGGAGATGATGTCCCACGGGACGCAAACGAGGTCCGGATCCTCGTCCGTCAGGCAATCGTCGGCGGCGAACGTCGTGTCGCCCGGCGTGAAGGAAGAGTTGCACTCGCAGCCTTCCGTGCCGTCTCGGCAGAAGTCGGGGCGCATGCAGTCGGCCGTACAGTTGATGAAGCGCTCACCCCTGTCTTCCGTGCCATTCGTTCCGTCTTCGCAGATTCCGTCGCCGCAGACCGGGCCGGAGCCGCCGTCCGGAAAGCCGCCGTCACGGCCGGTGCTTCCCGGGCCGGAGTCTCGAATCATTCCGGTGTCGCCATCGTCATCGTCGCCGCTACACCCGAAGGCGAGGGCGCCGGCCATCGCAAGGGCCAGGGCGCTGTGCATACGCAAGAGCTTCATATCGTGGAGTTTCCCTTTCGCTGTTGAATTACTGGAGCTGGTGATGCGTGTTCCGCCGACTCTGTCCCAGGTTCGACCACTGCGCCTAAACGATCGCGGTGGGCGGAGTCAATCTGTCTTTTGACGCCGCGCACACCCCAAGTCATCGCGTTGCATACCAAGTGGTCACGTGCCCTGGCCCACTTTCGTCGCCCCACGGCGCGTATTGCGCTCCGTCGGGCCGCGTGTTCTTGGGGAAGTATGAATGCAAACCTGGTGATTGCCCTCGCGCTTCTCGGCGAACTCTCCGGCCCCGTCGTCGGGCGGGCCCCGCAGTCGTTCGTCACGCTCGACGAGCCAACCTGCTACGTTCGTGATCGGCCGCAAGAGGCGCTTGCGCGGCTCCGCAGCCACGACGAGGCCCTGCGCTTCCGCCACACACGAGACGGAACGGTCCGAGCGATCAAGGGCACCGACCTCGATCCCGCGGACTGCTTCGCCAACAGCGACATCGAGCGAGCGGCGAGGTGCTGGGCGCGCGAACACGCGGACCTGTACGGGGTATCGGCCAAGGCTGACGTCGAAGTCGCGGTCCACAAGCCTGGCCCGGGAATGTCAGGCCTGGTCGTTGTCGTTGCGGTGCAGACCGTTTCGGGTACGCGTGTCCGCGGGACACAGCTGTCCTTCTCTCTGAAGGATGGGCATCTGGTGAGCGTGATCGGCCGACTACGAGACGTCGCGGAGCACGACGGATGTGAGAACGCAGGCCGAGACCTGGATGCGGAGCTCGACCTGGCCACGGGAGCCTGCGTCGTTGTGCGGCCCGACGACTCCGGGTTCGAGGTCACCTACGACGTTAGCACGGGCAGAGCGATGCATCGCCGTCCGATGCAGCAAAACTCGGAGCAGATCATGGGCTGTGGAATCGAGGAGCACATGAAGCAGACCTGGACGAATGCCCTCCCGACCTGCGACGCCTCGTTCAATCCCATCGTGCTCGATACGCTCCCCGTAGCGCTCCTACCCAGCGGAGTCGCGCAGTGCATACACAGACTTGAGCAACCGGGACGAGGTCCCAAGTCGGTCAGTACGGCTGACAACGGCGGTGCCCCCGTGAGCATCATCGCCGACTGCGGCGACGAGCCGTTTGCCAACCTCGCGTTCGATCCTGCTTCGGACCACATCAGCTGGGCGGCGGCCGTCTATCTCTTCTACTCCCGACTTGAGGGTTTCAGAGACGCTTACCTGTGGGGGATGAACGGCTATCCCGGTGCGAACCCCTCCGCCACGTGGCGAATCGAGCAAAACCCAAATTTCAGCGGCGTCACGGCGGGCTTCGACTCGACTACGAACGAGAGCAAGATCAACTTCAAGACGCTGTACCGAAGCTCCTCCACCATGATCCACGAGTGGGGCCACGTCACCGAAGATGCCTACCGAACGAGTCTGACTCTTCCTGCCTGGTGTCCGCTCTTCGGAGAGTCGCTAGCTGAAGAGATGAAGAATAGGTGGCTGGCCTACCAAGCGGTCCTGGGTAACGCTCCGCCGAAAGCCATTGAGTCAGGTATGGAGATCATCGACGGGGAGTACCGGTACGTCGCCTCAAGTCTTAGCCACTATCCCGTCGACGCGTGCGATGGAACGGGAGTCTACCACTGCAACGGATCTTCGCAGATCTGTTTCCGTTCGCTCTCGAAGATCATGAACTCACTGCGGAACAACGTTTGCGGCGAACCGTACGGCTCTTGCCCTTCGCCTTCGACGCCCATCGTTGCAGATCCTACGGCGCCCGAGGCCATCTATGCGGCGGAGTACGCAGATCACGCGCTCGCCTACGCGATGAGTACGGTGGACCAGACCTTCATCGACGACCGACAGCCTCCACCTTACCCGTTCACGCGAAAGGAAGACGCGACGTATCACATGTTCTTAGAGCAGATGGTGGAGTTCTATGCACTCAACACTCAGATTACCGTCGGCGACATGAACCGCCTCCACGCCGTGTTCGACCGCATCGGATTCATCGACACGGGCACACACTGCGACTTGGCCAATAGCTTTCGCCTCCCCGGGTCACGCCTGCCTGCGGCGTGTACCTACAAGTCCGATCTGTTTATCGAGGCGGAGTCCGGTGCACTCGTCGGGACGTTGCTCAAGGAGGAGGCTTGGCAGAACGGTGCGTCCAGCGACGCGTACGTCAACTTCTGGAGCGTATCGACCTTGGCGGATCGGGTCGTTGTCGATATCGCCAACGTTCCGCCGGGATCCTACTACGTGCGCCTCCTCGCTCAAACGGGGCTGATGTCGACGATGGAAGTCGACGTCAACGGTTCATCGGCATCCGTGCAGATTCCGGTGGGGACGGAGTGGGCTTGGCACGACCTCACCTCACCCCTGTACTTCGGCGGTGAAGGGACTCTGGAACTGTTCCGGACGGCGGGCGGTGCGACTTCAGTAGACGTTGTCCTCCTCGAACCCGCCGGCTGAGTCATCCGCGCAGCTCGAGGATGCGTTTGTCGATCGACTCCACACGCGCACGTTGGTCGCGCCAGAAGTCCGGATCCTGCTGCTGCTGGAGCGCTTCTACCGACTTCCCCTGCTGCTCCACCCAGGTGAAGTACTTCTGGTTGTGCCAGCGCTCGCGCACGCCGCGCGTGCCGTCGAGGATCCAGTCCGTGCCCGCGCGGTGGAAGATCTCCACGCGCCGCAGCGCCGCGTCCCGGTCCTGCTCGCCCTCCGACTGCGCCAACCAGTCGCGCACGGAGGGGTAGCGATCGTAGCCGTCCGTCGCGACGGTCACGACCAGATCGTCCGGCCCGAGGCCGAAGTGTTTCACCGTCTTGATCGCGCCCAGCACGTTGCAGACGCCGCTCATCCCGAACGTCCCGACCAGCCGCGCCGCCGTCTCCTCCGAGACGCCGAGGTCGTTCACGAGCACGTCGCCGCCCTCCTGGAGCAGCACCATGCCGCGCACGGTGTCGAGGTCGTCGATGCACATCATCGCGTCCGTGTTGAACACGTTGTGGACCCACGTGACGTGTTTGTCGCCGATCCCCTCGATGCGGTGCGCGCCGAAGCCGACGTTGTACAGCGTCGGGCACTGGATCGGCTCGAGCCCGATCGCGAGCGTCCCGTATTTGTCCTTCAGCGGATCCGCCGCCCCGAGCGTCCCCGCGGAGCCCATCGCCGAGACGAACGCCGACACCTTGCCGCTGCCGATGCCCTGCTTCTCGAGCGACAGCGCGAGCTCCTCCGCCGCCGACGCCGTCACCGTCGCGTGGAAGCGGTAGTTCCCGAACTCGGCGAACTGCTGGATGATCGCGTTCTTCGGATCCGCGCGCAGCTCCTTCACCTTGTCGTAGATCTCTTTGACGTTCGACTCGCTGCCCGGCGTCTTGATGATCTGCGCGCCGTACGAACCGATCATCTCGAAGCGCTCCCGAGACATGTCCTCGGGCAACACCACCGTCGACTCGTAACCCATCCGCGGCCCGACCCACGCGCCGCCGATCCCGAAGTTCCCCGTCGACGGGAACACACACCGATGCTCGCCGGGCACGATCTCGTCGTGCACCTGCTTCTCGATGACGATCGCGTACGCCGGCCCGACCTTGTGCGCGCCCGTCGGGAACTTCTGCCCGGTGAGCACCGCGATGGGCGTCGACACGCCGGTGATCGCGCTGGGCATCACCAGCGCCGTCACCTCTCCCGCGTCGTCCTTCCAGTTCAGGTTGTAGAGGTTGACGGGATCCAGCGGATCCTCGCTGCGCGCGACACGCGCCGCCTCACGAACGTTCTCGGCGATCTTCGTCGGGTCCACCATCTCCGCGAAGGTGGGGCCCCAGACGTACTCGCGCTTCGATTCCGACACGCGATGTCCCTAACCGCGCCGGGTCCGCGGAGGCAACCCGGATTGGGTCACTCGGCGACGGGATCGAACACAAACGTCGCCGGCCACGTGCCGGTCTGCATCTCGAGCGAAAAGCCCACCGCGAACCCGCAGGGCGTCACGCCGTCGGCGCAGTAGCCGTTGTCCTGGCACTCGGACTCCAGGCACGCCGGATCGTCCGGACCCATGATGCCCACGACCGCGTTCTGCCCGGCCGCGCGCGCCGGTTCGGTCGGCGAGGTCATATCGAGGAACCCGACGATGACCCGGTTCGTCTCCTCCTCGAGCCCGATCGAGAAGGTCAGATCGTCCCCCGCCGGGCACGGCGAGAGGCAGGCGTGCTCCCACGTGACCCAGAGGGTGTCGCGCCCGCCCGCGCTCTGGAGCGCGGCGCAGACCTGGCCGGTCGTCGGCTGCAGATCGAGCGCCTCCCAAAAGCCCATCACCGCGAACCGCGGATGGCCGACCGACGTGATCCCCATGTCCGGCAGGACGTCCGCCGCCGTGGCGCCCGGCGCGGCCTCCGAGAACGCGAGGTAGCCGTCGTCGGTCACCCACACGCGCTCGACGCGCTCGCCGAACAGCCTGAACGAGAAGTCGGTGGCGAGGCGCCCCGCGAGCGTCTCGTCCGTCACCAGCACCTCGTCGTTGTCGAGGCCGGTGAAGCGCTCGCTCGGGACGCCGTCGAGGTCACACGCGTTCGTGACGTCGATGAGCCCGGTCAACGTGTCGTCGACCGCGTAACGCGAAGCGATGCCCTCGCACGAAGCGCGCGTCGCCGCCGCCGGCACCGCGAGGTTCCCGAGCGTGCTGGAGTAGTCGCAGTCCATCCCCTCGCACGCCTCGGTGAGGACGAGGATGACCTGCCGCGTCGCGTCCGGCGAAAACGCCGCGTTTGCGAAACCGGACGCCACGACGCGCCCCGCGCGGAGCCCCTCGGCGCGCACGGTGAACGCGTTGCCGCCTGACTCCTTCAGAATCGACCACGACACGACGTCGTTCCCCGCGGGGACCTCCTCCACGACTTCGCCCCCACCGCCTTCGATACGAATGCGGAAGGTGTCGACCTCACACGGGACGCCGAGCGTCGTGTCGACGAACACCACGACCTCGGTGGGATCGGCGCACGCCGCCAGCGCGACCAACGACAAGCTGAGCCAGCGTTTCATCACTCCAAGTCCATCCTCATCTTGAACACACTCACGTTGGGCCCGGGGAGCCCGATCGCCTGGTTCACCGCACCCACGAAGCTCTGCCCGGCGCAGCTCAGCCCCACCGCGTTCACGGAGAACGAGCGCTCCCCCAGCGTGCGGCTCGAGCCCTGCACCGACATCGACGCCGAGGGCCCCTGCGGCAGGCAGCTCGTCTGCGCGATGATCGGGTTGCCTTGCATGTCGACGCCGACGACGCCCGTGCACGTGCCGCGCAGGTTCGCGTTGTCCCAGACACACTCCGAGCCCGGGACACAGAAGTTGTTCTGCGGCGGTACCGCGGGGCTCATCACGTCGGCGACACACGCCTGACCGCTGCAGTCCCCGGCGTCGTGACACGGCGTCGGGGTCCCCTCGCAGACCCCGCACCAGCAGGGCTGCCCGTTGCACATCGGCTGCTCCGTGTCGTCGAGTGTCCACTGCGCCGAAGCGCTCGTGGAGAGCCCGCGCGAAGACATGTCGAAGCTGGGACCGAACGGCACCGCGCAATCCAGGCTGTACTCGCCGGCGCGCGACGGGATGCCGCTGTTGGTCTGCAGGTCACACGGCTGCCCCACGGTGTCCGACGCCGTCGGTCCGTGCGGGTTCATCGAACACGTGCCGTTCTTCTGACCGTCGCGCGGGACGTCGTCACCCACGCAGACCGGACAGAAACCCAGGTTGCGACCGAGGTCCGACGCGACGATCCAGATCCCGAAGCTGTCGAACGTGACCCGGCCGGTGTCGAGGTCGGTCGTGCCCTGGACCGGCGGTGAGCCGTCCAAGGTCCGGAACACCACGGCGAAGCAGTTGTCACGAATCGGCGAACCGGAGTTCGAACCGAGGAAGACGCTGCACTCGCCGGGCATGCAGTCGGCGTCCGACTGACACGGCGCGAAGTTGTTCGCGCACAGGTCGCCCGACGCGGTCGTGATGCACTGGAAGGGCGGGCAGTCTGCGCTGTCCTGGCAGCTGATCCTCGAGTCGGTCATGCAGCGCTGCAGGTTCACCTCGGGGTCGCGGACGGGCCCCTCGAAGCGACAGTTGCGGCACTGCGGATCGCAGCCCGTGACGTCGACGACGAACTCGGAGCCGACGGGGAAGGCGTTGTTGTGCGTCGCGCCGGTCCACCCGACGTGCACGAGGCCGTCGTCGAGGACCGAGAAGCGGAGGCGCTCGGGGCAGAAGTCCCCGGCGTCGCGAACGGTCGGGCCTCCGTCGCGCGCGCCGTCGTCCGAGCTCCCGTTGCAACCGGCGAGCGCGACGGCGAGGAGCACCCACCGCGTTCCATTCAATCGAATCATGCTCGGTCTCCTCAGCGCCCGACGATGCTCACGCTCTCGATGCTCGAGTCGAAGGGGTCGTTCGGCCGGGTGCCGAAGTACACACCCGCCCCGGCCCCCGCGAGCACCACGACGGCCGCGACGCCCCAGAACCACGGCGAGCTCAGGACGCCGCCCTCCTCCTCGGCGGGAGGCGTGGTCGCGGCGGTGACGTCGGTCGCGGCGGTCGCGCCGCTCGGCGGAGGAGCGGAGGTCACGGCCGGGAGCGCCGCGACCTCGGGTGGAGGCACCGCGATCGTCACGACCTGCGATTGCCCCGCGGAGAGCCGCAGCGACTCCTGCGCGATCGCCTGACCGCCGCGCAGGACACGCACCACGAGCTGCCCCGGGTTGGAGGGGATCGACTCGCCGAGGACGGCCTGCGCGATCTCGCGGTCGTCGATCATCAGGACGTCGTCGGCGACGATCCCTTCGGCGCGCACGACGACGTAGGCGATCTTGCTCCGGAGCGCGACGCGACGCTTGGCCGCGGCCTCCCGGAACCGGTCGTTCTCCCCCTCCACCGACTCACGGAGGAAGATGCGGTAGGCGCGGTCCGCCTCGACGAACTGCCCCGTCTTCTCCTGCGCCGCGGCGAGGTTGTAGAGCGTCAGGGGGATC
The DNA here is from genome assembly GCA_040218735.1 of Deltaproteobacteria bacterium. Lineage (GTDB taxonomy): Bacteria > Myxococcota > Kuafuiibacteriia > Kuafuiibacteriales > Kuafuiibacteriaceae > JAUHYN01. The sequence continues at coordinate 55,911 of JAVJQW010000061.1, forward strand.
GGCTGGATTTCGTAGGCGCGCTGGAAACGATCCCGCGCCGTCACCCAGTCGCGTGACTTTGCCGCTTCGATCCCTTCGCCGACGAGGCGCCGGGCGAGCTCTTCGGTGGCGACCTGAGCTTCGGCGGTGTGGAGCCAACAGAGCTGGACGGCCACCACCAGCGCCGCCCGAACGGAGAGTTTCGTCATCATCATTGGTAGTCGTCGGCGAGCACGGTGCCGTCCTGCTCGACCTCGGTCGTCTTGGTCTTCGCGTCGGACTTCATCGCGGCTCGGTCCAGGTCATCCTGGTCTGCGAGGAGCACGTCGTCCACTTTCGTGGTCTCGCGGCTCGGCCGAGCGGAGACGCTCCGCGTCGGGGGCTCCTCTTCGATCAAGTACGTCGGGACGGCCTGCGGGTTCTCGGGTTTCTTCTCCGGCTCGGCGCGCCGCGCACGCGCGCGACGACGCGTGCGCGCCACGCGACGGCGTCGCTTCGGCTCGATGGTCGGCTCCGCCTCGTCTTCCTCGGCGTCCTCGATCACCTCCGCGGCGACGGCCTCGACTTCAGGTTCCTCGGGAACCGGGTCCTCCACCGGGGCCGCCACCTTCGCGGGCGGCGCGGTGGTTGGCGGCGGTGCGGTGGTTGGCGGCGGCGCGACGTCGGCGACGGGCGGTGGGGCCGCCGCGGGCTCCGGCGTGTCGAAGCTGATCATCACCATCACGCCCAGCAGTACGATCGCGACGAGCCCGGCGATCAAAACGCCGATCATCAGCGCGCGATCCTGGGAGGTCCCCGGGTGGGAGCTCGCCGCGACCTCGTGCGAGACGCTGCTGCTCTGGACGATCGAGTCGCCCGTCACCGCGACCGTGTCCTCCGGATAGGAGCCCGTGCCGGTGGAGTTTCGCACCTTGAGGTGCGACGAGCCGGCCTGCCCCTCGGACTCCATCACGCGCCGCACCGCTTCGCCGATGTCCTTCGACGTCACGAGCGCCGCCTCCGGCACCGCCATCGTCAGCGCGCGGTAGAACTCGTGCGCGGTCTCGAAGCGCGCGTCGGGCTCGGGTTGCAGCGCCTGGTTGAGCGCGGAGACGAGCTCGTCGGGGAGGTCGTCGCGGATCGACTCGATGGGCGGGATGGTCCGCTTCATCACCTGCCGCATCAGCGACACTTCGTCCTTCGCGCGGTACGCGCGACGGTGCGCGAGGGTCTCCCAGAGCACGACGCCGAGCGAGTAGATGTCCGAGCGCCGGTCGACCTCGCCGCGGTTCACCTGCTCCGGCGACATGTACGCGACCTTGCCCTTCAGTCGCTGCGTGCGCGTGTGGTGCAAGCGCGAAGAGAACTTGGCGATCCCGAAGTCGATGATCTTCACATTGCCGCGACGCGAGAGGAGCAGGTTCGTCGGGCTCATGTCGCGGTGCACGAGATCGAGGGGCTCGTCGTGATCGCCGCGCGCCTCGTGCGCAGCGTGCAGACCGTCAGCGGCCTTCGCGATGATGTGCACGGCCATCGGCACCGGCACCTGCTGGCGTTGTTTGCGCGTGAAGTTCAGCAGCTTCCCGAGGCTGCACCCCTCGACGAACTCCATGACGATGAAGAGCGCGCCGTCGACTTCGACGAGCTCCTCGACGTGCACGATGTTCGGATGCGAGAGGCGCGCGCAGACGTTCGCCTCGTCGATGAACATCTCGACGAAGTTACTGTCGTCGAGGAGGTGGCTGTGTACGAGCTTGACCGCGACTGGACGCACGAACCCACGCGCCCCCGCACGTCGCGCGAGGAACAGCGACGCCATGCCGCCTCGACCGACACGTTCGACGAGCTCGTAGCCTCCGAGCACGATGGGGAGTGAGGGTTCGATGCGTGCATCAGAACACGAATCCAGAGCCCATTTGAACCGCTCGGTTGCGTAGCGCCGTTGGACCTACCCGCCCCTACGACGTCCCCGAAGCGATCGAGGTCGCGGCGAGGATCAGCCGGCGCGTGTCGAGTTGGACGACCTGGACGGCGTCCCCCGGAGCCTCGGGGACGAACGTCAACCTGCCTTGCGCCCACGTCGACATCTCGGCGAGGCCGCGCGCGCACCACGCTTCGACGTCGTCCTGGAGGTCGCGCAAGCTGACTTGTCCGGACTCGAGGAGCCCAGACTGCAGGGATTCGACGGAGCCCGCCTCGGGGGACACGCCATACCGCGCGGCCAAATGGTCGATCAGCGTGCTGTGGCCGTCGATCCGAAGCTCGATGACGCAACCTTCCAAGATCTGAACTTCGCCGCGCCGCGTCGAATCCACGACGCGCAACCGACCCGTGCTCCGCCGCGCCGAGAACAGCTCGAGCGCCTCCGTCACGCGCAGCCAGTCGAGGTCCGAGGCGAAGTCCGGCTGCGACGCGCGCGGCTCGACGTCCGCCTCCAGCATCGACACGAGGGAGTGGATCGTCTGGGCGCGCTCCGGGGTTCGGAGCGCTTCGAGTCGACGACGCGCGACCTCCGGATCCGCCTTGGGGTCCAAGCCGGCGGCGATCGAACGTCGGACCTCGGTCGCGGTCGCGCCGAACTTCGCGGCGAGCCGCAGGGCTACGTCGGCCTCCTCGACGCGACCGTTCGCCAACGACGCACGCGCGAAGAGCAGGCGGAGCTCCGCGCGCTTCGGCGCGTTGGCGATCGCGCGCTCCAGGTGCGGCACCGCCGTCACGGGGTCGCCGAGCACGACATAGACCTCTCCGATCGTCGCGTGGTCGGGCGCGCCGCTCGGCACGCGATGACCGACCTCCCGCAGATACATCAGCGCGGGCTGACGTCGGCCGGCGCGCGCGTGCAGGAGCGCGAGCGCGACGAAGGACGCGTAGTCGTCCGGGTTCGTCCAGATCGCGGCTTGGAGCTGCTCGACGTTCATTCGATCACCCCATCGCCCCGAGGATGCGCACCAGCGCGATCAAGCTGATGGTCGAGAACAACACCAACATCCCGAGCAACAACGGCCGACGCCACCGCGGCGGCGACGGCGGCGCGGGCGCGACCCACGAGCTGCTCACGGACGGGGCCGGCACCGGCTGCGGCGGCGCGATCAGCGGCCTCGCCTCCCCGGTCATCACCTCGAGCTCCGCGCGGTGGCGTTCCTCCGTCGCGTCGTCGCGGTTCGCCTCCATCCACGCTGCGACCTGGCGCTCGCCGACGTTCAAACACACGGTACGGAGCGCCGCTTCGATCGCGTCACGCAGCGCGCCTGCGCTCGCCGTGCGCCGCGCGGGATCACGTTGCAGGGCGTCGGCGACCACCGCGTCCAGCGCCGGCGGGACGGAGGCGTCGACCGCGCTCGGCGGCGGGACGGTCATCGCGAGCACCGACTTCATCACGTCCGCCGGGCTGCTCCCGGTGTGCAGGCGCCGCCCCGCGAGCAGCTCCCAGAGGAGCACGCCGAGCGTGAAGACGTCGGAGCGTTCGTCGTACTGCTCGTGTTCGAGGGTCTCCGGCGGCGCGTACGCGAAGCGCTGGCGGCGGGTGCCCGGTCGTGTGAACGCGTCGTCGACGTACGCGGCGGCGACGCCGAAGTCCGCGACCCGAGTGTGGCCGTCCTCGGTGACGAACACGTTGCTGGGGCGGAGGTCGAGGTGCAGGAGCCCGACGTCGTGCGCCGCCTGAACCGCCGACGCCGCCTCCGCGACGATCCGCGCCGCGACCCCGACGGGCACGCGCGCCCGACCATCGATCATCGCGTGGAGCTGAACGCCGCGCTGATGGGCGTGCACGACCTTGACGGTGTCGGGCGACACGACGACGTCGAGGATCGGGACGACGTTTTCGTGGACCACGCTCCGGGCGAGCTCCACGCGCTCGCGGTAGACCTCGACGAAGCGCTCGCTCGATCGCACGTGCGGGAGCAGCCGCTTCAGGACCACGAGCGTGGGCTCTTCTTCGGGCGACTCACGCCGCGCCAGGATCACCTCGGCGACACCGGTCAGCGCGAGTCGGTGAGGGTTGAGGTACGTCCGCAAGCGCGGCGAGTCTGCCCGCGCGACCCCGAACGTGTCGAGGTCGGGCGAAACCGTGCTTGGTCCCGGCGGCCTTCGCGCTTACAACGCGTCCCGATGTCCAAGCTGATGATCGCGGCCGGCGCCGCGTCCGCCTTCGTCTCCGTCGCCGCGGGCGCGTTCGGCGCTCACGCCCTGAAGGCCCGCCTCGAGCCGGACCTCCTCGCCGTCTTCGAGACCGGCGCCCGGTACCAGATGTACCACGCGCTCGCGCTGGTCCTGATCGGGTTGGTCGGTCTGCAGGTGCGATCCGGCCTCCTCACGGCCTCCGGGTACGCGATGATCGCCGGGACGGTCCTCTTCTCCGGCTCGCTCTACGTGCTGGCCCTGTCCGGCGTGCGCTGGCTCGGGGCGATCACCCCTCTCGGCGGCCTCGCGTTCCTCGCCGGCTGGATCCTCCTGCTCGTCGCGGCCGTTCGCAGCTAACCGCGCGCGATGGAGACGCCGCCGTCCGCGAGCAGCGCGACGCCGGTGACGAAGCTCGCCTCGTCCGACAGCAGGTGCAGCGCGGACCACGCGATCTCCTCGGGCGCCGCGAGCCGCTTCAACGCGTGCAGGCCCGCGACGTACTGACGCGCCTCGGGCGTGCTCGCGACGGTGCGACCCATCGGCGTGTCGGTCCCGCCGGGGAGCAGCGCGTTCACACGCACGCCCGACGCCCCCAGCTCGGCCGCGAGGCTCTTCGTCAGCCCGATCAGCCCGGCCTTGCTCGCCGCGTACGGGCCCATGTTCGGCATCCCGACGGTGTGACCGACGAACGTCGACGTGAACACGATCGACCCGCGCCCGCGCGCGACCATCGCCGGCACCTGGTGCTTCGCCGCGAAGAAGGCGCTCGTGAGGTTCACGCGGAGTGTCTCCTCCCAGCCCGCCGCGTCGATCTCGACCAGCGGCCCCATCGCCCCGAGCGTCCCGGCGTTGTCGAACGCGACGTCCAGCCCGCCGTACTTCTCCACCGCGGTCGACACGAGCGCCTGCGCGTAGGCCTCGTCCTGCACGTCACCGGCGAGCGCCGTCGCCTCGCCACCTTCGGCGGCGATCGCCGCCACCACCTCGTCCAACACCGCCGCGCGCCGCGCGCCGAGGACCAGCCGTGCCCCCTCCCGCGCGAGCTGCCGCGCGGCGGCCTCTCCGATGCCGGAGCTCGCTCCGGTCACGATGCCCACCTTGCCTTCGAAACGTTTCATCGTCTCTCCTTTCATGCTCGAAGGCGTAGCGCGACGGTCCTCGGGCCTGCGCTCCGGTTCTCGCCATCGAATCGAAAACGGCGCGCGTTGGATTCGATCGCAAGACCCGGAGTGTTCGATCCCCGCGCGCGCACCAGGGTGTGCCCATGAGCTCCACCGAAGACGACCCCCGCTGGACCGCCGTCATGCAGCGCGACGTCAGCGCCGATGGCACCTTCTTCTATTCGGTCGCGACGACCGGCGTGTACTGCCGCCCCTCCTGCGCGTCGCGCCGCGCGAACCCGAAGAACGTCGCGTTCCACACGACCACCGCCGATGCGGAGCACGCGGGCTTCCGCCCGTGCCGTCGATGTGAGCCGCACCTGCAGCCGAAGGCGCAGCGCCAGGCCGCGATGGTCGAAGCGCTCTGCCGATTCATCGAGTCGGCCGAGACCCCGCCGTCGCTCGAAGCCCTCGCCGCGCGCGTCGAGCTGAGCCCCCATCACCTGCATCGTGTCTTCAAGGCCGTCACCGGCGTGACGCCCAAGGCGTACGCGAAGGCGCACCGCGCCGGTCGTGTGCGCGACGCGCTGCGCACGAGCGGCTCCGTCACCGACGCGATCTACGACGCCGGCTTCAACGCCTCCTCGCGCTTCTACGAGAGCGAAGCGCTCGGCATGACGCCCACCGCGTTCCGCGCGGGAGGCGCCGACGAGACGATCCGCTACGCCGTCGGCGCCTGCTCGCTCGGCGCGATCCTCGTCGCGGCGACCGACCGCGGCGTGTGCTCGGTCCTCCTCGGCGACGACCCCGACGCGCTCGCGCGTGATCTCGCCGCGCGTTTTCCACGCGCTCAGCTCACGCCGGGCGACGACGACTTCCGCGCGCTCGTCACCCGCGTCGTCGCGCTCGTCGAAGCGCCGGCCTCCTCCACCCTCCCGCTCGACATCCGCGGCACCGCGTTCCAGCAGAAGGTCTGGACCGCGCTCACGCGCATCCCCGTCGGCGCGACACGAACCTACGCGGAGGTGGCGGCGGCGATCGGAGCGCCCAAGTCGGCGCGCGCCGTCGCGGCCGCCTGCGCTGCAAATCCGCTCGCCGTGCTCGTCCCTTGTCACCGCGTCGTGCGCGCGGACGGCAGCCTGTCCGGCTACCGCTGGGGCGTCGAACGCAAACGCACACTCATCGATCGCGAGCGCTCACAGACGTGACAAACGCGACGCGTCGGCCTGGATGAAGATCCCACGCACGCGACCGTCCGCCACCGACACCGTCAACGCCGTCGTCGGTACGCCGTCCACCATCAGCACGACCCCGGGTCGCCCGTTGAGCTCCTGCTCGCGAACCTCGGCGCCCTCCGCGCCCTGCGCGGTGACCGCCGCGACGAACGCCGCGACCTTCTTCACGCCGATCAGCGGCCCCGGCAGGTTTCGGACACGGCCGTAGCGTCCGCCGTCCGGTCCGGCGTCGGCGACGAGGACCACGTCCTCCGCGAGCAGCGATGAGAGCGCTTCGACGTCCCCTCGCGTCGCCGCCGCGACGAAGGCACCGAGCAACCGGCGGTGCTCCTCCGTCGAGACGACCAACGCCCGGCGCTCCTCGGCGACGTGCACCCGCGCGCGCTCCAACAGCTTGCGGCTCGCCGGCGCGGACTTGCCGAGCAGCACCGCGATCTCGGCGTGTGAGAAGTCGAAGACGTCGTGCAGCAGCAGCACCGCGCGCTCCGCCGCGGTCAGCCGCTGGAGCAAGACGAGGAACGCCATCGAGAGCTGATCGATCGCCTCCACGTGCATCAGCCCGTTGGCCTCCAGGCTCAGCGGCTCCGGGAGCTGGTCCGCCCGGGTCTCCCGACGCACCCGCGCGGAGTCCAGCTCGTTGAGGCACAACCGCGCGACGGTGCGGAGCAGGTACGACTTCGGCGCGTCGACCTCCACGTCGCGACGCGACCACCGTAGCCACGCGTCCTGCACGAGGTCCTCCGCGCGCGCGAAGTCGCCGAGCATCCGGTACGCGAGCGCGAGGAGGGACGGCCGGTGGTCCTCGAAGATCTGCGCGTCGGTCACGCCGCCTCCCGCCGGTTCACTTCCGTCTCCATCCACGTGTGCACCGCGTCCGCCACCGCCGCACCCGACGCGAGGATCGGGAAGTGCTCCTCCTTCGGGACGATGTGCACCGTGTGTCGCGGCAACAGCCGCCGGTAGGAACGCACCGCGCCGATCAGTCGCATCGGATCGAACGCACCGTACAGCAACAGCGCCGGGGTGTCGGCCAGGTGGGCACGGACGGCGTCCGCCGTCGCGTGCATGAACTCGGTGTCGCGACCCATCTGCGTCATCAGATCGAGCGGGCGCTCGCGTTGCGCGGAGGTCTCGAACGCATCGAGGAGGACGCGACGCTCCGCCGTGGAGAACCGCGCGAGGAGCGGCGCGACGGTGACCACCATCCAGGGGATCAGGTTGAACCGGCGCGACAACCAGCGCACGGGCGCCGAGCCGATCCCGTACGCGAGGAACATCCGCACGAACCACGCGAGGCCGGTCATCGGGAGCGGCGCGGTGTCGGCGACCACCACGCCCGCGACTTCGGTGCGGGTCGCGGCCGCGAGGCCGAAGCTCCCGCTCGCGTCGTTCACGAAGAGCACGTGACGACCGATGCCGACCGCGCGGGTGAAGCGCTCGACGAAGTCCGCGTAGTCCGCGAGCCGCCCGCCGAACCCGGGCCAGGTCGGCGTCCCTCCGAAGCCCGGCAGGTCGGGCGCGACGACGCGGTGGTGTCGACCGAGGCGGCGCACGACGCGGACGAAGCCGAGCGACGTGAGCGGCGCGCCGTGGAGGAGGAGCACGGGCGGCCCTTCACCCTGGTCCAAGTAGGCGACGGGGTGGCCGTCGACGTCGATCGAGTGGACCTTCAGGCCCAGCGGGTCGAGCTGCATCACCCTCCCGACCGGGTAGCGCGGCGAAACGTGACGCGCGGCTACTTCTTCTTCTTCTTCGGCTTGAAGAAGATCCCCGTCGGCTCCGGATCCACGCGGCCGCCCGCGAGATCACCATCGGGCGCGGGCAGCGTGAAGGCCTCCAGGACCGGCTCGAGGTCGCCGTCCATCGTCTGCGAGTCCGAAGGGTCGTCCAGCAGATCCGGCAGGTGCAGATCGTCGTCGTCGTCCTCCGTCGACGCGTCTTCCACCTGCATCGCGTGGGCGAAGACCTCCGCGGGATCCTGCACGTCGTCGATGTCCTCCAGGACGAGCTCCAGCGCATCGTCGTCGTCGTCGTGCGCGGCCTCGGCCTCCGCGAGCGCGAGCTGGAGCGCGTCGTCGTCCGACCACGCTTCGGGGGCGTGCTCCGTCTCGGCCTCCACGAGCGCCACGTGCAGGACGTCGGCGTCGAGGAGGCTCGCCGTCGCTTCGACCTCGTGGATCTCGGTGGGCGGCTGCGGCTCGTCCGGCTCCCGCTTCGGCGCGCGCAGCTCGATCCGCGCCTTCGCGGGGCGCGCGGCCTGCGGCTTCATCGGCGTCTGCACGTGCATCACGCCGGGTTTGATCGTCGCGAGGAACGCCGCCTCGTCGTAGCCGCCCTGCGCATCGCTGAAGACGTGCCGCCGCTTCGCCGGCTCGGCGTCGAACGCGCGACACACGTCGCCCTCGTCGTACTCGCCGTGCACCAACGCATCGAGCACCCGTGCGCGCAGCTCGATCCGGTTGCCGAACGTCCGCCGCATCAGCTCCTTCACCGTCTTGCGCGTGGGTTTGCGGACCAGCGTGTCGATGTAGTCGACGAGCGCCGTCCCGAAGTCCGCCGCCGACTTGAAACGATCCTTGGGCTCCACCGTCAGCGCCTTCGCGCAGATCCGATCGAGGTCCGGGTGGGCGTCGGGTTGCACGTCCTTCAGCCGCGGGTGCCCGTCGAGCTTCGCGATCGCGAGCGCGTCGAGCCCCCCGCCGCTCGGCGGTTTCCGCGCGAGCGCTTCGAACAGCACCTCGGCGAGCGAGTAGATGTCCGTGCGCCGGTCGAGCTCCTTCCCGAGCAGCTGCTCGGGTGACATGTACTTGAAGCTGCCCTTGATGAAGCCGGTCTCGGTGGCGTCGTGCACGATGCGCGACTTGCCGGTACCGAAGTCGAGGATGCGCGGCCGGCCGTCGTCGCCGAGCATCAGGTTCGTGGTCGAGATGCCGCGGTGGACGATGTCGTAGGGACCGCCGCTCCCGGAGAGCTCGTGCGCGTAGTTCAGGCCGACGCACAGCTCCGCGATCACGCCGACCACCTCGCTGGCGGGCAGGCGCCACTCGGACGCCTCGAGCAGTCTCGCGAACGTCTCGCCGGGGTAGAACTGCGTCGAGATCCAGCAGATGCCTTCGTGCGCGCCCCACTCTTCGACGGCGACACATGACGGGTGCTCCAGGCGCGTGGCGATCTGCGCTTCGTTACTGAACGTGCGCCGCGCCTCCTTCTTCGCGCTCAGCTCCGCGAGCAGCGTCTCGACGATGACCGGACGCGGCCCGTCGTCCGTCGCGACGAGCGCGAGGAACCGCTGCGTCGTCGGGCGCACCGCCACCCGGACGAGCATCTGAAACGGGCCGAAGGTGAACGGCACGGGCGCATCCTACCGCGCATCCGGGGGAGGCGTCGTGTTTCAGTCGTCGTACGCGAGCCGGAATCCGGAGAAGGCCCAACGCATGTGCGGATAGAAGAAGTTGCGGTACGTCGTGCGGATGTGATCCCGCGGCGTCACACACGCTCCGCCGCGCAGGACGAGCTGGTTCATCATGAACTTGCCGTTGTACTCGCCGAGCGCCCCCGCGAGCGGCGCGAAGCCCGGGTACGGCGTGTACGCGCTCTGCGTGAGCTCCCAGACGTCACCGAGCATCTGCCTCAGCGCCCCGTTCGGCTCCGGCGCAGAGCGCGGGTGCAGCCACCCGTCGTCGAGGAAGTTGCCCTCGGCGGGATCGGCGTTCGCCGCCGCGTGCTCCCACTCGAGCTCGGTCGGCAGGCGCGCCTTGGCCCAACGCGCGTAGGCGTCGGCCTCGTAGAGGCTCACGTGCACGACGGGCGCCGCCAGATCGAGCCGGCGCGGACCGCCGAGTGTCATCTCCATCCACTCGCCGGCGTCCTCGAACCAGTACAGCGGCGCTCTCCAGCCGCGCTCGCGCACGGTCGACCAGCCGTCGGAGAGCCACAACGAAGCGGTGTCGTAACCCCCCGCGCGCACGAACTCGAGGTACTCACCGTTGGTCACGAGCCGATCCGCGAGGCGGTAGGGTTCGAGGTGCGTCGTGTGGCGCGGCGTCTCGTTGTCGAAGCTGAACGTGCCTCCCGCGTGACCCACTTCGACGTTGCCCCCTTCGAGCTCCACCGCGCCGAGCGGCGTGGCGTTCGACGGTGGCGCGTCGAGGTCCGTCCGGTACGCGGGTCGGAGCGGGTTCTTCGCGAACGCGTGTTTCACGTCCATCAACAGCAGCTCTTGGTGCTGCTGCTCGTGGTTGAGACCGACCGTCACCCGCAGCGCCGTCTCGCGCCACACCGTCTCGGAGACGTTCTCGAGGAAGCGGGTCATCGCGTCGTCGACGAGCCGCCGGTAGCGGCGCACTTCGTCGATCGTCGGGCGCGACAGCAGCCCGCGCTCCGGGCGTGGCTGCCGGTCGCCGACGGCCTCGTAGTACGAGTTGAACAGGTAGCCGTACTTCGGGTGCACGGGCGTGTAACCGGAGAGGTACGGCGACAACAGGAACGTCTCGAAGAACCACGTCGTGTGCGCGAGGTGCCACTTGGCCGGGCTCGCGTCGGGCATCGACTGGAGGTTGAAGTCCTCGGGCTCGAGCGACTTCACGAGGTCGTTCGTCGTCCCGCGCACGCGGCGGTAATCCTCCAGCGCCCGCTCGCGGGTGGGGCGGTCGTACTGCAGACGCTCGGCGCGTTTGCTGCGGCGGGCGGCGAGGACCTGCAGCGAGAAGAGGCGGTCGTCGTCGATGTACTGCTGCGCGAGATCGAAGCCGGTGCGTCGCGCCATGCGCTCGATGCGCTCGGGCGTGAACTTGTGCGAGCTCTCGGTGTGGATCGTCTCGCCCTCGCGGAAGTCGAAGTGGCGGTCGAGCGCGACGAGATCGACCACGTGTTCGACGCGGCTGACGAGGTGCATCTCGATGCGCTCGAGCTGCGGGTTCCACACCGCGCGGTGGTCGAACTTGTCGAGGTCGAAGTTGCCTTCGAGCTCGCGGTTGATGCGCGCGAGGACGTTTTTGTTGAACGCGGCGGTGACCCCCTTCGCGTCGTCGTACGCGGCCTGCAGGCGCTTCGCGTCCTTCACGAGGTCGAGCCCGAGGAGGAGCAGGTCGCCCGGCCGCATCGCGGAGCGGAGGCGGGTGAGGAAGCGCTCGGCGTCGGTGAACTCGAAGTTGCCGAGGTTGCCGCCGAGGAAGACGAAGAGGCGCTGCCCCTCGACCTCCGCGGCGACGCGCTCGATGCCGTCCTGATACTGCGCGGCGAACGCGCGCAACTCGAGTTGCGGGTACGCGGCGGTGAGGCGCTCGGCGGCGTCGAAGAGCGCGGCCTTGGAGACGTCGACGGGGATGTACGTGAGTTTGTCGCGCGTCTCGAGCAGCGCCTCGACGAGGACACGGGTCTTCTCGCTGCTGCCGCTGCCGAGCTCGATCACCGTGACGTCGGGGCGACACTGCTTCGCGATGTCCTTCGCGTGGTCGTGGAGGATCTTCCGCTCGGTGCGCGTGACGTAATACTCGTCGAGCGTGCAGATCTGTTCGAAGAGCTCGGAGCCGCGCTTGTCGTAGAAGAGCACCGGCGGCAGGGTCTTCGGACGTGTCCCGAGCCCGGCCGCGACGAGCTCACCGAGCGTTCGATCCGGAACCGACGGCGCGATCGCCTCGATGGTCCATTCAGTGGAATCCGATGCCTGCGGACGCGCCACGTCTCCCGGGGTACAGCGCTGGCCCCGAAGCGGCAAGCGACAAGTCCGGTACCGCGTCATTCGCGGCGGGCACCGGGAGGCTTCGGTGGTGTACTCGAGGGCGACGAGGGAGCCGACGTGGCGCCACGGCGAGAAGTCGTCGCCTTCGAGCTCGACGACGAGCTTGTGCCCGAGGAACTCGATCGGGCGGGTGTCCTGGTGCACGGAGCTCTTGCGGTAGCGAGGCTTCGGATCCGTCCATTTCCGCCGCGCGTCGTCCCACATCGACGTGGCGAGGAAGACCGGCGGGAGCGCGTCGAGCCGCAGCGGGATTCGGACGCCGTTGTGGAAGCGCAGCACGACGAGGTCGTCGGTGGCTTCGCGACGAAGCTACCCCGCCGTAACCGGAGACCCTCCGGGACGTCACCGCCCTGGGACACGTGCGGGCGATCCCGAACGTTGACGGCGTGACCGGCGGCCGCGAACGTCGGTGCCCGATGCGGTGGCTGCTCCTCACCCTGCTCCTCGGCGCGTGCGCGGCGACGCCGCCCGTGCTGACGGACGGGCGCTTCTCCTCGAAGGCCGCGAAGGTCGCGGTCATCTGGAGCGCAAACGCCGAGTGGAGCGAGGGCGACGAGACGATTCGCTTCGAAGCGACGGCGACGAAGTACCTCGACGCGCCCTGCCCGCACGTCGGCCTTCGGATCGACCACCGCGGGACGGGGACGATCTGGCGCTACGGCGCCGAGGCCCGCGTCGGTCTGCGTGTGCTCGACAGCGCCGAGTTGTCGTTCACGCCGGGCGGCGCGTCGATGACGGCGAAGGCGGATCGCGAGGTGATCGCAGCGCTCGTCGACGGCGCGAACATCAGCATCGACGCCCGGACCTATTCGCTCGACGGCAGCGTGATCGGCGCGCTGCGGACGCTGCTCGGGCGGATCGAATGCGCCGGGCCGTAGGATGAGGCGCGCCGCTGCCGTCGTGATCGTCGCCGCCCTCGTCTTGCTCGCGTGGGTGTTCTGGCCTGCGTCGCCAAAAGCCCCGGACGAAGCGGTCCAGCCGACGGCCTCGACCGAGACGGCCGCCGCCCGCGAGCCCACGGCGCCGATCCCCGCGGACGCACCGAAGGCCACGGTCCTCGGGCGCGCGGCGTTCGCGGATGGGCGGCCCGCCGAGGGCGTCGAGGTCTGCGTGCGGATCTTCGCGCCGGTGGGCGACGGGACGTTCCGCGAGACAAGCCAGCGTCCGTGTGCCCGGACCGACGCGGCCGGGGACTACGTCGTCGAGGCGTTGCCCGGGGGGATCGTGCCGGCGCTCTCGGGCGTGCTCGCAGGGTACGTCGTCGAGCGACCGGGGGACACGGCGCCGATCGAACCGGGCGAGCAACGCACCATCGATCTCCTCGTACGGCCGATCGCCGACTTCGCGCGGATCGTCGTCCGGGTCGACGACGAGGGCGGAGGGCCCGTGGTCGGCGCGCGCGTGACCGGGACGCGCAGCGAGGACGACCTGCGCTGCCTGGGCAACGGCGAGACCGACCCAAACGGCGTCGCGACGCTGTACTGCCAGCCGGGCGAGCACCGGATCTTCGCTTCGTCGCCGGGTTACATCACGACGCGGTTCGACGGCCCGGCGCCGGGCGAGGTCACGTTGGTGCTCCGCCCCGGCGGCACGATCTCGGGGCGGCTCACAGGACCGGGCTTCGATCTGGCCGGCACGTACCACGTGCGCGCCCGCGTGGGTCGATACGGAGGGCACGGCACCAAGGCACGCGAGGGGGGGTTCACGCTCTCGGGGCTCGAGCCCGGAACGTACGCGCTCACGGCGACCGGTGAAGGTGCGTTCGGGGGCACCGACGTCGTCCTCGGCGCGGCGGAGATCGTGTCGGGGTTGGAGATCGAGATGAAGCCCGCGACGACGGCCCGCTTCTCGATCCGACGCGAAGGCGGGGTGTGCGAGCGACCCTGGGTCGAGATGACCCGGCGCGAGCGCCCGCGCGCGCGGCGCATGATGATGGAGCGCGACGATGCGCCGGTGGTCATCGAAGCTCTACCGCCCGGGACCTACGACGTGGAGGTGAAGTGCGGCGGATCGGAGGAGGACATCATCGATTGGATCGTCGTCGCCGACGAGCCGATCGAACGCAGCTACGTCGTGCCCGCCAACTTCTCCGTCATCGTGCGGGTCATCGACGATCGGGATCGTCCCGTCGAAGGCGCGAAGCTGTTCATGAACGGCAGCGCGGGGCTCGAGTCCGGCCAGACGGACGCGTCCGGGACGTTCGACTTCGCCGCCGTCGCCGGGCAGTGGAAGATCTCGGCGACCCACGACGTCCTGGGTGCCGCCGAAGTGAAGATCGCGATCGACGAGCGCACGGCGCCCGTCGTCCTTCGCCTCGATCGCGGGCGGGTCGTGCGAGGCGTCGTCATGGACACGGAGCGTCGGCCGGTCGCGAACGCACGCGTCGTGCTGACCGTCATCGATGTGCTCGGCGACGTGCTCGAGACGACTTCGGGCGCGGACGGGCGGTTCACGTTCAGCCAGATCGAGAGCGAGCGCGTTCGTGTCGCCGCGACGAGCGGGAAGCTCGGGTCCGAGGAAGTCGAGGTCGTGGCCACCGCCGACACAAAACCGATCGAGCTCGTGCTTCGTCCGCTGAACGGCCGGGTGTTCGGGCGCGTGCTCACCCACGACGGCCTGCCCGCCGGGCGAACACGGGTCCGACTCCAACGAGGCCAACGTTCACTCCGGGCGTTCGACGGATACCTCGCCGAGACCGTGACGCGCGACGACGGGACGTTCGAGCTCACGCACGTCGCGGCCGCCAAGTACGACCTCGCCGCCGACCACGAGACGGCGGGGATCGGATCCGCTGACGACATCGACGTCGATGTTGCGGTCGAGCTTCGGCTCTCGGGGCGAGGTTCGGTCGAGGGGACGGTCGTGGACCCGTCCGGGCCCGTCGCGGCGTTCGAGCTGAAGACGAGACTGCCGAACGAACCGCGGCCGCTGGAGCGCCGCTTCGAGAACGGACGTTTCCGCCTCGACGATCTGATCGCCGGTCGGTACCAAATCGTGGTGAGCGAGGGCGCGCGCTCCGCGCAGGCGTGGGTCGAAGTGCCGGCCGGCGGGCGCGCGTCGGGGGTGGAGATTCGTCTGCCGTCTAGAAAGTGACGACGCTGCGGATCGACTCTCCGGTGTGCATGAGGTGGAACGCCTCGTTGATCTCCTCGACCGGCATGACGTGGGTGATCAGGTCGTCGATGTTGATCTTCCCGTCCATGTACCAGTCGACGATCTTCGGGACGTCGGTGCGGCCCTTCGCGCCGCCGAACGCCGTCCCGCGCCAGACTCGACCGGTGACGAGCTGGAACGGGCGCGTGGCGATCTCTTCGCCGGCGCCCGCGACGCCGATGATGATGCTCTCGCCCCACCCCTTGTGGCAGCACTCGAGGGCCTGGCGCATGACGTCGACCTTGCCGATACATTCGAACGAATAGTCGGCGCCGCCCTTGGTGAGGTCGACGAGGTACGGGACGAGGTCGCCTTCGACTTCCTTCGGGTTCACGAAGTGCGTCATGCCGAACTTCTCGGCGATCTCCTTGCGCGCGGGGTTGATGTCCACGCCGACGATCATGTCGGCGCCGACCAGCTTCGCGCCCTGGATGACGTTGAGGCCGATGCCGCCGAGGCCGAACACGACGACGTTGGCGCCGGCTTCGACCTTCGCGGTGTTGATCACCGCGCCGATGCCGGTGGTGACGCCGCAGCCGATGTAACAGATCTTCTCGAAGGGAGCGTCTTCACGGACGCGCGCCAGCGCGATCTCCGGGACCACGGTGTGGTTCGCGAACGTGGACGTGCCCATGTAGTGGAAGAGCTTTTCGCCGCCGGCGGAGAAGCGGCTGGTGCCGTCGGGCATGAGGCCCTTGCCCTGCGTGGCGCGGATGGCCTGGCAGAGGTTGGTCTTGCCGGACGTGCAGTACGCACACTGGCGGCACTCGGGCGTGTACAGCGGAATGACGTGGTCGCCCTTCTTCAGGGAGGTGACGCCGGGGCCCACGTCGACGACGACGCCGGCGCCCTCGTGGCCGAGGATCGCGGGGAAGAGACCCTCGGGGTCAGCGCCAGAGAGGGTGTAGGCGTCCGTGTGGCAGATTCCGGTCGCCTTGATCTCGACCAGGACCTCGCCCTCGCGGGGCCCGTCGAGCTCGACTTCTTCGATGGTGAGGGGATCTTTGGCGCGGTGCGCTACGGCGGCTTTCGTCTTCACGACGACGGATCCTTCCACCGATCGGCGACGGGCGCGACCCCGTCATTTCCACGCATCGAGCGGGCTGGCCGTCAGTCCTCGTCGCGCTTGCGGCGGCGCCCCAACACCAGGGCCGCCCCCGAGAAAACCAGACCCAGCGCAGCCGCTGCTCCGGTCGGGTCCAGCTCCGGCACCGCGCTCGGCGGCGGCCGACGCTGATGGCGCGGCGGACGGCGACGGCGGCGGGCTTCGGCGTCCGTGGCGGCGCCGAGCAAGACCAATGCGCAGGCCATCGAAGTCGCGGCGAAGAGATGAAAGAGGCGCCTCTTGAGCATGATCTCGAACAACGCAATTCTGGTACCACCTGGGTAGGATTTACGTTCACAGCGGAATCACGCAGAACGCTTCGTACGACTACGCAAGCGTATTCACTGGACTACGGATCAGGCTACGCTACGACCAGAGCCACCAGGCGTCGCCACCGAGCACCGCGATCGCCACGCCGAGGTTGGCGACGGCGTGCGCGACGATGGCGTCGACGAGCCGACCTCGGTACGCGGCGACACCCGCGAACGCGAGCCCCGCCACGGTGCCGGCGACGAAGGAGCTGTGCAGGGCGCCGAACGCGACCGACGAGATCCCCCAGGCGAGCGGCGCGAAGGAGTTCAGAGGGACCCCCTCGAAGTCGACCGAGATGATCCGCCGGAGCAGGTAGCCGCGGAACGCGAGCTCCTCGACGATCGGCACCACCAGGACACTCCCGACCAACCGCGCCGCGATCCAGAGGATCCGGGTCGTCGGCGTCATCGCGTCGAGCGCCGTCCGACGCGCGGCCACGACCTCGGGCGCGGCGGGCTCTGCGAGCAGATACCAAACGGCGAACACGGCGATGCCCACGAACACGGACACCACCCAGCCGGGCCGTTGGAGCGGGCGGTGGCGGAGCGCCCACGCGGTCGCCGCGCCGACGAGCACGACCTGGACCGCGTAGAGTCGATCGAAGTCGACGACGAACAACCCGAACACCAGCTGCGCGGCGAGGGTGACGATCAGCGGGCCGAGGTACACGAGCGTCGGTCGATCCACGAGCGGGCCGGACGCGGACCGGGTGAGCCACCGCTCGGAGCCGTGGACGAGCGCGAGCGCGATCGCGCAGGCGAGCAGCCATCCCGCCTTCGAGTGGAAGCCAGCGACGGCGAGCTCGGGTGCGCCGTTCGCGCCGATGCCCATCAACACGGCGATGCGCAAGACGTTGCCGAGCAGCGCGAGCGCGACGGCCGCCGGAAGCAGTAACCACGCGACGTTCAGACGGAGCGCGTCGCGGCGAGCGACGAGATACGCAATGCTCAACGTCGAGAGGAGGCCGAGCCCCTCGGAGCCCGAGCAGGTGCGGTCGATCATGACCGAGAAGTCGCCGGCCCCGAGGATGCGCGCGGGTTCGTCGAGCCAGGCGTCGACGCCGAAGACCTCGAGCATCGTGTGCGCCGCGAGGAGGGTGTCGGTCGCGAGGACCTCCCACGCCGCCTCCGTGAGCACGGCCGCGACGAACGCGACACCACCGACGCCGCCCGCGACGAGGAGCGTCGCGCGCTCCCCGACGAGGAATTTGCGGAGCGATGCGGGCGAGAACAACGCGAGGGGGATCGACGCGGCGGTGGCGACGCCCGCGAGGATCCACAGCGTGACTTCGGCCGGTCCCGCGGTGAACGGCGCCGCGGTGACGCGACTCGAGAGTCCGAAGAACGCGGCGTAGGCGAGCAGGTGCACACCGAGCCAGCGCAGGTCCGTCCGACCCTCGACCTCGGCGGCATCGGCGCGCTCGCGCATCACCGCGTATGCGGCGACGACGACGACGGGGAGCACCACGAGGAGTCGGAACCGGAGGAGGCCGTTGACCTCCAGGAGCCCGTACAAGTCGTAGGCGAGGCTGACGATGAAGCCCTCGAGGGTCAGGATCCCGACCCCGACCGCGGCACGTACCCGGCCGTCCATACCGTGGCGGAATACACGACGGATCGTCGGGTTTGTACCGACCGGGAGATCAGGTCCGGACGATAAGCGTCGTGTAAGCGACCCCGGGGAACGCTTCAGCTGATACTATTCAACGAGATGGGAATCAGCGTCGGCGAAGGTGTTCGCGACCTCACCAACACCGCACAGGATGTGCTCGATGCGCCCGGCGCGCTCCTCAGCGGAGACACGGACGGCGTCAAGGACGCCGTCATGGCGCCGCTCGAAGTGAAGCGCGGTTTCCTGAAGACCGTCCTCGGTGCCGCCGCCGCGCCGTTCCGCGCGGTGGGTTTGTTCGGCGGCAACCAGAGTGACCCCGCGGTCCAGCAGGGCACCCAAGCCGCCGTCGAGCGGTACGTCTGAGGAGCCAAGCGATGTCGCGCGCAGCGGACCTGGTCGAAAAACGCGTCGGCGAGGTGCTCGGCGCGCACCCGGAGGCGGAGGTGCGGCGCGCGATGCCGATCATCCTGCTCCTCCTCGCGCGCGACTTCGGCGTCGACAACCTCCGCCCGAAGATCGTCTCCGCGCTGACCGAAGTCCTCGCGAAGCTCGGCGTCCACGGCGAGATGGAGGCCGCGGAGATCGAGCGCCGCGTCGGCGAGCTCGTCCGCACCATCCCCGTCTCACGCGCGCTGCTGTCGGACCTCGAGCGGGTGTTCCGCACGCTCGACCTTGGCGAGAAGCTCGAAGAGAGCGCGCAGCACTTCCGGTTGCTCGCGCAGTCGGAGCCGCACCTGAAGGCGCCGCGCACGACGGACGTCGCGCCGGACAACAGCGAGCGCGGCTCGACGATGGCGCTGAACGGCACCGGTCGCATCCCGGCGTAGCCGCGCCAGCCCCTCGGGGCGGATGTTCGGCCATTCCGTATAATCGTCTAACGAACATACGCACATCGAGAACACGGGGTCGTCCGTAGAATCGAGGGACATGACACCTCGAATCGGATTCCTCCGACGTGCTGCACTCGGCCTCGCGCTGGGTTCGGGTCTCACGGCCGCGTGTGCCGTGGGGCCTTCTCCCGAAGCGGAGCCTTCGACCGGCGAGCACCCCGTGCTCGCGGAGCCCGACCGGCGCGTCGAGCTCGGGGAGCTCTCGCGCCTCCCCACGGAGCGTCGCCTGTGGGCGGAGCCCAATGCGATCGAGGCGAGCCTCGCACGCCTCGAAGCCTTGGAGGTCCTCGACGTCGCCGACCTCGTCCGCGAGCGCACCGCGCACGCGTGGATCCCGTACGGCGGCTTCTGGAGCGAAGCGAAGGTCGAGATGGGTGAGGAGGAGATCGCGCGTCGGCTGGAGCACTTCGTCGACGTCGCGGAGGCGGCCGCCGCGACGGTGGAGACGATCCCCCAGGGCGCTCGGGGCGTCTGCTGGCCGGCGACACCCGGCGCGTTCTGCCTGACCATCACCGACCACGCCGCGGACCTCGCCGCGCTCGACGACCTGGAGATCGTCGACGTCGACGGCGTCGTGCGCGACAACGCCCAGGTCGACGGCGTTTGTTACTCGTCTTGGGAGACGGTCTCGGAGGACGTGTGCCTCCGCGCGTTGAAGGCGCACGCGATCGTCGAGGCGACGGGGGACTTCCCGAGCCGGCGGCCGCCGGAGGAGCCCGGGGAGTAGGCTGTGACCGACCTCGAAGCGCCCGGGCCGGCGCGCGCCGAGGACCGGCGCCTGGGTGTGGACTCGGACTCGCTCCCCGGTCGGCTCGGGCTCGGCGTCGGCATCGACCTCCGCTACGGCGATCCGTACGGCTTCGTGCGGAGCGGCGAGCGCGAGGTGGTGTCGCCGTCGATCCTCGGCTTCCTGGAGCGTGGCGCGTTCACGCACGCGTTCTTCAGCTTCCAGCCGCGCGACCGCGGGCGGCTGGTGCTGGAGGACTACGCACCGGCGTGGGACGCCCTGTACGCGGCGCTGCCTTCGTTCGAAGCGACCGGCTTGCACCACACGCTGTTGAACCTCGGCTCGCTCGACGTGGAGGACCGCGGACCGCTCTGTGAGTTCACGAATCAACTCATGGAGCGCTACGACATGCGCTGGGTGAACGAAGACCTCGGCATCTGGGCGCTCGACGGCAAACTCATGCCGTACCCACTCCCGCCGCTGCTGACGGAGGCGGGGTTGGAGAAGGCGATCGCCGAGGTCGAAGACGTCATGCGCCGCCTCGACCGCACCCTGGTGGTGGAGTTTCCGGGGTTCTCGGAGGGCACGAACTTCTTCGTGGGTTCGATGCACGCGTATGACTACTTCGCGACGCTCGCGCGGGAAACCGGGTGCGCCGTGACACTCGATACGGGGCACCTGATCTCCTATCAATGGCTACGCGGGCAGCGGGGTGATGGGTTGTTCGATGCGTTGGATCGGCTCCCCCTCGAGCGGTGCTTCGAGCTCCACCTGAGCGGCTGCCTGATCAAGGAGGATCGGTTCGTCGACGTGCACCACGGCGTGCTGCGCGACGAGCAGCTCGTGATGGCGGAGCGCCTCATCGCACTGTGCCCGAACCTCCGCGCGATCACCTACGAGGATCCGAAACCCGACGAGACCGGCGCGCTCCGCGACAAGGCGAGACCGGGGTTCGAAGCGCTACGTTCGCTGGTGGAGGCGTGGGCGTGAGTGTCTCGCAGGCGCGGGCCGAGCTCATCGCGTTGCTCACGAATCCGGAGCGGCGCGCGGCGCTGCGACGTGGCGAGCTGCCGCGGATGTTCGACACGATCGACACGGCGCAGCTCGAGCGCACGGCTCAGAAGATTCAACGGGACACGCTGCGACGGCGACGCCGCGGGGCGCCTCCTCTGGTGGAGCAGTTCGCGGCGACGCTCGCGAACGAGTCGATCGATCCCATCGCGACGGCGTTCATCCATTCGGAGCACTACGCGGCGTACCGCGAGGTGCCGTCGGGGCCGCCCGGGTTGTGTATCGAAGAGGCGTTCTACCGCTTCCTCGATGCCCACGAGATCGGTCCGGCGCAGATGCGGCGCGTCGAGTACCTGCGCGCGGCGGGGCAGGCGTTGGTCGTGCACCCGCGCCCGGCGTTCACGATTCCCCGACCGTTTGTGTTCACGGCGGGCGCGTGGGTCGCGTTCGCCGAGGGGCCGACGATGTTCGCGGCGCTGCCCGGGCGTTTCGTGCAGGGGCGCGTGCCGCGGGTCGTGGTGGACGCCCTCGCGGGGCGCGCGGTGCCGGAGGCTGCGCGATCGAGGTTGGCGGCGCTCGGTTTTTCCTTCGATGATGGGGCGTGTCCGTCGAGAACGTCGCCGAGCATCTGAAGGAGGCGCGACGCGTCCTGTTCATCACCGGGGCCGGCGTGTCGGCCGACTCCGGCATCCCGACCTACCGCGGCGTCGGTGGGTTGTACGAGGGCATCGAAGACCCGTCGGGGTACGCGATCGAGGAGATCCTCTCCGCGACGATGTTCGCGCGCGAGCCGGAGCGGACGTGGAGGTCCATCGCGGACATCGAGGAGGCCTGCCGCGGCGGCGCGCCGAACGCGGCGCACGAGATCATCGCGGAGCTCGATGGAGACGATCGCGAGGTCTGGGTCCTCACGCAGAACGTCGACGGCCTGCACCGCCGCGCGGGGAGCTCCAACCTGATCGAGCTCCACGGCCGCGTTCACACGTTGCGATGCACGCGCTGCCGCTACCGCGAAGAGGTCGAGGACTTCTCGAAGCTGCCCATCCCCCCGCACTGCCCGGACTGCCACGCGCTGGTGCGCCCGGACGTCGTGCTGTTCGAGGAGCAGCTCCCGGGCGACGCACTGATCACGCTGATGCGCCAGCTCGACGCAGGCTTCGACCTCGTCTTCTCGGTCGGCACGTCGAGCCTGTTCCCGTACATCGTGCAGCCGGTGATCGACGCCGCGGAGCGCGGCGTGCCGACGGTGGAGATCAACCCGGGCGAGACGACGATCTCGGGGCTCGTGCGCTACCACCTGAAGCTGGGCGCCGCAGACGCGATGCAGCGGATCCGCGAGCACCTCTGATTCACGCTCACTCCGGGCGCAGCGCCTTCAGCAGCTTCTTCACGTCCTCCGCGTCCTCCGCGCCGGGCCTCAGCTTCAGGTACATGTCGAGCTTGTCGGCGGCTTCCTTCGACTCACCCATCGTCACCAGCGCGTGCCCCAGACGTTTGTACGCATCGGCGTGCGTGATGTTCAGCTCGACCGCGCGCCGCAGCGCACGCACCGCTTCCGCCGTGTTGCCCTTCTTCAGCATGTCGTCGCCGTAGGCGAACGCGGCGTTGGCGTCGTCGAACGTCTTCACCTCGATCGCCGCCGCACCCGGCACCGGCGGCGGCTTGGGGGGCGGCGGAGGCGGCGCCGCGACGACGACCTCCTCGGGCGCCGGCGGCGACACCCCCACGATGCCCGTCAACAACCCGCCGAAGAACGTCAGCAGCGACAACGCCGCGGCCACCGGCCACGACGGACCGTGCGCGGAGACGACCGGCGAAGGCGCGACCAAGCGCGCCTCCGCCTGCACCGGGAGGTTCGGCTTCGACGAGGTCCCCGCCGACACCGGCGCGGGCGTCGGCCTCGTGTCGCGCGGCGGCGGGTCGAAGCGCTGCGGCGCCAAACAGAACGTCGCCGCCATGGTCTTGTCGTCGGAGATCGTCGCCTCCACGACGGTGCCCTCCGACCGGATCGACAGCAGCCGCTTGATGATGTCCTGCGGGCGCGGACGCGCACGGGCATCCGACGCGAGCATCGAGCGGATCAACGCCTGCACCTCGGCGCCGTCCTGGACGTTCGCCGTCGCCGGCCACTCCATGCCCTGCCGGATCTCACGGACCAGCTCCGTCGGGTCCGTCGACACAAACGGCAAACGCCCCGTCAGCATCTCGAAGAGCACGACGCCGATCGAGTACACGTCCGACGAGATGTCCGACGGCAGCCCGCACAAACGCTCGGGCGCCATGTACGAGACGGTGCCGATCACCTGCCCTGCGCGCGTCAGGCGCGTGAGCTCCTCGGAGCGCGCGAGGCCGAAGTCCATCAACACCGTCCGCCCGCCGCGTTCGAGGAAGAGGTTGCTCGGCTTGATGTCGCGGTGCAGGACCTCCGCCGATTCGAGGTACACCAACGCCTGCGCCAGCAGGCCGATCACCTCGACGGCCTCCTCCGGCGAGAACCGACGGCCCTCGACGAGCAGCTCTTCGAGTGTCTTCCCGACGAGCCGCTCCATCAGGAAGAAGCCGAGCTCGGTCCCCTCCGGGTGGCGCGCGTAGCCGTACGCGAAGAAACGCACGATGCCGGGGTGCTCGAGCTGCGAGAGCACCGCGACCTCCTGCGAGAAGCGCCGCCCCGCCGTGCCGTCGCCCGCCTCGACGTACCGCATCTCGACGATCTTCAACGCGAAGTGCAGCCCCCCGTCGTCCACCACCTCGTAGACGACACCCATGCCGCCCTTCCCGAGCTGACGCACCACGCTGTACGGACCGACGCCGACGGTCTCGCCCTTGTCGTTCTGCACGAGGCGCGCGGTGAACGGCGACTCCGGCACGTTGGGGCCACGTCGGGACGTGGGGTTCGGTTGCGCGCGCGCCATCGCTTACAGCCCCGCCTCGAGCAGCCGGTCGATCTTCTCGATCTCCGGCGACTTGGGGCGCAGCAACTTGTACTGCTGTAGCAGCGTTTTGGCTTCCTGGGACTTCTCCAGCGCGAGTTTCGTGCGCGCTTGCAGGTACGTCGCCTCCGGGTGCACCGGGTTCATCGCGAGCGCCTGCCCCAGCGCATCTTCGGCGACCGACAGCTCACCGCGATCGAACGCCGCCGCACCGTACCGGTAGGCGTCCTCCGCGCGCTCGAAGCGCGGGACCGGCGGCGGAGGGGGCGGAGGCGGAGGCGCCTCGATCACCTTCGCGGGCGGCGGAGGTGGCGGCGGCGCCTCGGCGACAGGCTCGGGCGCCGTGCTCCGACCGACCGAGAGCCCCGTCCCGAACGCGAGCCCCGCCGCGACGAGCACCATGAAGATCGCGATCGGCCACGTCGGGCCGGCGCGATCCGGCGGCGCCTTCGGGAGCATCACCGAGTCGGGCGTGCGCACCGCCGTCGCGGGGTTCACGACCGGGTCGTCCGCGGCCTCGACGAAGAAGCTCGCGGTGGGCGGCTGCGCGACGCCGACCGGCGCCGACTCGGTGTCGGGGTGCACACGCGTCGACACCCGATCGAGCGAAGGCGCCGACGCCTCGTCGGGTACCCGGCCGGAGACGCGGCTCTGCCGCGCCTCCTGGGCACCTCCTCGGCTTCCCCCCAAGAGGGGGGGCGCCTCGTCGGGTGGCACGGTCGGCTCGCCGAGGATCCAGGACGCTTGCCGCTCGACCTCGGTCGCGTTCGGGCGTCGGTCCTTGTCGGCCGCGAGCATCGCTTCGATCAGCGCGACGGCCTGGTGGACGACCGGCTCGTCGGGGAGCGGCACCGGCCAGCGCACGCCTTCGCGGATCTCCTTCACGTGCTCGGTCGCGTCCTTCGTGACGAAGGGCTGCGTGCCGGTGAGCACTTCGAACAGCACGGTGCCGAGCGCGAAGACGTCGGTGCGCCCGTCGCACTCGTGCGCGAGCAGCGCCTCGGGGGACATGTACGCCATCGTCCCGATCACGTGACCGGTCTGCGTGAGCCGCGTGAACTCGCGCGAGCGCGCGAGGCCGAAGTCCATCAACACGACGCGCCCCGGCGGCGAAGCGGACGGGCCTTCGATGAAGATGTTCGCCGGCTTGATGTCGCGGTGGAGGACGCCGTTCTTTTCGAGATACGCGAGCGCGCGCGTGACCTGCACCGCCATGTGCAGCGCTTCGGTGGCGTGCATCAGGCGCTCCCCCGCGATGCGATCCTCTACGGTCTCGCCCGTGAGCCGCTCCATCACGAAGAACGCGAGGTCGTACCCCATCGGGTGCCGCACGAACCCGTAGTCGTGCAGCCGCACGATGCCGGCGTGATCGAGCCGCTCGAGGATCTCGATCTCCTGCGTGAAGCGCCGCCCGGCGTTGGTGTCCGGCAGCGCGAGGAAACGCGCCTCGATCGTCTTGAGCGCGAAGATCTTCCCGGAGGCCTCGTCGCGCACCTCGTAGACGATCCCCATTCCGCCGCGCCCGAGCGTCCCCAGCACGCGGTACGACCCGAGCAACGTCACGTGCCCCGACGGCGCGATCTCCACCGGCGCCGAGACGAGGTGCGAGTCGCCGAGCGGCCCGTCGTCGGTCGCTTCAGGGTCCCAGACGCGGCTGGGCACGGGCGGCTGCGAGGACTTCGCCAAGGCGGCCTAGGATATTAGCAGAGGATGTCGCACCCAAACGGGTGTCAGAGGTGTTCAGGGGACGCGGCTCAGGGCGCGGCGGCGATCGCCTGGACCAGCTCGCCGAGCGCGGCCTTCGGGTCGTAACCGGTGACGACGGAGGCGATCTTGCCATCCCGTCCCACGACCACGGTGTGGGGCAGACTCGTCACGCCGTACCGCCGCGCGACGATCTCGCCCCAGTCGCGCACCACAGGGAACGGCAGCTTCAACTCGTCGACCACGAGCTTCGTCATCTTCTCCTGCTCCCCTTTGTCCCCGATGACGACCACGACGTATTCGGCCCCCGTATCGCGGATCGACGCCGGGCTCCGCGCGTAGTCGCCGAGCTCCTTCTTGCACGGCTCGCAGTACCAAGCGGCGAACGACAAGACGACGGGCCGCGGCGTCGTCGCCTCGTCCCCCACGTGGTCGCCGAGCTTGAACCGCTCGACGCCAGACAGCTCGGCGTTCTCGGTGTTCTGGAAGAACAGGTGCGCCGTCTGCCCGGGGCGCCCGAGGTTCGACGGAGGCGCGTCGACCGCCTTCGCGGGGGTGTCCGCGACGACCGGTTGGGGATCCAGCGCCGTGGGGGTCGAGCTGCACCCGACGAGCAGAGGCAGGACGAGGACGAAGCGACGCACGGCAAAGCGCATCGCAGAGGAGCGGCTTGTGTAGCGCATCGTTCAGCGAATCGTCACGACACCGGAGCCCGTCTCCGGGGGTTTGTTCAGCACCACCACGGCGGTCGTCGTGCCCGCGGCGGCGACGCCGCCGACGATCGCCCAGACCCACCAGCGTGTGTACCAGGGGCTCGGTCGCTCCCTGAGCTCGGCCCAGACCAGGTTCTCTTCACCCGGCTGGACGAACACGTCGGAGGCCCAGGTGTAGTAGCCGTCCTTTTCGAGGCGCAGCTCGAGGCGGCCCGGGGCGTACTCGTTCTCGAGCTTCACCGGCGACTCACCCATCGGCGACTCACCCACGATCACGTCGGCGCCCGACACCGGCCCGGTGACCGCGATCTTACCCGGCAGCTTCGTGGAGACACCGACCAACTCACGCGCGACGGTCCGCACCGCGCGCTTCAACTCTTCCTTCGGCCCGCGGAACGCGACCGTGCGAAGGTTCTCGACGCGGACGTCCTCCTGATTGATGAGTTTCAGAGAGACCACGTACTCACGAACGCTGCTCTGTTCTTCTTCCTCCTCGTCCGCCAAGCCACCGAAGCTACCGACCTGCCCGGTCACGAGGTACTTCACGTTCAGCGAGCCCGAGATCCGCGCGAGGCACTCCTCCGCGCAGTCACTCCCGAACGCGTCGTCGTAGGTCGCCTTGCCGATCATCGCTTCGATCGCCGAAGGGTTGATGATCTCGGCGCCGTTTACCTTCGACAGCTCCACGATCACGAACTCCGCGAGGTTCTTCACGTCGTCCTCGGGCACACCCGCCGACTGGATCCCGAACACGCCGATGCGGATCTTACCCTTGCTCTCGGGCATCTCGTACTTCACCGCTTGCCCCTCGCCGTACCCGAACAAACGCCCCAGCTGCGCCGGGAGCTGCGCGAGTGCATTCGGCACCGTCGTCGCGTTGGTCGCCTCGCGTCCGAGCACACGACCGTCCGCGGTCGACATCAGCGAGATCGTCAGGAGCATCTCCCGGCCGACACGACCGACCGTCGTGGAGACGAGGTAGTCCGCCTCCGTCGCGTTCTGAATCTTCGCCAGGCACTCCTCGTCGTCCTGACAGTTGACCGCGCTCTTCTTCGCCTCCGCCGCGAGCATGTCCTCGACGTCGCTGCTCGTGACGACCGGGTACGCCTTTCGACCCTTCAGCGCCTCCGCGATCCCGTCCGCGATCTGCCGGTCCAACCCCTTCAGGTCGATGTCCGACTTCACCGGGCCGACGAACACACTCCCGTTCGGCACCGCCGCGAATCCCGCGCTCGGCGCGAGCAACGCCGCGACCACCATCCATCCCCACCTAGAACGCATCACAGTTCACCTCTTCGCGCTCGCTGAGCACCACACCGAGCTCCGCTTCGAGCTCGTCACACACCTGAAGGTTGGCCTTCGCCGACTCTTCGAACTCACCGCAGAAAATCCGTCGCGAACACAGCGCCGCGCAGTTTTGGAGCAACCCGCTGTTCGGCGCCGTCAGGTTGTCATCGACGTCGAACACCGGGCTCGACAGCCCACGCTCCGCGTCGACCTCTACGACACACGCCGCCCGTTTCTCTTCGAACAACTTCGGCGAAGTGAACTCGACCGCCTTCAGCACCACGTTCAACGCGAGCGGCGGAATCGGGCACTCGCCGTCGTTCGACAACGCGGGCCACCCGTCCGCCTCGTACGCCAACAGCTGCTCGACGTCGTTCCCGCGCGAGCCCCTCCCGACGCGCGAGCTCTTGCTCCAGAACAGGTTGAACGACTCCGGCGACTGCGGCATCGAGTAGTCGCGGCACAGCTCGTTGTAGGTCGTGTCGCGGTACTCCGTGAACGTCGCGAAGTCCGCGAAACCCAGCTCGTCCTTCAGCGCGAGGTGACAGCTGTCGTTACAGTGCTCCGCGATGATCCGGTAGAAGCCCCGCTGCGACTCGTCCGCCGACCAGCCCGCCGGGATCTCCGTATCCGCGTGGAGGAGCTGCAGACGCTCCGCCGCACCCAACGGATCGAACACGTCCAGCGTCGCGAGGGTCTCGTCGTTCACCGGGAGCGTCTTCGTCAGCCGAATGAGCCGGTTGATCTCGAACGTGTCCTCCAAGTCCGCGCTCAGATCCGCGCGCAGCGGCACGCGATCCCCGAGCGCCTCGCCGTTCGGCGCCGACACCACCGTCGACGTCAGGCTGTCGATGTCGATCCGCGTGCTGCCCTCCTCGATGGTCACGTTCGCTGCGACGTCGAACGCCTCCGCCACCGGACGCGACCGCATCAACGACGCATCGAACACGTCGGTCACCGACTGCGCCCGCGCGTCCCCGCCCGCCTCTTTGAGCGCTTTCAGGACGTTCTGCAGCGGCTCGAGCTCGCGCAGCGCGTAGCGCGGGTTGATCGGGAGGAACTGCGAGTCGAGCGCGACGTCCAACGGCAGCGGCGCGTCGACCGAGGTCGGCGCGTACGCCGCACCGCCGTGGCACGAGTTGCAGATGTTCGGGATCGTCTCGAAGACCTCTTCCTTGCCGTCGAAGTCGAGGTCGATCCGATCCATCAGCTCCGCCTGCCGGCCCGTGCCGCGGTAGCCGCCGAAGATCACCGCCGGCTCCGTCCCGTTCGGCGGCACGTCGTAGTGCATCGTCACCGACACCGCCTCGCAGGCCTGGCAGCCCGCGGCGAGGTCGTCCGGATCCGTCGGATCGCAGCGGCGCTCGCCGAGCGGCAACGACGTATCCTCCACGAACAGGCCGCCAGGGACCGGGCGACCGTCGTCGTAGGACTCGGTCCCGGAGACACGCTCCGGGCAGATGTAGTTGAGGTTCACGCACGCGAAGCCGACGCCCGTCGTGGGGTCGACGACCTTGCGGCCCGTGCGGTCCACGGAGTCGAGGCTGTTGCACAGCGTCACGCGGAACACCGGCAGCGCGTGCGCGTTGAAGTAGTTGATGTTGAGGTCGCGCGGCGGGCCCTGCGTGAAGTCGTGCGCAGCGAAGTTACCGTTCTGGCAGTCGGCCGACAGGCCGTACCGATCGCACCACTCACCCATCGTCGGCGGCACACCGCCGGCCGCGTAGTACCCCCCCGCCCAGGCCTTGCTGTTGGGCGAGCACGCGTCCCCGCCGAACAGCGGACCGGCCTCCGCGTCGGGGAACCCGCGTCGGGTTCCCGCCTCCTGCCGGATGCTGCGGGTGAGGTCGTTCGCGACGAAGTCCCCAGCGACGAGGTTCTTCACGGTGGAGTTCGAGCCGTCGAAGTTCTTGCAAGCCGGGTCGTCGTCGAAGTCGACGAACAGCCGGTCCGTATCGCTGAAGTGGTTGCCCCTCGGTGTATCCGCACCGTCGACGACGACCGGATCCGAACACCCCCCCGTGGCCGTCGCGGCCAGGGCCAACCCGATGATGAATCGATTCACACCCCCTCCGTGCGCCGAGGATGATGGATCGATCATTCGGGATCGTCGACCCGATAAATGCATCGTTGACGTATTCGATGTCGCGGGAGAAATTCTCGCCCGACATGGGGGGATTTTTTCGACGCGCGGCGTCGTGCGCCGTTCTTTTGCTCTGCGCGTGCCCGCGCTCGGCCCCCGTGGAACCGAGCGTTCGGGGACGCCCCACCGTCGAGGTCGGGCCCTTCGACCACGCGGCCCACCTCGCGCCAGCCGTCGGACTCGAGTGCGCGGCCTGCCACGTCGCGGTGCCCGACCAGGCCTACGCCCTCGTCCGCCCGGGCTCGGACGACCACGCCCCGTGTGTGGCGTGCCACGAAGACGCCTTCCGCACCGAGCCGGCGGCGTTCTGCACATCCTGCCACGTCTCCGTGAACCCCCTGAAGAAGGGGGACAGCCCCCTCGGGGTGTATCCGTCCGTGAACCTCCGGGCGTCGTTGGTGTCGGCGTTCAATCACCAGCGCCACCTCGACGACGCCACCCGCGATGAAGGCGGCGCCGGCCTCGAGTGCGCGCAGTGCCACCGACCCTACGCCGAGTCGGACGCGTTCATGACGTTCCCGACCCACGCCGACTGCGCGCGCTGCCACGCCGCCGCCGTCGCGCCGCGGATGGAGAACTGCGCCGAGTGCCACCACAGCGACGGCCCGGGTCGCGCGCGTCGGTTCACGCGCGGCGACGTCCGCTTCACCCACGCGAAACACGAGACGGACGTTCGCGGCGAGGCGGTCGCGTGCGCGCGCTGCCACGAAGCCATCCCGCGCAGCAGCTCGTCGGACGACCTCAACCTCCCGCGGATGGCGACGTGCAACACCTGCCACGACAGCGCCGAAGAGACCCCGGAGCGCGTTCGCATCACGCGCTGCGGGACGTGTCACCTCGACGACGTCGAGGCACAGCCGCTCCCCGGCTCGCACACACCCTGATCGTATTCAGAAAAAGTCACGATCGCAGCGGAGATATTCTGATCGTTCGGCGCGTAGTCACGCACGGACGGTAGGCGATGAATTCTAAAATATTCGCGAAGTGCGCAGTGGCGGCAGGTCTGCTCGCCGGATGTCAGCAGGATCCCGGGCAGTTCCGGGTCGTATTCGAGTGGGCGGACGGTGCTCCGGCGGCCGGGAGCGTGTGGATTCACGCGCGAGTCGAGGAGCGCGCCGGGGATCGAGACGCTCCCGGTCAGTCACTCCGCGCGGCGGATCCGGTCGCGTGGTCACCGGACCTTCAGCTGTCGATCGCGCCGGTGCTGCACGGCGACGACCGCGTCGTGGTGGTCGAGGTCTACCCCGGCGAGGAGGCCGATGGGCGCCCCTCGTTCTTCGGGTTGTCGGAGCCGTTCTCGCTCCAGCCGGGCGATGACAAGTCGGTGCCGGTCTACCTCGAGATCGCACGCACGCCGACCCTCGGGGTGGCGACGGTGGAGATCACGAACGCCAACGAATTCTCGCGCATCGGCACGCCGCTCGCCGAGCTGAGGATCGTCGGGGAGGGCATCGCTCGGATCGAGGTCGCCAAGGACGCCGACTTTCAGATCGACGCCGAGCGCTACGAAGCCGCGGAGGTGAAGACCGGGACGGACGGAGAACGCGAAGTCTTCGAGCTGACCTACGATCTGAACAAGAACCTCGACTGCGCGAACGGCTGTGACGGCCCCCGACAGATCGCCGTCCGCGCGCGCAACGCCCAGGGCTACCCGTCCGAGGTCATCAGCCTCCGCGTCGTCCTCGACACCGTCGGACCGCGGGCCGCGAACATTCGCATCACGCCGCAGAACGCGAAGGAGGACGACGAGGTCTTCCTCACGTTCGTCACCGACGAGACGGTGAGCAAGGACGAGGTCACCCTCGAATTCGAAGGTGAAGATCCGGGCTTCGTCCTCCGCGGCTCGGAGTCACCGCAACAGGTCACCTTCTCGTTCCTCGCCAACGCTTCACACTCCGTCGGCGGCGCGCCGACCCAGTACCGCCTCGCGCGCCTCACCCTCACCGACGACCTCGGCAACGTCCGCACCGCGACCGTCCCCGACGACGCGTTGGTCATCGTCGACGCGAAGGCGCCGGAGATCGACGACGTCCAGGTGACACCGACGCTCGTCGGCAACACGATCGGGCAGACGATCCAGGTCGACTTCACGGTGAGCGAAGCGCTCGACCCGGACATCGGGCTGAGCGTCACGATCGAGCGCCCGAGCGGAACGCCGGCGCAGCTCGAATGCACGCAGACGCCGCAGGGCACCGAGCTCGATCCGGTCGACGTAACGTGCTCGCACGTCGTGACCGAGGAGGATCTCGACGGACCGCGCGCGCTCGACAACCGCGAGATCTTGATTCAGGTGCTCGACCGCTCGCAGAACCGCGACAGTGAGGTCGGCAGCGTCGTGTTCGACCTCGAGCCCCCTGCGCTCGAGACGCTGAGCTTCTCCCCGGGCGCGGCGCGCGGCGGCACCGACGTCGTGCTTTCGGTGTTCCTGAGCGACGAGCTCGACCCCGCGTTCGCCCCCACGCTGGAGCTCGGCTACGCCCCGTCGATCGACGGCGTCCCTGCGCCGGTGTCGACGAACATCGCGCTCGCGAGCGTCGAGGGACGCGCGTACCTGTACCGCTTCCCGATCACCGCGGCGGTGCCGGACGGGTACTACCGCGTCCTCGGGCTGACGGCGCGCGACGTTCGGAGCAACACTGCGACGATCACCGCGCCGCTCTCACTACCGGCGTTGTCGGTGGACAGCGTTCCGCCCGAGCTGTCGTTCGTCGAGGTCCTCCCCGATCCGCCGATCGTGGGGATCGGTGATCAGATCTCGGTCACGGTCGAGATGACGGAGCCACTCGTGGCCACGACGACGATCACGCTCGGCGGTGTCGACATGGGCAACTGCACGACGACGGCGACAACCGCGCTCCCGATCCAGATGACATGCACGACGATGGTCACTGGCACCGAGATCCCCGCCGATACCGCGCAGAGCCTCGCCGTCGTCGCGACGACGGTCGACCCCGCCGGCAACCGGACCCTGATCGACACGTCGGTGCTCTTCGACTTCGCGCCGCCCGTCGCGCGCGGCGCGTCGCTCAACCCATCGTTCGCGCGCGAGGGCACGCCGCTCTTCCTGGAGATCGTGCTGGACGAACCCGTCGTGAATCCGCCGGCCACCATCGACCTGGTTCGCATGGACGGCACGACGCTGACGCTGAACGCTCAACCCAGCACCGGCGCGGCGCTCACCTATCGCCGCAACATCTCTGCTTCGGATCCGCAGGGTGTGTTCTTCTTCGAAGGCACCACGCTGACCGACGCGCAGGGGAACACGGGGTACGTCGAAGCGCCGCTCGGGGTGTCGGTGGAGATCGACACGATCGCGCCCGCGGTGACGAACGTGAGCGTGATGCGACCGGTCGCGCCGCTCGATCGCGCCCGGCCGGGTCAGGCGGTCGACATCGCGTTCAACGTGAACATCGCCGGTGAGGCGACCCCGCCCACGCTCGAGATCGTCCTCGCCGGACAGACCATCCTGGCGCCCTGCCCGCAGACCGCAACGCAGATTGCGAACGGCTGCTCCACGACGATCACGACGGCGATGATCGCGCCCAACGTCGAAGAAATCGCTCCGCTCGTAGTGCGCGCGAGGGACGCCGCCGGCAACGAGGCCGTGGGGTCCGCGACGATCGTCCTCGACCGCCTCGCGCCGTCGCTCGCGGCGACCAACGGCGTCGTCTTCTCGCCGCCGGGGACGGCGGGTTCACCGACGACGGTCGGCCTCGGTGCGGTCGCGACGTTGACGCTCAACGCCGACGAGCGGCTGGCGATCACGCCCACCCTCACGATGACCCCGTCGAACCCCGGCTTCTTGCCCGAGGCGTCCGCGACGGGGCAGAGCTACACGTTCACGTATCAGGTCGAGGCCAACGCGACGGACACGACGTACACGCTGACGTCGGTGGTGCTCCGCGACCTCGTCGGCAACGTCCGAACCGTGGCGCTGACGACGCCGAACACGACCCGCCAGGTCGCGCTCGATCCGAACGCACCGACGATCTCCCCGGCGGTCGCCGTGACCCCGGCCCGCGCTAGCCGGGGCACCGTCGTCACCGCGACGTTCGGTGCCGACGAGGCCGCTTCGATCAACGCGTCGTTCGACGGGGCGGCGATGAGTTGTACGCCGTCGTCGTTCACCACCCAGAGCAACGTGACTTGCACGTACACCGTGCCGGCCAACCATCCGATCGAGGAACGCGGCGCGAGCGTCGTCGTGCAGGTCGTGGACGACGCCGGCAACGCGCGGTCCGGCTCCGCGAACGTCGTGATCGACACCCTCCCTCCCGACGTGGTGGCCGGCACCGAGTTCGTCACGCTGGTGCCGGACGCCGGCAACCCGCTCGGCACCTCGATCGGATCCCTCCGCAACGGCGCGAGCGCGTTGGTGCACTTCAACGTGACCGAAGAGCTCGGCCCCCAACCCACCGTGACCGCGGTGGGTGGCCCACAACCCATCCCGATCGGACAGAGCTCCAGCGCCGGACTCAGTTACACCTACGAGCTCGTGGTCGGGCCGACGACGCCGGAGGTGAGTTATGGGTTCAGCGTCATCCTCGAAGATCTCGCCGGCAACATCGCAACCCATCCGCTCGCAGTGGCTCCCACCGTCGTCGATCGCAGCCCTCCGGCCGCGCCCAACGTACTCACCCCCGGTCGCATCGCGTTCACGCGTCGCGTGTGGGGCTCGCTGGGTTCGCCGACGGCCAATCACACCCTGGCCGGTCAAAACGGAGCCGTGGAGGCCGGTGCGCTCGTGCGTGCGCATCACCCGACGACGGGCATCATCGGAACCACGAACGCCAACGGCAACGGCGCATTCTCGATCACGAACATGACGGTCGACACCAACGACCTCGAGATCGACGCCATCGACGACGCGGGCAACCCGAGCCCGCGCGTCGCTGTGCTCGACGGCGTGTGGGCGGCCAACCTCAATCGCAAGCTCCCCGGAACGAACACCCCCAACCCGCACACCGTGAGCCGCACGAACGAAGTCATCGAATCGTTCGACCAGGTCGACGTCGAGATCAACGCCGCCGAGTACGCGACGATCGCTTCCGCGGCCGGCGTCGTCGGATCGATCGCGGGCCTCCGCTGGGAGAACGTCCAACCGGACGTGATCGGCCCGGGGCGCCGCTCCGACATGGGCGTCGCCTACGATCAGAAGCGCGGGGTCGTCGTCCTGTTCGGTGGCTTCAACGGGCAGAGCCTCGAAAACGACACCTGGGAGTGGGACGGACACCGCTGGCGGGAAGTGACGCCGCTCGGCATCTCCCCGTCGCCGCGACGCACGCGCATGGTCTACGACTCACGACGCGAACGCGTAGTCATGGTCGCCGGCGGCGGGCTCGTGACGTCACCGGAGAGCGACGTCTGGGAGTGGAACGGTTCGACCTGGACCGAGGTGACGCCGCCGGGGATCGGCCCGACCGTCACCAACCACGGCATGGCCTACGACAGCCGCCGCGGCGTCGTGATCGTGCAGGGTGGCTTCGATGGGGCTGGCCTGTCCGACCAGACCTGGGAGTGGGACGGCACGAGCTGGACGATGCACGACGGATCCCTTCGCCCGTACGACGACATCTATCCGGGCGTCGCGTTCGACGAGAACACCGACTCGATGATCATGTTCGGCGGCGCGGACACCGCGTTGACGCAACCCGAGGGGCTGGCGCACGACGTCTGGATCTACGAGCCCTGCCCGTCGCCCCCGCCGATCCCCAACACGTGCGGCGCGAGCACCGGCATGCGGTGGCGTCACGCGGTCTCGTTCGGCGCGCCGCCGCCCGCCGGGACGTGGCCGGCCGACCGCTCCGATCCCATGATCACCTTCCACCGTGGCGTGTCGCAGCAGCGGCTCCTCATGTTCGGCGGCGAGAACCGCGACACCGGCATGGCGCTCGGCGACGTGTGGGCGTGGGACTCGTCGATCGAACAGTGGGTCGCGCCCGGTAACGGCCTCGACCCGGGACCGCAGCCTCGCTTCAACGCGGCGATGACGCACTTCGGAGCGAACGACGAGCTGTTCGTCTTCGGCGGCTTCGCCGACGGCAACAACTACCTCACGGACGTCTCTGCGCACGACGGGAATCAATGGATCCGAGCCTTCAGTATCCTGCCCAACGTTCCGTCCCCGACGCCGACCGTTTCGCGTCGTGACCACATGATGGTGGGCGGGCCGGTCATTCCGCTGCCGCCGCCCCCCGGGGTCACCGTCGGAACGCTGCCGGGTGTGCTCGCGTTCGGCGGACGCACGGACTGCCCCGCGTTCCCGGGCTGCCCGTACCCACCGGAGATCCTGCACTTCAATGGGTTCGAGTGGGTCGCCGCTCCGACCGGCACCCCCGGTGCCCCCGGCGTCCCGTTCAACACGATCGGCGCGGTCCCGCCGGAGATGCTGGTCTCGGGCGGCGCCGCGACGCGCGCGGGCGGCGCGGGCGCGCCGAGGGATCAGGTCTTCGTGTTCGGCGGCGAACAGGCAAGCGGCGCGCGCCCGAACGTCCTCACGGTCTACGACGGCAGCACGTTGTCGCAGCGCTTCCCCAACTTCGCGGGAGCGCCGTGGCCGACGTCGCGTGTGTTCGCGTCGATGGCCTACGACTCGGACCGCGATCGCATCCTCCTCTACGGCGGGGTGACCAACCTCGACCCCGCATCGACGCCGATTTCGAACAACGACAACACCTGGGTGTACAACCCGGGCAACAACACCTGGACCCGCTACCCGACCGCATCGCCGCCGGGCATGAGCGCACGCGGCGGCGCAGCGCTCGCCTACGATCCGAACCGCCAAGGCTTCGTGCTCCAGGGCGGCAACGCGTTCACGATCGAGCTCGCCGAGACGTGGCTGTTCCAGCTCCACGGCGCGAACGCCTTCCAGTGGGTCCCGATCAACACGACCACTCAACCGCCCGCGCGAACGCAGGCGCGGCTCGCGTTCGACCCGTCGCGCGACGCGCTCGTGCTCCTCGGCGGCACGTTGGATCCGAGCGGCAACACGACGCCGTTCAACGACTCGTGGGAGCTGGGCACGACGGACTGGCGCCTGGTGCGGACCGTCCCCGACCCCGCACCGATGGCGTCGCAAGGGCTCGCGGTCAGCTCGCTCGACGACCACCTGATCGCGTGGGGCGGGATCCGGACGGGCCTCGAGGTCTGGAAGCGCCGCGACGCGGCGACCATCCGCCCCGGCTTCTTCCTCTCCTTCGACTGGGTCCCGGCGCAAATCGATCCGCTCGACATCACCGGCGTGCGACTCGTCGGCACGGCGGGCGGGAACGCGAGCGGGCCGGGCATGCGCGTGCGCGTCTGGAACGCGACGCTCGGGCAGTGGGAGCTCGTCGCGGCGAACGGCGCCGCGACGCCAGCGGCGTTCGACTTCTCGCTGACGGCCGAACAAACCGCGAGCGCGGTCAACGCCGACGGCCGTGTCTCGTTCCTGATCGAGACCGGGGCCGCCTACGGGATGTCGGCGACGCCGGCGCAGGTGAACGTGAACAACGTCGAGCTTCGCGTCAGCTACCGGCGCTGAGCGCTCAGCGCGGCGCGACGTTCATCGGCACGAAGACGTCGCCCGGGTAGCGGACCTGCTTCGTCGCCCCCTTCACACAACTTGCGAAAGCCGTGTTGTCGCTGATCACCACGGGCGCGAGCCCGGGCGCGGACGTCACCGTGAACGCGACGGAACCACCTCCGCCGTGTTTCGCGTAGCACTTCTGCGCTGCACGAACGACGGACGCGTGAGGCTTCGCCGCCCCCGCCGGCGCGGGACCCGTGACCCTCGGAGGCACGCCGCCGCCCACGCGCTCGAGGCGAACGGGCACGGTGATCGTCTTGCCCGCGACGACCGTGAAGGCGACCGGCTTCGCGCGGTGCTTCGGTGCGCTGACGAACGCGGTGTGCTCGCCGGGGGCCAGCTCGACGCCGTCACTTGCGTTCGGCGCGGGGTCGTCGCCGATCACGACTTCGGCGCTCGGCGGTACGAGCTCGAAGCGCGCGATCCCGGTCTTCGCGCCTGCGTCCGGCGTGCCTGCGTCGCGAGGCGGTGGAGGTGGGATCGGAAGGCCGCCGTCGCGGATCGGTGCGGGGTCTTCGTCCGAGCCGACGATCCGCCCGACGCCGAAGCCGCCGATCACCACGACGAGCGCGACCGCGAGCCAGCCCCAGCGCGAGGTCGGCTTCGGCGGAGGCTCGGGCGTCGGAGGCGGTGGTGGCGGCGGGCGCGACTCCGCCATGCCGTCGAGCGCCTGCAACACCTCCAGCGCCGAAGGCCGGCTCTCGGGATCCTTGGCGAGCATCCGCGTGACGAGGACACGAAGCTCCAGCGAAATCGCAGCGTCCAGCGGCTGCGGGATCACGTTCTTGTGGGCGTCGACGATGAGCTCGGGTGGCCCGATGAAGGGCGGCGCGCCCGACAGGCAGGCGTAGGCGACGATGCCCAGGCTGTAGACGTCGCTCTTGTCGACGGCGGGGCGCAAGCTCGCCTGCTCGGGCGACATGAACTTGTAGGTACCGATCATCGGTACCGACCCGTCGTCCGCGACCGCGGTGCGGCTCTCGCCGTCGCGGACCACGCGGGCGACCCCGAAGTCGAGGACCCGCGTCTGCTTCAGTCCGCCGGGGACCTCTTCAACGAAGAGGTTCGCCGGCTTGATGTCGCGGTGAATGATGCCGAGCGCGTGCGCTTCGACGAGCGCGCGGCTGGTTTCTCGGAGCACTTCGATCGTTCGCGCCTCGGTGAGACCGCCCGACGCCTTGATCTCCGCCTCCAGCGTCCCGCCCTCCAAGAGCTCGGTCACCATGAAGGCGTCGCCGTCAGAGGTGTGACCGAAGTCGATCACCCGGAGCACGTGAATGCTCTTGAGTCCTTCGAGGACCTGAATCTCCGCGGCGAAGCGGCGCTCGAGCTCGGCGATGTCGACGTTCAGTGACCGCACGTCGAGGAACTTCACCGCGACGTCCATGTTTCGTTTGACGTGTTTCGCGCGATAGACCGCGCCCATCCCGCCGCGCGCGATCAGCTTGCCGACGACGACCGTGCCGTCGAGCAGCTCCATCCCTTCGCGCGGATCCACTTCGTCGAACTCCATCGGCGTGACGACCGTCCCGTCGGGTGCGTCGGGGCCGTCCGTCATCGCCGCGCCTCAGTGCGGGTTGGCGCTCGCGTCGATGTTCTTGGCGAGGTGGCACTTCGTACAGTTCGCAAACACCGAGAAGACCGGCTTTCCATCCGGCATCGTCTTACCCGTCTTGTGACACCGACCGCACGCATCGAACATCGTCTTCATACCATTCGTCGGCGTGATGTCACGGACCCGTCGAGCATTCCGCGCGGAAGGATGGCAAACGCCACAACTCACCGCGGGCTGGCTCTTCTGAGTTCGATCGACGCGATGGATTCTGTGCTCGAACCTCCCGCGAACACTCCCGTAGGCGGAGGTCCGCCGCGGGCCGGTCCGCACCGCCTTGCCGTCCGCCGTACGCCGATACTCATGACATCGTCCGCACGAGTCCATCGCGAACGAACGCTCCCCGTCGTGACAGCCGGAGCAGTCGCCGTGGTCGGGGTCGTCGAGACGACGCGTCTTGCGGTTGATGCGATGACACTTCAGACAGGCCTGCTCGCTTCGCATCCCGCGCAGCTTCAAGTGCGCGCGGTGATCGATCGTCGCGTAGAACTCACGACGAAACGAAGCCGCCTCGGGGTAGCGAACGAGCGGAGACGCCGCGCCGTACTGCGCGCTCTCGTGGCACACCGTGCACACCCGCGCGTCGCGCTCCGCCTCGGGTCCGAAGAAGTCCTTCGCGTGACCCTCGCCGGACTGCCCCTCGTGGCACGACTCCAAACACAGCGCGTGGCCCTTCGCCCCGGGGCGCTCACGATCGGCCATCGCCTGCGCCGGGTGACACGTCTTGCACGCCCCCGCGCCGCGCGCGTCGTGCGCGCGGTGATCGAACGCCGTCGGATCCGCGGCGCCCAACAGCAACGCGGCGGCTACGACTGATCCGAACCGTGACATCGATGACACTCGAACCCGGTGACCGAGAAACTCTGCGCTCCGTTGTGGCACTTCGCGCAGTCCGCTTTCGCGGGCCGCGCCGGCTCGGATCGCTTCTTCACGTCGACGTGGCACCGCGCGCACTCCGCGTCCGGCGCACGCTCCCGGTGTTTGTCGTGGGAGAACCTATCGCGCACCCGCCACTTCGACGCCCCCTCGATCTTCGCGCGCACGTGGCACGCGGCGCAGTCGTCCATCTGCGGCGTCTGCAGCGCCTCGTGGCAAGACGCGCATTGACGATGCTGAGGCGCGAGCTCGTCACTCGCGGGCGCCGACTCACCGTGCTGCGACGGATGACACGACGAACACTTCGACTTCTGCGCGAGCACCGGCAGCGCCAGGTGTGTCGGGTGGTCGAATCGACCGTCGAACTCTCCGTTGGTCTTCAACCCCCGCAACCGTGAGTCGAGCGGACGTTCCGCAACGTGACACGCGCGGCACAACGTCGACTCACGCCGTTCGAACTCCGCGCCATGACACGCGCTGTTCGAGCACGGCTTGTGGTCCGGAGCCGGATAGGAAAGGACGCCGGACGACGAGCTCTCGTGGCACGCCTCGCACGTCAGCGTGACGCCGAGCTTCTCGTGTTGACCGTGCCAATAGCGGACGTCCTCCGACGCCTGCCCTACCGTCGCGAGCGCGACCACCAACCACAAACTCACGGTTCACTCCCCGGACGAACGTGACAAGCGAAACACCGCGTCGTGTACACGCCGAACGCCTTCTTCCCGTCCTGGTGACAGGTCTTGCAAGCCGGCTTGCGCGGCAGCCCGACGCGCTGCCCCTTCGACGCCGTGCTCTGAGAATGACACGCCGTGCACGCGGTGCCCGCAGCGACGCGGTTGTGTGCGAGGTGCGAGAAGCTCCCGGCGCGGAACGGGTCGGACGACGTCGACGCCAGCGGCGGCACCGGAGCGGCGACGGCGACGTGACAACCGATGCAGTCGGCCATCGGCGGCGACGTCGTCCCGCCGTGGCACGCCGCATCCCCGCACGCCGTGTGCTTCGAGCGCACGCGCTCCTTCTTCTCGTAGCCCACGTGGCACGTGGCGCACGTCGCCTCGAGCTGGAGATGCTTCGTGTGGTGGAAGGTCATGAGCCCGAACTGTCGACGGCCCGAGGCGTCGAGGCGTGCGTGCCGGAACTGCCCCTTCTTGGTGGTGTGGCAAGTCGCGCAGAAGCGCCCCTCCCCCCACCGACGGTTCTTCGCCCAGCGCATCAACCCCTCTTGAAGATCACGCGCGTGACACCCCTCGGCCGAACACACCGCGTGTGCCTCCGGCTTCGCACCCACGACGGCGGTGGGCGCAAAGCTCCGGGCGGCGTCGAGCTGGTGACACCGGTTGCACTCCGCGACGTGCCCCGCCACCGGTCGCTCCGCGGTGTCGAGTTGAAAGTGCTCGTACGGCTGGGCGACCAGCGCGAGGAGGAGGAGAGGCGGCATCGTGTCAGTCGACCCAGTGAAGGAAGTCGCGCAGCCGAACCTCGGTGGACGGCGCCGCGGTGGTCGACGGCATCTTCACGTCCTTCGACTCCAAGAAACGCGTGAGCTCCTCCCGGAGCGTGACGAGCTCCGAGTGCAGCTCGTCGCCAGCCGCCGACACCATCGACGTCGGGAGCTGCGCTCTGAACGCCTGCACGCGCTCGGCATCGAGCTTGTACGCCTCGGTGTACAGCTCGGCGCGTCGCTCCAGCATCTTCTGGTCGACCTGACCGCTGCGGAACGTCGCGACGATCGCGTTGAGGAGCACTT
Source organism: Deltaproteobacteria bacterium (assembly GCA_040218735.1). Taxonomy (GTDB): domain Bacteria; phylum Myxococcota; class Kuafuiibacteriia; order Kuafuiibacteriales; family Kuafuiibacteriaceae; genus JAUHYN01. The sequence goes on from JAVJQW010000061.1 coordinate 97,454, forward strand.
CGATGCGCTTGTCCTTCGGCGGGTTGAGCTTCAGCGCAGCCTCGTACCGCGCGAGGCCACCGGAGGGCTGCTTCTGAATCATGCGCATGTTGCCGACGTTGTTCTCGGCGCCCGCGGTCGGCTCCTTGCCGAGGCTCGCGTCGAACATCGCCTGGGCCTCGTTCATCCGGCCGCGGCGCACCTCGAGGATGCCCGCGCGATTGAGCGACGCGGCGGTGTTCTGGGAGAGCGAAGCCTCGATGGTCTTCTTGACGCGCGCGTCGTGCGCGGCGCGGCCCTTCTTGATCTGCTGCTCCATGACCTTCGCCGTGACGAGCTTCGCCTTCGCGAGGTCGGCGGGCGTCAGGTCGATCGGCGGAAACGCCTTCCACGCTTCGGCGATGTGCACGACGTTCTTCTCCGTCACCGGCTTGCGCGCCTTCTTGGCGGCGCCGATCTCCTTCGCGCCGGCGGCCCAGGCCTCCTCGAATGACTTGCCGACCTTCGTGGTCTCCAGCGGGATCCAGTTGCTCCCGTAGAGGTTCACGTACCGATTCGGGTCGCGGACCACCGCCGCCGCCGCGCTCTTCGGGAGGTTGGTCTTCACGCCGACGAACACGTGCCCCGGCGTGCGAATGAGGACCGCCGGGATCGACGCCGCCTGGAGCAACGAGGCGTAGACGACCGCGAGGTCATCACAGTCACCGTCACGGCCGGCGAGGGTCTCCGCCGGGAACAACACGTAGTCGAGGCCCTGCGTGTTCCACGGGTTCGCCGGATCGTGCCGGTAGTCGTGCTGCGACAGCGCTGCGAACAGCGCGATGGGCATCGCGAGCGCGTCGTCGCCGCCGGCCGCCTTCACCGCGGTGCGCGCCGACGCCACCACGTCGCGGATCTGCTGCGACTGGGGCGTCACGAAGGCCGCGATCGAGGTCGGCTTCTTCCAGTCCATGGCGTTGCGGTCCAGGACGAGCACGCCGACCTTTCGTTGTCGGGCCGGGTACCGCTCGTCGTCGACGCGATACTTCACCTTCACCTCGAGCACCGACGTCGACGCCGCGTCCTGCGCGCTGAGTTTGGTGTGGTCGAGGTCGAGGAGGATCGGCACCGTCTTCGTCGCCTTCGGCGCCAACGTGATGGGCGCTTCGTTCTCGATCGCGGCACGCGAGAAACCGGTGAGGGACGCCGAAACGAAGACATCCTCGATCGCTTTTTGACCGCGGTTCACCAGCGTGACCGTACCGACGGCGCCGCCCACTTCGGCTGCGTTGCCCGCCTTCGCGTACGCCCCCACCCGCGCCGGATAGATCTCGTGCGCCGAGACGGTGAACGAGAGCGGGTCGTTCGGCGGCTCGACGATCACGGACTTCTCGAACGGGATCGCATCGCGGTGGCGCTGCACCGACTCCGTGAGCGCCGACTTGAGCGCCTCCGCGAGCTTGGTGGCGCACGTCCCCGCCTCGTCGATCGGGCAAGACGTCGAGTGGGACGTGAGCACGCGTGCGCGATGCGTCGCCCGCACCTCACCGAACAGACGCAGCGTCTTCTTGTCCGCCGTGTAGGAACCGACCAACGCGATCTTCCCGCGCTTGGCGGCCAGCGCCTTCTTCTTCGACACGAGGCCGGCGTCGGACGTGATGAAGTCGAGGTCACCGAGCGTGGCGCGCACGACCTCGGGCACCTCGCGCGCCAGCCAGCCGTGTTTCTTCAGCCCGCCCTTCCGCGTGAACGCAGCCGCGGCGAGGGTGATGACACCGCGCGGACGATACTCCGCGTGGACGAGGCGATCGGAGAACCGCGTGACGAAGAGCGGACAGGACGCCTCACCCGCGATCGCCTCGGCGATCGCAGGAGCATCCCGATCGTCGTAGACGTCGAGCCGAAGCTCGCGTCGGCCTTGAACGCCGCGTTCGACCTTCTCGGCCTTCGTCGCGTTGCGAACACACGCGATGACTTCGCTCCCGACGCGTACGTCGACGTCCGTCTGGTAGGTCACGCGGAGCTCGGTGCTGCGCGGCGAGCTCGTGCCCCGCCCGCGGAGGATCTCGTCGAGCTTCGGCACGATCTTCTGGGTGAGGTTCTTCGTCCCGTTCTGCCGCGCGCCGTGCGCGTCGAAGTGACGCCCGATCCCCTCGACGTTCACCGCGCCGTCGATCTTCGCGGACCCGGTGACGAGGACCTTGAGCCGAACGCCGCCGCGGTAGAGCGCGAGGCCCTTGATCGGTGAGTCCTGCGGGAGGAGCCGCACCTCGCCGATGACGAGTCGATCGACGTCGATCGCGTCGACGAGGACCTTCCCGTCCGCCTGGAGCAGCGGCTTGTCTCCCGCCGCCGCACGCACGGCCGCGGCCTGCGTCGGGTCGACGAGCTCGATGCCCTCCACGGAGCGGAAGTGCTCGAGCAGCCGGAACTCGACGCTCGAAGTCGTCTCCTGCTTCCCGTCGATGTACTCGTCGATGACGATCGCGACGCGCGTCTTGGCGGAGGCTTCGGTGACCCCCGCGATGGTGACCAGCCCGGTCAGGAGCGCAATCGAACCTCTCATCACTTCCCCCTTCGCAGCTCGAAACGAATCGTGCTCTTCAACTCGGACGGGTCGGCGCTCGCCGTCGTGCTGAAGTCGATGTCGAACTGCTTCCCTCGCAGGTGACCTTCCCCGCACGCGATGAACGCGGCGTTCGGCTCCCCTTTCGTCACCCGCAGTGCGGTGAAGTTGCCGAATCGATCAGCGTCGAGCGCAAAAGCCATCGACTCCGAGAACCCAGGACAATCCGCCAGCTTGGAAGCGGTCTGGGCGAGGTCGGATTGTGACTTCGATGCGAGCGTCCCGCCTTCGACCCGGAGGTCGCGCACGCGTGCGACGCGCGCGGGGACCTCGATCTTCGGCGTCTTGGGCGGAGGTGTGTTCGGCGGCGGTGAGACCGGCGGAGGCGGAGGCGCGATCTTCGTGGGCGGGGGCGGAGGGGTCTTGATGGCGATCGGCGGGACCACCGAGGCGGGCGCGCCGGGCTCGCCGCCTCTTAGGAGGAAGAAGGCGAGCGCGGCGGCGGCGGCGACTGCGAGTCCTCCGACGACGAATCGCGGCCAGACCGGCGGTCGAACAGGCCCGCCCGCGTGAAGCCGCCTCCGGAGGCGTTCGACGGCGTCGCGCTCGGCGGCCGGGAGTGACTTGAGGAGCTCGGTGGCCTCCTCTTCGGCCCGGATCGAGGCGTTGACGCGGTTGCGTACGCGATTGATTCGCGCGCGGCTGGCTTGGGTGCCGTCCCGCAGGTCTTCGAAGGCGCGGTCGAGGCGGTCGTCGTCACTCATCGCACACTCCCCTTGGCAGGTCTGGGGTTGCGAGCACCGGGGGGGTCGATGCCTTCGGCCTCGAGGAGCTGCAGCAGCCGCTTCTTACCCAGCCGCAGGCGACCTCGGACGGTGCCCTCCGGGATGCCGAGCATCTCGGCGACCTCGGGGCCCGACCGCCCCTCCACGTGCACGAGGATCAGCACCTCGCGCTGCGCGGCGGGGACACGTTCCATGAGACGTCGGATCCGATCCGAAGATTCTTTGCGAATGACGTCCATCGCGGGCCCCGGTGCATCGTCCGCCACGTCGATCTCCTCCTGGGCTCCGACCCACCTCTTGATCCAGGCGCGACGCCGATATTTGGCCACGGTCTTACGCGTGATGCCGTAGAGCCACGACTTGAACTTGGTCGGGTCCTTCAGTGAACCCAGCTTCGTGAGCGCGACGATGAAGACCTCGTGCGCGATATCCTCCGGGTCGAGCCGCGGTCCGCACAACCGCGTGGCCCAGGTGACCACCACTTCGAGGTACGGGTCCACCAGCTGGGACTGCGCGACCGCGTCCCCCTTGGCTGCCCGTTCGATCAGTTCGCGTGTCGGCGTGTCGATGACCATCCCCTCCCGACCGCGCCGTGCGCTCACATCGAAGAATCGATCAATTCGATTTTCGAGTGATCGATTGCAAGAACTCGATGCACGGTCAAGGCGGATGTCGGGGTTGCGTGCAATGTGGCACTGCGTTAGTCGCGACGTGGCTCGGGGAGGGGGGCGCTCGATGCAACGCGCGGCGGTCGCACAAAGCTCGATCTTGTTGCTCACGGCGGCGCTGCTCAGCGTGGGTTACGCCTGCCGGTCGAACGGGGGTGAGTACCGCCGATCCGAGCGCACGGCCGCGCGGTCGTTGGCGCTGGGCGAGGCCCCCGATGACCACACGATCTTCTTTCGAAAGAACCACGGCGGCGCCGCTTCCGCGCGCGACGCCAAGTGTTCGTCGTGTCACCTCGGCGTCAGCGGGAGCCCGACGGACTCTTGCATGGACTGCCACGCCACGATGCGTCCGCGTGACCACACTTTGCGGTGGCGCGGGCCGGCGCACGGTCGCTCCTCGGCGATCGAACCCACCCGGTGCGCCACGTGCCACGAGGCCGACGTCTGCTCCTCCTGCCACGCAGTGCCGCCGCCGAGTCACTCGCCGCTGAGGACATTTCGGTTCCGGCACGCGCGGCCGGCCGCACGCAACCCACGGTCCTGCCTGACCTGCCATACGTTCGAATCCACTTGCATCGATTGCCACGCGCTCGACGTCGCGCCGCCGGTGGGGCTGCGATGAGTTGGGTCGCCTCCGCCCTCCTCGCCCTCGTCGTCGCGCAAGCGCCGACCGCCGAGGCCTCGCCCGAAGAGGACCAAACCGTCCGCGGCCTCGAGGAGCAACTCATCCTGCGCCTCGACGCGACGGCTGACTTCGCGCTGACGACCGCCGAAGGCACCAACGCGGCCGGCGTGGAGATTCCGCCGGACACACTCCGTGACTCGACCAACTTCGTCATCGGCGACCTGCGCATCGGCTCCCGCGGTCTGCTGTACCAACCGCTGAGCACCTACGCGATGGCCACCGGCGGGCTGAACCTCGCGGGCGCCCCCGCGACGGTCGCGCTCGAGGAAGTCATCGCCAACGACGCCGCGGTGCACCCGACGATCTACGACCCCTACGGCGGACAGCAAGTCTTCTTGCGCCTCGCCTACGCCGAGCTCGACGGACTCACGGAGCGTGGCGCGCTGTCGCAGATCTACGTGCGGGCGGGCCGCCAGTTCCACTGGGGTGTCGCGCCGGTGACCTTCGACGGCGCGACCCTCGCGTTCGACTCGGGCCTGCTCCGCGCGAGCGGTTGGTTCGGCCAGCGCGCGGGTGTCTTCGAAGCGTTCCAACCTTCGCCGGGCATCGTCGGCGGGGCGTCGGCGCACCTCGACTTCGACGACCTCGACGTCCCGCTCTTGATTCGCGCCGAGTACACGTTTGCGCGTCGCTCGATCGCGCTCGACCCACGCGACACTGCGAACCTCGGGCTGAACGATCTCACCGCCACCTCTCACCTCGGCCGCGTGTCCGCGTTCTACGACGTCACCCGCGACCTCCTCCTGCAGGCGCGTGTCGACACCCTCGACCAGGACGTCACCCGCGCGCGGCTCGGCGTGCGTTATCTGAACGTGCTCGGTGCGCTGTCCGTCGACCTGGATCAGAAGATCGGTGAGGAAGCGATCTACGCGGTGAGTGGGATGCGGACGATTACGGTGCGTGATCAGCGAACTCAGCTCGCACGCCCCGCCGTCGTCGAGGCGTTCCGCCTGGGGATGACCGATCGCAGCGCCTATACCCACCTCGACGCGCGCTTTGCGATCGAGATCCTCCCATGGCTGGAGATCGAACCCACCGGCGTCGCGCACGTCGTGTACGGCGACCCGGACACCCTCACGCCGTGGGACGCGTCGTTCTACGGCGTCGGGTTGGGCGTCTACAGCCGCCACCGCCTCGACGATTCGGCCGGCCTGGAGGTGGACTTCCGCTACGACGGCCGGCTCTACGATCGCGACGTCGACGGCCTCGGCCTGTACACGGACGCGGGCGCGGGCCCCGAGAAGCTCGCCAACGAATTCACGCTGGGTGTGAGTTATGCGCTCGCGACCCGAGCCATCGGAAAACGCATGCTCCAGCGGCGCTGGCTGAAGCTCGGCGTCGCCGGGACGGTGCTGCTCTACGATCTCGCAACCCCGCACGAGGACGACATCGGTCAGGACACGATGTTCGGCGCGTCGGCCTCGGCGGAGTGGGTACCGAACGACTACGTGTCACTCGCGCTCCGCTACGAGATGGCGGTGGACTCGTCGTTGTTCCTCCCGGAGCTCGGCGCTATCCACGAGCTCTTCCTGCGGACGCGCTTCGTGTTCTGAGGCCAGTGCGATGGGCAACACGGTCTTCTACACGATCCACGCGAGCAACAAGATCTCCGCGGACGAGATCGAAACGCGGCTCATGCCGCTCGCGTTCCTCCCGCCCAACGACAAGGAGCGGCGGCGACTCGCGTCCGGCGTGCTTCGGTCCTACTCGGCCGGCGAGAACATCTTTGCGCAAGGTGAGTACGGCACGTCGATGTTCGCGCTCATGCGCGGGCGCGTGAGCCTGCAGCTCGCCTCGGGGTTCGGTGCGGAGGCGCCGGGTTCGGAGGCGCAGAAGGGCATCGACATTCCGCTTCGGGTCCTCGACGCGGACGGTGATCAAAACTGGTTCGGTGAACGGGCCGTGCTCGGGCGAGGCCTGCGACCGTACACCGCGTGTGCGCTCACCGACGTGATGGTCCTGCAGATCGACAAGATCGACATCGACCGCCTCGACGGCACGTACGGCGACGTCATCGCTCAGCTCGAACGCCTCTCCGAGCAGAACACGATCGAGACCTTCCTCCTCGGGCACCGCGCCTTTGCTTCGCTCACCTCGCGCGACCTACGACCCATCTGGTCGAACGGGCGACTCCGACAGTACGGACGCGGTGAAGTCATCGACCAACGTGGCGGATCCTCGGACACCGTTCGGCTCGTGAAGGGCGGCGTGGCCAAACTCACCCGGGCGGGCGTCGGCGCCAACGCGCACGAGATCGTGCTCGCCTACTACGGCAGTGGGGATGTGGTCGGCACGGACGCCTCGCGGAGCCGGATGGGTTCGTTGCTCGCTATGAGTGTCACGGAGGTCGTGGAGGTTTCGAGGAACGCCTTCGACCAGGTCCGCGCGGTGGCCGAGGTGCAGCGCCCCGGTTGGTCCGAGCAGTTCGAGAAGGTCACCCTCGACGCCAACGATGCCCCCTCGCGCGTGAAGATCGGCGACGGCGCCTCTTCGCTCTTCCTCAACCAGCTCCTCGCCGACACCGCACAGGACGCGAAGTCACTGATGACCATCGATCTGGATCTCTGCATCCGGTGCGGCAACTGCGTGCGCTCCTGCGAGGCGCGCCACGGTTTCCCGAAGATGGTGAGGCGCGGAAACAAACTCGATCGCACGCCCGCGAACCCATCCGACCCCAAGCCGCTACTCATCCCGACGTCGTGTCGTCACTGTGAGTCTCCGGAGTGCATGGTCGGGTGCCCGACCGGCGCCATTCACCTCAAACCCACCGGTGAGGTCGCGATTCGCAACGACTGCATCGGCTGTTCGAACTGCGCGCTGCGTTGCCCGTGGGACAACATCACGATGGTCGCGAGAGAGAAGGTCGAGCGGCCGGAGCTCGGGATCGTCGTCGAGGAGATCGCGAGCAAGTGTGACCTCTGCTTCGGCTACTCGGAGGCCAACTGCGTCTACAACTGCCCGACGCAAGCCATCTTGCGCGTGGACCCCGTGCAGTTCTTCCCGGAGGTCGCTGCGCAGCTGCCGGAGCGCAGGCACGCGCCGCAGGACGCGACGAAGCGCCGCACGGGTGCGGCCCGTGACCTCTCCCGGCTCGTCATCTGGTCCATCGCCGCGGTGCTGTTCGCGGTCCTCACGGCACTGTGGGCCACGGCGACTCCGTACAGCCCCGCGTCGGCGCGAGGCGGTGTCCTCGGTGGCGTCGCGCTGCTGTGTTTCGCGGGCGCCACCGCGCTCGCATGGCGAAGGCGGCGCAACGGGCTCGGGCGCCTGAAGGAGGAAGAACGAAACCGGCGCGCCGCCGACGCCAACGCACCATCCTCCGGGCGCGTGCAGTGGGGCCCGTTCTACCTGTGGGCGCGCGCGCACGTCGCGCTCGGCACGCTCGGGCTGGGCGCCGCGTTGCTGCACGCGGACTTCGCCGCGCGGAGCCTGCTGTCCGCGGGCCTCGTGTTGATGATGTTGTTCGCGATCGCGACCGGGCTGTTCGGCGTCTTCTGGGCGCGTTGGATGCCGAAGGCGATCACCCGCATCGAAGGGGACGCCCAGCTCGAAGAGGACCTGCGCGACGAGCTCGCGACGGGACTCGCCGACGAAGCCCGAGTCGCGCAGCTCGAAGCGGGGCTCCGCCTTCACGCCGTGCGACGTGTCTGGCTCGTCGCGCACATCTGCACCGCGGTCGGACTCCTCGCGCTCCTCGCGGTGCACGTGGTGGTGGGCCTTCGCATCCTGGGGGCGATGCTTTGACGCAGGAACGGCACGTCGTCGTCGAGGACATCGACGCCGAAGGTACCGGCGAGCTGATCCTCGCGCGGTACGCGGACCGCGCCGCGCTGTCGTTCCTCTTCGGCCCGCACGAGGGGCGCCACGTCTTCATCGGCGACGGGCCGCTCACGTTCGGGAGCGGGAACACGTGTGATGTCGTCCTGGACGGCGACGGCGTCGCGCGGGTGCACGCGAAGATCGATCGCGACGGACCGAACTGGATCCTGACGCGCCTCGACGCATCACTTCCGCTCGCGGTGGACGACCGCGCCGTCGCTTCGGCGTGTGTGTTGATCCACGGCGCCACGATCTCGGTCGGGCCGTCCCACGTCGTGTTCCTCACCGACGTCGTCGACCGCCGCGAAGGCACGCTCGCCGCGACGGTGCCCGCGTCGGCCGAGGCGGCGCGGTTCGTGTTGCCCGATGGCCCCGCCAAGAAGCCGGGTGTGCTGCTCGGCTCGAGCCCGACCTGCGACGTGCCGCTCCTCCTGCGCAGCGTGCAGCGTCGACACGCGCGCATCGACTACCGCGTTCGACCGACGGAGGGGGGCCCGCTCACCGGGGCCTTCGAGCTGTCGGATCTCAGCGGCGGTTCGACGTTCGTCAACGGCGACAAGGTTCATAAGAAGTGGCTCGACACCGGGGACGTGATTCGCCTCGGCGGCTACGAGCTGCGCACGACGATCCGCGAGAACCGCTGTGAGATCACCGCGGCGGTCGTGGAACCGGACCGCGACATCCCGAGCTACGCGATCGACGTCCCCAGCGGACGAGCGGGCGCCACCGTGCTCCCGCGCCCGTCGGACGCACGCTCCGCCCAGGCCGCACCGCCGCGCTTCAGCCTGCAACCCAAGGACGGGAGTGTGTTCCGCACGCCGACCGAGATACTGCACAACGGCGCGACGATCCTCGCGCCGCAGGTCGCGCCGAAGGACAACCGCCTCGCGGTGAAGTGGAAGGAGCCGGACGACGTCCGCACGAGCACCCGGCTCCGCAACGCGGTCCTCGTCAGCGTCGCGCTGGGTGTCGTCACGGCCGGCGCGCTGATCTTCGCGGGCGGTGACGAGGTCTCCGCGCTCCCGCCCGTCCGCCACACCCAAGATGTCGCGTGCGCGAGCTGCCACGTCGGAGGCGCGGCCGCCACGCCGACCGTCGAGGCCTGCACCAGCTGTCACGAACACGAGGGGTACGAGCATCGCGTCCGCCCTGCGCACGCGTTCGGCGAGGACATCACGAGCTGCGCCGACTGCCACGGCGAGCACCGTGAGGCGTCGGAGCCGAAGCAGGTCGCGAGCGCGCGATGCGCCGCGTGTCACGAGTCGCGGCATTCGAAGCTCGTCGTTCGCGGCGCCCCGCCCGAGATCGTCGAGGCGCCGGGGATCTTCGCGGACGTCGAGGAGACACCTCGACCGTATCGACTCCAGCTGCACCGCCTTCACGACGCGGTGCCGCACCGGTGCCGTGCGTGCCACGAAGCGGACGGTGCCGCGCGTTCGCCGGGCGCAGCCTGGAACGCGTGCGGGAGCTGCCACGTCCAGCTCGCCGAGGGCCTCGCGATTCAGTCGTGCGCGAGTTGCCACGTCGAACACCGCGACGAACGCGCCGCGCCGGCGGAGCGCACGTACGCCGCGGCGAGCGCGTTGCCGTGGTCGGCGGGGATCGTGCTCGGGTTCTTGTTGTTGACGGCGCTGCTGCTGCGCGTCGTGCCGAGCCGCGCGCACGAGCGGGAACGCAAGGTCACGCACGAGGAGGTTCCGCCGCCGGGGCTCGGACGCAAGAAGGAGCTCGAGACACCGCCGACCGAGTGCCCCGGTGCGGAGCGTGGACAAGCGATCAAGCTGCCTCGGCTGTACCCGGAGAAGTGCGTCGGGAGTCGGACGTGTGTGGAGCGCTGCCCGTACAACGTGCTCGAGATGAAGGACGGCCTCCCCGAGCTGGTCGCGCCGCACAAGTGTCACGAGTGTGGGATCTGCGTGGAGGTTTGTAAGTTCAACGCGCTCGAGATGGTCGAGCCGAACAAGCCGGCCAAGACGGAGGAAGTGCCCGCGCTGTCCGCCGACTTCGAAACGGGGCTCACGCCCGAGCGGCGCGGCCTCTACGTGATCGGACACGCAGCGGGCGTGTCGAAGGTGAAAAACGCGGCCAACCTCGGGGTGTGGGTCGTGCAGCACATGATCGACGAGGGCGGTGTGAAGCCAGGGGCCGCGGCGCGACTTGGACTGTCCGCCGAGGTCATCATCCTCGGCGCCGGCCCCGGTGGGTTGGCGGCCGCCGTCAACGCGCGCGAGGAGGGGCTGACTTCGATCGTCTTCGACGTGGAGGACGAAACACTCTCCACGATTCGTAAGTACGGCGCGACGAAGAAATACGAGGCGAACCCACCCCACGTCGAGAACAAGGGTCCGTTCGTGCTCGAGACCGGGCAGCAACCTGGCTTGCTCTCGGCGATCGAGAGCGTCGTCGTTCGCGCGGACCTCGACATCCGGTTGGGCGTGAAGCTCGCGAAGGAGAACAGCCTCACGCAGGACGGTGACGTGCTGACGCTCGACACGAATCAGGGCGCCTTCACGGCGCTTCGGTTGATCGTCGCGGTCGGGATGGGAGAGCCGCGCAAGCTCGGACCCGAGGTCCCGGTCGCGCCGGGTACGGACATTCGTTACTCGATCGTCGAGGGTGAGCCGCCGAAGGGTAAGGCGGTGATGGTGAACGGCGCCGGTAACATGGCGCTGGAGGTGGCCGCGCAGCTCGAGGCCCGCGGGAATCGGGTGACGATCATCTACCGCGGAGACAAGTTGAAGAGCGCGAGCCCCGGGAACGTCGAGATGCTGGAGCAGCTCGTCGGAGCGGGGCGGCTGACACTCCTCATGGAGACGTCTCCGGTGGCGCTCGCGCCCGGCGCGGTGACCGTGCGCACGAAGGACGCCCCGTCCGACCAGCGCATCGACGCCGACGTGTTCTACTGCCTGATCGGCCAGATCGCGCCCACGAAGTGGCTCGATGGCCTCGGCGTCCCGGTCAAGGACCGCCCGATGACGGAGCGTGTCCCCCGGACCGACCAGCCTCAGTTCTTGCTGCGCAAACAGGAGTGATCGTTTCGCGCGGGTCGCCGCACGACGGAGGTGATGCTGCTGAAGAACGCCCGCCGCCTCGTGATCCTCTGCACCGCCGTCCTCCTCACGAACCCGCTCACGGTCTGTGTCGTGGGCCGAATCAACCGCCTCCTCGGCCGCCCGCTATGCACGATGTTCGTAGGTTACGCCGCGAGCCGGGAGTACAGCCAGGCCTACGCCTTCTCGTTCATGCTTCCCTGGATTCGCTACACGCCGATGATCGTCGGACTGTTCATCCAGAACGGGCGACTCGGAATCATCGCGATGACGAGCTCGGTCGAGCCCGACTTCCTGTCGCCGGTGCACCTCGACCGGCTCCACGAAGGCTGCCACCGAATCGCGGAGCGCCTCGGCATCGAGGAGGTGAACTTCTCGGGCATCCTCCCCACGGTGTTTCGGCGCGCGGGGCTGATGACCGAGCTGCATCATCAGTCGCGCTGTCGTGTCGTGGGTCGCGTCGTGACGGACGCGGCCATTCGCACCGCGGAGGCACACGACATCGACGCGTACCTCCCGATCGTCCTGTTGGGCGGGCGCGGCAGCGTCGGTCGAGCGGTCTCGGCGGAGCTGGGACGACGTGGACGCACGTGTTTCATCGTGGACCTGAACGATCGATGGCCGGAGCACCTCCGCGGCGAGCGCATCCTCCTCGTCGACGTTTCCAAACGCGGCGCGCTCGAACGCCGCGCGTCGCAGCTGTGGGAAGGCGTCGTGGTCCTCAACGAGGCCTACCCCGAGCCCGACCCCGGCACGGTCCGCGCGCTGCGCGCCCGCGGGATCGCGGTGCACCACGTGTGCGGCGTCGCGGCGACGTCCTTGCCGCCCTTCCCGGGCGCGTACGCCGGCGGCGTCCCGTGCTGCGCAGCGCGAGAAGATCCGGGACTTCGGGCCGTGGTCAAGACGCTGAGTGGCGTCCCGCGACGAAGCGCGGCGAACAAGACACGTCGCGCCGCCTGAACCTCTCGATCGAATCGAACTTCGAAGAGACCCGCTCGCAATTTCGCGAGCGGGTCTTTTTTCGTTTTTTTCTCGCGGCGGTGATCGAACCCGAGACCTCTCTTCACGGAGAGGTCAAATGGAGATCATCAACATGAACACCGCCCTCACCCGCATCGTCGCTTCGTTCGCCTGTGCTTCCTTCGTCGCCTGCGGCGGCGTCGCGCCGACCGACACCACGGCCGCGAACGCGTCCACGCTCGAGGTGCAGGTGGAGCCGTCGATCGTCGACTCCATCGCGACCATGGGGAAGGACTCGCGCTACTTCCGTGACCTCATGAAGCAGGCCAGCATCCTCGACCTCTTCGACAACCCACGCTTCCAGGTCACCGTCTTCGTGCCGCACCGTAGCGCGCTCGAGGCGTACATGGAGCGTCGCCCGTGGCTCGCGAAGCCGGGCAACGAAGACGAGCTCGCGGAGCTCCTGCTCGGGCACTTCGTCCCGGGTCGCATCGAGCAGAGCGCGCTCCGCGGCGCCGACCTCGCAACGCTGGTCGACGACGTCGGCCTCGCGATCGTCGACCCGCAGGTGCGGCTCGGCTCGCGCACCGGGCGTACCGCGAACATCCACGGCCTTGCTGCGAGCGCCTTCTCGGGGAACGTCTTCACGATCGACGACGTTCTCCCCCCGCACGCCGACCTGACGACCGCGCTGCGGGCTCGCCGCCCCCTCTTCGCCGCCGCCTTCGAAGTCGCGTACCCCCGCGGCCTGCCCCGCGAGCTCACCGTCCTGATGCCCGACGACCAGGCCCTCCTCGACGCCCGCCTCGACCTCGCCGCGATCCAGTCGGGCCGCGTCGACCGGCAGGTCGTGGACTTCGTCCGCCGCCACACCATCGACGGCCGCATCACGCTCGACGACCTCGAGAGCCGCAAGCTGTTCACCCTCGCCGGCGCCCCGGTGCGGGCCGAGGCGACGAAGCACGGCCCGATGCTCCGCGTGGGTCGCGACGCCAAGGTGCGCCTGCTCGACACCGACATGCACCGCGACGATGGCGCCATCCACGAGCTCGACGGGGCGCTCTGAGTTGTCAGTCGAACCGCGCGAACGCGGACAGGAACAACGGATACGCCAACTCTGACTGGTCGAAGTTCCACACCGCCCCGCCCTCGCCGCGCACCCCGAGGATCAACCTGCCGATCGGGAAACTCGCGGACGCCGTCACCCCGCCCCCCGCCGCGTACGCATACTTCGGCTCGTCCGTGAAACGCACCGACACCGTACGTTCGTAGACCGCACCGTGTCCGAACACTCCGACGTCCCAGTATCGCGCTCCGATGAACAGGACACGGAGGTTCGCGTAGCCGGCGGTCGGCTTCGCGAAGCCAACACCGACCTGAACCCACCGGAAGAAGTCGACGAAGATCTCACCACCGAAGCCCACACCGTCGGTGGCTTGGCGTCGCGTCGTCCAGGCACCGGCGGCGACACCCAAGGAGATCGGGTTGGGGATGCGGACGAGGTTCACCGCATACTCAAAAGGCTCGCGCCCACCGGCGATGTAGTCACCGAGCGCGAAGAGACGAAGCTCTTCGAACGGGTAGTAGCCGTCTTCCTCGATGCGGACGCGCACGTGCCCACCGAGGATGTCATCGACGGTCACCTCGCCGGAGCCGACCTCGCGGCCGTTGAGCCGAATCGCGGCGGTCGTGGGCGTGACGGTCACGTGGAGCGTGACGTGAAGGGCGGCGAGCTCCGCCTCCTTCTTCTCGGCCTGGTCCTTCTTGCGCTTCTCCTCCTTCGCGTCACGGCGACGGAGGTGTTGACGCTCGAGCTCCTCGCGCGCGCGCTTCTCGAGCTCGGACCGACTCAGCTTCCGCCCGACGAGCTCACCCATCACCTCCTCCGAGAGTGAGTGGTTCGCGCTCCGCGCGATGCCCTCGGAGAGCGAAGTGAGCACGTTCATCAGGTCGTCCTTCTTCCCGGTGACGGTGGCCGAGAAGAGGATCTCACCCGACTTCACTTCGACCATGCGCGCGTCGATCCGCAGGAGCCCCTCGCGATCCAACACGGCCCCGAGCACCACGAAGTCCGCCCGCAGCCGGTTCGCAATCTCGCGACCTTCCTGGAGGTCATCGGTCGTCGTCGAAGTGCCGGTGAAGTATTCCTTCAGGACCTGGTCGATCTGCGCGCGCTCCACGATCCGAAACCCGAGCGTCGGCAGGTCGGTCTGCAGCGACTCTTGAATCGCCTCCACGAGCCAGGCGTCCTGGGAGGTCTCGTCGAGGTTGACGAACGGGAGAATCGCAACGCGCGCCGACTCCTCCGGGAACTCTTGTTTGAGCTCTTCGAAAAGCGCGGCGTACGTCGGGTCGGAACGAAGCGCCTTGGCGTAGAGGCGACGCGCCTCTGCCTCTTCCGTCGACAGCAACTTCCGTGCGTTGACCAGGTCGCGGATGACGGTCCGTTCGGGCACGCGCGCCGTTCTCAGCTCTGTCACCGCGATCGCGTCGACCCAGCCGATGCTCTCCAGCAGCCCGATCAGGACCTCGCGTGCCTTGGAGAACAGATCATCCTCCGGAGCCGCGCCTGTACCGACCGCGAGGATGATCCCCGTCGAGAGATCCACGAGCCGGATGTTGAGCTCGACGGTCCCTTCCGACGCGCGACGAAACGAGCCCACCAGGAGGGAGCCCGCTCCGAGGAGCGATTCGATCTTTTCGAGCTGGTCGTTCTCACCGTCGAGAACGTACTGGAGCTGGTATTCACCGATGACTTTCTCGAGCTGGGATCGTTCGACGATCGAGAGATCAGTGAAACGAACGAGGTCAGACGAGAGGACCTCCATCATTCCGCGCTCGACCCACTCCAACGACGCGTCCTGCCCGACATTTTCGAAGGGCATGACACCAATCGAGCTGAGCCGGACTCCGCTGAGACGACGGAGTCGCTTCTCCTCTGGCGAGAGATCCGGCTCGTCGACGAGATCGCGGAGCGCGCGGAGATCGGGATCCGAGTCGATTCGCTCGAACCACTTCACGGCGTCATCGTCCCGACCCATTCGAAACGACGCGGAACCCATCATGTAGAAGTACTCTCGCAGGAGCTGAAGTCGATACTTGGGCTCTCCCTGTCGTCTTAGACCCAGGTCGCGCACGGTGCGAATCGAGATTCGTTCGCCGTAGGCCAGCACGAGCTCGTACTCACCTTTTGCGATGTTCTGAACCATGTTGAGGAGCCCGACGAGGTTGTCGTAGACGCGGTAGAGCTCCGTCGCCCCCGGCTGCTCGAATGGCGCTCCCTTCCTGAAGGCGGGGGTCTGCGCATCGATGGCCTGAAGAACGGGTAGGTACGCGCGAGCGCGCTTCACCTCCTGAGCGAACACCTCGGCCGTGATGCCCTCGGGGAGTTTTCGGCGCGCGTGAAGTCGTTGAACGCGAAGAAAATAGGAGCGGTCGTAGTCGAGTTTCGTGAGAATGGCGTCGCGAATCGCAGCGGGGGTTCGCACCCCACGAACCGCAGGCAGCGTGTCCGCGTTCTCGGTTTCGGTGGTGCTCCCCGATGTCGACGTCTGGACGAGCGCCACGGCGAAGACCAGCGCTTGGATACTCATGGACATCGTCCGAACCCCGTCGCTACCATCGCTCGGCGGTGAGTGTCATGCGTCGATATGCAGTCGTGTTCTGGGTATTCGGACTCACCGGCTGCTTGGAATACTCCGCCTACGACACCAACACCTGCGTGGACGGTGTGATCGAAGTGACCGACGGGGTCCTCAACCTGGGGATCGACGAGGTGCCACGCGGGTGCTCCGAGATCGATGGCTCCGTGCTCGCAGCCGGTCGAGCGACCACGCTGGAAGCGCTGCGAGGCATCTCCATCATTCGAGGTGATCTTTCGATCATTCAGTCGGGCGTGGTCGACACCGAGCCCCTCGATTCCCTCCAACGTGTCGGCGGCAACGTCCTGGTTCGTGGAAACACGTCACTCCGGGACGTCCGATTTCAGCGACTCACCGAGGTCGGCGGAGATCTCCTCTTCCAGGACAATATCCGAGTCGCGACGATCGACGTCCCCGTCGTCGCGTCCAGCGCTACGCAGACCAGCGAGCTCGAGGTGTCCGGCAACCCCTCGTTGCGATCCCTCCGAGGGTTCGACCTCGCTCGACGCCTCGGACGCATCGAGATCTCCGACAACGACTCCCTACTCGACGTACCCGCCTTTGCCGCGCTCGAAGAGGTCGAAGGTGGCCTCATGCTCACTGCCAACACCGCTCTGCCCGACCTCTCCGCGTTCAACGGCGTCGAGGCGATCGCCGGCGCGGTCGTCCTGACTACGATGCCCGAGTTGCGGTCCCTCGACGTCCTGGCGATGGGACCGTCGGGCGTCGCCTTCCTGGAGATCCATGGGCTCGGCGTGCGCGCCTGTGAGACGCTCGCGCTCGAAGCACGGCTCGGACTCGTGCCGGGTGCCGTCAACCGCGACGGCGAGCGGTGTTTCGCAGAGTTCGACGAGAGCAACCCGGAGGTCGTCGCCACCCGAGCCAACTTCGATCTCACGTGGACCCTCGAAGGCGTCCCGGAGTCCTTCACGCAGCATCTCGAGTGGGGCCCGGACGATGACTTCGACAACGCGGACCTCCTGTCCGTGCCGAGCGACGTTCGGGTCGCCTCGTTCGTCGCACCTCCGGTCGACACGGACCTTCGTTTCGAGCTCGAGGTGGTCTGGAGCGGCGGGGCGCGCACGGCCGTCTGGCACCTGCGTTCCGACGAGGACCTGGCCAGCCTCCCGCCGACGATCACCGGTCCTCGCAACCTCGTCGTCGCGGCGGGCTTCGATCCGCACTTCGAGCTCGTCGCCATGGACCCGGACGGACCGAGCCCGGGGCCGGTGACGGTGATCGACGCACCGCTGGGCAACGTCCAGCGGGTGAGCGAAACCGGATGGGTCTACGAGGCACCGCGCGGCTTCAGGGGCCTGGACACCGCGCGCTTCGAGGTCGTGGCCGGCGATCGGTCGGCGACGCACACGCTCACGTTCGACGTCCGTGACGCCGCGCTCATCGTGTCCGACGTCGATGGGCCCGGCGTGGAGCTCTCCGACGACGCGACCTACGGCGTGTACATTCGAGGCAACGAGGTCGTCCGACGCAACATCGTGCGAGGCTCGGAGAACGTCGTCAGTGATTCGCTTCGCTTCGTCGACCCGGTTTTTCCGAGGATCGATCCGACGGCTGAGTGGGTGGTGTTCTCCGGGGACGGCGGAACGAACCGGCAGATCTTCAAGGCCAACCTGAACGGCGGAGGACCCGTCCGACTCACGCTCGCGCAGAAAGGTGAGCCCGCACCTCACGAGAGCGGCGCGGACATTCGGCTCGCACAAGAGGGAGGATCGGAGCTCGGCGTCGTGTCCCACCTCAGCCCGGACGACGGCGAGATGCAGGTCTTCAGGTTTCCCGGCGGGACGAAACGCACCCGCGGGGGCCCCTGCACCGGCGGCGCCATGCTGACCGAGACGGGGGTCCTGGTCGTCGCGTGTGCGTCCACCGCGACCTTCCTCGACGGCTCGGGCGGCATCGCCTGGATCGGGAACGACTACTTCCGCGTCGACCAGCCCGAGTACACGTCCGTTCCGCCGCCGACGCCCGGACTCTATCCCAGCACTTCGGCCTCGGGAGATCGCATCGCGTTCGGATCGCGCTCCAACCTTCGAGTCGCGAACGACCCCGACCGACGCATGCGTGTCTACGTCAACGAGGCGGGCACGCTACTGCACCGCGAGGACGCCGGCCCGCATCTCCTCTTCGCCGACCTCGAGCACCCGCGCGACCTCGACATCTCATCCGACGGCAGCCGCCTCGGCATCCGCACGACAACGGCCCTGACAAATGCTGACGAAGACACCACCCACGACCTCTACCTGCTGAACCTCGACAACCTCGACGCCGGCCCCGTCCTCCTCACGACCGGCACGAGCACGAGCGTGGACCGCCCCTCCGGCGTGGACGCCTTCGCGCTCGACGCGACCGGCGAGCGCGTCCTCGTCTCCGACGGCGGCCGCCTCTTCGCGATCTCGATCCGGTGACCCTTGCGCCAAGGCGCCGCCTTCGGCTTCCCTCGTAGCGTGCGGTCCCTGCTCCTCCTCCCCGCGCTCGCGCTCGTCGCGTGCAGCGGCGACGACGCCCCCGACGGTCAACCGCTCCCGTACCAACTCAGCTCCCGGCCGGTGCTGCCCTTCCCCTCCGACGACGCAACGCGCTCCGCCGACACCGCGACCGGTCTGCATCTGAACATCCGCGCGCGGGGTGAGACGCTCGGCGACGTCGACGAGGCGATCTACCTGTTCGGCGACAACTTCACCGACGAGCTCGGCGCGCTCGACGGGTGGTCGACGCTCGGGCCTTCGTTTGTCTCCCTCGGCGTACCGCCGGATCCGGCGACGCTCGACGAGCACCTGTTCCTCGTCGACCTCGAACGCCGACAGAAGATCCCGCTCCGCATCCGCGCGATCACCGGGGAGACCGACTACGGCCGCGTCGTGCACTGGGCGCAGCTGAGGCCGCTCGTGCCGCTCGCCGAGGCGACGCCGCACGCGATCGTCGCAACCCGCGGGCTCGCCACCGAAGACGGCACCCCCTTCGCGCGCCCCGCGATCTTCGACGCCGTGTGGTCCGGCGACAGCGACACCGAAGGCGAAGCCGACCGCGTCACGAACGCCGTCGCGCGACTCGACGGCGTGGACGACGCGCTCGCGGCCGTGGGGATCGAACCCGACGACGTGCTCGTCGCCGAGCGCTACACCACCCTCTCCATCCAGGCGCACGCCGATGCGCTCATCGACGCGATGGCCCAACACCCGCCGACGTTCACCGTCACCAGCACCGCGTCCGGGGCCTCACCGATCCGCGCGCGTATCACCGCCGACTTCGACATCCCCGCGTTCCGCGAAGAGCCGGACGCACCGATCGACCTGACGATCGAACCCCGCTTCGAGACCGTCGAGGTCCTCGTCCTCGTGCCGGAAGGCGAAGGTCCCTTCCCGGTGCTCGTCTTCCACCACGGGCTCGGCGGTGAGAAGGAGAAGATCGTCGAGTTCGCGCAAGACATCTTGCCGAATGGCGTCGCGGTCGTCGCGATCGACGCACCGCTGCACGGCGCACGCACAGAGCGCCCCGGCAACGCCGGCACGCGGTTCCTCAACGTCGTCGCGCCGACCGTCGTCGCCGACAACATGCGGCAGGCGCAGGTCGACCAGGTCTACTTCGCGGCGCACCTCGATCGACTCGCCACGACGGACCTCCTGAAGAACGGCGAGACCGTCCTCGACGCGAGCCGGGTCATGTACCTCGGCGAGTCACTCGGTTCGATCGTCGGTGCGGCGGTCGTCGGTCTGTCGGAGCCGATCGACACCGCCGTCCTCATGGTCGGGGGCGGCACGCTGCTCGAGTTCTTCGACCAGGTGCTGTCGGGGTTCGAGTTCGATGGGTTCCCGACGCAGATGTTCACGACCGTCGCGCAGTCCGTGTTGGACCGCGGCGACCCGTCGAACTTCGCGGCGCGCTCGCTCGAGGAGGACGTGTTCCTCCTCCAGGGCATGACGGACACGGTGGTGCCGCCGGGTGCCACGGAGTCACTCGCGCGTGCGATGGGGTTGCCGATCGTCGCGCCCGCCGCGGACGCGCCGGAGGGGATCGAAGTCATCGACGGGCCGGTCGCGGGACGCGGCTGGACGCAGTTCCCCGGTGTCGGTCACAACCTCTTCTACGAGCGGGACAAACCCACTTGGGAACAGGCGCACGGACAGCTGAGCCACTACGTCGCGACGTGGGCCGCGACCGGTGTCGGTGAAATCAAAACGCGCTGAGGGTCATCTACTCCTGCAGATCGTCGACGGCCTCGTCGACCGCGTCACTGACGTCCTCTGCAGCTTCGTCGACCTTCTCACCCGCCTTCTCCATCGGACCATCTCGGTCCGGGCAACCCGCCAGCGGGAGCGCGAGCGCCAGGATGAACGCCGAAGCGATCTTCTGAATGGACTTGGTCATCATGCCCCCTGCTTTTGCAAGCAGGGGGCCGACGACCAACGCGACATCAAACGAGCTTCGTGTCGACCAAGTTGTCTCGGTCCGCGCGCTCCTGCCTCAGTCGCTTGCGGTACACGCCCGGCGTGACGCCCGTCCAACGCTTGAAGGCGCGACGGAAGGCACGCGGGTCGGCGTAGGCGAGGGCCTCCGCGACCGCCGGGATCGACTGCGAGCCGGCGAGGAGTTTCCGCGCGAGCTCCGCGCGGGCGTCCTGCATCAGCGACTGGAACGTCACGTTCTCGTTCTGCAGGCGCTCCTGCAGCGTACGCGGACGGATGCCGAACATCTTCGCCGTCTCGACCAGCGTCAGCGCGCGACCTTCGTCGAGCGCGGCGACCAGCTTGCTACGCACCTGGTCGGCCGACGACCGCGTGTCCGCGGTCTCGGGCTGGCGCGTCGGGATGGCCTGGATCGGCTGCGTCTGCGGCGTCGTGGTCTGCAGTGTCGACTGCGCGTGGTCCGGCTGGGCGTACGGCCCGCTCGGAAGGCTCGGCGCGACGCCGGGGGCCGCGGGGGTGACCGGCGACGAGGTCTTCTCGTCACGGTCGAGATCGGTGTGCTCCTTGTTCAGGTGCTCGAGTTCGAGGCTATTCATATCGTTGCTCTCCTTAGTGCTTGGGGGGACCTTGTAGGTGGGGCTTCTTCTTTGGCGCGCTGCACCATGGCGTGCACTCGGCTCAACCAAGGGGGACGCATTGCGATTCCAGCGATCATCGCCGTGGGTCTTGAAAGCATATGGGATGCCAGTCCGGAACCGGGCCGTAAGGGCCCGTTCATGCGGCAAACCGCGTCAGCTGTGGCCATTTGCCACGCCTCATTTTTTCTCCGAGCGCCTGTCCGCGGGGGTCACGGCCGCTTTGGCCACGCTCGGGGCATACCGCCACGCGAGGCGCCGCTGAGCGCCCCGACGCCGGTTGGCACGCCGCCTGCGTTGGCGGGGAAGCATGAATCGAATCACGTCCTGGGGGCTCGCGGCAGCGACCGTACTGTTGGGCGCGGCCTGCGCGTCCACGTCCGCCCCGAAACAACTGAAGGTCGACACGGCCGCCACCATCCGTTCCGCCGAAGCGCTCGACGCCGGTGAACAACCCGAAGCCGCGCTCCACCTCGAGCTCGCGCGCCGCGGTTACGACGACGCGCAGAAGCTGATGGAGGACGGCGACCACGCGGCCGCCACGAAGCAGCTGGAACGCGCCGAGGCCGACGCCGAGCTCGCCGTCGCGCTCGCGAAGGCCAACACCGCACGTACCGAAGCGACCCGCGAGCTCGAGCGGGTCCGTGAGCTGAAGGAGGAGATGGAGCAATGAAAGTCCTGAAGAAGACCCTGATGGTCGGCGGCATCGCCGTCGCCGCGACCGCCTGCGCGACCGCGCACCCTTCGGTGGAGCTCACCGAAGCGCGTCGCGTCTACGACGAAGCCGAGAAGTCCCACGCGCCCGAGCTCGCGCCGGACAAGATGTTGGACGCCCGCCAGCTGATGGTGCGCGCCGAGAAGGCCCACGACGACGACCCGGGTGGCGCGAAGGAGCGGCAGCTCGCGTACCTCGCCAACCGCAAGGCAAAGGTCGCGATGGCGCACGGTGAGCGCCTCGACGCCGAGCGCGACCGCGCGCAGGCGAAGGACATGTACGTCGACACGCAGTCGAAGATCATTCGCGACACGCGGCAGACGAATCGTCAGCTGCGCGAAGCGCACGCGGCGACGACCGAGTCGTTGATGCAAACCGAGTCGGAGCTGGCGGAGATCGATCGCGAGCTCGCGGAGAAGGACACGCTGATGAAGGCGCGGGTCGACGAGCTCGAAGCGCGCGCCGACGAGCTGCGCTCCGAGAAGGAGACGCTGACCGAGAAGCGCGCCGACCTCGAGGCGTCACTCGCCGCGAAGGATCAGGCGCTCGAGTCCGAGCGCGAGGCCCGCGTGAACGCGGAGCAGCGCGCCGCCGATGCGTTGAAGAGCCTCGAAGAGATCGCGAAGGTGAAGTCGGAGCTCGAGGAGACCGTCATCACCCTGTCCGGTTCGGTGGTGTTCGAGTTCGGCACGGCGAAGCTGTTGCCGATCGCGAAGACGAAGCTGAAGGAGGTCGCCGCGGCGCTCGTCGCGCAGGGCGAGCACAAACGCATCGTCGTCGAGGGGCACACGGACTCGAAGGGTCCGTCCGCCTTCAACGATCGCCTCTCGCAGGACCGCGCCGCCGCGGTCCGAACGTTCCTCGTCGCCGAGGGTGTCCCGTCCAACCGGGTGGTCGCCATCGGTCGCGGTGAGTCGGAGCCGATCGCTACCAACGACACCGCCGAGGGGCGCGCCAACAATCGCCGCGTCGAGATCGTGCTGCGCGACAGCTGATCTGCGAACGCATCCCATTCACCCCTGACATAAGAGAAAGGAGAGCTCTCATGCTCCGCTTTGCACTTGCCTTCTTCATCCTGGCCATCATCGCCGCCCTCTTCGGGTTCGGTGGAATCGCGGCGGGCGCCGCCGGCATCGCCAAGCTCCTGTTCTGGGGCTTCGTGATCATCGCCGCCGTCTCGCTCGTCGCGGGTTTGTTCACGGGACGAACGCCCAAGTTGTTGTGACCCCGTGACGAACGACGGCTGGCGCACCGCCTACCGGCCCCCTATATTCCGGGGCCGGTGGGCGTCGGTTCCACAGCGCTGCTGATCGCGACGATGGCCACCGCCGCGGGTGACCTCGAAGACGGGATCACGCTGTACCAGAACAAGGATTACCGCGGCGCCCTCGCGGCCTTCGGACGGGCCGGTGCTCAAAACCAGAGCCCCCGTCGCCGCGCCCTGATTCACGCCTACATCGGCATTCTCCAGTACCGGTTCGGCCTCACCGACGACGCCAAGAGCTCGTTCGAGGAGAGCCTGAGCCACGCGTCCATCGCGTTCCCCGACCCCTCGCAGGGCGGCGCGAAGCGCCTCTACGAGTCCCTCCTCCCCGACCCCGAGCCCGCGTCGGAGCCGAAGGTGAAGAAGAAGCGACGCAAGCGCCGGCGTCGCAAGCGGCGACCGCGGGATCCCGGAGAGGGACCCTTCCCCGAGGAGCCGGACGACGAAGACGAGGACGAGGCGTCGGGGGCGATCGGCCCCGTCGCGACGATCGCGCCGCCGCCGCCGCCGATCGACACGCGCCTGACTTCGCCGCCCACGGTTGGGACCACGCCGGATCCCGACGACACTTCGGTCCTGCCCTGGGTCGTCGCGGGCGGCGCGGGGGTCGCGGCGGTCTTCGGGACCGTGATGATCGCGGTCGGGCGCAGCAACGGCAGCGCCGCGCAAGACCCCATGACCGACGCCCTCGAAGCCGAGCGGCTCTACGGCACACACCGCACCCAAGTGGGCGCGGGGATCGCCGGGCTGGTCGTCGCAGGCGTCGCGGGTACCGTCGCCGCGGTGCTCTTCGCCACGGAATGACGCTTACTTTCGGTCCCTACCGGCCGCTGGTATCTCGAGGAACCGGTGCCCGGGTGCAGCCCCGGGCGCCGTGTCCGCAGTTATGCCCTCGGGGGCGCGACAGCGCACCCGAAATTTGGGTAAGCTCCCGGCCGTGGCGACCCTCAAGTCGCTGAAGGACGACACGAGCCTTCCTGTGACCGCTCGACTCCTGGTCGGGCGCTCGCCGTCGTGCGGCCTGCGCGTGTCGGACCCACACGCCTCGGGTGAGCACGCGACCGTCACCTGGACGGGCTGGCACTGGGAGATCAAGGACCTCGGCAGCCGCAACGGGACGTACGTCGACGGGACGAAGCTCGACGCCGGCGTCGCCGTGAAGCTCACGACCGGGAGCCGCATCGCGTTCGGCGATCCCGAGCGCGCCTGGGAGATGGAGTCGGACGACGCGCCGAACGTCATGGCGATCCACCTCGTCACCAACGAGATCCGCGACGCCGACGCCGGCCTGCTCGTCCTCCCGAGCGACGACGAGCCCGAGCTTTCGTTCTTCCAGAACAGCACGGGTGAGTGGGTCGAGGAGGACCTCGACGGGCAGCGGCGCAACGTCGAGGACCAGTCCGTCGTCCAGACGTCGAAGGGCGCGTGGCAGATCCAGCTGCCGTACATCAACGAAGGTACGCCGTTGATGCAGCTCGAGCTCGC
This sequence comes from Deltaproteobacteria bacterium, assembly GCA_040218735.1. GTDB lineage: Bacteria > Myxococcota > Kuafuiibacteriia > Kuafuiibacteriales > Kuafuiibacteriaceae > JAUHYN01. The sequence goes on from JAVJQW010000061.1 coordinate 122,106, forward strand.
GCTCGAGACGATCAGCCTGCAGTTCGCCGTGAGCCGCGACGAGGAGCGCGTCGAGATGACGATCCTCCACCGCGGGATGGAGATCCCCCTCGAACCGCGCGAGCACGGCTACGTCTTGCTCACGCTCGCGCGCGCCCGCGCGGAGGACGAAGCCGTCCCCCTCGAACAACGCGGCTGGCGGGACCGCGACCGACTGGAGAAGATGCTCGCGATGGATTCGAACGCCCTGAACGTGGCGATCCATCGCGCGCGACAGCAGCTCTCGAGCGCCGGGGTCGCCGGCGCCGCCAACATCGTCGAGGTCCGACGCAAACAGCGACGCCTCGGGACCGATCGCTTCCGGATCGTCTCGCTGTAGGCGCTGCCCATGGCAGACAACAAGCTCCGGCCGGGCACGCTGATCGACGATCGTTTCCTCCTCGGAAAGCGGCTCGGCTCGGGCTCCACCGGCGTGGTGTGGCGCGCGCTCGATCAGGAGAGCGGGCAGGACGTCGCGCTGAAGATCCTGCACCCGAAGATGAGCCACGACGCGATGCTCGTCGCACAGCTCGCGCGCGAAGCCGACGTCCTGCAGCAGCTCGATCACCCGCACATCGCGACGTCCTTCGCATTCCAGCCGGACGGGCCGTTTGTTTACCTCGCGATGGAGTTCATCGACGGGCGCCCGCTGCACGAGGTCATCGGCGCCCACACGCGCGACAAGAGGTACTTCGAGCACCGTGAGGTGATGAACATCCTCTCGCAGCTCGCCGACGCCGTCGGGCACGCGCACGCGAAGTACATCGTGCACCGCGACCTCAAGCCGCAGAACGTCATCGTCATCGGCGACGGCCCCGACGCGACGGTGAAGGTGCTCGACTTCGGGATCGCGCGGCTCCTCGAGGGGAGCATCTTCGACGCCACCACGCTCGGGCGTCAGCTCGGCTCGCTGTTCTACATGTCGCCGGAGCAGACACGCGGAGAGCCGGCCGACGCACGCAGTGACGTCTTCGCGCTCGGCGCGATCCTCTTCGAGCTGATCACGTTGCGCCGCGCGTGGGCCTGGGACGAACAGGGCATGCCGGTCCCCGCGTTCGAGCGACCGGTGCCGGCCGGCGAGGCCAACGCGCTCGCCGCGGTGTTCACGCGGCTGACCTCCGGGCCCCGCCCTCGCGTGAGCGATGCACGCCTGGAGATGCCGCCTTCGTTCGACGCGGTCATCACCCGTGCGCTCGCGGTGAAGCGCGAGGATCGTTACGCGTCGGTGCAGGAGTTCGCGAAGGAGGCGCTCGGGGCGCTGGAGCGGATCACCGGGTCGGTCGAGGCGGCGACGGTGCTCGCTTCGGCGGTCGGTGAAGTGCCGTGGTCGGCGGAGGGCCACGGGCACGGCGTCGCGAACGTGGCGGCGGCGCAGTCCGGCGAGTACGCGGAGACGGCGCTCCTCGCGGCGGCGGACCACGCGGTGCTGGGGACGACCACGGTGGTCGACTCGGAGGACGAAGCGATCGAGACCGACGATCAGCTCTCGCAGAACGAGCTGATCGACACGATGGAGGGTTCGATCGAGGAGACGGCGGCGGAGGCTTCGATCACGGCGCCGCCGGTCCCGCCCGAGCACTCCGGTCGCAGCAAACGCGACTATCCGGAGACGGTGGAGTTCGTCGGCCCGAGCGACGAAGCGGGGCGGCGCTCCGGCGGTGCGCAAAAGAGCGATCCGCGCTCCGCGGAGGCGCGCTCGCCGCGGACCCGGACGCGCCCCGTCGGTGAGCACGAGCGACCGCCGCTGGCCGTCGAGGTCTCGGCGCCCACCCCGAACCTCCCCCGCTTCGACGACGTCCCCCCGCCGGTCACGGCGCTGTCCGCGACGCGCGAGACGCCGCAGGCGCAGGAAGAGGGCATTCGGTTGCTGCCGATCGTCGCCGTCGCGATCGTCTCGATGCTCGCGGCGATCCTCGTCGGCCTGGTGATCTTCGATCCCGAGCCCGCGGTGGAGTCGGTCGAGATCCCGCCCGAGGCGACTCGGCCGCACGCCGCGCTGTGGCAGCAGCTCGCGACGGTCGAGCAGCGCCCGAAGGACAAGGTCGCGATGCAGGCCCTCAGCGACGGCATCGTGAAGGCCGCGGGGGTCATCGAGGACGACGAGACCTCCGAGACGATCGTCGCGTGCGCGAAGGGCAACGCGTTGCTCGCGAACCCGAAGGGGATGCGGAACTGCTTGGAGCGCCTGACGAAGGCGACGCAGTAGGCCGAATCTCCAGAACTTCTCCAGAGGTCCTCCAAGTCTCCACGGGGCGGGTCCTGAGAGTGTCCCCATCGCGGGTCGTCGACACGGCCACGAAGAAAGGACCTCCCATGTTCAAGCGAATCTCCACCTTCCTCTACGGCGTCGTGTCCTACGGCGTCGGTGTTGCGGCCCTGGTGGCCCTCATCCTCATCACGCTCGGCGTGCTCGGCTTCACGGGCGGACCGGTGTCCATCGAATCGTTCGCCGGGGCGCTCGTGTTCAACGTCGCCCTGCTCCTCGCCTTCGGCATCCAGCACAGCGTCATGGCCCGCAAGTGGTTCAAGGAGCGCTGGACGAAGATCATCCCCGAGGCCGCGGAGCGGTCGACGTTCGTGCTCGCGACCGCCCTCGTCCTCGGGCCGGCGCTGTACCTCTGGCAGCCGATGCCCGAGGTCATCTGGGACGTCTCGAACCCGATCGCGCGTGTCGCGCTGACCGCCGCTTGTGTCGCGGGCTGGGGTTACCTGTTCGTGTCGACGTTCGCGATCGACCACTTCGAGCTGTTCGGACTGCGGCAGGTCTGGGACGCGATGCGGGGCAACAAGACGGAGCGCACGTCGTTCCAGGAGAAGTGGATGTACCGCTTCGACCGTCACCCGATCATGACCGGCGCGATCCTCGGCATCTGGATGACGCCGACGATGACCGCCGACCACCTCCTCCTCGCCGTGATGTCGACGCTCTACGTGATGGTCGGCGTGCACTTCGAGGAGCGCGCGCTGCGTCGCGAGTGGGGCGAGCGCTACGCGGAGTACGCGAGCCGCGTGGGGACGATCGTCCCGCGCCTCCCGCTCGGGAAACGCGCGCCTACGACGTCAGAGGAGCGACGAACCGGTAGCCGACCCTATGCAGCGTCTTGATGACGCGCTGTGACCGTCCGTCGTCGCCCACGGCCTGGCGGGCCGCCTTCAGGCGGCTCGTCAACGCCGACTCGGAGACGAACCGATCCCCCCACACCTCGGCGAGGAGCTCCTCCTTCGTCACGACGCGGTGGCGCTGCTCGGCCAGGAACCTCAGCACCTGGAACACCTGCGGCTCCATCGCGACGACCTCGCCGCCGCGGCGCAGCTCGTGCGCCTCTCGGTCCAGCTCGCAGTCGAAGAAGCTCAGTACGTCGGACGAGGGCGGAGGCGGAGGCGCCGGCGGGCCGCCTGTCACGTGCGCGGGCAGGTGCTCGGCGGCGATCGCCTGCCCCTCGGCGCGCGCGATCCCCAGCGCGACGGCCTGCTCCATCTCACGGATGTTGAGCGGCCAAGCGTACGCGAGGAGCGCGCGCGTCGCGCGACGCGACAAACGCAAGTCCTCCGGATGATCCGAAGCGCGCCGCAAGATGGCTTGCAGCATGAGGCCGATGTCCTGCTTGCGCTCTTGGACCGTAGGGAGGTCGATGCGCACGCCCGAGAGGCGCGCCATCAGATCGGATCGGAAGCGCCCGGCATCCACCGCCGCCTGCATGTCCTCGCGCGCGGCGCTGACCAGCTTGAAGTCCACGGGGACCGGCTCCGTCGCACCGACGGGGAGGACCTCGCGCTCCTGGAGGACACGCAGCAGCGTCGACTGGCTCTCGAGGGGGAGGTCGAGGACCTCGTCGAGGAACAGCGTGCCGCGATCGGCGGCGCGGATCAGCCCGAGGTCGCCGTCGACGTGACCGAAGAGCTGACGCTCGAGCTCGGCCTGGGCGAGCGCGCCGCAGCTCACGCCCACGAACGAACCGCCGCGCTCGGTGCGGGCGTGGACGGCGCGGGCGACGAGCTCCTTGCCGGTGCCGCTCGGTCCCTGCACGAGGATACCGCTGGCGTGCGGCGCGAGGTCGAGCGCCGTGCGGTAGGCCTCGGCGAGCGTGGCGTCGAAGGTCGTCAGCGCGTCGGAGCCGAAGCTCCGCGGGGCGACCTCGTGCTCGGACCAGGTCGACGCCGCGGCGCGGAACACGAGGAAGGTGTGCCCGACCTCGACGACGTCGCCGTCGGCGAGCGTGAGCTCCGCGGTGACCCGCTCGTCGTTGACGCGCGTGCCGTTCTTGGAGCCGAGATCCTTCAGCCGGACGCTGCCGCCCTGCACCGCGAGCGCGACGTGCCGCTGCGAGAGCCCACGGTCCGGGATGTCGATGCGGAGCGTGCCGCCGTCGCGGCGTCGGCTGACGTCGTCACTCGGGCTGCGGCCGAGCTCCGCCTCCTCGACCCCACCGAGCGAGAACCGCGCGCACGGGAGGAGCGGATGATCTGCGCGCAGGACGAGCACGAGCTGCGGCGCGTGCGCGGTCGGCGCAATCCCCGCGGCGGTCTCGTCGACCAGCGACATCGTGTGGGTCTCGCCGGGCACCGCACCTCGAACTAATCACGGGCGAGGGGTCCATTCCAGCACCGGTGCGTGGTGGGCGCGGCGGCGGCGACGGGGGCGCCGCGCTCCCAGACGACGGGGACCGAGCGCCAGACCTCCTCGAGGAGCTCGCAGTACGGGCGAGAGATCGCGGTCAGGTCCCACGTCGCGAAGTCTCCGAGCTCCGAGGCGGCGTAGAGGCGCTCCTCGTCCGCGAAGAGGTGTAATGCGCGACCGTTCAACGCGCCGGTGACGAGGCGGACGCCCGTCTCGAGGTCCCAGCCGATCACGACCCCCGTTCGGTAGCCGGCGATGAGCGACCCGCGAGGGCCTTCGAGGAGCGCTTCGATCGGGGACTGCGGCGACTGTTCGAGGGCGACCTCCCGGACCGCGCCGGTCGTCGGATCGATCGTGCGGATGTGGCCGCGGTCGAAGCCGACGACGATCCAGCGCCCGACGCGCGCCGCGGTGCGCGGCTCGCCGGTGATGTCGAACCGCCGGGCACCTTCGCGACCGAAGACGTGCACGGCGCTGCTCGTGGTGACGTACCAGGCGTGGGCGTCCACGGAGAGCCCGGTGGCGTCCGTGACTACGGCGCGGGCGCCCTCCGCGTCGTAGCGCCAGACGGCGTCGCCGCGGAGCGCGAGGCACGCGTCGGCGGTCGCGCGGAGCTCGGGGGTCCCTTCGATCGGCCACGAGTCGATCCGTGTCCCGAGTGAAGCGTCGAGCGCGCGAAGCTCACCGTCGGCGAGGACACACAGCCGACGGCCGAGCGGATCCGAGACGGCGATCGACGACGGCTTGGACCACGCCGGCCCCTCGACGACCTCGGCCGGCACACGATCGAGCGCGAGCCACCCGCGGTGCGTTCGCAACCTCGGCGGGCGCTGCAGGACGGCGCTCGTCCACCAGCGCGGCGTGGCGTCCTCGGCGTTCCACAGACGCACGGCGCCGTCGCCGCCGCTGGTCACGACGAGGCGACCGGACGCATCGAAGCGCGCGTAGTTGGTGAACCGCGCGTGTCCGTCGAAGCCGCGGGGCGTCGTTCGGCCCTCGAGGTCGACGAGTCGTACGATGTCGCGGTTCGCCATCGCGATGGTCTCGGACGGGCGGTGCCACCCGGTGACCCACAGACCGTTCGATTCGCGGAGGACGTCGGTGCGGCCGGTGCGCGGATCCCACTCGAAGAGGCGGAGCGAGGTGTCTTGGTAGAAGATCGTCCGTCCGTCGCGGCGCCAGCGGGCGAAGGTGATGTCCGTGCCGCGGGCGTGTGCACGCACGTCGGTCCCGTCCGGCGCGAACAGATGCAGGCCGCCGCTCTTCCCGAAGCACGCGAAGAGCACGTGGCCATCGTCGGCAACGTCGAGGGTGCCCGTGCCGCAGGGCGCTTCGCGTGCCCACGACAGGCGCGACGTTCCGAGGTCCCAGCGGCGGAGCATCCCGTCCGTGCCCCACGATGCGAGGGTGTCGCCGTTCGCGACCAGGTCGTAGACCCCGCCGGTGTGACCGGCGAGCTCGCGGCGGCTCCGCCCGCTCGCGACGTCCCATAGCCGCAGCCGCCCGTCGCCCTGCGCGGTGGCGAGCGTCGCGCCGTCCTGGATGAACGTCGTGGACCACACCGGGTGATCGTGGGGGAGCACCGCGTCGCGCGCGCGCCCCACGTCGACGTCCCACAGCAACGCGCGCGAGTCTGAGCCACCGCTCACGATGAGCTGGCCCGTCGGATCGAAGGACGGTGAGATCGTCTCCGCGTCGTGCGCGGGTCGCACGTCGCCGGTGCGGTCGAGGCCGTACCGCAGCGTTCGCACGAGACCTTCGCGGCAGGCGATGGTGAGCTGGTTTTCGCGCGGGGTGAACGTCGCGCCGATCGCCCGGCCGCGGCACGTGTACGTGTCGAGCGCGACGCCGCGATCGAAGTCCCACAGGACGACACCGTCGCGCGACGCGCTGAGGAGGCGCCGACCGTCCGCGGAGAAACGAACCTGGAAGACCGGCGTCGCGTGCGCCGAAGCCGACCACCGGCGCCCGTTCCGCCAGGTGTGGACGCGGCCGTCCGTCGCGCCCGCCGCGATTCTCTCGCCGTGCGCCGCGACGGACAGCAGCGGCGTTCCGACTTCGCGGGTCGGCCCCGCCGCGCCGCCGGTCGACCACGAACGCACGACGCCGTCGTCCCCCACGCTGAAGACCGTGGTCGACGTCGCGGCGAGCGCGCGCACCGGGGAAGGGTGGCGACCGATCGTCGTCCGCGTGTCGTTGGGTTCGACGCGCTGGACCTCGCGGTCGATCGCAACGACGAGGTTCGGGCCGGCGAACGTGGCCGCGGCGATGTCGCCGTCCAGCGTCTGGGGTTCGTCGTCGTCCGTCCACACCGCGGAGGCGCCCTTGCGGTTCACGGACACGAGCCGCCCGTCGCTCGACCACGTGAGGGACGCCGCCGAGCCCTGCGGCGAAGGGAGCGTTCGCACGGTGCGCGCCGTGTGCGGGTCGACGATCAACACCGCGCCGTTCGACGTCGCGAGCGCCAACCGTTCACCGGTCGGGTCGAACCTCGCGTCGAGGACGTACGGGGAGAAGGTGCGCGTCCACACCAGCGGGTCCTCGGCGAGCCGCCGCCACAACCACCGCGCACCCTCCAGGTCGCGTGTCTCCAACGAAGCACGGAGATGCGCGCGCGACTCCAGCGGCTGACCACGAGCGTAGGCGGCCTGCGCCGCCGAGAGCTGCGCCTCCGCCCGGCGCTCGACGGCACGCACGCGCTCCTGATCCGCGCGGCGCTGCCCGAGCGCGAACCCGATCGCCGACACCGCGAGGAAGATGATCACAAACGCGGTGAGCCCGCGGACCTGCCAGCGGCGACGTCGCTCGCGGTGAACGCTGTGTTCGACGAACGCACGCGACAGCGGATCGACGTCGGTCGTCGCAGAGTCGATCGTCCGCACCGCGTCGCGCAGCGCGGAGCCCCTCCACAGGGCGCTCGCGTCGCGATCACTGCGCGCCCAGCTCGCCGCGGCGTGCCCGATCTCCTCGAGCCGCACGCGCTCTTCGCTCGTCTTCGTCAGCCAGGTCGCGAGCCGACCCCACGACTCGAACAAGGACTCGTGGACGATCTCCACGGTCGCGACCCCGTCGGCGTCATTGCGCTGCGTGACCAGAAGCCGGTGCTCGACGAGCCGGTCCACGACCGCGCTCGCTTCGGGGCCGAGGCCATCGACGAGCGCTTCGAGGGTGACCGCGCGACGCGTTCGCTCCGGCGTGACGAGCCGCAGGAGTATGGACCGCGCCGTCGTGAGCTGCGGAGCGGGCATGGCGTCGAGCACCGCGTCCGCGTGGCGCGCGAGCGCCCCGGCGACGCCGCCCATGCGTTCGTACGCGGACCGAAGCAACAACCGACGCGTTCGATCGCGCTCCTCCCAGAGCCGGGACGCCGCGAACTGCAACAGCGGCAGGCACGCGCGCGCGCCCTCGACCTCGGCGGTCATGTCGTCGATCAGCTTTGTGTCCTCCCACGTGTAACCGGAGGCCTCGACCGGAGCGCGCAGCAGATCGCCGAGCGCCGCCGCGCCCGGGTTCTGCAGGACGAGGATCTGTTGCAGCGCGCCGCCGACGGAGGCGGTCGCGACGACGCGGGAGAGGAGCTCCTCGCGCACCGTCACGAGGGTGCGTACGCGGAGGTTGGGATCTTCGGCGGCGAGGCAGACCGCGTCCATGAACGCGCGGCGCTCCGCGTCGTCGATCTTCGCGGTCACGACCTCCTCGAGCTGATCGACGAACAGCAGCACGCGGGCCTGCGTGCGCTCGTGGATCTGCTGAAGGTGGTGGCCGAGCAGCGCGGGGTTGTCAGCGAGCGCGGACGCCAGATCCGCGAGCTCGGGGTGCGGGTCGGCTTCGACCTGGGCGACGTCACTATCGGAGAGCGACGCCGTCGACGCGCGGTGACTCGCCGCCGCCGCTTCGCGGACGCGCTGCGCGAGCGTGGCGAGCGGCGTTCGGCCGGGCCTCAGCTGCACGACGCGCAAGGGCCCACGCTCCCGCAGTCGAGGGATGAGCCCGGCCTGGACGAAGGAGCTCTTGCCGGCGCCGGATCCGCCGACGATCCCCACGAAGGCGACGCTGCGGAGGCGCTCCACCATCGAACCCACTTCGTCATCGCGGCCGAAGAAGCGGGCTGCGTCGTCCTCGGTGAACGGGAGCAGCCCCTTGAACGGGGACGTGTCGCGCCCGCGCCGGTTGCCGTCGAGGGACGCGAGCTCCACCAAGCGCTCGTGCAGGAGCTCCGCGCTGGGGCGCGCTCCGGGATCGGGCGCGAGGCAGTCACGCACCAGTGTGTCGAGCGCGGACGGGACCTCGGAGCGGATCGACGACAGCGGAGGAACGTCGCCGTCGGGGGGCCGGCGCCCGGTGACCAGCTCGTGCAACACCACACCGAACGCGTAGACGTCGACCGCCGGGGTGAGCTCGCCGGGGCGGCGCTGCTCGGGCGCCATGTACGCGGGCGTGCCGCCGCGACCTGCGTCCGTCACGCCGTCGTCCGACGCGAGTCCAGCGAGCCCGAAGTCGAGGACGCGCGGGCGACCGTCGCGGCCGAGGAGGACATTGGTAGGTTTGAGGTCGCGGTGTTGGACGCCGTGCCGGTGCGCTTCGGCGAGCGCGTCGGCGATCGCGGCTGCGATGCGCACCGCTTCGGCGAGCGCGAGGTCCCCGGCGTCGAGCCGGGCGCGGAGGGTCTCGCCGTCGACGAGCTCGAGCGCGAGGTACGGGCGGTCGTCGTACTCGCCGACCGCGTAGATCGTGATGATGTTCGGGTGGGCGAGGCGAGCCGTGGTGCGGGCTTCGAGGCGCGCGCGCGCGGCGGCGCGGTCCGTGCCGGTGGAGCCTCCGCGGATCAGCTTGAGCGCGACGCGCCGACCGAGCTGGAGATCGCGCGCGACGTAGACTTCGCCCATGCCGCCGCGGCCGAGCGCACGGTCGATGCGGTAGTGGTCGACCTGAACGCCGGACGCGAGCGTCCACGCTGCCTCCGCGTCGCCCATCCCGCCCCGGAAGCTACCACCCCTGGTTCCTCGACGGTCAGCGCAGGACCAGGCTCAGGTCGTACGTGTTGCCGGGATCGGATCCGGCGTCGGCGTAGAGGTACACGCGGAGGACGTAGGTGCCGCCGACTTGTGTGGAGAAGAGGATCGTCTCGTCGTCGTCGCCGGACGTCGCGCTGCTGAGGAGCGTGCCGGAGAGCGTGGACAGCTCGGCGTCGATGTCGCCTTCGGCGTGCAGGAAGGACAGGTCGATGTCGACGCCCTGCCCTTGCGCGAGATCGAACCGGTAGTAGTCGGCGTCGGCTTCACACATCGTGAGGCCGGCGTGTGCGCCGAACGCGACCGGCGCGGCGGCGGCGACCGCGTCGTTCGGCTCGAACGTGTCGGGCGCGCAGCCGCTGGTCGCGAGCTGGAGTGTGTAGTCGTTGCCCGGGGCGTTGCCGTCGTCGGATGCGAGCTGCACGCGCAGGACGTAGGCGCCGGTGCTGGTGACGACGAGGGTCTCGTCGTCGTCCTGACTGGCGGCGAGCGCGACGGAGGTGCCGTTCGGGTCGAAGAGTTCGAGGTCGACGTCGCCCTCGGCGTGGGTGAACGCGGCTTGGATCGTGAGGGGCGTCGCCGTGGTGAAGGCGTAGTAGTCCGATTCGCCGCACGCGGTCGCGGTGTAGGGCGTGTCGAGCGTGGCGGGGGCGGCGGTGAGGAGCGTGTCGTTCGGCTCCATCGCGTCGGCGACGCACCGCAGCGGTTCGGTGCGGGTGACCTGCAGGCCGTACGGAGCGCCGGCGCGACGCCCCCCGTCATCGACGAGGTGAACGCGCAGCGTGTGGTCGCCCGGCGTGGTGACGACGTGAGTGAGCTGCTCGTCGTCCGTGGACGAGTCGGCGATGGCAACGGAGGCACCGCTGGGATCGAACAGCTCCAGCGCGAGGTCGGCCTCGGCGTGTTCGAAGTCGATCGTGAGCTGGAGGGTGTCGTCGACGTCGGCCGCGACGACGAACCAGTCGTCGTTGCCTTCACACTGCGCGAGGTCCGAGTACCGGCCCGGCTCGACGCGCGTGGCCTCGGCGGTGGAGTCGTTCGGCTCTTCGGCGTCGTCGGCGCACGCGCCCCACGCGACCTCCGTGAGCAAGTTGTATTGCGCACCCGGGGCGACGCCGAGGTCCTCCTCCAGCACGACGCGGATCGCGAAGCTGTCGTCGCGCGGCGCGACGAACGTGAAGGAGGCGAGCCCGGGTTCGGTCGTGACGTTCACGGACTCGCCGGCGAGCGTGAGCCCGACGCGCCCCTCCGAAGCGGTGTAGTCGATCTGCACGCTGGCTTCGTCGCCGGCTGCGAGGTCGAGGCGGAAGAAGTCGGCGTCGTCGCACGCGCGTAGGCCGGCTTCGAGGTCGCCGATCACCGCGGCGGCGTCGGAGGCGTCGTTGGGTTCGAAGCGATCCGTCGGGCACTCGCCGCGCGGGACACACCGCCGCGATCCGTCGCACACGAAGCCGACCTCACACGGCGCGACGTTGCAGTCGTCGACGCAGGTGGAGGCCTCGCAGATCTGCGTAGGAGCGCACTCCGCATCGGTGGCGCACACGTCGGAGCGCTCGGCTTCGACACACGTGCCGAGATCGCACCGCTCGCCGCGCGCGCAGTCGCTGTCGTCACGGCAGCCGGTCGGCGGCGGGGGATCGACGGGGTCGCGCGAGACCGGCGGATCGGTGCACGCCTGCTGCACGCAGATCCGTTCGTAGGCGCAGTCCGCATCGACGACGCAGGGGGGCGCCTCGCGGATGCCGAAGCAGCTCGTGAGCAGGACGAGCGCGAGCGGGGTGGGCCTTCGCACCGGGCCCAGTGTTTCGAACCTCGCGCGCCTTGGGATCGGTCGACCTCGGTACGTGGTGCCAGGTGACGGGGACCGAGGGTCAGGCGGCGGCGGGCGCACGCACCCACGCGGGCGCTGCGGCGACGAACACGCCGAGCGCGAGACCGAGGAATGCACCCACGCCGACGATCGCGCAGCCGAGCGCTCCGACGAGCACGATGTGGAACGCGGCCACCGCGAACACACGTTTGAGGGGGACCTGCTGCCGCACGCCCCAGACCGCGAGCAGCGCGCCGGCGAGGACTCCGCCCAACCCGCACGTCGCGACCAGGGCTTCGTCGCGCACGCCCGCGTACGCCGCGCAGAGCGGCGCGAGGAACGCGATGCAGCCTCCGACGGTAGCCGGTGCGATCGCCCGCTCGTACCAACCGCCCCGCCAGCCCAAGAACAACGTCGTGAGCGCCAACGCCGCGACCACGCCGTAGCTGACCGCCGTGCATCCGCACGCTTGCTCGGCGCACACGACGAGGAGCGCGGGCAGCCACATGCGGCGGGCCGCGTACTTCAGGCGCCCCCACTCGTAGGCGCGTCGTGCTCTGCGTTCGTCAGGCGCCATGGCGTGCTCCCCACATTCTCTTGAAGCGAACGAGCGCGCGCTCCAGTCTCTTTCGGTACGTCGCGCCGCCGACGTCCGGGCGCTCGACGAGGCCCGCGGAGGCGAGGATCGCCTCGGCGTCGTGTGAGGACATCTCGCCGAGGATCACCTTGGCCGCGCGCAACAGATCGGCGCGCTCGGCGACGGCGGCCGGATCCGGTTCGTCACAGGCCGGCTCGTGTTCGGGTGGATCGGACCAGCGACGGCGCTGACGTTTCTTCTCGATCGTGCGGCACTTGTACGCCGTGATGCCGAGGACCCAGGACAGCGCGTCCCGCGACGGGTCGTACTGGTGGGCGTTCTCGAACACGTCGATCAGCGCGAGCTGCGCGGCGTCGTCGACCGCCTCGGCGGCGACGAGCCTACGCGCGAGTGCGAGGATCGCGGGACGGACGGAGGCATAGACCGCGGGGAACGCAGAGCGATCCCCGTCTCTCAAACGTGCCATCGCGGCCGAGAGCCGCCGCCGGTCGTCGGCCTCCATCCGCCTCGCTTCTTCTCGCGGTCCTCAGCAGAACGGGCAGCAGCCCGTGACGCCGACCTTCGTCGCCGCCCACGCCACGGTGGGCGCGCCGAGCACGACGGCCAACGTCATCCAGGGGAACCACTTCTTCATCGCTTTCATTTCGCCTCCTGCTTCGAGTAGGCGGCTGGCGGCAAAAGCGTGACCGACTTTCTCAGCGACGCGGGACGACGTCGATGATCGCGACCTCGGGGCGGCAGAAGAGGCGCACGTCGTAGATCGACGTGCCCACCCCGCGGGTGACGAAGACCCGCGTCGCGCCCCGCTCGTACCAGCCGGCGTCGTAGTCGCCGGAGCCCGGCGGCGTCACGAGCGCGCCATAGAACGGGACGCGAACCTGCCCACCGTGGGTGTGGGCGGCGAGCACGAGATCGACCTTGCCGACGAGCGGGCCGATCCCCCCGGGGGAGTGCAACAGGCCGATCGTGAATCCCGGCGCGTCTGCGCGGGTCGGGACGAAGCGGGGGTCGGGGCGGCCGCCGGTGAAGTCGTCGAGGCCGACGATCGTCACGTCGTCGCGCACCGTCGTCGCGGTGTTGACGAGCCAGCGCCCGGGGTCGGGGCGATAGAACCGCTCGACGCTCGTGCCGAGCGCCCAGTACTCCCAGTTGCCGGTCACGAGGTAGATCCCGAGCGGCGCCGATGGGAGCGCTGCGATGAATCGCTCGACGGGTTCACGATCCCCGCGCGCGTGGACGAGGTCACCGCCGAGGAGCACGAGGTCCGGCTTCGCCGCGACGACGGCGGCGGCGGCGGCCTCCGTGATGCCGTCGAACTTGGACGCGTGGAGGTCACCGACGAACGCGATGCGCAAGGGGCGCGTGATGTCGCCCTCGATCGTGTACGTCTCGACCGCGAGCCACGCCGGCTCGATCCAACGTGCGTACGCCGCGACCAACGCGGGGAGCACCACGAGGAACAGGAGGATGCGAACGGGGCGCTTCACGGTTCACTCAGCGCGCCGGTCTCGGCGGGCGCGACGGACAGCTCGCCGTCCTGGCTCTCATCGCCGGCGATCGACAGCAAACCCGGCGCCGCGTGTTCGTTGCGCGCGGTGATGCGTTCGATCGCGTCGCGGATCTCGCTCTGCACGCGGGCGTCTCTACGAAATCCACTCGCGTACGGACGAAGCCGACCGATGATCGCCGGCGTGCCGAGCATGCCGATCGCCCGGACGACGCTGATCGGGACGTTTGCGCTCCGGTTCTCGATCAACGCACACAGCCCCTCGACCGCGAGCGGGTGTCCGACCCTCAGGCGGCGTGCGGCGGTGAGGCGCATTTCCTCCGTGGATTCGGGGTCTACGACGAACTCGACGAGGGTGTCCTCGGCGCAGTCGCCGAGCAGCAACGCCGCGCGGAGGCGCACGGACGGCGCTTCGTCACGCAGCGCGCTCAGGAGCACTTCTTCGGTGCGAGGATCGTCGGCGAGCTCACGGTGCAGCGTGAGCAGATTTCTTTCGCGAACCGATGCGACCGGATCACGCCGTGTGTTGCGGATCAGCGACGACGGGACGTCGAGCGGAGCGTCGCGCATCCGGATCGCGAACTGGGTGAGCTGTCGAATCAGCCGCGTCAGGAACGTGGGCGCGCGGGTGCCGCGCCACACGAGGGCTTCGGCGTCGAGGTCGAAGCGTCCGGCGAGGCCGAGGATCAGATCGCGGGTCGAGACGTCGAGGAGCGCGAGGACGAGGGTCGGATCCCCGCGCGCGACGTACTCGTCATCGAAGCGTTGGTCCCCCGTGAATGCACGCGCCTTCTTCTCGAAGCGCGGCACCAGCGAGACCTCGCCCGGGAAGCCGAGCGCCGCCTCGATCGTCACTTCGATCTTGTGCCGGTCCAACCCCAGCCGACGCGCCGAGGTCACGGTCGCGCAGACCGTCATGCCGTCGACCTCGCCCGAGATCGTCTGTCCCTCCATCACGAGACCGAACGTCGACGCCGCGCGGGCGAGGCTCTGGGCGGCGTCCTGCCCCGGCGGGTGCACGCGGCCGGCCGTCCGCGAAGGGAGGCGCAGCCAGGGCGAGCGGTCCGTGAAGAGCCACAGGCTCAGCACGACGCCGGTCGCGAAGAGGGCCCAGTCCAGCACCCTCGACAATCTGGCAGGTGCACCCGGGGTCCGCCAAGTCAGGGATCGCGCCGGTCCACGAGGCCGGCGCGGAGGAGTGCGTCGGCGAGCGGCGTGTCCCGGGCGACGAACACCCGGGTGAGGCCGCGGGCGCCGAGCTCGGCGACGGCTAACCGGAGCTCGTCGGCGGCGCGCGCCGGGTGCTCGATCCGCCACGGGGCTTCGGTCTCGCGGACGACGTCCACCACGAGGCCGCCGTCGTCCGCACAGACGAGCGCGTCGGGGGCCCAGGCGTCCGGCTCGCGGCCCACGACCACCAGCGGGCGACCGTGCTGCACACGTTTGAAGAACCCGGCGTTCATCTCGCGGGCCTCCTGCGCGCGCACCCCCACGACGACCTGGATGCCGGCCGCCTCCAGGGCGCGGATGCCGGCGCCGTCGACCCGCGGATCGGGATCCTCGAGCGCGACGATGGCGCGCGCGATCTGCGCGTCGATCAGGGCCTCGGTGCAGGGCGGCGTCTGGCCGTAGTGGCAGCAGGGCTCCAGCGAGACGACGGCGGTCGCGCCCTTGGCTTCGCCGCGCGCCTCTGCGAGCGCGACGACCTCGGCGTGCGGGCGCCCGCCGCGCTGGGTCGAGCCGCGCCCGACGACCGCGCTCCCGCGCACGATCAGGCACCCCACGGAGGGGTTCGGCCAGACGGACCCGAGCCCCGCGCGTGCGAGCGCGAGCGCCTCGTCCATCCACCGCGCGTGCGCGTCGAAAGACACCGACGCCGTGAATCCAACATTGTGCGGCGGCGGGCAACCGCTGAGCGCGGTATGGTCGGCCCTCGATGCAGCACGTCGTCACTTCCCCGCATGCCCCGTTCGACTCCGCGTCGGGCGCGCTCGAGTGCCACCAGGTGCTCGCCTGGCAGGACAACCTCGTGTGGCTGATCGTGGACAAGGCCTCCCGCCGCGCCGCGGCCGTGGACGGGCCCGAGGCGAAGGGGGTGCTCGAGCACTGCGAGGCCCACGGCCTGAACCTCACGACGATCCTCAACACGCACACGCACCCCGACCACATCGGGATCAACCAGGACCTCGACGACCGCGGTCTGCTCGCGTCGATGCGCGTCGTCGGCTCGAAGAACCCCGCGCTCCCGATCCCCGGCCAGACGGAGAAGGTCGGCGACACCGACACGTTCGAGCTGTTCGGCCAGACGGTGCAGGTGTTCCTCACCGAGGGGCACCAAAACGGGCACGTCAGCTACCTCGTGGACGGCCTGCTGTTCTGCGGCGACACGATGTTCGGCGCGGGGTGCGGCTACCTCTTCGACGGCCCCGCCGAGAAGATGTACGCGAGCCTCGAACGCCTCGCCGCGCTGCCCCCCGAGACGAAGGTCTGCTGCGCACACGAGTACACGCAAGACAACTTGCGCTTTGCGTTCTCCGTCGATGGAGACAACCCCGCGCTCGCCGAACGAATCCGACGCGACTGGGCGACGCGCGACGCCGGCGGCTGCACGATCCCCTCCACCATCGGGCTCGAGCGCGAGACGAACCCGTTCCTCCGCACATCGTCCGAGCAGATCCTCGCCAGCGTGCGGGCGGCCCAGCCGGAACGCGACTTCTCGAACGCCGCCCAGGTCTTCGCAGCGACGCGCGCGCTCAAGGACGCGAAGGGATACAAGACGATCGAGGACACAACGCTCCTCGGCTGACCGGGCGCCACGAGATCGTCATGAGTCGCGCGCCGCTTCGACACCGAACACGAATCACTCGGCCCTTGCGCTGTACGAGGCTACCCCCATGAAGAACATCATCCGCGTCGTCGTCGCCCTCGCCCTCCTCGCCGGCCTGTACTGGGCCTTCTTCTCCGGTCGCCCGCCCGCCGATCCGGGCGATGTCGAGACCATCGCGAACCGCATCAACGAGACCACGCCGAAGACGATGGCGGGGGTCCGCCTGGATCGTGCGTCGGTGAGTGCGCCGGACACGCTGCGGATGCACTTCACGGCGCTTCAGGCCAAAGCGGCGGACGTCCCGGCCGGGACGATGCGCACCGAGGTCCTCAAGGGCATCGCGACGCTCTGCACGGGCGGCGGCGTGTCGGACATCCTCGCCGCGAACCGGACGGTGGAGATGGCCTACGTCGATGCGGACGGCGTCGAGATCGAAGTCGTGACGATCACAAAGGCCGACTGCCCGAAGTAACACGACGCACGGCGAACCCGAGCAGGAGCAGCAGCGCCCACGGCGAGCTCGAACGCTCCGTCGCCGAACACCCGCACCCACCGCCGATCTTCTTGCCGGCCGCGCGCACCTCGATCTCGGGCGTGCCCTCTTCGAGCGGCGGCTCCGGCTGCGGCTCGAACGGCTGCTCGGGCTCCACCGGCTCCTCCGGCTCGCCGGGCTCCTCGGGGGTGACCGTCGCCGTGACGACCCGCGCCGTCATCTCGAGGAGCGGACCGAAGCGCGCACCGTTGCGGGTCATCTGCCACGCGGCGCCGTAGGTGCCCTCCGCGACGGTCGCGGTGAGCACGAGGCGCCAGGCCTTCTCGTCCCCGGGAGCGATCCGGTCCGTCGAGTCGAGCGGGACCCCTTCGTGCGCGCCGAGGTCGTCCCCCGAATCGAACGCCAGCACGACCTCGCCGTTCGCCCACGTGGTGGTGCCGGTGTTCTCGACCACGAAGACGACCTCGAACGTCTCCTCGGGCTCGACCTCGATCAACATCGGGCCCTCCACGAGGATCGCGTCGTCGCGCTCCGGCGGCGCGCCGCTCTCGGGGACCAGCCCCAGCGACGCCCAGCGCGTCTCGCCCGCCGCGACGGTCAACCGCTGCTCCGCCGTCACGTAACCGGGCGCGGAGTACGTGAGGACGTGCTCGCCGACCGGGACCGTGAACTCCCAGTACGCATCGACGGGGCGCGCGGCGAGGTTCGTCGTGCCGTCGAGCGTCACCACCGTGCCCGGGATACGCTGGTTGCCCGCGGCCGAGGGGGAGTCGGTGACCGAGCGATCCCAAACGACGCCCTTCACGACCGCGGTGTCGGGCGGCGGCGGCGGCGTGCCGTTCATACACGTCGTCGCCGGGAGCGCGTTGTAGTTGCCCTGCGCGACCCAGAAGGAGATCGGTCCGCCGCACTGTCCACTGAATGGATCGTCGGAGACGTTGTTCGAGTACCGCGGCTCGAAGTGAAGGTGCGGCCCCGTCGAGTTGCCCGACGATCCGACCTTGCCGAGGCGCTGCCCGCACACGATTCGGTCGCCGACGGAGACCTGCACCGAGCCCTGCATGAGGTGCCCGTAGAACGTCGACTTCCCGTCGGCGTGCGTGACCTTCACGTAGTTCCCGAAGCCGCCGCCGCAGTTGCATTGCCCCGACGTGCAGCGGTCGAAGCAGCCCTCCACCGCGAACGTGACCTCACCCTCCGCCGCCGCGACCACCCACTTGCTCCCGGCGTCCATCGCCGCGAAGCCGCCGATGCCGATGTCCGTCCCGCGGTGCCCGTTGTACGCGTTGGTGCCGCAGTTCCAATCCTGGATCCCGCCGCCGGACGAGAGGTCGCGGTAGGCCGTGATGTACGGCGCGTTGCCGCCGGCCTCGATCGGGAAGCGGTACTCCTGCGCCTGCGCGGGGAGCGCGAACAGCACGGCGACGAGCGGCGCGTACTTCACGGCAGTCGCCTCGCTGCGCCGGTGTCGGGGTCGAGGTGATAGTGCACGCCGCCGGCGTCGTAGGTGAGCCCGTCCTTGTACACGAAGCGCTCCGCCGGGGTCGGGACGAAGCCGTCGAGCCCGCGCCCCGCGACCAGACCGACGTTCGTGAGCTGCCGCGCCTCTTCGAGCTGAGCGTCGAGGATCCACACCGACGCGACGGTGGTGCGCGTGGACACGAAGACCACGCGCGCGTCCGGGAGCACGAACGGCATGCTGTCGCCGGGGCCGGTGGTGAGCGCACGAGGCTCGGCGGCGAGGAGCCAGAGCGTCGCATCGCCGGGGGCCTGTCCCTCGCGCACGACGATCGGCCCGGCGGGGTGCTCGACCGGGAGCCCGAGCACGTGATCGAGGACGCGGCGTTTCGTGCCGTCCGTCACGCGCCACAGCACACCGTCGTGATCCACGACCCACCGCGCGTCGGCGGCGCGGACGTCTTCGAAGGCGACGTGGTCGTCGATCACCAAGTCGTGCTGCGGGCCACGCTCGGTCTCGGGGATCGCTTCGGTGACCTCGACGGTCACCGCGCCGGCCGGCGCGAGGCCGGAGCCGGTCTGGGCGGGCGGATCGACGCAGGCGGGGAGGAGGAGGACCGCGAGGAGCCAGCGCCGCACGATCCTCAGGGTGCACGAGATGGCCCGGCGTTTCGTTCGGCGACCCTGCGGATGTGAAGTCGAGTCCACACCGAGCACCCGGGCGCCTTTTTCTAGATCCTCGCCGGATTCCGTTCGTTCATCCCCTCCATGAAGCCCACATTCGTCCTCGCCGCCGCCCTCACCCTCACCTCGCTCCCCGCCTTCGCCGGCGACTGGGGCATCACCGGCGGCAACTACCAGGCCACCATCGACCGCGTCGTCCAGATGCCGCACGACCAGCGGCTGCGCCGACGCGCCCACGGGATGGGGCTCGACGTCATCAACCTCACCTGGGAGGACACCGGCCGCCACTCCGGCTCCTCGGTCGGTCCGAACATCAGCGACCTCACGCTCCAGGTCCGCCAGACGATCAACGGCCGTACGCAGACGAACCTACTGCCGGTCATCCGCCACCCGAACTTCTCTGACAAAACCGGCGACATCGCCGCCGACAAGATCTGGGTGCGCGTGGGCAACCACGCCAAGGGCGGCGAGCTCGTCGCGGTGCCGCTCACCGAGGTGCTCTCGAACCTCCGCGAATACCTGAGCACGCCCGGTAGCCTCCGCGGGAGCGACAACCTCCTCGCCGAGCGCGACTCCCACTTCCTCGTCAGCGCGCAGCACGTGTTCGTGCCGATCCCCAAGCGCGGCAAGGCCGAGTTCAACCCGGTGCTCTTCAACTACCAGTCGTCCGCGCAGAACCCGGCCGTGCTCACGCTGCTCGTCACGCGTCAGGGCACCAGCGCGACGATCATCGACAACAGCGGCGGCGACCAGAGCTACCAGGGTTGGGGCCAGCAGCTCTTCTTCAACAACGCCGGCCAGAAGACGGTCTTCACCGCCGAGCGCAAGAGCGACGTGAAGCAGCGCATCGAGTCGGGCCGCGCGCAGGGCCAGGACGTCGGCGCGCTGGAGGAAGGCGCGAACATGATGATGATCGTGCAGGTCCCCCTCAAGCACCGCGCGGCGCGTCGCGGCTACGGCAGCATGATGGACGAAGGTCTGGCGCCGAGCGCTCCGATGGCCTCGGGCGGCGCGCCGATGAAGAAGTCGCGCCGTCGCAGCCGCAGCATGGAGCGCAGCGACGTCGAAGAAGCGGTGCTCGGCCACGGCAAGGACCTCGGCCCGTTCCGCGAGATGGCGGGGATGAAGCTCGAGCGCGACGACCGCTTCCCGGTCCGCATCACCGTGCAGTTCTACCAGGCGACCAGCAACGGCGTCGTGTCGCAGCAGGACCTCGTCAACGTGCGTGACTCGATCAACAAGGTCTACGCGAGCGCCGACTACGTCGGTTCCCTCGTCGTCCCGAACGGCCCGCGCCACCGCCCCACCGACTGGCACCGCCGCCTGGAAGCCGTCAGCTGGCGGTAGGTTGCAAGCTCACTTGCACACGTCGGTGACGTCGATCGTCACGTCGAAGATCTCGGCCCGCGCGCCGCAATCGGCCGCCACCGAGAGCCCCACCTGATACTGCCCGACCCGCAGCGGCAGGAACGTCGCCGCCCCGTCTTCACCCTCGACGACCTGCGGTCGACCCGGGCCCAAGAGCAGCCAATCGAAGTGCCCGAGCTCGCCGCGCGTCTGCGGCTGCAGCTGCACCGGCTGGCCCGCGCAGATCTCCCCCTCGGTGCCCGCGACGACGATGTCCTCGACGGTCGGCGCGACACACGGGCGCGTGCTGCCGGAGATCGGCATGTCGAGCGCGTTCGTCGGATCCGCGGCGCGGGACAACCGGATGTTCGCGAAGTCCGCGACGGAGTCGGACGACGGCTCGTAGATCACGGTGATCGATTGCGGCCCCGAGTACGTGCACGGGTTGCCGCACGCGCCGAGCCGGAAGGCGTCCGTGCTCACCTCCGCGACGATCTCTCCGAGCTCGCCGCAGCCGTCGTTGGTGATCGTGAAGTCGGCGACGTCGATGGCCTCGGTGAATGTCATCGAGCGCGGGTTCAACGCGATCCTCGGGACCGCGCCGTGGATCTTCACGAGGGTGTACGGCTTGTCGGGATCGTCGGTGAGCAGGAGGACGTGCGCGAGCTCGAACGCCGCGTCGAAGTCGACCTCGATCGAGCGCGACGCCCCCGCGGGGATCTTCATGTCGGTGTCCATGACGACCTGGCCGTCGCCGTCGAGGAGGCTCGCTTCGTAGATCGCGAGGTCACCGTCGCCGACGTTTTCGAGGTCGATGGTCGCGGTGAGGCTGTCGCAGACCTTGATCGGCGCGACGGACGCGAGCGCGCCCGCGGTGTCTTCGGGGTCCTCCGTCGGATCTTCGGTCGGATCCTCGGTGGGGTCTTCGACCGCCTCCGGGAAGGCCGGGCCGTCGTTGGTCCAGTGCGCTTCGGCGACGCGGTTTCCGCCGCACCGTTCGGGGTCGCGGAGGGGGGCCTTGGGATCGCGGTTGGGATCCAGGCGCGGGTCGTCGTGTTTGATCTCCACGTGCACGAACGCGTCGGCGGCGTACCGCGGCACCGCGATCTGCACGACGTCGTTCGACGTGAGGCCGTGGCAGACCTTCGTCTCCTCGTCCGCCCCGAGCGCGGCGTTCGACGCCGAGAATGAAACGAACGCCGTCCCGGCGCGGTAGTCGCTGGTCGCTTGGAACCGCGCGGTGAGGAGCCGCGTCGCCGGATCGAAGTCGACGGTCAGGTCACCCTCGAGCGGCGAAGCGCAGCCGAGCAGCGAGAGGACGGGCACATAGAAGCGCATCTTCATGCCCTCGTTCTTCGGCCCGCCGTGCCCCGTTTCGAGGCACCACCGACGGCTCCCCGACGGTCTTCGCACGAGTGTTCCGTTTCGAGTCACGACCCGCGCTGCGGATCGCTCAGGGGTGTCCAGATCCCGACAGTCGGGCGTCGAGCGCCTCGCGGTCGACGGTGCCACGCTCCGCGATGAACGCGAGCGCGGTGCGCGGCGCGTCGGTGTCGCCGAGTGTCTTCACCCACAGCCGACGCCCGACCACCTGCACCACGATGTCCTTGTTCGGGCGCTCCTCGAGGTTGAGCGTCCCCTTCACGCGGTAGATCGTCCGCGGCAGATCCTTCAGCACCGGGAGGATGTGGCGGAACGAAACCGGATCGTCCCGCACGTAGCTCCACGACTCGAAGCGCGACGCGTCGATCCCGTGCACATGCCCGAGCTTGCGCATCTGATCCGCGCGCGCCCCGAGGAGGATCGGCACCGGCACGTTGCCGTAGGAGGCCGGTACCACGCGCGCGTGCGGCGCCGCTTCGCGCACCGCTGCCTCGACCTCTTCGCGGCGAGCGTCGTCGACCGTGTCGATCTTGTTGAGGACCACGAGGTCCGCGGCTTGGACCTGCGCGCGGGCGAGGCGATCCGTCGGATCGAAGCGCCCCGCGTCGGCGACGCCGATCAGTGCATCGAGCCGCACGGTCCCCACGCGCTCCGCGTCGATGAACAGGTCGGCGAGCGAACGTGGATCCGAGACACCGCTCGCTTCGACGACGAGGTGCTCCGGCGGGTCCTCGCGTTCGAGCACCTGGTAGACCGTGCTCATCACGCCGTCGCGCATCGCGCAGCAGATACAACCGTTCGACAGCGCGACCACGTCGTCATCGGCGGCGACGATCAGGCGTTGGTCGATCGCGAGCTCACCGAAGTCGTTCACCAGCACGCCGACGCGGCGGTCGATGGCGGGGATCAGACGGTTGACCAGCGTGGTCTTGCCGGCGCCGAGGAACCCCCCGACGACGGTGACCGGGACGTCGGTCGGCAATCAGCACCCCGACGGGAGCGGCACACACGCGCTGCTCGTCTCGGAGCCCATGAGCTTGATGAACGTGTCGCCGATGTTGCCGCCGTCGTCGATCTGCACGAAGTCGGAGGTGAAGCCGGTCGACGTCAGCGTGAACGCGACGAGCGGGAAGTCCTGATCCTGATCGCGCGACTGCGGCATGTCCTTGGGCAGGCCGATCAACTCGCAGAAGAACTCGTCGGCGACACAGGTGACGGACCCGCGCGCGTGGTGGTCGGCGAGGTTCGAGCTCCAGGCGAGCGTGCTGCCGGTGACCATGCCCGTCGACAAGCCGCACTCGTCGGGGCCGGCGTAGGTCTCGATGTCGGTGACGACGCCGCTCTCCTCGAAGTCGAGGACGAGCTCGTGCGCGAGGATCGTCGCGGGGCCTTCGGCGCGCGCTTCACCTTCGACGGAGTAGGCGATGGTCATCATACCTGGGCCGATGTCCTGCGTGCGGTTGCCACCGGGGACGCCGCGCACCTCGAGCTGACTACCCGCGAGGTCGTAGAACACGACGAAGCGCTCGCAGGCGCCGCCCTCGACGATGCCGCTGTCGCGCACGACGCCGCCGTCGCGGGTCGTGCCGGTGTCGTCGTCGGTGGTGGAGTCACCGCTGCAGGACGCCACGAGGAGGAAGAGGGCCACGAGGAGGGGGTCGCGCACGCGCATCGGGCGGAGCATATCCCGACGCTGGCGCGTGTACTACGATGCGGTCGTTGGACGCGAAGCCCATCCTCTGCGCGGTGCTCCTCACCGCGTGTGCGCCGCCCGAGTCGCCGATGCGCTGGCTCGGGTTCCCCGGCGACGGGACGGCGAAGACGGCGATCATCGCCTCGCGGAGCCCGACGCTCGAGCTGGAGGTCGTGGACCTCGAAGACCCCACGTTCACCGAGCTCGACCTCGGTGACCGCCCCCCGTACCGCGCCGCGCACGTGCTGCTGTACGCCGACACCCCTCGGCAGCTCGGCTACGAACCGGGGAAGCTGATCGCGGGTACGTCCGACGCCGACAGCATCCCGCTCGTGTCACCGAACCGGGGCGTGTACGCGACGTCGATCGACGAGGACTCGCTGGAGGTCAGCTGGCTGCAGAACACCAACGTGCCGGACGACATCGCCGACTTCCGCGTGCGGGTCTCGGACGAGTGTGCGTTGTTCGGCGCGGCGACGGTGCAGGAGTCGGTGGAGGGCATCGTCTACTTCCGCATCCCGATCGACGACGAGCACGTGCTGGTGCGCTCCACGCGCGACGTGTTGATCGTGTCGCGCGACGGCGTCGTGAACCTGAACGGGATGAGCGAGCTCGACCGGATGTGGAGCGCGTACCTCGCGCCGAACGGCGACCTCTACCTCGGTGACTTCATCGGCGGGATCTGGCGCGGTCGGGTGTCGGCCGAGACCGGCGTCACGAACGCGGTGCTGCTGCGCGACACGGACCTCGGGCAGATCGTGTCGATGGACGGCAACGTCGACGCGGACGGCAACGTGGAGCTGGTGATGCTCGATCGGAACGCGCGGGCGGGCTGGTTGAGCGGCGACGACTTCACGGACCTCGGCCCGGTCGATCCGCCGCGTGTCCCGGTGGTGTGGGCGGAGCAGGGCGTCGGGTACATCGCGGCGGAGGGGATCGACAAGGTGCTGCGGCTGTCGCCTTCGGGTGTGACGACCGAGAACATCGGCGCGGGGAGTCAGGTCTGGCACCTGTCGGGGCACGACCAGCTCGGCGTCGTCGCGGGCACCGCGGAGGGGCACTTCTTCGCGCTGAACGCGCCGCGGCGCCGTTGGGGACAGCTCGAGGGCGCGGACTTCGGTTGGTGGGGCGTGGGCTCGGCGCCGTACGAAGACGGCTTTGCGTTCATGCTCGCGTCCGGGTTCATCGGCACCTACAAGCCGGCGCGCGGGTTCTGCGAGGCGATGCCGTTCCTGAGGATCATCGAAGCCGGAGGGTTGGCGGCGGCGGGCGAGGATCTGGTGGTGACGGCGGTGCCGGACGACGAGGAGACGACTTCGATCCTCTACATCCCGCGGCTCTGAGCTCCGTAGAAACGCGTCATCTCTTCGCCCCGTTCGTACGCTTCGAACCAGGTGCTCGCCCAACGCGGGAGCGAGGCGCGATCCGGATCGTGCCACGGCGTCTGCGACAGCAGGATGCGGCTGGACGCGACCCACTTGTCGCGGCGCGGGACTTCGCCGAACGCACGTTGGCCGTGGGTTCGTGTCTCCTCCTCCGGGACGTGTTTGCGGAACTCGGCGCGCATCGCGCGGAGGAAGTCCGAGATGCGTCGGCGGAGCGTGGGGAACCGTCGTAGGCGCGCGAAGCGATCGCCGTAGAGGTGGTGATACACCGCGAGCGCAGAGCTGCGGTGCTCGATCTCCTCGCAGAAGTGCCACAGGAGCAGCGAAGCGACGCGGGCGTCGCCGTCGCCCATCAAGACGCGGCGGTTGTCGATGACGAGCTTGAAGGAGGGTGTGAACGTCGCCTCCAGCGCGGCGATCGCGCAGAGGCTCTCCTCGACGCTGTCGAACTTCCACGTCCGTTCGAAGTAGGACGTTGCAAGTTGTCTTGCGTCGGCGAGACCGGGGTAGCGCTCGATGAGCGCTTTGACGTGTTTGTTGTGCGCGGCGGCGTGGACGGCTTCCTGCTCGGTGAACTGCAGGGCCTCCTCGCGGATCGCTTCGTCGCGGATCTCGGGGATGACCTGGCGCATGACGCGCACGAGCCACGCTTCGAAGCCGATCGCGCCGAAGGAGATCGAGTTGCCCCACATCGAGAAGCCGGGGTTGTTCGGGTTCCAGAGGAATCGAACGCCGTCGAACTCGAACGGCAGGCGGCGCACCACCAGGTCAGACATCGGTCACCTCGTCCACCGCGAGCGCGAAGGCGCGCAGCTGTTCGGCGAATCGAGCGGGCTGCTCGAGCGCGGCGAAGTGGCCGCCCGCTTCGGAGTGGGCGTAGGACACGAGGTTCGAAAAACGCGAGGCCGCCCACCGGCGCGACGGCCTCGAGATCTCGCCCGGGAAGATCGTGCACCCCACCGGGCCTTCGACGGGTGCGAGGTCCGGCTTCGCGTAGCTCTCCCAGTACAGCCGCGCCGCCGAAGCCGCCGACCGCGTGACCCACCACAGCGTCAGGTTGTCGAGGAGGCGGTCGACGCTCACGCCGCCGAAGTCCGGGCCGTCGGTCCACGCCGCGAACTTGTCGAGGATCCAGGCCGCGAGCGCGATCGGCGAGTCCACCAGCCCGTAGCCGATCGTCTGCGGACGCGTGGACTGGATCGCCGCGTAACCGGCGCCGGCGCGCGCGTGGTTCTTCGCGTCAGCGAGCGCGATGCGCTCCTCCTCGGTCGGCGCGCTCACGACCTCGGGCGGGGGCTTCGCGAGGACGAGGTTGAGGTGCGCCGCGCGGCAGGCGTCGGGGTGCCGGTCGAGGAGCGCGGTGGAGATCATGGCGCCCCAGTCGCCGCCCTGCGCGAGGTACCGCGGGTAGCCGAGCGCGCCCATGAGGGTGTGCCACGCGTCGGCGATCCTCTCGACGTTCCACCCCGGGACCCTCGGCGCCGAAGAGAACCCGTACCCGGGGAGGCTCGGGACGACGACGTGGAACGCGGGCCCCGCGTCGGGTTCCAGGAGGAGCGGCAGCACGTCGAGGAACTCGATCACCGAGCCCGGCCAGCCGTGAGTGAGGACGAGCGGGCGGGCGTCGGGCCGTGGGGAGCGCGCGTGGAGGAAGTGGATGTCGACGTCGTCGATCGTCAGGAGCGACGAGCCCCGTTCGACGAGCTCGCGCTCGCAGCGACGCCAGTCGTAGCCGTGGATCCAGCGCTCGACGATCGGGCGCAGGACGTCCGCGCCGATCCCCTGCGAGGGGTGCGTCGATTCGTCCGGCCACCGGGTCCGAGTCAGCCGGGCCGCGAGGTCCGAGAGCTCTTCGTCGGGGACGTTGGGTTGGAAGCGTCGGACGTTCATCGTCGGGGCCCTCGCACGAGGCGACCGGGGCGCGCGCCGGTCGGTTCGCCGTTCTCCATGATGACTTCGCCCGCGACGATCGTGGCGCGGTAGCCGTGGGCGCGCTGCGCGAGGCGTCTTCGTCCGCCCGGGAGATCGTACTTCGCGACGGGAGCGTCGAGGTGCAGCGTGTCGAGGTCGATCACGTTGAGGTCGGCGCGGCGGCCGACTTCGACGCGGCCGCGATCGCCGAGGCCGTAGAGGTCGGCGGTCTGCGAGGTCTGCTTGGCGACGACGGTTTCGAGCGGGAGCCGCGGTCCGCGGTGACGATCGCGGACCCAGTGGCTCAGCATGTACGTCGTAACGCCTGCGTCGCAGATGCTGCCGACGTGGGCCCCGCCGTCGCCGAGTGAGGCCACCGTGTGCGGATGTTCGAGCATCTCGCGGACGGCAGAAAGATCCCCCGAGACGTAGCTGCCGAACGGTCGATACAGCCAGACCGTCGGGTCGCGGAGCAGGTCGTAGGCGTAAGCGGCGGGGTCGACGCCCGCCGCGCGCGCGCGAGCCGCGATGCTCGCTTCGGGCGGCGGTTCGTAGTCCGGAGGATCGCCCAGCTCGAACATCTGGTCGAACCCGGTGAGGAGATCGAGCAAGACCGGGTTCGCGGTGGCCGGCGCCTCGCCGAGGAGGCGGTCGCGCAACGCGGGATCGGCGAGCGCGTTCGTTCGATCGGAGGGTGTCATCCGCCGCGGATAGCTGGGGTGGCGGCAGAACGGATGCAAGGTAGCTTGCAAGCCGAGCAAGACGCCCGGTGGCCGCCACGGGACGGCGGCCCGCAGATCGACGCCCTCGGCCTGTGCGTTGTCGAGTTCGTCGAGCGCATGCCGAAACGCGTCGGGGCGGCGGGGGAGCTGGCCGAGCGTGAACAGGAGCGGGCCTTCGGTGAGGTGCGCGATGCGCTTCATCCAGGTGAGGTCGGGCTCGAGCCCCATGTGGTCGGAGATCATCTGGAAGACGCCGTGCCCCGCGGCGCGGAGCGCGGCGGCGATCCCGAGGAGCTCTTCCGGTTCGCAGTGTGTGCCCGGCACCGGATCTCCGGCGCGGGTGCGGTGGATGAGTGTGCGCGACGTGGAGAAGCCGAGCGCCCCCGCGCGGAGCGCTTCTTCGGTGAGCTTGGCCATCGCGGCGACGTCGTCCGGCGTCGCGTGATCCTCGAGGGCGCGCTCGGGTCGCATCACGAAGCAGCGGAGCGCGCAGTGCGGGACCTGGGTGGCGACGTCGATCGCGCGCGGGCGTCGTTCGAGCGCGTCGAGGTAGTCGGGGAACGTGGACCAGTCCCAGGTCATGCCGGCGTCGAGCGCCGCGCCGGGGATCTCTTCGACGCCCTCCATCACCTCGATCAGGAACGTGCGATCCTCGGCGTGGACCGGCGCGAAGCCGACGCCGCAGTTGCCCATCACCACCGTCGTGACGCCGTGCCCGCTCGACGGCGACAGCGCTTCGTCCCAGGTCGCCTGGCCGTCGTAGTGGGTGTGGACGTCGACGAAGCCTGGGGTCACGAGGAGCCCGTCGGCGTCGAGGGTGCGGCGCGCTTGGCCGAGGTCGCGGCCGACGGCCACGATGCGTCCGTCGTCGATGGCGACGTCCGCGGTTCGAGCCGGGGCGCCCGTACCGTCGACGAGGGTCCCGCCGCGGAGGATCAGCGCGTACATGCGTGGGGCCACGGTAAGCCGAATCAGCGCGGAGCGACTGTCTCGATTTCGCACTTGATGCGTGCGTCTGTGCTACTGATTGCGGCGTGGACGATCGACGGGTCTTCGTCGCGGTCGCCAACGCCGGGAGCTACCAGGCGGCGGCCCATCGGCTCCAGCTCGCGCGGACGACGGTGATGCGCCGCGTGGAGGCGCTGGAGGCCGAGGTCGGGTTGGAGCTCGTGCAGCGGTCCGGGCGGACCATCGCGCTGACCGAGGCGGGTCGTCAGCTCGCGGACGGGCTTCGCGGTCTCTACTCGCGCCAGGACAAACTCGAAGCCCACCTGCGCGCGGCCGCGGGGGAGGCGGCGGGGACGATCCGGCTCGTCGGGCCCGAGCTGGGGACCGGGTACGGGCTGGTGGATCCGATCGCCGCGTTCGTCGAAGCGCACCCGAGCATCACGGTGCACCTCGAGCTCGGCCGCGACATGCGGGCGCTGCGGCCTGGTGAGTTCGACGTCGCGCTGCAGCTCGGGCACCGCATCAACCCGGACCTCCTCGCGTGTGTCCTCTTCCAGGAGCGCATGATCCTCGCGGCGAGCCCGCGTTACCTCGAAGCGTTCGGCGTTCCGGAGCGTGTGGAGGATCTCGCGGAGCACCGGATCGTCGAGGAGCGCGACGCGCGCGGACGCGTCGTCCCGTGGCGCCTCGCGGACGGCACCAAGATCTCGCCGCCGGCGGGCGCGGTCGCCGCGAACGGCATCGGGGTGGTGATGGGTTTGGCGCTCGAGGGCGTCGGGGTGGCGCGGCTCCCGCGATCGTTGATCGGCCACGCGTTGGTGGACGGCGCGCTCGAGACGGTGCTCCCCGAGATCTACAGTGAGGACCCGGTGAGCTTCGTGTACTTTCCGGGTCCGTCGGCGGCGACGCGTGCGTTCCTCGACTTCATGACGAAGTGGGATCACCGGCGGCGTTGGGAAGGTGAAGGATGACCGAAGAACGAGACGTGCCCATCAAGCTCCCCAAGCGGGCGACGATGGCCGACTTTCAGCGCTACGTGCACGACCTCGAGGCGATGCACGGGTGGCTCGACGTGGACCTCGTGCACAACTGCTTCCTCATGGGCGAGGAGGTCGGCGAGCTGTTCAAGGCGGTGCGTCGGTACGGGAAGATGTTCGAGCAGGGCGGCGCGAAGGCGCTCGCGAACGACGAGGCGAAGACCCACGTCGCGGAGGAGCTCGTGGACGTCTTCAACTACCTCGCGGCCCTCGCGAACCGGCTGGACATCGATCTCGAAGCGGCGTTCGTCGCGAAGAACGAGAAGAACCAGCGGCGGACCTGGAGCGACTGATGTACGTGATCGTGTTGAAGTACGTGAAGCCGCTGCCCGAAGTCGACAAACACATGCGCGCGCACGTCGCCTACCTGAAGGCGCAGTACCGCGACGGCGTGTTCATCGCCTCGGGCCGCCGCAACCCACGCACCGGCGGCGTGATCCTCGCGCGCGCGATGAGCCCGGAGGCGCTCGCCGAGATCCTCGCGAAGGACCCCTTCTTCGTGCACGGCCTCGCGGAGTTCGACATCATCGACTTCGCGACGAGCATGTACGCCGAAGCGTTCGAGCCCTTCGCGGACGATGACAAGGTGCCGCGAGGACGCGTGGGGTGAGATCGGATTCGGGGGGTGAGGAGAGTTGGTGCCCAGTCCCGGACTCGAACCAGGGACACGCGGATTTTCAATCCACTGCTCTACCAACTGAGCTAACTGGGCACCGAGAAGGCGCACGTCATACCCGCGTGACGGGAGGATGCCAAGCCCCAAAATGCGATAGGGTCCGACCCCGGTGGGCATCGGCCTGATCGCGCTTCAGCTCGTGGTGATGTCCTCCACGGTGACCGCTTCCGCCGCGGACGCTGCGTCGAGCACCGTCGCCGACGCGCTCGGGCTCGACGATCTGCCGCTGTCCGAGGAGGACCTCGCGCTGCTCGAGGCCCTCGACACCGAGACCCCCACCGTCGCCGAGCACCCGCCGTGGTGGCCTCCGCCCGACGGCGCCGTGCGCCGCGTCGCGCGCGTTCGACTGATCGAACCCGTCGCGCGCTCCATCGCCGAGAGCTTCGAGGCCCTCCCCACTCGCGTAGGCACCGTTCGGTCCGGCCGCCGCGTCTCCGTGCTCGTCGACGGCGTACGGATCGATCCGATCCTCCCCGACGCCGGGCGCCTCTGGCTCTCCCGCGACGCGCGCCTCACCTCGAGCGTGGGCCTCTCTGCCTCCGCCGACCTCGCGCGCGATCCGCGAACCCACGTCGGCGCGATGGACGTCCAGATGTGGCGCCCGTCCAACACCGGCGTCGAAGCGTCGGCGTTCGCGCGGACCGCGGATCGCTCCGCCGGTGCGTTCGCCGCGGGGGGCGTCGCCGGGGACGCCGGCTACGCGGGGATCGCCGTCTACGGCGCGCGGCAAGGTAGCTTGCGCATTCAGACGATCACCGCGTCCGCCGAGCTCCCCGCCGCGCAGCAACGCTTCGGCGCCACGGCCCGCGCCGCGCACGCAATCACCGACTGGGCGGCCGTCTCCGCCGGCCTCGACTTCGAGACCGCGGATCCCGACGGACCACGCGGATACCAGCTCCTCGGGTTCGTCCGCGGCGCCCTCCAGGGCCAACGCGGCGAAGCCGAAGTGCGCTACGCCTACGTCCGCTACGACAGCGACGTAGTCCTCCGGAGCGCACGCGTGGATCGCGTGGACGCATCGGGAGCGTTCTTCGTGACGGACCACCTCACCGCGATCGGCGGCGGCGCGTTGGCGTTCGGGCGCGTGGATCTCTCCTCGCTCCGCCAAGACCAGCTCGAAGGGTTCGTCGGCCTGCGCCTCGACACCGACGCGATCGACGGCGAGCTCGTCGCGCGCTGGGTCGACGCGACGTCGACCGAGCTCGACGGACGCGAGGTCACCACGTCGGTGCCCCTCTTCGGCGGCCACGTCACCTGGCAGATCGCGGAGCCGCTCGCGCTGCGCGTGAAGGCGTCGCAGGGCTCGAGTGTGTTGCCGCCCGCCTACGTCGCCGCCGGGTTCGACGACCACGAACGCAGCTTCACCGCCGAAGTCGGCCCGCTCCTCACGCTCGACAGTCTCTGGCTGTCGGCGCACCTCTTCTCGACCTGGCTCACCGACACCACCGCATTCGATCGCGACGCGGGCACCCTCGTCTCACGCGACGGCAGCTGGTACGGCGCCGAAGCCACGGGCGCCTGGTCGATCACCGACGCCCTCTCGATCGCCGGGCTCGTCGCCCTGACCCGACCCGTCACCGACGGGGACGTTCGCATCGACGGCGTCCCGAGCGTGCGCTGGTTCGGCAGCGTCCGCTACGACATCTGGGCGCACGACCTCTTCTTCTCCGCCTTCGCCCGCGGCGTGACGACGCCGCTCTTCGACGAGGCCCCCCGCGCGATCATCGACCCGACCCGACTCAACGGTCCTCTCGGCGGCGGGCAACGCTTCGGTGCGTCCGCCGGCCTCGGCGTCGGCTACGGGCTCACGGTGCGCGCCACGGTGGAGAACGCGCTCGACGAAGTCGTCGTCCACCACGACCGCGTTGCGCCGGGCTCAGGCGTGGACCTCCGCGTCGCGTTGGACTGGAGCTACTGACGTCACTGCGGCGTCAGCACGAACATCTTCATCGAACGCGGACCGAGCGCGATCCAATGCGAGAGAGATGCCCCGCTCGTGTGCATCGCCACCACCCCCGCCGTCGACATCTCCGCCACTGAATATACTAAAGCGACCGGGATCTCGAAGCGATCGAGCTCCATCTGGAGCGTGACGTTCCGCGGGACGTCACTCAGGTTCACCACCAACACGCCGAGCTGCCCACCGGTCGACCAAGCGCGCGCGCGCACCACGGGGACGTCCATGCGGAGCGTCAGCGTCGACGTCTGCCGGTAAATCGCGGAGGTCGTGGGGATCGCGCCCGTGAGCGTCACGTCGCGCTGCATTCGACCGAGCACGACGAAGTCCGCGAACGCGCGCCGGTACGCAATCGCGTCCGTGAGGAACGCGATCCGGGCCGGATCGGTCTGCGGATTCCACCAGCGCGAGTTCACGGGCAGCCGACCGATCGCCGAGCCACGCAGCAGGTCGGAGACGAGCGCCGCTTCGAATGTGAAGTCCGTCGGATCGATCGGCGGGTTCGTCGTGCGTCCGAAGGACGGCAGGTAGTCGCCGTAGATCACCCCCCACAGCGGCACCTCGCCGGGCCACAGGTTGTAGTGGTTGAGACGCACGTCCACGAGGTCCACGAACGTCTCCGCGATGGCCTCGCCCGCGAGCGCGGCGTTCGGGTCGACGGCCGCGATCCCCGAACGCATCTGCGCGAGCATGCTGCGCACGTGATCCGCCGCGTAGGTGCCGCCGCCGGTGGGGTGACCGTGCGTCGAGTCGTGGCACGGCCGGTCGACCTGCCCGCCGAGCTGGTCGAGATACACCCCCGCCGAGTTGCCTTCGTCCACGAGCGCGACGGCCTGGTTCACGAGCTGCGCCGTCAACGCCGCCGACGTCGCACAGACCTCCACCGACGTCGCCGTGATCGTGTAGTCGGTCGGGTGCGTCGCATCGCTCTGCAGGTGGACGGTCTCGGTCTGGGTGTACGGCGTTCCGTCCCAGCGCTTCAACGCGAAGCTCTCGATCTGTGGCGTGAACGACGGCGCCGCGCGATCCCACGCGATCGTGTTGAGGTACGGGAACGGCTCGGCGTCGACGTTGCGCATGGCCTGCGCGTCCCCCGCGAGCGTGGTCGGGATCGGGCGGCCGGGGTCGGTCCACGAGCCCTCTTCGAACCAGTTGTAGTGCTGCACGGCCGAGCGCGTCAGCGGGATCTCGGCGTGCATCGTGGGCAGGTGCGCCTCCTCCTGCTGCTGCGCCCAGTGGGAATCGAGCCGCACCCACGCGTCCGTCTCGAGCAACCACGCGGGGTAGTCGGTGCGCGTCGCGAGGGGCCCCTTCGACGTCCACACCTGCTGCACCGCCCACGCACGATAGAGCTGGGCGGCGTCCCACCAGTCGCCGTCGAACGTCTGCAGCACGACCGGGTACGGCTGGATGTAGTCGTTGCCGGCGGCGACGGTGTTCTCGGGGACGTGCTGGATGAACGTGCTCACGAACGGGTCCGCGGTGCTGAGGCTCGGGACGTAGAAGAAGCGTTTGTGGCGCGCGTCGCGATCGTGTGTCGCGAAGTAGAGCCCGCGTCCGGCGTCGTCGATCATCGCGCCGAACTGCATCGGCCCCGGCGCTTCGAGGCCGGCGTGGGCGCCGAAACCGTAGCCGAGCGGACCTGCGAAGGGGTTGCGTTGGCTGCGCCCGAACGCACGCGACATGACGAGGGTGTGCGCGTCGGCCGGCGCGCTGCCCGTGGGTCGCAGGCGAACGATCGGGAACCGCACCGCGGTGAGGCTGAGCGTGGTGTCGTTGTCGACTTCGATCCATCCGTGGAGCGCGTCGCCGACGGTCTGCCAGCGCACCTTCACATCGATGCGACCCTTCACGCCGACCGGCACGCCGCGCCACTCGATCGCGTCGCGCCAGAACCTCGGTGTCACGCCGGCGTGGGTGCTCGCGACGGTGACCGCGCCGTCGTCGAGCTCGAGCTCCCACAGCGGCGCCGGTCCGGGCTCGTCGACGAACCACGCCATGCGGTTCGAACGCACCTGGAGGAGGCCGCCGTTGGCGTCGTGGAGCGTCGTCGTTCGGCCGCGACCGAACGAGGTCCCGAGGACGGCGCTCGTCGTCGAGGACGATGGCGCGGCGGCGGTGCAGGCGGTGAGGAGCAGGAGCGAAGCAGCGGCGCGCATGAGCGGCGCATTTCGCAAGCGGTGTGCCGCGCGTGATGGAAGCGAAGGCGCGCGACGACGACGTCTCGCGTCCGTGCGCGCACGTGCGGGGTGTGCTCAGTTCGAGAGGCGGACGTTGTATTCGATCTTGCGACCGGGCGGCGCGTCGAAGCGCTCGGACCACGACGCGTTGTCGTGTCGCACGCGGAGCAGGTAGCTCCCCTCGTAGATCTCGAGGGCGTCCATCGGCGCCGTGCCGACCTTCTTGCCGTTGAGCATGATCGTCGCGCCGTCGGGGGCGTTCACGACGAGCGAGCTCGTGCCGAAGGTGATGCGATCCTTGTGCTCGCCGCCCGCGCGGATGCGGTAGCGGCGGTACACGTTGATGCCCGTGCGTTTGTCCGTGAACCGGAGCTTGTGACGACCGGTCGGCAGCTGCGTCGTGAGCGGCGTGCGACCCAGCGAGTGGGTGTCGACGAACACGTAGACCCGCGGCTCGGATTCGAGCGTGAGCGTGCCGGTGCGGAGCTTCGGCGGGGCCTCGACGGGCTCGCCGTTTTCGTCGACCGCCTCCGGGTCCGTCTCGGCCATCGCCGGGGTCTCCGGATCGGCCGGCTCGTCGTCCTCGGGATCGGGGGCAGCGCCTTCCTTGCCCGCGTTTTCGATCGCCGCCCGCACGAGCTCCTTGGGGAGCTTGTGGCGCTCGGGCGCTTCGTCGAGGCCCTTCGGCGGCTCCTTCGGGAACGCGAAGATGAAGACGAGGATCGCGGCCGCGACCGCGACGATGATGAACAGCAGGCTGCGCGAGCCGTCGCCCTCGCGTTTGCTGAAGTTGGTGATCGACGAGTCGTCGCGGATCGGCGCCTTCGGCGTCGCCGCGGGCGCGGGACGAGGCAAGGACGCCGACCCGTTCGCGGAACGACCGACGAAGCTCCCGGGCACGCCGGGCTGCGGCGGCCCTTGCGCCGGCCGCGGCACGTCGGCCGTCGCGATCATGTGCTGCGGGGTCTGCGACGAGTACACCGGGGGGACCTCGTGCGGCGCCTGCGCGCCCGGCGCGCTGCCCGGCTGGCCCCACTGCGGCGCGCCCGGTTGGCCCGGGTGCGTGCCCGGCTGGCCCCACTGCGGCGCGCCCGGCTGACCGGGGTGCGTGCCCGGCTGGCCCCACTGCGGAGCGCCCGGCTGACCGGGGTGGGTCCCCGGCTGCCCCCACTGCGGCGCCACGCCCGGCGCGCTGCCCGGCTGGCCCCACTGCGGCGCGCCCGGCTGAGGCTGCGGCGCCTGGGGGTGGACGCCCGGCTGCGTGCCCGGCTGGCCCCACTGCGGCCCGGCCCACTGCGGCGCGCCCGGCTGCGCCTGAGGCGGAACGACCTGCGGTGCGACCGGCACCCCGGGGGCGCTCGACGGCGCCTGCGGATGCGCGGGCATCGGCGCCGGCGACGGAACGCCGGGAGAAGGCGCCTGCGCCTGCGCCGCGGCGGGCGCCGGCGGACCGGCCACGGGGGTCGCGGCCGTCGGCACCGGACCGGCCATCGGCGGGGAAGTCGGTGCCACCGGCGCTTGGCCGGCCATCGGCGCGTGTGCGGAGCTCGGCGAGGACGTCGGCGCCTGCGCGGTGCCGGCCATCGGGACCTGCCCGGCCGGCGCCTGGCCATCCAGCGGCGAGCTCGGCGAAGTCGTCGGCGCCTGCGCGGAGTCGGCCAGCGGCGACTGCGCGGCGATCGGCGAGGACGTCGGGGCCTGCCCGGCGGGCGCCTGGCCAGCCGGCGGCGAGCTCGACGAGGACGGATCGACCGGGATCGCGGCGCTCGGCGTCTGCACCGTCGGCGCCGCGAGCTCGGCGGGATCCGCCGCGACGTGGGTGTCGGTCGGCGCGCGGTCCGGCGCGCCCGGGGCCGCGAGATCCGCGGCGGCGTCGATCGCTTCGCGCACGCCCTTCGACACCACGGCCGGCGACGGCAGCGCGTCGGGCGACTCGGTCACCTGCGTGTCCCAGCCCTGCGCCTCCCCGCCCGGGAAGGCCGGCAGCGCGGCCGGCGCGGAGAACGCCGCGGGGTCGAGCGGCGCTGAAGGATCCGGATCGACCTCGAGGTCCCCCGTCGGCGCGGCCTGCGCCTGCGTGGGCTCGTCTTCGTCCATGCCCACCGGCACCG
The DNA here is from genome assembly GCA_040218735.1 of Deltaproteobacteria bacterium. GTDB lineage: Bacteria > Myxococcota > Kuafuiibacteriia > Kuafuiibacteriales > Kuafuiibacteriaceae > JAUHYN01. The sequence goes on from JAVJQW010000061.1 coordinate 158,481, forward strand.
GGCTCGGCGCGAGGCGCGAAGCGACGGCGGCCGGATCCTCGACCACCGTGACCTCTTCGCGCGGAAGCGGCTCGCGCAGCCCACCGGTCACGGGGCCGGGTCGCGACGCCTCGAACAGGTCGGCGTCCACGCCCTCGGGCGCTTCGTCCGGGCGCGACAGCACGGTCACGGTGTCCGGATCGTCGGCGGAGTCGAGCAGCTCGCGTCGGCTCTTTCGTTCGGGCGCGGACGGCGGAATCAGGCCGCCCACCAGCGAGGCGACGTCCTCGTGCGACGGCATCTCCACGCCGTCGTCCGCGAGCGCCTTCTCGATCGCCTCGCGCATGATGTCGACGGTGTCGAAGCGGTCGACGCCGCGCTTCGCCATGGCGGTCGCGGCGATGTTCCCGAGCCGGCCCGCGAGCCCCGTGGCCTCCAGCAGCGGCGGATCTCCGGTGAGCACCGCGCGCTCGACGTCGCTCGCACCCGCGTAGGGCGCGTGGCCCGCGACCAGCTCGTAGAGCACGGCGCCGATCGCGTACACGTCACTCGCCGGGCTCGCGGTGGCCTTGCCCCCGATGATCTGCTCCGGCGCGAAGTACACGAACTTGTCCGCCGCGGGTGTGCCGTGCTGCGTCGGCGCGAGCACCGAGGCACCGTAGCCGGTGACCATCGCCTCGCCCCTGAACGTGATGAGGATGGTGTCGGGCCGGACGCCCCCGTGCACGATCGGCCGCCCCGCGTAGCGCGACTGCCCCTCCTCGTGCGCGTGGTGCACGCCCTGGCAGATGTCGACGATGATGCGCGCCGCGATCCGCGGATCGATCGGCCTAAACTCCTCGCGCGCCCGGGAGAGCACCTTCGCGAGCGGCTCCGCGTCGGCGAAGTCGACGATGCGCGCCCAGCCTTCGTCGAAACACTCCAACCCGTGGACCCGGATGATGTTCGGATGCCGAAGCTGGGTGACGAACGCGGTCTCGCGCTGGAGACGCGCGACGGCTTTGGGGTCGCTGGTGACGTCGTCCGGCAACCAGACGACCACGACCGGACGGTCCCGCCGCGGCACGCCCGCCACGACCTCACATCCGAGGAAGGCGCGGGACTGGGCACCGGAGAGGAGCGGCCCGAAGACCGCGTATTGCCTGGCTTCCGGCATTACTCTGACTTGCTTATCCGAGATACGGCACAAAACGGCAAGATTTTGGGCGGATCCCCATGCGCGCGCGCACGCAGGACAGCCTCGCCAAGTTGTGCGGTAGAGTCCCGTCCAACGTGACGATGGAGAACGCCCACCGAATCAGCCTCACGCTCCTGCTCGCCGGCCTGACGGTCGCCTGCGGGGGATCCGCGAAACAAGCACCGCCGCCTCCACCGCCGGCCGCCGCACGCCCGGCGCCGCCGAGCGGGCCGACGCGGACCGACTTCAAGACCATCGCGAAGCTGCTGATGAAGCGCTGTGTCGCGGGCGGGTGGATCAACGAGTGGCGCTCCGAGCAGCCCGACATCGACACACCTCGGCCGAAGATCCACGTCCGCGACTTCGAGGACAAGACCGGCCAGGACCTCGACCCCGAGTACCTCAACACCGTCCTCGAGCAGCGGATGCGCCTCTCCGGCGTCTACGATCTCGTCAGCAGCGACGACGACGCCGACTTCATCGGACGCGGCGTCCTCATGCGCCTCGCGGAGCGACGCGGCGACGACCGCGTGAGCGTCTACACCGCGATCCTCAACCTCGTGGAGCCCGGCTCCGACGACGTGAAGTACAGCTGCGAAGCCACCGTCCGTGGCGAGATGTAGCGGCGAGACGTAGCTCAGTCCGCGGCCCAGCGGGCGACGAGTTTGTCGAAGGTCGCGTCCATCGGCAGGCCGTACGGAGCGTCCTGACCGCAGGGCAGCTGCGGCGAGAACGCGACGGTCGGCGGAGAGATCGGCGCGGCCATCATGATGACGAGCGCTTCGGCCGTCGGGACGTCGACCGTGTCGCAGCCACACGCCTTCACCCCCGCGACGACCGCGCGCCGCAGATAACTCATCCGCTCCGCCGGCGGCGCGACGTTCACCGCGCCGACCGCGCTCACCAACGCGTCGCACCCCTTCACCGCCTGCATGAACCGGCCGGAGAGCACCTCCGCGCGGCCGCCCGGCTCCTTGCGCTGCATGACGGTGGTGACGAGCTCCCGGATGCTCTCCGGCGGCGGCGGCGGCTCGTACGGGGTGTAGGTCACCTTCGGGTTCTTGACGACGACGTGCACGGCGCGCTGCTCGGCGAGCTTGCACATGAACGGCAGCGCGACCTCGAGCGGCGTCCTGCGGTCGACGCGCAGGTACGCGGGGGCGTTGGTCTTGCCGATCATCTTCTCGACGACGCGGATCTTGTCGGCCTGGTCGTCGAACGCCTTCAGGCCGTCCTGCACCAGCACCCCTTCGACGCCGAGCTTCGTCCCCTTGATGTCGATGATGATCCCGCGCGAGCGCACGACCTCGCCGAGCTCCGCCGTCGGCGGGTCGGAGGTGATCGGCGACAGCCCGAAGCCGACGTGTGTGGGGATCGCGGCGAGGCGCTCTTCGAGGAGCTTCGTCCGCTGCGCGCAGGCGTCGGCCTTCTTCTTCGCCGACGCGGTCGACGCGGCGGTGAGGCAGGCGAGCGCGCAAAGACACGGCAGGACGATGCGCATGGCGAGTCGAGTCAACACGGCTTGGGACCCAGGAGCAAGGACGCCCGAGGGCGCCGCGATCTTCAACCGGTCGACGATCTTCGACCGATCGAGAACGGGACGCCGATCTCGAGGTGCGCGGCCTCGACGCCCAGATCGGGATCGGCCTCGAGCAACGCGGCGAACGCGGCGTGCGAGCCGACGTCGGAGTACGCGGTCGCGATGTAACTCGCGCCGCCGGCGGCGTACCCAAAGGCGCGGCGCGGCTTCATGCGGGCGACGCTGGCGCGGGCCTGTTCGGGACCCGCGCAGTGACGCACCCACTCGTTGCGCATCACGTGGGGGATCCAATCTTCGTAGAAGTTTCCGTACCCGAGGTCGCGCGGCATCACGTACGCCTCGGCGCACCCGCTCACGCCCATGAACGCGAAGTCGACGCCCTCGCCGGCGAGGCGATCGTAGACCTCGGGCATCTCGGCGGAGTCCGCGGACAGGTACACCGCGTGCCCGCCGCCGGTGCGCGCGAGGTAGGTGAGCTTGGCGAGGTCGAGGCCCCACGACTCGCCGACGAACGGGACGCCGGTGACGACGACGTCGCCGACGGTGGTCGAGACCCACGGGTCGAGCTCCTCGACGTCGGTGAACCCGAGCACCCGAACGATGCCGAGGGTGTCGACCTGGTAGGGCGGCGGCTCGCGACCGGTACGCGGGACGATCACGCGGGTGTCGGTGGGGATCATCGCGAGGGAGTTGGGGTTGAGGTGATCGTTGTCGGGGTGCGTGATGACGACGGCATCGATCCGCGGGAGCTGGCGCGGGTCGAGCTTGGGCGCGGACAGGTGCGGCTCGCCGGGGACGCTCGCGGAGAAGAACAGCGGGTCGAAGAGCACGTTGGTCGTCGGTGTCTGCAGGAGGACGGCGGCGTGGCCGAGCCAGGTGACGCGGTCCTCGGTGACGTCCTCGAACCGACCGTCGCGCTCGGGCGCCGGTTCGAGGAGCGCGAAGCGATCCATCATCGCGAGCAGCTTCTTCGCGGTGCCGCGGTGGCGTTTGTCGAAGGTGTCGACGATCTGGTCCGCGGTGGAGCGACCGTCGAGACGCGCGACGACGTCGCGGAGCACGCCGCCGATCGTGTCGTCGGCGAGCATGTTCACCGCGTAGACCTCGTGCCCGCGTTCGAGGCACGCGAAGCGAAAACCCACGGCGTCCGCGCCAACGAGGTCACGGCCGCGCGGCATGAAGGGCATGGGCGCGATCTGGACAGCGGTCTCGACGGCGAGCGTCGGCCAGGCCGAGCGCATCCGCGCGATCCTCGCGCCCTCCGCGATGACGTTCGTGCGACCGGTGAGCGGCGCGTCGGGACGCTCGCGCGCGAAGAACAACAGGTCGTCCTCGACGAGGCGCCAGAGTTTGTCGGCGCCGACCTCGCACGCCTCGGCGGTGCGCCAATCCGTGAGGCCGGCGACGAGCGCGGCGTCGTCGAGGCGCAGCGTGGTGAACGCACCGCCGAAGCGACCGAGCTCCGCCTCCGCCCACGACTGATCGAGACGCAGCCGCACCTCGATCCCAGCGGCGCGTCTGTACCAGAGTCGATTCGGATCGGGACGATCCGCCGCGGGGATCCGGGACGTACGCTCGACGAGCTCACGCATCGGGCCGAGCTTCTTCTCGAGCAGGTCCTTGAATCCCATGGGCGGTCCGAAAACTGCCTATCACGGCCGGTTCGTGTTAACCGTGCTCATCTGGAGGGAATGGTCGATGACGGATGACCATCGCACCGTACACGCGCAGCAAGCCTTCGAGTTCGGCGATGTGTTCGGCTACAAATTCAACCCTCTGAGCTTCGGCTCGTCGGTGAAACGACGCCTCACCCTCTCCGAGCCGGACGGCCTCTCGACCGCGGGCGGACGCCAGTCCCGCCAGTCGCTCGTGCTGATCCCCGAGGACGACGAGTCCGCGGGCAACGTCGTCATCGGCTTCATCGACACCGTCCACAAAAACGCCGAAGTGCGGTCGTTCAACGCGGTCTCCCAGCAGTTCAGCGCGCGCTACGGGCGCAAGTTCGACCTCGAGCGGGAAGCGTTCGACCTCCTCCTCGCGGAGCTCGGCGGCTTCCTCAAGATCCAGAAGATCGACTACCAGGTCATCGAAGCCGCCCACATCCCCAAGAAACCCGCGCCCCCGCCCGAGCCCGTCGCGCCCGCGAACGCCAACCTCGGCGCCCTCCTCGGGATGCTCGCTCTCGGCATCCTCATCGGCTTCGGCTTCGGCTGGCTCGTGTTCAGCTAGGCGACAACACCGGGGATCCGATCTAGCTATCTGGCCACAATCTAGACAAATCCTCGGATCAGGCCGATGTAATCCTTGACGTCTAAACAAAACCTGGACATTGTCCAGGTCATGTCCAGGTTCAAGCGCGCCACCGACAAGACCCGGGAAGAGTTCGATGCCCTCACGGCCGAGTACGTCGGCCCCCTCTACGCGGCGGCCGTCCGGCTGACCCGCAACCCGAAGGACGCCGAGGACCTCGTCCAGGACACCTACCTCAAGGCGTTTCGCTTCTTCGACCGCTTCAAGCGCGGCACGAACATCAAGGCCTGGCTGTTCACGATCCAGACGAACACGTTCATCAACCAGTACCGCCGCCGTCAGAAGGCGCGCGAGATCGCCGAGACCCCGGCGACCGAGCTGCTCGAGGATCGCTTCGTCTCGTCGCAGCGTCTCCGCGCGCTCGAGAACCCGGAGGGCGACTTCTTCGATCACCTCCTGAGCGACGAGGTCCTCGCCGCGCTCGACCGCGTCCCGGTCGACTTCCGCATGGCGGTCATCCTCTCCGACATCGAAGGGTTCTCGTACAAGGAGATCGCCGAAATCATGAAGTGCCCCGTCGGCACCGTGATGAGCCGCCTCTACCGCGGCCGGCGCGCGCTGCAGGAGCAGCTGTACGCGTACGCGATCGACGAAGGCGTGCTGAACCCCGCGCGCGACGAAGACGGCGAATACGTCGACCTCAAAGCGTACCGCGAGCAGAACAAGCGCAGGTCGGCGTGAGTCGAATCCTCGTCACGGGCGCCACCGGCTTCGTCGGCCGCGCGCTGAGCCGACGCCTCCTCGACAGCCTGCACGACGTCGTCTGCGGCAGCCGCGACCCGGACGCCGCCGCCCGACGTTTCCCGACCCAAACCTGGACAAGATTCGACCTCGACGACGAAGCGTCGATCGAAGCCGCGCTCGAAGGCACCGACGTCGCCTACTACCTCGTCCACGGCATGGCGGTGGGCGAAGACTACGCGGAGCGCGAGCGCGAATGGGCGATCCGCTTCATCGACGCCGCGGAGCGCGCCGGCGTCGGGCGCGTCGTCTATCTCGGCGGCGTCGAGCCGACCGACGAACCGTCGCCGCACCTCGCGAGCCGCCTCGACACGGGGCTGCTCCTGAGACGGCGCGCGGCGAAGGTCCGCGTCCTCGAATGCCGCGCGGCGATGATCGTCGGCACCGGCAGCGAGAGCTGGCGCATCGTCCGCGACCTCGCGTCGCGACTCCCCGCGATGGTGTTGCCGCGGTGGCTGGAGAACCGATCGCAGCCCGTCGCGCTCGACGACGTGATCGAGGCCCTCGTGCACGGCGCGACCTCCGACGCGAGCGGCGTCTACGGCCTCCCTGGCCCCGACACCCTCACCGGCGAGCAGATCCTCCGCATCACCTCGCGCCTGAAGGGCATCCGGCCGGTCTGTGTCTCGGTCCCGTTCGTCTCGCAGCGCCTGTCGAGCCACTGGATCCGCTGGGTCACGCGCGCCGACCCGGGCATCGCGAAGGAGCTCGTCCAGGGGATGTCGAGTGACCTCGTCTGCCGCGACACGCCATACTGGTCCCGGATGCCGAGCTACGAACCGACGTCCTTCGAGCCCGCCGCGCGCCGCGCGATCGAGGCCGAAGAGCCGACGCTCCCCTGGACGACGCGCGCCACCGAAGGCCTGATCCGCGCCGTCGCCCTCTCACCGACGGCCGACCCCGGTTGAACGTGCGCATCCTCGTGACCGCGGCCGGCCTCGCGGGCTGGGCCGTCGTCGTCGCGACGTTCAAAGGGCCCGGCGTCTACACGCCGCTCGCGATCTACGCCGGCCTCTTCGCCGCGCTGCTGCTGGCCCTCGACCGCGAGCGCCTCGCGACCTTCCGCCCCGACGCACGCGCCGTCGCGATCGGGATCGCCGGCGCCCTCGTGATGATCGCCGGCTCCTACGGATCCTTCGCGCTCGCGTCGTCGCTGTTCCCGGCGGTGCACGCCGACGTCGCCGTCGACTACGCGACCACGAACATCGGCGGCAACTGGGCCGTCGTCCCGCTGCTCGTCGTGGTCATCGTCGCCGAGGAAGTCATCTGGCGCGAGGCCCTCTTCGACCCCGCCCACCCCATACGGAGCGGCGCCCTCAGCGTCGCGCTCTACGTCGCCGTGCAGATCGGCTTCGGCTCGTGGGTCGTCTTCGCGCTCGCCGCGGTGTGCGGCGTCTTGTGGACGATCGAACGCGCGTACACGAAGAGCCTCGTCGCCCCGATCCTGACCCACGGCATCTGGAACCTCACGGTGTTGGTCGCCTTTCCGCTGATTTGAACGCCCCGCGATCTTTTTCGTTACGCCCGGGCCCTGGCCGATCCACGAACGAGGGGCGAGAGTCGCATCGCCCATGCTCGCCCCGCTCCTCGCCCTGACCGCGCTCACCGCGGCCGCTGCTCCGGCCACCGACGAAACCATCGTCGCGCTCGTCGTCGGCAACAACCTCCCCCTCCCCGGGAGCGGCTACCCACCGCTGCAGTACGCCGACGACGACGCCTTACGCTTCGCCACCTACTTCGAGGAGCTCGGCGCCCAGGTCTTCACCACCACTAGCGTCGACTTCGACACCGCCCAGCGCTACCCCGCACTCGCCGATCGCGTCGCCGTCCCCACGCGCGCGCACGTGCTCGAACAGATCGCCGGCGCCCGCGCCGCGCTCGCCGCCGCCGAAGGCCCGCGCGTCCTCTTCGTCTACTTCTCGGGGCACGGCTCCGTGACTTCGTCGGACGCCTACCTCCACCTCGTCGACGGCCGCTTCTCCCGCACCGATCTCCACGAGCAGATCCTCCGCAACATGCCGGCGGAGCGCGTCCACGTGATCATCGACTCCTGCCACGCCTACTTCCTCGTCAACGCGCGCGGGGAGCGCGTCGCCGTCGCGCAGGACGAGGAGTCACTCGACCGCTACCCGCACGCTGGCTTCCTCCTGTCGACGAGCCGCGGCAAGGAGGTCCAGGAGTGGTCCGGCTACCAGGCCGGCGTCTTCAGCTACCAGGTGCTCGGCGCGCTCCGCGGCGCGGCCGACGTCGACGGTGACCGCCGCGTCTCCTACGCAGAGGCGCACGGCTACGTCGTCGCCGCGAACCTCGGCGTGAAGAACCCGAGCGCGCGCATCCAACCGTACGTCCGCGAGCCGATCGTCCGCGGCGACACCCTCCTCGACCTCCGCCCGCTCCCCGACGTGCGCCGTGTCCGCGTCCCCGAGGCCATCGCCGGGCACTTCGTCGTCTCCGACGCCGCCGGGACACGCGTGCTCGACGCGCACAAACCGGTCGACGCGACGCTCGAGCTCGTCTCGCCCCCCGACGCCGCGCTGTTCCTCACCACCGGCGAAGACGTCTACGACACCCGCGCCGACGACGACGGTCGCCTGGTGTTCGAAGGGCCCCTCACCGAACGCCCGGCGGTGCTCGCGTCGAAGGGATCGATCGCCGACGAGTTCCGCGACCACCTCTTCGTGCACCCCCTCACCGTCGACTTCGTGCGCGGCCTCGACGCCGCCCACGACGCCCTACGCCCCACCGCGATTCGACGCTCCGCACCGCCGTGGGAGCGGGACCCGATCACCCTCGGCCTCCTCGGCGCGGCCGCGGCCGGAGCGATCACCGGCGTCGTCGCGACGGGTTACTACGTCCGCGACCGCCGGCGCTTCGAGCGACGACCGGTGACCCCCGAGCACGAGGCCCTCCGCAGCGACGCCGAGCGCGCGCGCGCAGTGCTGATCGGCGGGTTCGTCGCCGGCGCGTCGTTCCTCACCGCGGGCATCATCCGCGCCGTCTTCACCAACGGACCCGCGTGGGCCGTCGCCCCCACGACGAACGGCGCCATCGTGTCGGGAGCCTTCCCATGAAACGCATCCTCTTCGTCGCGGCGCTCCTCGTGCGCTGCAGCGACTACACCTCGCTCGTCTGCGAGCCCTGCGAAGGCGGCTGCAGCGAAGGCCTCACCTGCGAAGCCGGCCGCTGCATCGCCCCCGGCGCGAGCTGCGGCCTCGAGTGCACGCGCTTCGAACCGTGTGAAGGTGCGACCGAGATCTGCTCCGCCGGCGCGTGCGTCGGGACGTGCACCACCTCGGCACAGTGCAACGGATCCGGACCGTGCCTCGATGGACGCTGCGTCGCGGCGTGCGGCCCGACGTACCCGTGCGGAGTGGAGATCGGCGCGGAGCGCATCGCCGACGTGGAGGTCGAGATCGAGCTGTCGACCTTCGGCGGGGTCTTCGCCGACGTCTCGAACGACCCGACGTTCGCCGAGGCCGCGACCCGCCGCATCGCGATCCAGCGCAACGACGACACCGCCCCGCTCGCGACTCAGACCGAGCCCTGGAGCCTCGCGCCGTGTGCGGCCAACGCCTGCCCGCGCGCGGTCTACGTCCGGTTCCTCGACGGCAACGGCGACGCGATCGAGACCGCGGAGGATCACGTCGTCGTCGACGCCCGCGATCCCGACCTCGCCGAGCCCCCCACGTTCGAGCTGAAGCCGCCGCGCGGCGCGCCGGTCGAAACCGTCGACCGCGCCACCCGGGACTCACGCCTCCGCCTGAGCCTGGCCTTCGACGAACCGATCGAGACCCTGCAGATCGGTTGGGACGGCGCCTCGGACGCCGCCTGGCAGATCGTCCGCGACGCACCCGAGCGCTTCACCGCCACCGCGACGATCACCGACACACCGACCGAGGGCGCGCACATCCTCTTCGCCAACGCGACGGATCGCGTCGGCCGCGCGACGAGCTTCGACGTCGCGACCGTCGACTTCGATCGCACGCCACCCGCGACCCCGAGCGATCTGCTCGAACACCGACGCGTGGACGCCGTCGCCCCACGGCGCATCACCGCCGAAGCGGGCACACTCGAACCCGGCGTCCTCGTCCGCGTCGTCGACGGCGACGGCACCGAGCTCGGCCGCGGCGTCGCCGACGCGGCGGGCGCGCTCGACGCGATCGAGGTCGAGTCCGAAGAAGACGTCCTGCGCGCGGAGCTCGTCGACGGCGCCGGGCTCGCGAGTGAACGGGCGCGCGTCCACAACATCCGCGCGACGCTGCGGCTGGCCAGCGATCGGCACACCCTCTCCTATTCCTACGGCGTCCCGATCCCGGACGACGGCGAGATCCCGTTCGAGATCTTCAACGAAGACGATAGCGTCGAGAACTACCGCGGCGGGCCCTGGGTTCGCGAAGCGTCGTACGCCTACGACCGGCTGCGTCCGCTGGTCGGCGCGACCATGACGTTCGACCGCCGCTTCTCACAGCTCGCGCAGTACGGAGGCTGGCGCTACGAGAACACCACCCTCGAACCCAACCTGAGGCTCTACACCTCGAACACCACCGCGTCGCCCACGCAGCTCCCCGCCGACGCGTCGAACGCGACGCTCGTCTCCGTCCCCGCCGTCGGCGGGCTCCTCGCGGTCGGGCACGGCTGCTGGGTCTACGACACCGACGACTGGACCCCGCTGAGCTCGAGCCACACTTGCAACGCAGACACCGCGGCCTACGACCCGAGCCGTGACGAAACGATCGGAGCGAGCTGGGACGAGCTGGAACGCCTCGACGTGGACCTCGCCTACTTTCGGCCCGTTTCGCGATTCGTCGACGTCGACGCCGGAGATGCGTTGGTCTACGACGAAGCCCGCGATCGCGTCGTCGTCCTCCGGCGCTCCGGCTACACCGCCGTCTTCCACCGAACGACCGGCGCCTGGGGCCCCGTCGATTGGTTCCCCGGCTGCCCCTGCGGACTTCGGGAGTTCGGACTGGATCGACCGACCGTCGCCTACGACGAAGCCCGCGGCCAGGTCGTCGCGGCCGGCAACAGCGACGGGCACGTGGAGCTGTACACCCTCGGCGAGTGGTCGTGGACGCCGATCCCCGTCACGGGGGACCGGCCGATCGATCGCGTCGGCGCAGCACTCGCCTACGATCCGCTCTCTCGTCGCCTGATCCTCACCGGCGGCTCCCACGACCGCACGTCCCTCGCGCCGCGCACCGACGCGTGGGCGTTCGATGGGACCCGCTGGTCGCCGCTCACCGTGGTCGTCGAACAGCCCGCCTCGGGATCGAGCTCCATCGCGTACGACGTCGCGCGCGGCCGGGCGGTCGCGCTCGTCACGAACATCCCCGTCGACGCGCTCGGGCCCCGCCAGGAGACTTGGATCTGGGACAGCCGCCGCTGGATCGACACCGGCGCGACCCTCCCCAACTCGGGCCACGACGGCCGCGTCATCTACCACGCGGGTCTGGAGCGCGTCGTCGCGATTCAGTTCGGGCAGGTGTGGACTTGGGAGGGCGACGCCTGGCAGCCGCTCGCCGGCGCCGGCACGCCGCCCCCCAACGTGCAGCTCGCCGCGCTCGCGTACGATCCGAACACCGACGCCATCCTCGCGTTCGGACCGAACCGCACCGACGAGCTGTGGATGCTCGGCGCCAACGGCTGGCAACAGATCCCACCGACCACGCCGTGGCCGTCCCCACGGATGCGCTCGGCGTTCGTGCACGACCCGGTGAGCAACCGCATGATCCTCTTCGGAGGGACCGACGTGGTCGGCCCGCTGCGCGACGTCTGGAGCTGGGACGGCGTCGCCTTCACGCAGCTCTCCGCCGCCGCGATCTCCGGCCTCCCCGAAGTGAACCCGGAGGCCATCGCCTACGACGCGGCGTCCGCCCAGGTCGTGCTGCTCGACCGCGGAACACTCTACGACCTCGACCGTACGAACGGGACGTGGACGTACCGCTCCAGCGACCGACACCGCGAACACGCCTCGCTCGTGTACGACGTCGACGAAGGTGAGCTCCTCGTCTACGGCGGCATGGACCTATCCGGCACCGCCTCCCGCGAGCTGCATCGCATCCGCGGCAACTACTGGTACGAAGCGGAGCCCGAAATCGTCGCGCGCTACACCTACCCCGACGGCGTCGCGATGGTGTCCGAGACGAACCCGCCGCGCCTGTCGCTGCTCTCGGTGTCTCGGCTGTACGGCCACCCGGGGCGACGCTTCGACCGATGGACGTTCGGCGCGCGGTCCTTCGTACTCTCGCGCCCCGGACCGGACGACGCGATCGAGGACGCCCCCGTCGCCGCCTACCACCAAGGCCGCGAGACGATCGTGGTCTTCGTCGAGGGACGCACGTTCACGTCGACGACCGGCGGCTGGATCGAACACGTCGGCCCCGGCCCCGCGGACCGCACCGACCACGCGCTCGCGTACGACCCCGCGACGGACAGCGTGCTGCTCTTCGGCGGAAGGGATCGCCTCGGCGTCTCGCTCGACGACACGTGGACGTGGGACGGCGCGTGGACCCAACACCCGTCGGGGCCCTCCGCGCGCTACGACCACGCGATGGCGAGTGACCCGCGCCGCGATCGCGTCGTCCTGTTCGGCGGGCGCTCCACCGCGACCGCGATCCTCGACGACACCTGGATCTGGGACGGCAACACGTGGACGGCCGCCGCGTCGACCGGCCCGACCGCACGTTACGACAGCGCCATCACCTTCGACCCCGACGCCGGCGAAGTCCTGCTGGCGAGCGGCGTGAGCGCGACCGGCGCCGACCTCACCGACGCCTGGCGCTTCGGCGCGACGTGGCGCCACGTCGGCGTCCCCGTCCGCGGCACGACGCGCGCGCTCGGCTACGACCCCGTCGCGAAGACCATCGTCGCGTACGACGAGTACGGCGCGAACGTCTGGGGCCGCGGCGCGATCTCGGCGGCCGGGGTGTTGCTGAACGTGGAGGTGGCCCGCGCGACGGAGCGCCGCGCGCTGGACGACGTGGACGTCGAGGCGCTGCACTTCGAAGCCGGCGCGGGGGGCGTCGGCGTCGACGGACGCGAAGGCGTCGAGCTGTGGCTCCACGATCTGCACGCCCGCGAGTAAGTGCGCGTCGCGGCGAACACCGCGGACGAGGACGCGCTCGACCACGTCACCGCGACGGTGCCCGGCGAAGACCTCTCGCGCTTCGTCGACCGGCGCGGTCGATCGCTGGTCTGGGTCCGCACTTCGAGCGCGACGGGCGACGCGACCGAGATCCCGTCGCTCACCGTGGACTTCGTCCGCGCGCGCCTCGACTACCGGATCGAAGAGGAGTGAGGGCGCCGTGGACCTTGACGCTCCCCGGGTCGCAGTGGGAAGCGGCCCCACGCCGTCGGTTCGGGATGTCGTCGAAGTACCGCGAAGACGAAGCGCTCGTGGCGCGAGTGCTGGCGCGCGAAGACGGCGCGCACGACGCGCTCGTAGCGCGCCTGACGCCGGTGGTGCAGGAGCGCGCGAACGCCGCCGCGCGCCGGTTCGCGCTCACGGACGATCGTCGCGACGACCTCGTGCAGGAGCTGTGGGTGATGCTCGGGGAGCACGACTACCGCGTGCTGCGCTCGTACGCGGGGCGGAGCCTCCTCACGACCTTCACCTACGCGATCGCGACCCGCTTCTTCTTCCGCCGCGCGCGCAAGCTCCGCGACACCCGAATACCGACCGCCGAGGTACCCACGTCGCTCGAGGACCCAGCGCCTTCACCGCTGAACGAAGCGGCGCGACGTTCGGAGGCAGCGCGGGTGCGCGAGGTCGTGGAGGCGCTCGGCGACGACGACCGCTTCCTGCTCCACATGTTCTACGAGCAGGACGCGACGGCGGAGCTCATCGGTCGCTCGCTCGGCATCAGCGCCGCGGGGGTGCGCATGAAGAAGCGCCGGCTGCTGGCGAAGCTCGGCAAGAAACTCGCCGCGCTGCGGAGCGGACATGAGTGACTTCGAACGCCGCGCCGACGACTGGCTGCGCGAGCACCACGAGGACCTCGTGGAAGACGCCGGAGGCCAACACCTCGACGACGCACGTCTCGCCTCGATCGCCGACGCCGGCGAAGCGCTGACCGCGGCGGAGCTCCACCACCTCGCGCGCTGTGCGGAGTGTCGCGAAGTGCACGCGGCCCTGTCGCAAACGAACGTGGTCCCGCTCCGGCGACGGCGTCTGTGGCTCGGCGTCGCGGGGCTCGCGGCGGCGGCGGCGATCCTGATCGTGATGCGGCCGGCGGAGGACGCCGGTTACCGCGCGAAGGGCGAAGCGCAGGAGCTGGGCGTGGCGAGCGTCGCGCTGATCGCGACTTCGACCTCCGGCGCCCGACGCGACCTGCGCGAAGGCGACACGATCCGACGCGGCGAGCGCCTCGGATTTCGCTACGGCAACCCCGGCGACCACCGCACGTTGACGGTGCTCGGCTGGGACGGAGACCAGGTGCACTGGTTCTACCCAGAGCGAGCGTCCGGAGCACCGGCCGAGCTCGAGTCGGGCGCGCTCAACCGCCGCCTCCCGTTCGACGTCGTGATCGACGAGGAGCTCGGCGCCGAGCTGGAGGTCGTGGCGGCGTTCGACGCCGACCCGGACACGTTGGCCGAGCAGCTTCGGAGCGGCGCGCGCCCCGAGGGGGTCACGGTGTTCCGGGTACAAGTTCAGCCGTGAGCGATCGCCGCAACACGATCGCCCCGTTCGCCTGCACCGCGAACACCTCGTACCCCGCGCGCATCAGCATCATCAGCATCCCGCGGAAGCGGTTGTACGTCTTCACCTCGATCGTCTCGAAGCCCTCCGCCGCGCACCACGCGTGCTGCGATTCCAACAGCCGCAGCGCCACGCCGCGCCGTCGGAACGCGGGGCGCACGCCGCCGATCCACGAGTAGAAACGTTCGGGCGTGTCGGCGTAGCCGACCTTGAAACCCGCGTCCTCGCCGTCGATCACCGCGACCTGCATCAACGCCCTCCGCAACCCCACGCGCGACGCGATCGTCTCGGCCGTCGTCGCCGACAGCTCTGGGACTTCGGCGCACATCGCCGCGATCCGCTCCGGCGTCGCGTCCTCGATCGAACACGACGCGGGCGGCCGCGTCGCGTGGATGTGAACCGCGAGCCAAATCGCGTCGCCGGAGCACTTCGTGACGCGGTGCCGGCGACGCGCGGGGATGTAGACGGCGTCGCCGCTGCGGAGCGCGATCGAATCCGCGCTGAGCACCGGGCGCGCAACACTCGCCCCGTCGCCATCGGCGTGACGCGCCGAACCCGGATCGGCATCGCCGCGCGACGACACGCGCTCCGGGTTCGCGTCCTGCGACGCATCCTCCATCTGGAGCGTCGCCTCGCCGCGCAAGAGCACGACCCACTCGTCCTGCGGCTGCGTGTACACCTCGCCGTCCTCGTACGCGGCGCTGACGATCCGCTCGATGACGACGTTGCGGCGGGACAGCAGCGTTTCGAAGCGCTCGCCCGCGCGCACAGGATCCGCGTCGAAGAGGTTCACGCCCTGCTCGGTACCACAGGCGGGCGCGTCGTTCGGACCCTCAAACGGGCGCCGGCTGTTGACTCGCCGCCGTGTCGGTTGGAACAAGGCCATCGAGATGGCAAAGATCCGCGACACGCAGACCTACCACGACGGCCACCAGGACGGTCTGAAGCCCGTCCGCGCCATCGACATCAACGAGATCAACAGCTTCTCCGAGATGCTGCGCGCCTATCAGAACGCGTCGTTCGGCGCGCGCCGCGTCGGGGACGCGCTCGACGTCATGGAGGCAATGGCCAACGACCCGGACTGCTTCGTCGTCTGCACGCTCGCCGGCGCGATGACCGTCGCCAAGATGGGCCTCGTGCTCTGCGAGATGATCGAGCGCGGCTACATCGACATGATCATCTCCACCGGCGCGCTCCAAGCCCACGGCATGATCGAGGGCAGCGGGATGGACCACTTCAAGTACGAGTCCGGGATGAACGACGTCGAGCTCTTCAACAAGGGCTACGACCGCGTCTACGACACCCTCGAGCTCGAACGGAACCTCGACGAGCTGGAGCTCCTCGTCCGCAGCATCCTCGACAAGGTCGAAGGCGGCGTCCCGCTCGGCAGCAAGGACATCTGCAAGATCCTCGGCCGCGAGCTCTCCGAGCGCTTCGAGAACCAGCGCGGCATCCTGAAGAGCGCCTACGAAAACGACGTCCCGGTGATCATCCCGGCGTTCACCGACTCCGAGCTCGGCCTCGACGTCATGGTCCACAACCTCGCCCGCAAACGGAAAGGCCGCGAGCCGCTCGCGTTCGATCCCTTCCAGGACCTCGGCTTCTACGCGGACGCCGTGAAGGACCGCGACCACCTCGGCATCTTCACCATCGGCGGCGGCGTCCCCCGCAACTGGGCCCAGCAGATCGGCCCGTACCTGGAGATCATGCACCACCGCCTCGGCGACGAGGGCGGCCACACCCAGCGCTTCCGCTACGGCGTCCGGATCTGCCCCGAGCCGGAGAACTGGGGCGGCCTCTCGGGCTGCAGCTACAGCGAGGGCATGAGCTGGGGGAAGTTCGTCCCCGTGGCCGAGGGCGGCCGCTACGCCGAGGTGCCCGTGGACGCCACCGTGGTCTGGCCCATCCTGATCAAGGCGCTGACCGAGGTCGTGCCGAAGAAGACCAAGAACTTCGCCCCGGCAAAACCATGACATGACGCGTCACAGACACGTGACGTAGCCCCCGCCGTTCTCGGCTTGCGTGGTGCGTGCCTTCTCCTCCACCTTGCGCGCCAAACATGAAGACGAGCAACGCGCTTCTCCTCACTTCGATCTCGCTCGCACTCGCACTCTCCGCCTGCTCCGGCGACGACGACGGTAACGGCGACGACATGGGCACCCGCGACGGCGGGCCCGGCAGCACCCGCGACGGCGGACCTCGGGACGGCGGCGACATCGTCGTCGGCTGCAACAACCCCGCGCTCACTCCGCCCGCCAACGGCACCTGCGCGCACACCCCCGGCACGAACGGCGCGCTCCTCATCCGCGGCGACGTCATCGGCGCGGAGGGCTTCCTCGAGAACGGCCACGTCCTCGTCGGCGCGAACGGCACCGTGAAGTGCGCCGCGTGTGACTGCTCCGGCGACGCCGAGTTCGCCAACGCCGCGGTGCTCGAGTGCGCCGACGGCGTCATCAGCCCGGCGCTCGTGAACGCACACGACCACATCACGTTCACCGAGACACCGCCTACGCCCCCGACCAACCCCGAGGAGCGCTACGACCACCGCCACCAGTGGCGGCGCGGTCAGGACAACAAGGAAGAGATCCCGTCCGTCGGTAACCGCGGCGGCAACGACGGCGTCCTGTGGGGCGAGCTGCGGCACCTCTTCGGCGGCGCGACCTCCATCAACGGCAGCGGCGGCGCCAACGGCCTCATCCGCAACCTCGACAGGAACGGCGCCCAGCAGGAGGGCCTCAACCAGCAGTCCGTCGAATACCAGACCTTCCCGCTCGCCGACTCGAGCGGCACGCGGCGCGACACGGGCTGCGACTACTCGAGCCTCGACACGCCGGCCGACTACGCGGAGAACATCGCCTACGCACCGCACATCGCGGAGGGCATCGACGTCACCGCCCGCAACGAGTTCCTCTGCCTCTCGGGCATCGACTCGACCGGCTCCGACGTCCTCGACAGCAAGACCGCCGTCATCCACGGCATCGGCCTGATCGCCACCGACTACGCCGCGATGGCCGCGGAGGGCTCCTCGCTGATCTGGTCGCCGCGCTCAAACATCTCGCTGTACGGCCACACCGCCCAGGTCGTCCTCGCGAAGCGCTCCGGCGTGAACATCGCGCTCGGCACCGACTGGACGCAGACCGGCTCGATCAACCTCCTCCGCGAGCTTCGCTGCGCGGAGCAGTTCAACCGCGAGAACCTCGGCAGCGCGTTCAACGAGCGCGAGCTCGTCGCGATGGTCACGAGCAACGCCGCCGCCTCGATGGGTAGCGCCATGCGCCTCGGCACCCTCGCCGCCGGCCGCGAAGCCGACATCACGATCTTCAACGGCGCGACGAACGGCGGCTACCGCGCGATCCTCGACGCGGACCCGGAGGACATCGTCCTCGTGCTGCGCAGCGGCTCGGTGCTGTACGGCGACGCCGAGATCGTCTCCGCCCTCCCCGGCGGCGCGACCGGCTGCGAGATGCTCGACGTCTGCGGCGTGAACAAACGCGCCTGCGTCGAGCGCGAGACCGGGAGCACGATCAACCAGATCCGCTCGTCGCTGCCCGACTACACGTACGACATCTTCTTCTGCAACGAGCCGCCGCAGGAGCCCACGTGCATCCCGTTCCGCACGGGTGAGTTCATGGGCATGGGCATGGAGGGCGACGCGGACGGCGACGGCGTCGTCGACGCGATGGACAACTGCCCGAACGTCTTCAACGCGCCGCGCCCGCTCGACGGGATGATGCAGCCCGACGCCGACGACGACATGGTCGGCGACGCGTGCGACGTCTGCCCGCTCAACGCGGACACCACGAACTGCACGCCGCCCGACCCGAACGACCTCGACGGTGACGGCACCCCGAACGCGACGGACAACTGCCCCGGCCAGCCCAACGCGGACCAGGCCGACCGCGACAACGACATGATCGGCGACGTCTGCGACGCGTGCCCCGACGAGCCGAACCTCGGCGGCGCCGCGTGCAGCGCTTCGGTCTACGACATCAAGCAGAGCAACATCGAGTCCGGCCGCGTGCGGCTCGTGAACATGTTCGTCACCGGCGTCTCCGACACCGGCGCGTACCTGCAGCGCCTCGAAGGCGACGACGGCTACGACGCGACGCTCCAGGAGAACTACTCGGGCATCTTCGTCTTCGCGGGCAGCACCATGCCGCCAGCGGTCGGCGACCGCGTCACGGTCGACGGCGACATCAACGACTTCTTCGGCCAGAAGCAGCTCGACAGCCCGACGTTCACGATCCTCTCGTCGGACAACCCGATGCCCGACCCGATCGCGATCACGCCCGCCGAGGGTGGGACCGGCGGCACGCGCGCCGAGGCGTTGGAGGCGGTGTTCGTCCGCGTCGGCACCGTGACGGTGACCGAGGTCGAGCCGGCGCCCGGCCCGGGTGACTCGGCGCCGACCTTCGAGTTCGTCGTCGACGGCGCGCTGCGCGTGAACGATCACTTCTACCGCGTCGAGCCGCTCCCGCAGGTCGGCGACCAGATCACGTTCATCCAGGGCATCCTCCGCCTCGGCAACGGCAACTCGAAGATCGAGCCGCGCAACGAGAACGACATCGGCCTCCCGCCGGGTCTGCGTGGCTTCGTCCCGGCCCTCACGTACGCGCGCGTCGGTGAGACGGGCGTCCCGGGCAGCGGTTTTGCGGTGGAGCTTTCGCGCCCCGCGATCGCGCAGATCCAGGTCGGCCTCTCCGCCAGCGGCGGTATCACGGTGCCGAAGGCGGTCACGTTCGACGTCGGTGAGTCATCGGCGGACGTCGAGGTCACCGCGACGTCGAGCGTCGGCTCGCCGTTCACGGTCACGGCCTCCTACGACGACGGCATGACGACGCAGACCGCGACCGGCACCGTGATCGTCTACGACGACGCCGCGCCGCGCTCGATCGAGGACGCCACGCTCGACGCCACGGACATCCCGGTGAACGGCACCGCGATGGGTATGGTCACGATCGACCTCCCCGGTGCGGTCGGCGGAACGGCGCTCACCGTCACGGTGACACCCGCGGCGCTCGCGACGGTCCCCGCCGTGGTGGTGCCGCAGGATCAGCGCACGGTGACGTTCGTGCTGACGGCCGGCGCGATGACCGGGATGGGCAGCGTCACGATCGACACCGGCTCGGACTCGGAGACGATCCCGTTCGAGGTCCTGCAGTCGACGTCGCGTCCGCCGATGGCGGGTGACCTGATCATCACCGAGGTGCACCGCAACCCGTCGGGCAGCGACGAGTTCATGCGCGAGTGGTTCGAGGTCTACAACGCGTCGACGGACTCGATCCTGATCGACGGCATGCAGGTCGCGGACAACAACGGCATGGAGACGATCGCGGCGCCGGGCGTCGAGATCATGCCCGGCGAGCACGTGGTCATCGCCCGTCTGAGCAACCCGGCGAACAACGGCGGTGTCACCGCGATCGCCGACTACGACGGCGCGGGCAACCTCCAGCTCGCGAACGGCGGCGACAACATCACGCTGCGGTACATGGGCACCGAGCTCGACACCGTCGCGTGGTCGAGTGGCTGGCCGGGCGCCGGCCAGGGCGTCGCGATGTGCCTCAAGTTCCCGTACATGGACAACGCGGTGCAGGCGAACTGGGCCAACTCGGTCGGCGGCTTCGGCACCGGCGGCGACACCGGCCACCCGGGCGTCGCGAGCGACGCGACCAACTGCCCCTGAGCCTATCGCGGCCGCTTCAGGCCCTGACGCCCTCCCGAACCGGAATCCGCGCGAGCGTAGCCTCCAACTCCGCCAGCCGAAGGGGCTTGGTGAGGTACGCGTCCATCCCCGCGTCGAGGCAGCGCTCGCGATCCCCCACCATCGCGTTGGCGGTGAGCGCGATGATGTGAACGGAGCGGCGCGGCCCGTCCAGCGCACGAATCCGGGCGGTCGCTTCGAACCCGTCGAGGACGGGCATCTGGCAGTCCATCAACACCGCCGCGTAGTCGCCGGCCTCCATCGCCCGTACGGCCTCGAGTCCGTTGACGACCATGTCGACCTCGTAGCCGAGCCGCTCGAGCATCCGCGAGGCCACGAGACGGTTGACCGCGTTGTCCTCCGCGAGCAGGAGGCGACCGCGTTGACCGGCGGGGGCCGCGCTGGCGTCCGGTGCCGCGGAGCGGACCGCGGGTGCTTCCGCGACGTCGAGGCGCGCGGTGAACCAGAACGTCGTGCCGACCCCCAGCTCGGACTCGACGCCGATCTCGCCGCCCATCCCTTCGACGAGGCGTTTGCAGATGGCGAGCCCCAACCCGGTGCCGCCGTACTTGCGGGTCGTCGACTCGTCCGCCTGGCTGAACGGCTTGAAGAGTCGGTCGCGAGCTTCGGGCGCGATCCCGATCCCCGTGTCGGTAACCTCGAAGCGAAGGAGAGTGGCTTCGCCGGTGGGGTGCGCGCGTCGAACGTTGATCGTGACGCCGCCACGCTCTGTGAACTTCAGGGCGTTGGAGCAGAGGTTCGTGAGGATCTGTTCCAGTCGCGTCGAGTCACCCGCCACGTGCGAGGGGACGTCGGCGTCGACGTGGGTCTCGACGGTGAGGCCTCGGTCTTCCGCCAGGTGCCGGAACAGGCCGACCGCGCGCTGGACGGTGTTGGGGACCGAGAGGGTGCGCACTTCGAATTCGATCTTCCCGGCTTCGATCTTCGAGAAGTCGAGGATGTCGTTGATCAGGGCGAGGAGCACTTCGCCGGAGGAACGAATCGTGTCGACCTGTTGCCGCTGATTCGCGTCGAGGTCCGTGTCGCCGAGCAGCTCGACCATCCCGATCACGCCGTTCATAGGCGTGCGAATCTCGTGGCTCATGTTGGCGAGGAAGATGCTCTTCGCCGCGTTGGCCGCGTCGGCGTGGCGCCGGGCCGCTTCGAGCTCCGCCGTGCGCTTGCGGACCTGCCGCTCGACGTCGGTGTGCGCGAGCTCGAGGCGAGCCTCGCGATCCGCAGCGGCACGCATCTCGCGGACGGACTGCACGCACGAGTAGACGAGGAAGATGTCTTCGAAGACGACCCAAGCGGCGTGCTCCAACCATCGCCACTCACTCGCGGTGAGGACGCCGAACACCGACGCCGGGAAGTAGATCCCGCGCAGGCAGTGGTCGACCGCGACGACGACGGACGCCGTCACGAGCACGCGCCAGTCTCGATAGAACGCGAGGAACGCGAGCGACCCGAAGATGTGGAAGTGAACCTCGATCCGCCCGCCCGACAGGTGAATGAGGAGCGCCGAACACAGGGCCTGAGCGAACGCGACGACGTGCGGCGTCGACGGGTCCGTGCCGCGGTAGCGAATCGCGTAGAGCGGCGCGGCGGCGATCGCAGCGCCTCCGACGACAGCGAGGAGCAGGTGGGGGTGGACGCCGGGGACCGGGCCCGACCACGTCCGGGGTGAGACGGTCACCGCGGCGATGACGCCGGCCACCCACTGCAACACGAAGAGGAGCGCGAAGACACGGTTCGTGCGTCGGACGATTTCGGCCCGATTCGCTTCGAAGACGGCCTCGGACCGGGCGACGAGCTCCTGCGTCACTTCGCGCTCCTCAGGAGGCACCCGAAGATGGGTGTGCGGGCATCGGCTCCGTCGTGCCCACGCATCAGCGCGACGACGGCGTCGGCGCCGTGGTTCGGTCCCTCGTGGGCGCGGGCTGCGGTCAAGCCGCCGTGAAAGCGCAGTGTGCCACGTGCGTCGTAGACGAACGCGGCGCCGGACGCCTCGGCGGAGAACACGTCGGCGAGGACGCCCCCCACGTCGTGGACCAGCTCGACCCGCGGCGACGCGGCGAGCTTCTCGGCCATCGCGACGAGCTCGCCGCCGGCTCCGTCGACGGGGGCGACCACGAACCGCGTGGGGAACGCGTCGCCCACGCGCGCGTACGCGCGCTCCAGCTCGCGCAGGGTGGCGCGCGAGCAGGCGCAGCCGGGGTGGAGGAAGAGCACGAGGGTCGGATCGTCCGCGTCGAGCGCGAGGGGGACGTCGGGCCACGACGCGGGGGCCTCGGCGTCGGCGACCGGGGTCGACGCGTACAGCCCGGCCCACGCCACCCCGGCGGCGCCGACGCCGAGGAGACCGTAGACGACCAAGCCGTGGGTGAGGTTCTTCGCCACCTAGGTGGTCCCATCGACGGAAAGGAGGGTGGGTGTAGCGCCGCGCCTCGAATCAAGACGTGAGGAGCGCCCGCCACACCCGGACCCGTGGGTCGAGGATCAATCCCCTCGACTCGCGGTCGGAAGCGCCGTGACGCGACGGCATCGGGCGACCTAGGCGCTGGCACGAACGTCGCAGTCCCTTCGGGACATGCGCGCCACCCCTTGGATCACCGCCGCCCTCGCCCTGAGCTGCTCAGCGTGTCTCGAAAAGTGTGCCCCCGGTCAGGTGGGCAACGGTGTGGCGCGGCTGACGATGCGGAACGTGGGCGCCGTCGTGCAGCTGATCAACGACGACACGACGTGTGGGTTCGAGGCGGCCGACGTGAAGCCCAACTTCACGGTCGACGCGGAGCCCGGCAAGCAGGGTTGCGCGACGTGGAAGATCGCAGCGTGTGACCTCGACCTCGGGACGGCGGGCGACGTCAGCTACAGCTGCAACCAGACGGCGACGCTGATGACCGGGCGCGTGGTCGTCGACGCGACGCGGACGATCTGCGGCACCGTCACCGGCGACGTCGAGCAGCCGGTTGTCCCGCTCGGGCCGGACGCCGTGACCGTCGCGCTCGACAAGGTGCAGTTCGACGAGTTCGCGGTGGAGGACTCCGCCGGCGAGAACAAACTCACCTGGAAGCTCGGATCGATCTCCGCGATCGCGAAACCCCGCCTCGCCGCGAGCGCGTCGCAGGGCATCTGCATGATCCCGACCCCCCACATCGAGATCTCCGAAGTGAAGTACGACAAGGCGCTCGTCCACGTCGTCGCCGAGGGGCGCTCGTTCGAGGTGCCCGTGCCGTCGTCCAACATCTACGCGGTCAACGGCGTGCACGGCGACAAGGAGAACTTCCTCTCCGGGCGCATCACGGTGTGGGGCTCCGAAGAAGACGTCGGCAACGACGGCGACGGCCTCGACCCCGAGTACAACGCTTCGGCGTTCCTCGAGGGCTACGCGTGTGAAGACGACCTCGCGTTGCCGGTCTCCCACGAGTGCGGCGACCTCGGCCCCGTGCTCGCGCAGGGCGCCTCGCGCCTGACGATCCGCAACATGGGCGCCATCAACTACATCACCGAGAAGAACACCGACTGCGGCTTCTCCTCCGAGCCCGTGCTGTCGGCGATCCAGATCGTCGAGGGCTCGGTCGGTGAGCTCGGCGTCGCGAAGTTCCGCGTCGACAACTGCGCGATCGAGTTCCCGCCGGGGACGGTGCTGAAGTCGAGCTGCTCCGGCGACTCGACGGTGGTCGGCGGCAAGATCGTCGTCACCGCGGAGAAGACGATGCACGGGCGCCTGACCGGCAACCTCGAGCAGCCGGTCGTGCCGATGGACGACCACCCCGTCGACTTCTCGTTCGAGCGCATCGAGTTTCACGACTTCGTCGTGGAGGAGGCCGGCACCGGCCTGACGCAGAAGTCCGGCGCGATGTCCGCGAAGGTTCGGCCGCGCACCGCGATGGACACCGCGCTCACCGCGTGCGGGTTCGAGACGCCGATCGCGCGCATGTCGGAGGTGCGCTACCTCGAGGCCACGCCGGTGATCGTGAAGTCGGAGCAGGGCCGCTTCGAGGCCACGATCGAGAGCTCCGACATCCTCGCGGTGAACGGGAAGTGGGAGTCCGACGAGAACGTCCTCGACGGCACGATCGCGCTCGACGGCGAGATGTACTCGCTCCCGACGAGCCCCTCCGACGACGGCCTCGACCCAGACTACGACCCCGCGACGTTCAACTCGAAGTGGATGTGCGGGACGGTCGACATGCAGTACCCGTTCGAGTGCCACTTCGTCCGGCCGCTCGCGCAGGGTGCGTCGCAGCTCACGGCGATGACGCTCGGGCAGATCACCAACCTCATGGAGTCCGACACGACGTGTGGTTTCTCGAGCGACGCGGTGATGCTGAACCCCGAGATCACCGGGACGCTCGGCGACCCGGGCGGGATGGCGGTCCTCACGATCGCGGAACCTTGTGAGCTCACGCTGCCGGCGGCGTACGTCGCCGACGAGGACTGCAACGGCAAGAAGACGCTCGTGGAGGGCACGATTCGTGTGACCGGAACGAAGACGATCCGCGGCTACGTCTCCGGCGATCCCGTCGAGCCGATCGTCCCCACTTCGCGCGACCCGGCGGAGATCTCACTCGACATCGAGTTCTCGGACTTCCGCGTGTGGACGGAGCCCGGCGACAACGCGCTGCTGGTGTACGGCGGTCGCTTGAGTGGAACGTTGCGACCGCGCCTCGCGATCGACACGGTCACCGGCGCCTGCTCGATCCCCACGCCGGTGGTGAAGTTCGAGAACATGGCGTGGTCGAACGCCCAGATGCAGATCACCTCCGAGGGGCGGCGCTTCGACATCGGCGTGTCGACCTCGCGCATCGACGCGGTCAACGGAACGCGCGACGACGTGGAGAACTGGATCGACGGGCAGATCGTCGTCGACGGCGAGACGATCGACATCCCGATCCGCGCCGGCGAGGGCCTCGACCCCGCATTCGACGCGGCGCAGTTCCTCGCGTCGTACACGTGTGAGCCAAACCTGCAGCTCCCCGACAAGGAGTCCGACTGCAACATGATGAAGCCGCTCGGCGAGGGCGCCGCGCGTTTGCTCATCTCCGCGCTCGGCTCCGCGACGGGCATCGTGAACAGCGACAGCGACTGCGGCTACAGCAAACTCGGCGTGATGATGGACCCCGACCGCGTCGAAGGTAACCCGGGCCAGATGGGCCTCATGGAGTGGGAGCTCACAGACTGCGCGCCCGGCGACATGGACGAGGAGGAGGACTGCCTCGGTTACGTCAGCCAGCCGGGCGGACGCTTCGTGCACACCGGGCGACGCACCGTGCGCGGGATCCGCGAGGAGATCAGCATCCTGTTCTTCGACTTCGACTCGATCGTGCCCAACTCTCACAGCTCGGTCGTCGTGGAGCACGACGCGCTGGTGTTCGACGGCTTCGAGGCCTACGACATCAACCCCGGCGACGACGCACCCAACCGCGGCATCACGATCCACTCCGGCACGATGTCCGCGATCGTGGAGCCTATCACCGGGCGCAACGGAGACAACGGCTACGACGTCCCCACGCGCATCGCGCGCATGTCGAACGTGGTGATGGGCCCGGCGCCGATCACGATCCTCTACGAGGGCAAGACGTTCAACGTGCAGATCGACGGCGCCAACCTGCGCGCCTTCAACGGCTCGTGGGTCGGCGCACCGGGCGAGACGAACACGATCGCCGGGGAGATCTCGATCAACGGCAACGCGCTCGTCCTCCCCGAGCAGGGCCTCGACCCCGACTTCGACCAGGCCCACTTCGACGAGCGCTACGCGTGCACGGATGACCTCCAAGAGACCATCCCGCCGGCCCCCTGAGCGCCCCAACCCGAGAACGACGAGACGCCCTCGCGGCGGAACACCGCGCCCCGCTAAGCTGAAGCGGTGCGCCGCGCCGTGCTGTTCGTGTTCCTCCTCGCCGGCTGCGATCTGTCCGCCGGGCCCAACGACGGCGACGCCTGCACCAACGACGGCGACTGCGACAGCGAGCTCTGCCACGCGGGGACGTGCGGCGGGAGCCTGTGCCTCTGCCGCGTCGACAGCCTGATCTCCGGGTGCGTCGAGACCGAGCCGCGCACCGACCCCGACGACTGCGTCGACGGCTGGCACTGCGACCCGGGCGGCTCCGCAGGCCGATGCAAGCTACCTTGCGGCGACTGCCCGAAGCTGTGGGTGTGCGACGAAGACGAGGGCTACTGCAAGTACGACCTCGGCGCGCTCCCTCCGCCGACCGTCACCATCTCCCCGACCGACATCGAGGAGCTGGTCCCCGACGAAGCCGTCACGCTCCGCGCCGTCGCGAGCAGCGACAACGGCGCGATCGTCCGCACCGAGTGGGACCTCGGTGACGGGACCAGCGCGAGCGGGGACACCGTGACCCACGCCTACGCCAGCCCGGGCTCGAAGGAGGTCGTGTTGCTCGTGGAGGACGCGGCCGGCCGCACCGCCTCCGAACGCAGACGCATCGAAGTGTGCAGAGGCCCCGGCGCCGCATGCCAGCGGGTGGGCTGGGGCGACCTGTGTTGTGCCGGCGAACGCTGCGTCGACGGGCCTGGCGGCCCCGCCTGCGCCCCCTGAGCACCGAAGCGGATCGCCGCCAGCGTGAAAAAGTGCTGAACTCCCGGCTTCGATGGACGTCGGGATCGTGGGGTGTGGATTCGCGGGCGGGGCCGCCGCGCTCTTCCTCGCGCGCGCCGGGCACGACGTCACCGTCTACGAGGCGGTCGAGGAACCCGCTGCGGTCGGCGCGGGGATCGTCGTGCAGCCGACCGGGCTCGTCGTCCTGGATCGGCTCGGCCTGTACGACGCCGCCATCGAGCGCGGCGCGCCGATCGATCACCTGCTCTGCATGAAGGGCCGCACCGACGTGCTGCTCGACCTGCACTACAAAGACGTCGCCCCCGGCTTGTTCGGG
The DNA here is from genome assembly GCA_040218735.1 of Deltaproteobacteria bacterium. GTDB lineage: Bacteria > Myxococcota > Kuafuiibacteriia > Kuafuiibacteriales > Kuafuiibacteriaceae > JAUHYN01. The sequence continues at coordinate 185,526 of JAVJQW010000061.1, forward strand.
CTCGGCATGCACCGCGGCTCGCTCTTCGAGATCCTCTACGGCGCGATTCGACGCGAAGGGATCGACGTCAAGACAGGTTGCACCATCGAGACCGCGCGTCGCGAAGGTGACAAAACCGTGCTCGTCGCCGACGGCGCCGACGTCGCCGCACACGACCTCGTCGTCGCCGCCAACGGCGCACGCTCCAACCTCCACCACCTCATCGGCCCGCGCGTCCGCGAGTACCCGTGGGGCGCGCTGTGGTTCGTCGCGGACGATCCGAACGAGACCTACGGCCGCACGCTCTTCCAAGTGGTCCGCGGCACGCGCCAGCTCCTCGGCTTCCTCCCCAGCGGCCTCTCACCCGGCGGCGGCGGACACGTCGTGAGTGTGTTCTGGAGTGTGCCGTGCGACGGCGTCGACGCGTGGCGCTCCGGCTACGAAGGCTGGCGCGAGCACCTGCTGTCCGAGGACCCGCGCTGCGCGTTCATCCTCGACCAGATCCACGGCCCCGACGACCTCCTCTTCTCGCGTTACCACGACGTCGTCATGTTCCCGTGGCACACCGAGGGCGTCGTGTTCATCGGCGACGCCGCCCACGCCACGAGCCCGCAGCTCGGCCAGGGCACGAACCTCGCCCTCGTCGACGCCCTCACCCTCGCCGTGATCCTCGCCGAGGAGGGCACCCTCGAAGCGCGCCTGTGGCGCTACGCCAAACGCCGCCGCGCGCACCTCGCCTACTACCAGCTCGCGTCGCGCTGGCTCACGCCGTTGTTCCAGTCGAGCTACGACTGGATCGCCCCCCTGCGCGACTTCGCGATGCCCCTCGCCGCCAAGCTCCCCCCGATCCGCGACGCCATGACCCGCTCGATGGTCGGCGTGAAACGCGGGGTGCTTCGACCTTCGCTCCCGATCGCTCCGTACGTACAACTGCTCGCCGGCGCCGAGGGGTGAAGCGGTCCGCACTTCCTCCCGGTCGTCCGTGACGCGCCCCGCCAACGCGCGCCGTCCCGTGTTGTGTAGCGCCGGTGAATGCGACTAGCGTCGGCGTCGTGAACGTCGCGCTCCCGATGATCTTCGCGCTCGTCGCGCTGGTGCTCGGCTACGTGCTGTACGGTCGCCGCGTCGCCCGTTGGCTCGGGGTCGACCCGAGCCGAACGACGCCGGCCGTCGAGAAGAACGACGGCGTCGACTTCGTCCCCGCCCGGCCGTTTGTCTTGTTCGGTCACCACTACGCGTCGATCGCGGCCGCCGGACCGATCGTCGGGCCGACGGTCGCGCTCGCGTACGGCTACGTGCCGACGTGGAGCTGGATCCTCCTCGGCGTCGTCTTCATCGGCGCGATGCACGACATGACCGCGCTGTTCCTCAGCGTTCGCGCGGGCGGCAAATCGATCGCCGAAGTCACGCGCGGCGTGATGGGCACGACCGGCTACGTGCTGTTCCTCGCGTTCGCGGTGATCCTCTGCGTGCTCGTCGGCGCAGCGTTCCTCGACCTGGTCGCGGTCGCGCTGACCTCGACGTACCCGCTCACCGCGCTCGGCCTCGAACCCTCGCAGACGCTGCTCGCCACCGTCGACAAGGGCGGCGTCCCGCACGGCGTCATAGGCGGCGTCGCGAGCACATCGGTGATCGTAATGACCGCGGCGGCGCCCGGGCTCGGCTGGTTGATCTACCGGCGCGGCGCTTCGCTGACCGTCGCGCTGATCGTGTCCGCGGTGATTTGCGTGGCGTCGGTCGTCGTCGGGCTGACGTTGCCGCTCTCGATCGATCCGCAGGTCTGGGTCTGGGTCGTCGCGGCGTACTGCCTCGTCGCCGGCTTCATCCCGGTGTGGCTGATCATCCAGCCGCGCGACTTCACGAACGTGCAGTTCCTCTACCTCGGCATCATCGCGATGGTCGCCGGGGTGATCGCGTGTGGCATCGGCGGGGTCACGATCGACGCGCCCGCGTTTGCGCCCGCGGACTCTGCGGCGACCGCGGCGCTCGGATCGATCTGGCCGGTGTTGTTCGTGACCGTGGCGTGCGGTTCGATCTCCGGCGCGCACGCGCTGGTCGCGAGCGGGACGACCGCGAAGCAGGTCGCGGACGAACGGCACATCCTCCCGATCGGCTACGGCGGGATGCTCGGCGAGGCGCTCCTCGGCGTGTGTGTCACGCTGGTGATCCTCGCGGGGCTCGGGCACGCCGGGTACCAGGAGATCGTGTGGCCGGTCGACGAACACGGCCACCTCGGCAAGGGCAACGCGGCGCTCGCGTTCGCGGCGGCGATCGGCGGCTCACTCGACAAGGGCTTCGGCCTGCCGACGGTCTACGGGACGCTGTTCGGGATCCTGCTGCTCGAGGGGTTCCTGGTCACGACGACCGACACCATCGTGCGCCTCACGCGCCACCTGTTCGAGGAGCTGTGGAACGTGCTCTTCGCGGGCGCGCCTCCGGCGGCGTTGAAGAACCGGGTGCTGAACACCGGCATCCCGTTGGCGATGATCATCCTGCTCGTGCTCGACGGGGACTGGAAGAGTGTGTGGCCGGTGTTCGGCACGGCGAACCAGCTGCTCGCGGCGCTGACGCTGGTGACCGCGACCGCGTGGCTGATGGCGCACAAGCGGCGGTACCTGTTCACCGCGCTCCCGGCGGCGTTCATGGTGATCACGACGGTCGCGTCGCTCGAGCAGTTGATCGGCAAACACTACGGAAAGCAGGAGTGGCTGCTGCTGTCGGTGGACATCGTGCTCGCGACGCTCGCGGTCGTGGTGGTCGCGCTCGCGGTGCGGCGGATCATCGCGGGCGCGGGGGCTCGAGAGCCTGTGGAAAGTGCGTAGGCTCCTTCAACTCCTCGGGGTGCTCGCGCTGGTCGCGGGCGCGGCGGCGGTCGGCTACTACGCGCGCCCTCCGGTGCCCGCGGCGCCGCCGACGTACGACGACGCGTCGGACGCCGTGCACGCGGCGCCGCGCGATCCGGAGGCGTGGATCGCGCTGGGCGACGCGCAGTCGAACCTCGACGAGATCGCGGCGGCCGAGCACGCGTACCGGACGGCGCTGCGGTTGGACCCGAACCACGCCGACGCCTACGCGCGGCTGGGCTTCCTGCTGTTCGGACAGGGCGAGGACGCGGAGGCGCGCCGGCTGCTCGCGGAGGCGAAGCGGCGCGGGGCGGCGGCGCCGATGTTGGACTCGGCGCTGGCGCAGCTGACGGAGCGGCCAGCGGAGGCGGAGTGGGCACCGCCAGCGGAGGTCGAGGCGGCGCCGACGGCCGGGGGTGAGGCGCTGGATGCGGGGGTGACGCTGGATGCTTCGACTTACGCGGAGTCGCCGGAGGCGGGATCGGATTCGGGACCGGGACCGGAACCGGGACCGGGACCGGGACCGGGAGAGGAATCGGGACCCGGACCGGAACCGGGACCGGGACCGGGGGAGGCGCTCGGACCGTGCGACATCGCGCTCACGCGGCTCCCCAACAGCCGGGCGCTCGGGATCGACGTCACCGTCGGCGGCGTCGAGTCGCGCCTCCTCTTCGACACTGGCGCCACGATGACCGTGGTGACCACGGAGATCGCGAACCTCATGCGCCTGCAGCGCGACCCGAGCCGCCGCATCGTCGCGCGCACGGCGAACGGGCGGGTCGTCATGGAGAGCGGCGTCGTGGACTTCGTGCACCTCGCCGGCCGCGACGTCGCCGGCACCCGCGTCGCGGTCTGCGAGGACTGCACCCAGGGCGTCGCCGACGGCCTCTTCGGCCTCGACCTCGTCGCCGCCTTCGGCCTCACCGTCGACCCGACGCGCCGCGTCGCGACCTTCGACGATTGCCGGTAACCTCGCGCACCCCGCCGCGTAGTGAACCCCGAGTCCCTCGCGGGAGAGCGATTGTGCCGCCTGCCCGACCGGTTCGACCGCGGGGTGACTCGTACTACACCGTTATCGGCCGGCAAGCCGGTCCTGCGGTGTCTACGCCCGCTGACGCGGGCTGCGCGCTACGCTTCGCTCCGCTTGCATTGCACGGTTATCGGCCGGCAAGCCGGTCCTGCGGTGTCTTCGCTCGGCTACGCCTCGCTGCGCGTTCCGCTTCGCTCCGCTTGCATTACATCGTTATCGGCCGGCAAGCCGGTCCTGCGATGTCTACGCCCGCTGACGCGGGCTGCGCGCTACGCTTCGCTCCGCTTGCACGGACTACATCGTTATCGGCCGGCAAGCCGGTCCTGCGATGTCTACGTCCGCTGACGCGGGCTGCGCGCTACGCTTCGCTCCGCTTGCACGGACTACATCGTTATCGGCCGGCAAGCCGGTCCTGCGATGTCTCCGCTCGGCTTCGCCGCGCTGCGCGCTACGCTTCGCTCCGCTTGCATTGCGCGGTTATCGGCCGGCAAGCCGGTCCTGCCGCGCCTACGGGACGGTCCGCGCCTTCTTCAGGGTGCGCGTGTAGGCCTTCGCTTCGAAGCGGAACGGGCCCACGCCCTCGATGCGGTGCGGGGGCTCGTAGCCGTTCTCGTAGGCGAAGTCGACCCAGTAGAAGTGCTGGCCGTCCGTGTAGATGCGGGCGCCGATTGCGCCGCAGGCGAGGTCGGCGCACTGGGCGCAGACGTACAGGAGAGTGCGGCCGCCGCGGTCTTCGGACTGGGTGGCCAGCGCTCGGCTGCGATCCCACTTCGCGCCCTTCAGGAGCTGGCGGTGCGCCGTGGTGGCGGTGCCCTCGTCGCCGTCGGCGAAGACGGACACCAGGTCGTTCGCGTCGACGCGCTTGGCGAGGGAGACGCCGTCCACGACGAAGTCGTGCCAGCGTCGCGGGGGCGCGCCGGGGCCGTCGGGGCGCTGCGCGAGGGACGTCGAGAGCTCGCTCGTCTTCATCCGTTCAACCTAGGCACTCAATACCGAAGGTCGAGCTCGATCCGACCGCCCTCGAAGCCCGGGAAGAAGCGGCACACGCCGCCCGTGCACTTCAGGCCCGCGCGCTCGCCGCCGACCAGCGCGCGCACCAGGCCGCGCTCCGAGAACTGCCAGTTGCCCGCGACCGAGAAGTAGTGCTCGCGGAACAGCCCCGGCGTGCGCGTGTAGAACTCGTACGCGAGCGTCGCGCCCCAGGTGCGGCCCGCCTTGAAGGACGCCGCGACGCGGCCCTCGTACCAGTCCTCGTTGTCCTGCCTCGCCTTCAAGACGTTCACGTACAGCTCCGCCGCGTTGTCGCCCCACAGGTGCTGCTCGGCGTCGGCGAACAGGTGGATGTCCACGCGCTCGAGCCCGCCGAACTGGCCGCGGTAACCCGCGTTGCCCGTCGCCGTGCCGCCCTCCCAGCGGAACGTCCCGCCGCCGTACACCGCCGTGGCGTCGGTCGCGGCGCTGCCGTCCCCCGCGACCCGCACCGCCGTCTCGTCGTGGTAGCGCCCCGCCGCGATGAACGGGACGATCTTGTCGGTCACTCGGTAGTCCACGCGCACACGGCCGCCCGTCACGGTCTGGTTCGTGAGCAAGATGAGTTGCGGACGCTCCGCGGTCGGCTGCGCGATGTACAGGTTGATGATCTGTCGCGAGTTGATCGTCGGGCTGTCGCTCTGCGCGACGAGGTCGGGGACGATCAGCGGCAAGTTGTCGTAGTGTTTGCCTTCGAACAGCACGGTGATCGGGCCCGCGAAGACGTTCGCCGACATATACGCGGCGAACGTATCCGTCGTGTCGACCGGCTGCCCCGGGTCCTTGATGTCACGCTCCATGAACACCGCCTCGGCGTACAGCTTCGCCCACTTCACCGGGCGCGGTAGCTCGACCGTCGCACCGACGCCGCGGATCTCCGCCTGCCGCGGTCGATCGTCCTGGTTGCGCATCAAGACACCGTGCCCGCCGATCTTGAGGTACTTGCCGAAGCCGTACTCCGCCCGACCTCCGACGATCAGATCGTTGCCGTTGTCGTAGTTGAAGCCCTGGCCCTGCTCGAAGTTCCTCAGGTTCACGAACCCACCGAACGCGTTGAGCGAGAGGTCGCCGAGCCGCACCTTTCCGTTCGCGCCGCGGAGCTTGTTGTCGACGCCGACGTCACCGACCTTGCGGATCGCGAGGAGCAGCCCGCGCCCGAGCGTGATGTAGAAGTCGCCGAGCGTCAGGTCGACGTTCCGGTCCGAGTACGACGCGGAGATGTAGTCGAGGTTGTAGACGTTGTTGTAGCGCTGCTCGAGGTTCTCCGCGATGCGCGGCACCGCGTCCGGATGCGCGACCGGTTCGTTGAAGAACAGCGCCGTGTCGAAGCGCATCGCGACCTGCATCGGCCCGTAGCCGACCTCCCCGCCGATCGTCGTGACCAGATCGTAGAAGTTCTCGCCGGTCGGGTCGTACCGGGTGTCGAGCTCGAGGACGCCGGTGTTCGGGTTGATCGCGGTGAGCTGCGTGCGGTCACCGTTGTCGTACTGGTAACGCGCCGTCGACAGCAGCAGAAAACCCGTCCGCCACGGCGACGGCTCCTCGAAGCTGGTTTCGATCGGCGTCGTCGAGAACAGCGTCGGCGCGGCCGAAGACGTCGCGATGGACGAGGTCGTCACCTCCGCCGACGCGACGGGGCTCGCGAGCAGCGCCAGCGCGGCGCCGAACAGGACGGTCTTCATTGCGCGAGGAGCTTTTTGACTGCCTCGGCCAGCTTGACCTCGTCGCCCGGGTTGTAACCCGCGGCCTGGTGCACGATGCGCCCCTGGCGATCGATGATCACCGTCATCGGCGCGTTGCGCGAACGGTTGTACAGCGCGACGGCGCGCTGGTTCGTGTCGAGCGCGACGGGCATCGTGAGCCCGAGGCGCTGCGCCGTCGGCGCGACCTCGGCGACCGTCGTCGGCTCGTCCATCGCGAGCGCGACGATCATCAGACCCTTTTCCTTCTCCGCGTTGTACAGCTCGTCGAGGTGCGGGAGCTCCACTTTGCAGGGCCCGCACCACGTCGCCCAGAAGCTCATCACGATCACGTCCTTGCCCACGTGATCCGACAGCGTGAACTTGTCGCCGTCGATCGTCTCCAGCGTGAAGTCCGGCAGCGTCGCCGCCCCGCTCTTCTTCGCGGCCGACGCCTTCGATTCGGTCTTCGCCGGATCCGACGCCTTGGGGCCCTGGGCACACGCCGCCGTCAGGAGCAGCAGCAACATCAACCTTCGCATCGTGAAGAGTTCCCTATCACCGTTCGAGGAGCGACTCGAAGTAATCGAAGACGGCCGGATCGGTTCCCACCTGCGTCCGCAGGATCGTCATCGTCTCGAGGTCGATGACGACGTTGAGCGGGAGCGTCGGCGGCACGAGCACGCGGTTCACGTACGCGCTCGGGTCGTGAAGCGTCGTATACGTGGGGCGCTGCGAGCGTAGCCAGTTGTCGAGCACCTGCTTCGTCGCCGGACGTGCGTTGGTGTCCTCGATGACCACGCTGACGAGGAGCCCGCCGCGCGGCGCCCACTCGGCGTACTGGTTCGGGAACTCACGCGCCTCGAGCTTGCACTCCGCGCACCAGTCGGCCGCGACGTTGAACAACAAGTAGTCGTAGCCCTCGATGTCGCGCAGGTCTTCGAACGTGACGCTCTCGATGTATTCGTTGCCGCGGATCGAGTCGACGGGCATCTCCGTCACGTAGCCGGCGAACGCGGCGTTCTCGATGACGTCGCCCGCTTCGCCGCCGTACGGCCCGACGGGGTAGGTCGGCGTGCCGCCGTCGCGATCGGGATCGATCTGTCCCGCGTCGCGCGGTGCGTAGTACCAGGCCGGCGGCTCACCCACGACGTTGTCGCCGCAGCCGACCAACCACGCCGCGCCCGCCAAGATCAGGGCGCCTCGAAGACTTCGATTCATTGCGTCACCGTACTCTACCGTCCGTCCCCCCTCATCGTTACCAGACGCGCACGACGTCCGGAAACGATCCGTTCGGTTCGGACATCTCCTGAACAGCGGTGAGGCACGTAACTTGGCCCGACCAACCTCCGTATCCACCGTCAGCCGATGCAGACGCCCCCCCACGCCCCCTCCGCGGTCGACGTGATCCACCGCGATCTGAGCGCGTTCGGCCGCCGCCGGGCGGTGGCCCTGGTGGGTTACCTCGCCCTCGCGGCGCTGCTCCTGGGGGCCTTTCTGCTCGCCCCGTCCAAGAAACCCACCCTCGAACGCGACGGCCCCTGGATGGTCGCGCTGGGCCTCGTCTTCGTGGGCTCGGCCCTGTGCACCGCCATCGCGCTCGGGGTCCCGCTGGTCCGTCGGATGACCGCCTACAGTCTGGGCGCCGTTGGTCTGGGCAGTGTCTTCGCCGGCCTGTTCCTCACCGTCGACCCCGCCGCCATCGGCGGCGCACCCGGGCCGCAGTGCTTCGCCTTCGGGAGCGCCGTCTCCGCGGTGGCGATGGTCGCGCTCGGCGTGGTGTCGGGCCGCGTGTGGCGCCGCTTCCCCGACCCCACGTTCTTCATCGCGACCGGCGTGACCGGCGTGGGCATCGCGGTCCTCCACATGCGTTGCCCGAACGGCGAACCGCTGCACCTGTTCGGCTTCCACGCGACGCCGCTGATCCTCCTGTTCCTGGTCACGCGCTTCGTCGTCCGCGCCCGGACGCGCCTGTTGCAGGACACCTGAGCGCTCTGCCACCCTTGTCACGACAACGTGACGAAGGAAGACGCACGCATCGGCATCGTGACCGTGTCCGACCGCGCCAGCCGCGGCGAATACGAAGACCTCGGAGGCCCGGCCATCCGCGCCTACTTCGAACAGATCCTCACCAACCCGTGGTCCCCGGTCGCGCGCGTGATCGCGGACGACCAGAACACCATCGAGTCCACGCTCGCCGAGCTCGTCGACGACGCCGGCTGTGACCTCGTCGTCACCACCGGCGGCACCGGCCCCGCGCCCCGCGACGTGACGCCCGAAGCCACCGAGGCCGTCGCCGACAAACTCATGCCCGGCTTCGGCGAGCTGATGCGGCAGGTGTCGCTCCAGTACGTGCCGACCGCGATCCTCTCGCGCCAGACCGCGGTGATCCGCAAGAAGGCGCTCATCGTGAACCTCCCCGGGAAGCCGAAGTCGATCCGCGAGTGCCTCGACGCCGTGATGCCCGCGATCCCGTACTGCCTCGACCTGATCGGCGCGGCCTACCTCACGACCGACGAGACGAAGGTCAAAGCGTTCCGCCCCAAACCAAAGTGATGCGATACGCCGTCCTCGCCTCCACGCTGTTGCTCGGGTGCTCGGCCCGCGTCACGGCGATCGACCTCCCCGATCCGGCGGACATGAAGTCGATGCTGGTGGGCTGGTCGCACGAGAACGACAAACGCATGTTCGGCTTCGACCTCGAGGCCCCGATCGACGCGGACAAACTCCCCGACCTCGAATCGTTCAGCGGCGAGGCGACGCTGTGGGCGGTGTTCTACCGCGACCCCCTCCCGGCGGTCGGGTTGGAGGCGGGCGAGATCTTCGAGGTGAAGGACGAGGCGACGTCGCGTCCGCTACCGGAGTTCGCGGAGGGCTACGTGCGCGCCGTCCCCGACGACGACGACTGGGGGAAGCTGTCCGGCACGGCGGGGGCGCAGATCGAGTTCAGGATCGAGCGCGGCCCGGTGTCCCTCGAGCACTGCCCCGAGGACTTCGGGCTGCAGCCGGCCTACCGGAGCCCGCGCGAAGAGAGCTTTCACACGTCGCTCACGATCAACGACAGCCTCGTCTACGCGTTCGGCGAGGCCGGGACCCTCCTCGAGATCACGCCGACGGGCGTGACCGCCACCTCGACGTCGATGGTCCACGGCGCGAACGCGTCGGCCCTCGCACCGAACGGCGACGTCTGGCTCGGGACCTACTTCCGCGTGGACCCGGAGACCCTCGAGGGCCGCGTGTACCGCGGGCACCCGGACCGCGGGTTCGTGGAGGTGGCGCGCGAGGCGTCGGAGATCATCGCGATGGCGGCGCCCGGTGTGCCGGGGGCGGTCGACGAGCTGTTCTACATCACCAACGAGGGTTTGATCGTCCACCTCAGGGAGGGGACGCGGGTGGAGTACGACGAGCCGCTGTACGCGGAGGGCAACGACGTGAAGATCGCGGGCGCAGTGTGGAAGGGCGACGGTGAGGCCGGCATGTTCCTCGCGAAGTCCTACGCGGCGATCTCGGAGGGGAGCATCCGCGAGTACTTCCACGAGGTCACCAACGGCGGCGACTACACCGCGATGACGAAGCTCGCGAACGGCGATGTCCTCGTGCTCCAGGGCCTCGGGTGGCTGGTGCAGCCCACGCCGCAGGACGGCTTCCCGAACGGGCTGATGCGCGCCGGCCAGCACATCGGTACGAAGGACACCTTCGCGTTGATTCCTTACGGGCCCGGCTTCCTCTACGCGCCGGCCGGGTTGTCGCCGATCTACGGCGTCCTGCACGAGGCGCAATGCAACGCGGACTCGGATCAGACCTTCGCCGACTTCACGGCGAAGACGGCGAATCGAATGGGGGACCACTACGTGGTGATCGGAAGTGCCAGCAACATGCGCGTGATGGACAGACGCGCCGTCATCCTGATCGGACGCGCCGAATGGTAGTCGTACCGCTGCTCCTCGCGCTCGGGGCACCACCGACGCTCGTCGACGTCGCCAAGCTCGACAAGCGCTTCCGCCTCGACATCAAGTACGCGACCGAGGACAACTTCTTCGGCAAGAAGGTGTACCCGGAGGCGCGTTGCCTGCTGCGCCCCGAGGTCGCCGAGCGCGTCGTCGCCGCGCAGAAGTGGCTGGACGCGAAGCACCCCGGGTACGTGTTGCTGTTCAAGGACTGCTACCGCCCGAACCACGTGCAGCACGTGTTGTGGGACGCGGTGAAGGGGACGAAGAAGTCCGCGTACGTCGCGAACCCGAACACGAAGACGGGGTCGATCCATTCCTATGGCGCCGCGGTCGACCTCACGTTGGTCGATGCGGAGGGTAAGGAGGTCGACATGGGCACGCCGTACGACCACCTCGGCAAACTCGCCGAGCCGCGCCACGAGGCGCGGTTCGTCCGCGAGCGAAAGCTCACCGCGCGACAGGTCGCAAACCGGAGGATCCTGCGGGACGCGATGACCAAGGGTGGGCAGTTCAAGATCATCCGGAACGAGTGGTGGCACTTCAACGCGGCACCCTCGAAGGTGATCCGCAAGAAGTACGAGCGCCTGGACCTGCCTTTCTCCGCGGTGGACTGACGCCGCGGCCGCTGTTTGCGTTCGCCGGCTTTCCTTTGGTGCATTCGGTTGCCATGCTGGCTGCGTGCGGATCCTGAGACTCCTCGCCGTACCCATCGTCGTGCTGTGGGCGCTGATCGTGCGCCCGCTGCAGATTCGAGCGCGTAAGCGGATCCTGAAGAAGAACGGCTGGGCCGAGCTGCACCTCGAGGGGCAGGTCATGGAGATGCGCCCCGTCGAGAAGCTCGCGCAGCAGCTCGTGAAGCGGGCGATGCAGCGCGAGGACCCGCCGCGCGTCGTGCTCGCGCGGCTGCGCCGGTTCGCGGACGAGATCGCCTCGGACAAACACGCGCGCGGGGTGCTGGTTCGCATCGACGCGCTGTCCTGCGGGCTCGCCTCCGCGACGGCGATCCGGCGCGAGCTGATGAACATCCGCGACGCCAAGAAGGAGGTCGTGGTCCACCTCGCGCGCAACGCGGGGAACCTGGAGATGTTCGTCGCTTCCGCGGCGACGAAGATCTACGCGACACCCGTCGGCGCGATCGCCTCCGTCGGCATGTCGTCGGTCGGGCTGTTCATGGCCGAGACGCTCGAGCGCATCGGCGTGAAGATCCAGGTCGCGTCGCGCGGTCGATTCAAGTCGGCGCCGGATCGTTTCACGCGCACGGAGCGCAGCGACGCGGACCGCGAGCAGACGCAGGCGCTGATCGACGAGGTCGACGCGGAGCTCGCGACCGCGATCGCCGACGGCCGACGCATCCCGGAGCCGGACGCGATCACGATGATCGACTCGCTCCCGATGATCGGGACACAAGCGCTCGACAAGGGCTTCATCGACGGCATCGCCCGCGACGAAGACCTCCCGACCGTCGTGCAGACGATCGAAGACGCGGAGGAGCCGGCGCGCTTCGTCGGCGCGGGGGCGTACCTCGACGCGCGCACGATTCACCCGCTCTTCCCGCGCAAGCGGAAGCGGATCGGCATCGTGCAGGTGCACGGGGCGATCGTCGACAAGGCGCCGCCCTATCAGCAGGTCTCCGGGAGCTCCGCGGTGGAGAAGGCGGTCGTCGACGACCTCCGGACCGCGCTGAACGACAAGACGATCGGTGCCGTCGTCCTGCACATCGATTCACGGGGCGGCAGCGTCACCGCGAGCGACGCGATGTACGCGGCGGTCAAACGCCTCGACCAGGAGAAGCCGGTCATCGCCTGCTTCGCCGACGTCTCGGCGAGCGGCGGGTACTACGTCGGGTGCGGCGCGCGCGCGATCGTGTGTGACCCGCTGACGATCACCGGGAGCATCGGCGTCTTCGCGATGATCCCGACGCTCCAGGGGCTCACCGAGAAGATCGACCTCAAACACGACGTCATCGAGAACCGCAAACACGCGTCGCTGTTCAACCTCTACCGCGACCTGACCCCCGAGAACCGCGAAGCCACCGACGCCGAAGTCGAAGCGATGTACGAGCGCTTCCTCGCCATCGTCGGCGAAGCGCGCGACATGACGCGCGACGAGGTCGACGAGGTCGCGCAGGGCCGCGTCTGGACCGGCCGCGCCGCCCGCAAACACCGCCTCGTCGACGGACTCGGCGGCATGGAGGAGGCGCTCGGCCGCGCGCGCGACGCTTGCCCGGACCGGCTCGACGAGCGCCCCGTGCTGGTGACCTCGAAGGGATCGCAGCGACGCCCCGAGCCGTTCGTCCCGGCGGAGGCGGCGCGGGTGTTGATGCAGTGGTTCGGCGCCGCGGACATCCCGGTGGATCTGCTGACGATGATGCTGACGGGCTCGAGGCATTCGGTGTGGGCGTACGCCCCGGTAACCCTGCGCTGACGAAAGTCAGTCGCACCCTTGAACTTGAACTTGCCCTTGAACTTGCCCTCGACTGGGAGTGATTCCTGCCAACGCGATGCGCTCCAGGGCTACCGTTAGTCCTTGCCCTGGTTCCCGTCGGGTCACCCGGAATCGACGCCGTGCTCGAGGGCAAGGTAAAGGGCAAGTTCAAGTTCAAGGGGCGCTGCGGACTTCGTCCTCGCGCCTACGGCTCCAAATCCAACCACCTCCCCCGGTACGTCGCCCACCCCTTCCCGAAGGCCTTCGCCGCCGACGTCACGTTGATCGCCCACCAGATCCCCGCCGCGCCGAAGCCGAGGGGCAGCGCGAGCGCCCAGGCCATCGGGACGCGCACGATGTTGAACGGCGCGGACCACCAGAAGACCGTCTTGGTGTCGCCCGCGCCCGCGAGGACGCCCTCGGCGAGGGCCTCCCAGGCGACGCAGGTCTGGGTGAAGGCGAGGATGGTCGCGTACTCGATCGCCGCGGCGTGCACGACCGGGTCGTCGGTGAAGAATCCCGTCAGCGGCTCGCCCGCGAAGTAGAACGCGAGCGATGCGGCGACGCCGAGCGCGGTGGTGATTGGGAACGCGAGGCGGACCGTTCGGCGCGCAGCCTCTTTGTCACGCGCGCCGAGCTGCCGACCGACGAGGCTCGCAGCGCCGAGCGACACGCCGTGGAAGACGGGCCACGTGAAGCCTTCGAGCGCCGAGAACCCGATCCCGAGCGCCGCGTTCACGGACGGTCCGAGCGGCGACACACTCGTCTTGAGGAGCATCCAGTATACCCCCGCGTAAAGCAGTGTATTGAGTGTAATCGGTAGCCCGATACGCGTGACGCGGCGCAGGCCGGCGGGTCGAACGTCGCCGAGCCGCAGGCCGATGATGCGCACCAGCGCGACGTACCCGATCGCCGTCGCGACGAAGCGCGACGCCGTGGAGGCGAGCGCCGCACCCACGATGCCGTGCGACTCGATCAGGTACGGCGTCAGCACGAGGTTGAGCGCGAGCGTCAACGCGTGCAGCAGCAGCGGGCCCTTCGCGTACCCCATCGCGAGGAACACCTGGTCGACGAGCGGCGTGAACACCAGCGGAAGGATCGTGATCGAGACGGTGAAGAGGTAACGCTCGCACTCGACGGCCGCCTGCCCTTCGAGGCCGAGGGAGGACACGATCCACGGCGCACCCACGGCGCCGAGCACCATGAGCACCCCGCTGATCATGAACGCGCCGAACGTCGCCGCCCCGAAGTGCTGACGCCTCGACGCCGGGTCGTTCGCGCCCGTCGCCCGCGCGACGAGCGGCGCGGCGCCCCCCGCCACCAACTCGAACACCGCGTAGAATGCGATGAGCACGTAGATCGACGAGCCGATGGCCGCCTGCGCATCCACCGAGATGCGCTGCACGAAGTACTGGTCGACGATGCGGTACGAGTTCGTGAGCACCGTGAACAGCGCGCTCGGGACGGCGAGCCGGATCAGCTCGGCGAGCGGCGCGCGGTGCTCCAAAGCGCGCGGAGCGTACCTGGATCAGCTCGCGGAACCCATCCCGAGTGCTTCGTGCGCGGTGCTTCTCCACATGGCGAAGCTCGGGACGGACTCGGCGTCGGCTTCGTTGAGGACCTGCTCGGCGACGTAGACCGCGGCGGCGACGTCCAACGGGCCTTCGCCGACGACCTCGGCTTCGTGGTGCGCCGCGGTCGCCCAGACGATCTGGTACGGGAGCCCCCACAGACCGGTGAGATACGCGCCGAGCTCGGCGTGGGTCACGCCAATGACACTCTGCTCCTGCTCGATGTCCCCGTCGGAGTCGACGATCGGCGAGGCGGCCGGGAGCTCGGAGGCGACGACGAGGCGGCCGACGTCGTGGAGGAGGCCGGCGAGGAACGCGTCGTCGCGATCCTTGGGGCGCGAGACGATCGCGCGCGCGGCGACCGCGACGTCGACGGAGTGGCGGTGAATCTTCTCGATGAGCTTCTGGTTCGGACCCGACGCCACCGCCATGAAGACCTCCTGCGCCAACACGAGGTCGCGCACGGTGCGCGTCCCGAGGCGACCCACCGCGTCGATGACGTTGCGCACGCCGCGTCCACGGGAGAAGTACGGCGTGTTCGCGACGCGGATGATCTCGGTCGAGATCGCGACGTCGCTCTCGACCACCTTGCCGACCGCACGGAAGTTCGCGTCGGGGCGCTTCAGCATCTGGACGAGGCGACCGTAGACCTTGGGCTGCGACGGCAGGTGCTCGACCCGGCCGACGAGCTTCCGGATCCCCTCGTCCTGGATGAGCATCTCGAGGTCGACCGCCTGGGAGATCAGCCCGACGAGCTTGCCGAGCTCGATGTCGGGCTCGACGATCTGGTGCGACGCAAACAGCGCGCGGAGGCGCGCGTCGATGTCGTCCTCGGCCGAGCGCACGATGCGCGCCGTGGTCGGGTGGAAGTCACGAACGCGTCGTATGAACTCGACGGAGTCGGGCACGCTGGACACGACGACGGCGTAGCTGTTTCGCGACATCAGGTTCATCGCCTGACGACTGGTGTCGGCGATGTCGATGTCCCACGGCACGACGCCGGACAGCGCCTTCTTGATGTGGTTCTGAGCTTCGGGGTGATCTTCGACGAATAGAACGCGCACTGCGGGGACCCTCGTGCACGTTGAGATCGGTCGAGTATGCGCTCGCGGTACGCTGCGGCACCGGCGGTGTTTCGTTTCGGATCACCAGCCGGCGCGGGCGCGCCGGTCGCGTAGCCAGGCCCTGAACTCGGGCGCAGGCCGGGTGTTCACCACGTCCGCCGCGCGCGCCCAGCCGCGCCGAGCGAGCGGGACGCCGAGGTCGCGGCTGTAGTCGAGCTGGGCGACGCGGTGCGCGTCGGAGTCGAGCATGAGCTCGACGCCGGCTTCGAGCGCGCGCCGAATCAATGTGGAAGACAGGTCGAGGCGCGGCGCGAAGGCGTCGATCTCCAGCGCCGTACCGGTGCGCTTCGCGGCGGCGAGCACCGCGTCGAAGTCGAAGTCGATCGGCGCGCGACGGCCGAGTACGCGGGTCGTCGGGTGGAAGTAGACATCGACCGCGGGGTGCTCGATGGCCTTCACGATGCGCGCGGTCATCGCGGCGCGATCGAGGTCGAACGCGGAGTGGATCGCGGCGCCGACGAAGTCGAGGTTCTTCAGGGACTCGTCCGGGAGATCGAGTGAACCGTCGGCGAGGATGTTCACCTCCGAGCCCTTGAGGAGCTCGATGTCGTCGAGCTTCGCGTCGAGCGCGTCGATGTAGTCGCCTTGTTCCGCCAACCGCTCCGGGTCGAGGCCACCGGCGACGCCGAGCCCGTGGGAGTGGTCGGTGACGGCGAAGTACGCGTAGCCGAGCGCGCGGGCCTTCGCGACCATGGCCTCGATCGAGTCACGCCCGTCCGACCACTCCGTCTGCGTCTGCAAGTCACCTTGCACGTCGGGCGCTTCGATCAGGGACGGGAGCCCGCCGGCCATGATGGCGCGAAACTCCGCTTCCCCGTCACGCAGCTCGGGCGGAATGAACGGGAGACCGAGCGCCGCGTAGATCGCCTCTTCGGTTTCCGCCGCAACGAGGTCCGTACCGCGGTGGACGCCGTCGCGGTCGAGGCGCAGGCCCTTCATCTCGGCGAACGTGGCGAGGGACTCGAGGTGCCGCTCGCTCCCGGTGGCAAACAGGAGCGCCGCGCCGAAGGCCCGCGGCGGAACGATCGTGAGCTCGGCGACGAACCCGTCGACGTGCTCGACACGCAGCCCATCGAGCACCACGTCCACGCCGTCGAGCCTCTGGAACACCCGCGCGACCGCGTCGCGATCCTCTGCCCCCACGAGGAGCTGCGCGCACGGGACCCGCTCGTCGAACCGGCGCAGGGGACCCGCGAACGAAGCGCCGCGCAGCTCCACCTCGCCGGCGAGCGCTTCGAGCACCGTGCGCGCCGGGACGTAGACCCGCCCGACGACCTCGCTGCGATCGATGATGCCCGCCTCCAGGCTCCGCGCGACGCGCGCGCCCTTCTTCCCGCGGAAGCCGGGCACCTTGGCGAGCGCGCCCTTCTTTGCCGCGTCGGCGAGCGCCGCACGGGACGTTACGCCGAGGGTGTCGAAGAGGACCCGCGCCTGCTTGGGCCCGACACCCTCCACGGAGGTGAGGTCGACGATGTCGAACGGATGCTGCCCGCGCGCGGACTCCAGCTCGGCGATCGCGCCGGTCTTCGCGAGCTCGACGATCTTCTTCGCGATGCCCTTGCCGATCTTCGGCAGCGCGACGAGCCCGGCCTCCCCACGCTCCTCGGCGAGCTGCGTGAGTGAGATCCGCTGCGCGCGGATCGTATCGACGGCGTCCCGGTACGCGCGCACGCGGAAGCGCTCACCCTCGAGGTCGGCGTACAGCGCGAGCGCGTCGAGCGCCCGGATGATCGCGCGGTTCGACATGCGGCGTCAGAACGCCTTCGGCTTGCAGTTCACGACCTCGCCCGCCGGTTGCCCCTGCCCCGTACACCCCGCGGCCTTTGCGATCGCCGGCACCGGCGCGACGATGGTTCCGCGGCCGGCGTTGTCGCTGCCGAAGAGGAAGACACTCTTGTCGCCGTCGCCGTCCAGATCGCCGACGGCGGCGCAGGTGAAGTCGTCGGCCTCGCCTCCGACCGTGGCGCACGCGTAGCGGAAGTACGTGCCGCCCGGGTCCATGTCGAACGAAAGGCAGGCGAAACTGGTGCACGCGGAGACGTCGGCCTTGCAGGCGTCCGCACAGGCCGCCGGGTTCCACGGCCCTCTTTCGTCCGACGCCCCGCCCCCGGTCGGCGCCGCCGCGACGTAGCCATGGTTGATCATCGCGAACATCTCTTGGCCGGCGTTGACCTGGGTCAGGACGACGCGCGGCTCCGCCTGCCGCGACCGCATCTTGTAGCGGACGAAGTTCGGGATCGCGATCGCCGCGAGGATCCCCGCGATGAAGAAGAACACCACGGACATGACGATGCTCGCGATCGCGAGACCCTCACCGCCGAGCTGCCCCTGAGACTTCCGGATCTGCATCAGCGCGATCACGCCGACGAGCGCGCCGATAGGCCCGCACGCGATCGCGAGGATCAGCGCGATGATCGCGAGCGTGGAGGTCTTGGGTTTGGGGTCCGGCATGGCGGCCGGAGTCTAGCAGCTCCCTTTAGAAGCAGGCCCCGCGGCTCGACATCTGCACCGTGTTGGTCGGGTTGAACGTCCCGTTCATGCCGTCCCACGTCACCACGCCCACCTGCCACAGCTGGTTGCACGTGAAGTTCGGGCGGCGGAACGTCCCGGCGAGCGTGCCCGCGAGGTAGACTTCGACCGACGCCTCCGTAGGACGATTGAGGATGTCGGAGGAGTAGAAGTGCACCCAGACCTCGTAGGTCCCGGGGGCGCTCGCGCCGAGGTTGATCGTCTCGGGGCCGAAGCCGTCGAGGTCGTCGACGTCGAGGAACGGGTTGTCCGTCTGGTCGTTCGCCACGCCCCAGTCGGGGGACAAGTTCGCGTAGTAGCAGTCGTCGTTGCTGAACGTGCTGCCACCGCCGCGCACGAGGTGGATGTCGACGTCGTGCTGGTTGGTGTTCCAGGTGAGGATCGCCGTCAGCGCCGTAACATCGGGCGGCGGCGGGATGACCTCGCCGGAGAGCGTCACGACCGCCTGCTGCACGCCGCTCGAACCGTTGTAGTCGATGACCATCGTTTCGTTCACCTGACGCGGCAGGCCCTCGGGGTGGAAGTCGACGTCGATGCTCACCGACGACCCCGCCATCAGATCCGCGTTCGCGACAGGCGTCGGCAGCCGGAACATCGAGCTGCTCGTCGACGCGCCGATCAGACGCACCGGACCGCCCATCGCCGTGCACGACACGGAACGCGTCGCCATCGTCCCGCGCTCGACCGGCCCGAACGCGAGCAGCGACGGGTTGCACACCACGTTGCCGGCCGGCGTGAGGCCGGTGCCGCCGAGGAGGAGCTCCAGCGGCGCGTGGGAGTTGTCCGGCGTGTGCAGGTACATCACGTCGTTGTACGGAATGGACTGCTGCGGCGTGAACACGACGTCGAGCTGCGCGGAGCCACCCGCCGGGATCGTGAGCGGCAGCGAGCTCGTGAGGTAGGGATCGCCGGCGCGGATGTCGACACCGCTCGACATCAGCACCGCGCGCGAGAGCACACCGTCCGCGGTGCCGGTGTTCTGCACCGTGACCGACGCCTGCTGCGTGGTGTTCACCGCGACCGTGCCGAAGTCGAGCATGTTCGGGACGAGCGTCAGCACCGGCACCGCGCGAATGACGCCGGACGCGGTGATGTCGAGCGTGATGACGACCTCGTCGCTGATGACACGGATCTGCTCGGTGCGGACCTCCTCCTGCTCGGGGAAGTAGAGCACTTCGAAGTCGACCGTCTCGCCCGACGCCATCGTGCGTCCTTCGAGCAGGCCCTTGAGCCCGCGCAGCGTGAAGTTCGCGGGGACCTCGACGGTGTCGATCTTCAACACCGGACGCCCGGTGTTCTTCAGCACCACCGGGATCGCCGCGTTCATGCCGACCGGTACTTCACCGAAGTCGATCGCCGCCGGCTCGAACGCGCCGGTGACCGTGAGCACGGCCACGCCGCCGTCGTCCTGACAGGACATGAGCATCGCTGAGGCGAGGCTCAGGAAGACGAAGGGGCGGGCGAAATTCGGGAGAGGCACGGTGGTCATAACGCGGTAATCCACACGATACGCCCATCGGTCACCAAGAGGGCGGAAATTGCCCACATGCCCCTCGGATGTGTTTCAGATCGAGCCGCCCGGAGGCGCTTTTTTCACTTGGATTCCAAAGGTTTGAGCATCGACTTCCGATAGTGCGCGAGCTCCTTGATGGACTCCCGGACGTCGGAGAGCGCGGTGTGGTCCGTCGTGCCCTTGGAGTACAACGCCGAGGATCCGTACCAGCGGCGCCCCAGCTCCTTGAGCGTCGAGACGTCCACCATCCGGTAGTGCAAGTACCCATGTAGCACCGGGAAGTACTTCTGGATGAACCGCCGGTCCTGGTGGATGGAGTTGCCGGCCAGCACCCCCTCGCCCACGCCGGTGTGCGCGGCGACGACCTGCATCACCTTGCGCTCCGCCTCGGCGAGGCTCGTGCCCGATTTACGCACTGCGTCGAGCAGCCCGTTCGTCGTGTGCATGTCCTGGACGATCGGCTCCATCCGCTCCAACACGGATTCGGGCTGCCAGATCGTGTACTCACACGACGCGCGCTCCTCGAGCTCCTTGTTGGTGATGACGACGGCGATCTGAAGCGGGACACACACGTCGGGGTCCAGGCCCGTCATCTCCATGTCGAGCCAAACGAGGTGGTCCTTGCTGTGCGCCATCGAGGGGAGTCGTACCTCATTCCCCGGTAATGGTGAACTCGACTCGACGATTCCGCTCGCGGCCCTTCTTGGTCCGGTTGGTGTCGATCGGCTTCTCCTCGCCGAACCCGATCGCCGTGAGGCGCTCCGGCTCGACGCCCTGCTCGAGCAGATAGCTCCGCACCGAATCCGCGCGGCGCTGTGACAGCCCCATGTTCATCGAGTTGCTGCCCACCGAGTCGGTGTGGCCCTCGACGAGCACCGTCATCGTCGGCGCCGACTTCAACGCCGACGCGACCTCGTTTAGCAGCTCGAACGAACGCGATTTGATCGTCGCCTTGCCGGTGTCGAAGAACACCTTCTGCTTGATCTCGATCTTGCCGATGTCGCGCTTCACTTCGACGAGCTTCAGCTTCACGTCCGGGCAGCCGTCCTCGTCCTCGTAGTCGTTGATGTTCTCCGGCTGGACCGGACACTTGTCGTCCTTGTCGAGGATGCCGTCGCCGTCGTTGTCCGGATCCGGGCAGCCGTCCTCGTCCTCCCAGCCGTCCTTGTCCTCCGGGTCGTCCGGGCACTGGTCGTCCTTGTCGAGGATGCCGTCGCCGTCCTTGTCGCCGTACGGGCAGCCCTGGTTCTCGACCGGGCCGGGCACCTTCGGACAGTTGTCCTCGGGGTCGATGATCGTGTCGCCGTCGCTGTCCTCGTTCTCCGGGCAGCCGTCCTCGTCCTCGTTGCCGTCGAAGTCCTCGGGCGCGTCGGGGCACTGGTCGTCGATGTCCGGGATCCCGTCGCCGTCGCGGTCCGGGCAGCCCTTCAGCTCCGCCGGTCCGGGGTCGTCGGGGCAGCGATCGTCGTCGTCCGGCGTGCCGTCGCCGTCGCGGTCGGAGATGAGCGGCGGGCACGCGTCCATCTTCTGCTTCACCGTGACGAGCGCGGTGGAGGCGAGCTCCTTGTGCTGCTTGGCGCGCACGGCGTTGCCTTGCGACAGCTCCGCGGTGAGGAACTCGAGGTTCGACTCGGCCTCGGCGAGCGCACGGGGCGCGCAGCGGTAGGCGCCGGCCTCGCGCGCGGTGTCGAGCTGCGATTGGATCGATTCGGCCTCACGCTGGAGCGCAGCGCCGCTCGCGCAAGAGGCGGCGAAGGCCGCGACGAACGCGACGCCGAGACGGCGTGAACGCGCCGCGCGGGTAACCTCGGCGCGCGACATCCGTCGCTCGGAGCCGCGCGAGCCCGTCGGGCGGACACCGCTCACGAGTCACCCTCGGGCATCTCGTCGCCCTCGGGCAGCGGCGGGTCCTCGGGCTCCTTCGGCGCGGGCTCCTTCGGCTTGATCGGCTTCTTCGGCGCGGGCTTGGCCTTCGGCTTCGCCTTCGCCTTGGCGGGCGCTGCCGCGGCGGGCGCGCGTTTTTCGACCATCGCCTCGTCCTGCGCGTCGGGCATGCCTTCGCGCTCCGGGCCGGGGCGGCACTTGGCGCGCGTGCGGATCGTCGGGCGCGTCGCACCCATCTTCTCCTTGGTCTTCGCCTCCGCGATCATCCGCGCGACGCGCGCGCACGCGCGGGACTTTCGGGCGAAGTCCACGGCGAGCTCGAAGTCGGCGTAGGACTGCTCCTCGCGCGCCTTGTGCAGGTACGCCTCGGCGGCCGTGTACTCGAACGGCGCGAGCTCGTTCGCTTGTGCGGTGTCGGCCGCGGCGAGCTCGGCCGCGGCGTCGACGATCAGCGTCGAAGACTGCACGGGGCCACAGGCCGCGCCCGCGAACCACAGCAGAGCGAAGACGCGCTTCACGGAGGCCACCTCAACTGGTTCGGGTAGCACTGGACAGGGAGGCCGGCAAGTTTGCCGGCGCCTGCGCGCGCAGCGCGGGGAGATCCTCCCCCAGCTCGATGTGCCGCCGTACGTGCAGCAACGCATACGCGAACACACTCACCACCGCGCCGCCGATCAGCACGAGCGGCAGGAACAGCGCCGAGCCGAAGAGGGACAGCGTGGGGCCGTCGTAGTGGAAGCTGTCGTAGAAGGCGACGGTGAACAGGCGGTCGAACCCGAACCCGACCACGAAGAGGAACACGAGAGCCCAGGATCCGAGCGCCGCGCGCCGAGGCCCCGGGCGCCGCTCCGCGAACAACCGCAGCGTGGCGAGGAACCCGAGCGGCGGCGTCAGCGCGTAGAGCACGAACAGGAACGGGATCATCATCGCGAGCGACAGGTGCTTCGGGTCCGCGAGGTACATCAGCGACCAGTCCGGGTAGAGCAGGTAGAGCGCGAGGCCCGCGGGCGCGAGCGCCGCGAACCCGAAGAAGCCCGCGACGACGAAGTAGCGGCTCTTCATCGGCTCGGTCACACGCGCGAGCGCCCGGCGCGCGACGAGCGCGAGGACGGCGCCGGCAGCCCAGCCGGCGAGCGCTGTGACGGGGACGGTGATGGCCGACGATAGGTTCAATTCGCCGCCGCTGTCATCCGGCGGGTGAGGGGATGAGGGCGCGGGGCGGACAACCTCGGCCGGTGGCGCCTCAGGCCATGAGGTAGCGCATCACGAAGATGGCCTCGCCGGTGAGGACGGAGACCATCCAGAACGCGACGAGGACGTACGAGCCGGTCCGGTGGCGGCGGAACCAGGGCTCGCGGCCCTTGGCGACGTCGACCAGCGAGATGAAGTACAGCACCGCCAGCGTCAGGAACATCAGCAGCGACAGCGTCCCGTGGCCGGCGAAGAAGAGCTTCATGCCCTGCGACAGCTCGCTCCCGCGGTCGGCCTTGGCGGCCATCGACGCCATGTAGACCACGTTGACGCAGAACTCGAAGAGGATGACCGACCCGAGGAGCACCTTCGGGAACGGCTTGCCGTTGAGCGTGGTGAAGATCGCGTACAGGACCCCGATCGTCACGAAGATCTCCGAGATCGCGGAGAAGATGGAGAACGGCGGGATGTCCATGCGGCGTCCTTTCTCTACTTGAAGTAGCGGCGAAGTCCATAGCCGCTGTGGAAGCACCCGAGCGCGACCAGCGCGATCGCGGAGATGACGTGGATCGTCGAGATCGTGGAGCCGCTCGGCATCGGGACGAATTGCCCGTACACGCCGGTGCCCGCCGCGACGAGCCACACGAGCACCGTGATGTAACCGGACCACCGCTGCAGCACGCGACGCCACATGCGCCAGGTGCGTTTGAGGTGCAGCCACAGGTACCAACCGCCCACGACGATCGCGAGGTCGCCGGAGATGTCGTGCACGACGATCATCCCGTCGAACACGACCTTCATCGTGTCGGGGTAGCAGTAGATGAACGTGCCGGTGGTCGTGGCGATCGTCGCGAGCGCCGCGAGGAGGATCAGCGGACGGCGCGCGGGATCCACGGCCTCCGCGGCGGAGGACTGGAGCTCGACGGACTCCATGCTGACCGGAACCTACCATGCACGACGATCGATCGTGCTAGGCTCGACAGCCGATCATCCGCACGCCGGTCCAAAAAAACGTGACGCTCGTGGGGGTCCTCCTGGCCGTGGGCCTCGGATCGTCCGCGCGGGCCGGTAAACCCGCGAAGGGGCCCCCGCGACCGCAGCGCGCCGCGCAGCCCCCGCCTTACAAACCGTTCAACCTGTACAGCCTCCTCGACCCGGCCTCGCTGACGGCCGAGATCGAACGGCGCCACCTCGCGCCGGGCCACCTCGACGCGCGGCTGGAGCGGCTGACGCGCGGGATGGTCGCCGCCCCGTACTTACTGTCGGCGCTCGGCGAGGGACACGCGCCCGACCCGGATCCGCGGATGCGCTTCGACGCGTTCGACTGCACCACGTTCGTGGAGACTTCGCTCGCGCTCCTGCAATGCGAGGACCTCGAGGACGTGAAGGCGACGCTGGATCGGATCCGCTACACGGACGGAAAGGTCGGCTTCATGCACCGGCGCCACCTGATGACGAGCCAGTGGATACCGGAGCTGATCGACGCCGGGTACCTCGTCGACGTCACGCGCGGCATCGGCGCCGAGAAGACGAAGATGATCCGGCTGAAGCTGACGAAGAAGCGCTGGAAGAACCGCCGCGTCGCGAAGACGCTGAAGCTCGACGACGGCGTCGTCCCCGTCGGGACGTTCGAGCTGCCGTACATCACGATCGCGGACGCGCAGAAGATGCTGCGCTCGTTCCCGTCCGGCGCGGTGGTGAACGTCGTTCGCGCGGACGTCGCGGGCACGCCGGACGTCATCACGCACCAGGGGCTGTTGATCCGACGCCCGCACGAAGATCGGCTCTACGTTCGGCATGCTTCTCCGGTGTCGAAGCGGGTGATCGACGAACCCTTCGCACGGATGCTGTGGCGCTACACGAAGCCGCGGAAGTGGCCGATCATCGGCGTGAACGTGCTGAAGATCGTGCCGCCGAAGGACGTGAAGTGACCAAGGGCTGGGCACGTCCGCGCGGGCGGCAGAAGAAGCGACCGCCGCGCGAGATCGCGACGGATCCGATCGGCGCGGAGCTGTTGAGCTACGCGGTGAAGTCGCCGGCGGAGGTGAACCGAATCGATCTCGATCGCTTCCTCGTCGAGACGAGCGCCGAGCAGCTCGGCTCGCGCGCCCCGCCGGTCGAGCGGCTGCTGCGGCTCGCGATGGTCGCGGTCCGGTGCACGGAGACCGACGCGCAGCCCGAGGGCTGGCTCGCGCTGAAGCGCATCTGCGATCGCGCGCGGCAGATCGCGAAGCGCGAAGTCATGGACGTGCTCGTCACCACCGCGAACCTCGCGGGCGCCTGCGCGAGCGGGCGCGACGAAGAGCCCCACGATCCGGACCCCGTCGCGGTGCGCATCCGCCGCGACGCGTACGCGGCCGTGCACGAGGCGCTCTCGATCGAACCGGACCACGAGGCCGCGCACGAGGTGCTCGGCCGCATCGCCTTCGAGGATCCCGAGCGCGACACCGCCGACGCCCTCCACGCCTTCCTGCGCGCGGGGGGTTCGCCGCTCGTGACGTACTACGTCGCGTGCTGTCAGCAGGAGCTCGGCCGCTTCGCCGACGCGCTCGCGACCTACGACCGCGTCGACGTCGGCGCCTTCGATCGCATGGGTGAGTCGTGGCGCCGCGAGGTGTTCCTGGAGAACCGTGCCTTCTGCGCGTGGCGCGCCGACGATCTGGAGCGCGCCGAAGTCGAGTTTCGCGCGCTCGTGGATCGCTGGGAGAAGGACCTCTCGCTCGCGCTCGACGCCCCGCTCGTCTCCCTCGTCGCGGCGGGCGCCGGCCCGTTCCGCGATTCACTCGGCCCCCGCGTACGGAGGCTCTGCGTGCACGTGGAGGATCGGGGGCTGGTGAAGCTGTTCGACACGCTCCGCCAGGAGCACGACTCGCGGTGAGGATCGCGGCGGCCAGCTTGCTCGTCGCGCTGGGTTGCGCGAGCACCCCCGACCGAGGCGCGTGTCCCTCCGACGAGGCGGCGCCGGCGACCAACCCGTTCCTACTCGCGGGGGACTCGCCGTACCGGACCGACCCGGTGCTGCGCGCCAAGGTGGAGAAGAGCGCGCACCGCTTCTTCCGCGCCGGAAACGAGGCGTTCACGCGCGAGGTCTGCCGCGCGTTCACGGAGGTGCGGGCGACGATCCCCATCGTGACGCTGCACGGCGACGCGCACCTCGAGCAGATCGCCACGCGGGACGATCGGGTCGGGCTCGTCGACTTCGACGACTCGGTCTCGGGGCCCTCCGTGATCGACGTGGTGCGGTTCGGCGTGTCGGTCGCGCTCGTCGCGAACGAGCGCGGGTGGCCGCGGCGCGACGCGGTGCGGGCGTTCCTCGACAGCTACATCGCGGCGCTCTCGGAGGCGCCGGCGCCGCCGATGCCGCCCGCGATCGCGGCGCTCAACGCGGCGCCGCGTCCGAGCCCCGCCGAGTTCCTCGCGAGCGCCGACGCATTGATGGTGCTCGGGACCCCGCCCGACAAGGTGCAAGAGTCGATCGAGACCTGGGAGCGCTACACGAAGCTCATGGTGCGGATGCACCCCGAGCACGACGCTTCGTTCTACCGCGTCAAACGGAAGGGTCGCCCCCGCAGCGTGGGCGTGGGGAGCGCGACGACCAAACGTGTGTTCCGGCGGATCGAAGGGCGCACGCCGGCCGACGACGACGATCTGATCCTCGAAGCCAAGGAGATCACGGAGCGCGGCGCGTTCCCGTGCACGCAGGGGCGCGGCGGGCTCTCGATTCGCATCATCATGAGCGCGCTCCAGTTCGGCGGTGACGATCCGTTCGTCGCGATCATCCCGCGCGACCCGAGCGAGCCGATCGACGACGACCCGTGGTGGGTCCAATCCTGGTCGCCGCGCTACGCCGAGCTCGACGTGGCCACCGCTTTTTCACGGAAGCAGGACCTAGCGGACGTCGCGAGCTTCGCCGCGTGGCAGCTCGCGAAGGGACACACGAGCTTCCTGCCGCGCCCGTACGACGTGCAACTTCGGTTGCTCGCCTACAACGCGGCGGTCGAGCACCGCGCGCGCATCGAAGCGTTGATCGAACGACTAGCGAGCCAGATCGAGGAAGCCCACGCCGCGCTCGTCGCGACGCGCTGATCGTCACGGAACCTGGACGAGGTTGCCCTCGAGGATCAGGTACGAGCTGTGGAAGCGCGTCTGCGCGTTGCCGAGGCCGAGGACGATGTTCGGGGGGAGGTAGCCGCCGGCCATCGACGACAGGTCGAAGGTCGGGAGCGGGATGCCGGCGATGACGTCGGCGACGATCTGCGGGACGAAGCCGTTGATGATCGCGTAGAGCGTGTCGCGGAGCGCGACCGGATCCAGGAGCGTGTCGAGCGACGACTCCACGTCGAGGACGATCTCCGGGTTCGGCGCGAGCGTGAACTGCAAGACACCTTGCGCGTCGACCGAGATGTTCGCGCGGATCTTCGCGTGGGCGAAGACGCGGGCTTCGATCATCGGGAAGTTCGGGATGCCGCTGACGTCGAGGTCGATGCCGAGGTCGCCAATTGCTATCTCCACCGGCCACTGCGCGTTTCCGGTCGGGCGGACGACGGGCGGCAACATCGGGTCGGCGGTCGCCTCGATGTTCACCATCGAGCCGTTGTTGTTCACCTGGCCGTTGAAGAACTGTGCGAGGTCGATGTGGAACGCGCCGCCGTACCACGCCGAGTACATCGCCTGGTTCAGCAGGTCGTAGCCGAGCGCGACCGCGAGCGGGTCGCTGCTCGAGAACGACGGGAGGTTCTGGACCTCCTGCAGGATGCCGCCGCGCGGCTCGGGGGAAAACGCGGGCGTGGCGAACAACGTCGTGTCCATCCCGATGTTCCCGCCCGCGGTGTCGAACTGCACCATCCCCAAGCCGGACCGTAGCTCGAGGCGCGTCGAGAGCGGCGCCGGCAGGTTGAAGCCCGTCGACAGATCCAGAGAGTCGAGGAAGTCCTCCACGACCGGCGGGATCTCCGCGCGAATGATGTCGCGGAACGCGGTCTCGAGGCGGCTGGAGATCGCGCCGCGGAAGAGGTTGATGATGCCGTCGATCGCCCAGTCGATGATCGACGGGAGGTTCAGGTTGATGTTGAGCCCGACGATGTTCACGTTGGCGCTCGGCATCGACACCACCGAGCTGTTGCCGCTGCGCGAGATGTTGAGGTTGCCGGACACCACGATGCGCTGCGCCGTGGCCGTGCCGCTGACGTTGACGTTGATGTCGCAGACGTCGCCGCTCGTGTGCATGTTGACGACGACGTTCGGGATCGACGCGTACAGATAGAGCCCGCCGTTGCGCGTGGTGATGTTGATCGTCGGCGTCCCGAAGTTGACGGCGTCGACGTACAGACGGAGGCGGCCGCTGAGGAAGAGGCAGCTCGAGTTGTAGGTCGTCGCCGGGTCCGGGATGATCGAAGCGACGTCGAGGTTCTGGATCGCGAGGCGCGCGATCGTCGCGAGGTCGTCGACGTCGTTGGCGTTGTCGTCGAGCGCTGCCTGACCGAGGTGCGCGATGATGCCGTCGTTGACGCGCCCCGATAACTGACGCGACGGGCTCGCACGTTTGTACGACGAAGCGATCTCGAACGACTGCGCGAGCTCACGCACGTTGCCGGCCTCGTCGACCGCGGTCGCCTCGATGACGTTGATGCCCCACGACGGGTCCATCGGGACGGAGAAGTCACCCTGCGCGTTCGGCGTGACCGGCTGCCCGTTCACGAGGAAGTCGGTCACGGAGCTGACGAGGTCGGTGACGTTGCCCTGGAGCGTGAGGGTGTCGGTCGGATCCGCCTGCACCATCGCGCCGCGCGCCGGGAACGTGAAGGTGATCTGCGGCGGCAGCCCGTCGACGACGAGCATCATCGTGTCCTCGACCGTCGCGCCCATGTGCGTGGGCGGGTCGACGGTGGCGACGAGGGTGATCATTCCGTCGCCGACCAACGACGCGCGGGTCCCGAGGTCGTTCACGGAGCCCGCCGGTATGCCGTAGAACGTGACCGCGACGTTCTCGATCGCGTTGCCGTAGATGTCGGCGGCGGTGAGCTCGGGCTCGACGATGTCGCCGCTCGCGTAGATCGGCTTCGTCGGATCCAGCGCGACGATCTGCACCGTCGCCGGATCCGCGGGGCGCACGCCGACCACGAGCACGTCGGAGGTCACGCCGTGGGCGGGTAGGGTGCAGGTGACGTCGTAGTCCTGCGCGACCGTCGCGACGAAGCCGGTCGCGTCCTGCGTGTCGGGCGCGGGCGTGACGTTCACGTTCGCCGTCACCGTGACCGGGTTCGCGTAGGCGTCGACCGCGAAGCACGACACCTCGACGCGCTCACCCGCGACCGCGGAGCGCGGCGTGGCTTCGACGACGAGGCGCGCGGGGTCCGCCGGCACCACCGCAAGCTCGGCCGTTACCCGGTCGAGCATGCCGAGGCGGCACTCGACCTCGTAGGTCCCGACGTTCTCGGCGAACAGCCGCTGCGACTGAACGGTGACGCTGCGGCTCGGGGACGCGCGGACCTGCGCGTCGGTGGTCGCGGTGCGGTTGCCCTCGGTGTCCTCGAGCTCGCAGGTGACGTCGACGGGGAAGCCGGCCTGCGCGGTCGTGGCGGAGAGCGTGGCGACGACGCGGACAGCGTCGGACGGGATGACGACGAGCGAGGCGGGCGTGACTTCGTAGTCGGCGACGACACACGCGACCTCGTAGCGCCCCGCGGCGCGGCCGACGATCTGCGGGCCGGTGAGCTCCACGCCTTCGGACGGCGTGACCGTGACGCTGATGCCGGCGCCTTCGAGCTTCTCGGTCGCGCCGTCGCTCTTGTTCGCGATGCACTCGACGCTGACCGCGGCGCCGGCGACGATCTCATCGCCGGAGAGGACGGTGGTGACGTCGGTGATCGTCGGGTCGTCGACCCGGTGAATCGTGCCGCCGGGGTCTTCGGCGCAGGCCGCGAGGGCGAGCACCGCGATGACAGTCAGCTTCCGTTTGTGCACGACCACCTCTTCATTATCCCCCGCGTCGTCACCGCCGTTGCCCAAGTTCCGTGCCTCTAGGACAGACGCCCGAGTTACGAACTGACAACCCCGGTGACCCTGATCACCCCTTACTGTAAGCGATCTGCTCCGAAACGCCGCTTGCGACGGCGTGTCAGCGAACGTTAGGAGGCCGGTCGATGGCGCAACCCACCGAGCTGCAGCAACGGCTGGAGGCCGAAGTCATGGAGGTGGAGTGGGATGCCCTGCTCCCGCACTTTGGACGCGGCGCGTTGGTCATCGTCGCGCCGGAGGTGCCGCTGGTTCAGGTGGCGATGGCGGTCAGCCTGGACCTGAAGGACGACGTCGCCCAGTGGATGCAGAACGGGATCGTCTCGAAGCCCTCCGACGAGGCGGCGAAGTCTTGGGCGCGGGACACCCGCTTTCGGTTCGTGATCGTGCAGCCGTTCGTGCTCGCGCAGCCGATCCCGACCGAGTCAACGTAGCCGGATGCGCACGTGCCGGCCCGGCCGGATGTAGACCTTCGACACCCAGCGCGGTTTGCGATCGCCGGGGCGCCGCAGCGCCACGACGTGGTGCCCCACGTGAATGCGCGCGCGCTTCAGCGGCGTCCGCCCGAACGGCTTGCCGCCGACGTAGATCCAGCCGCCGGGCCGCGTGAGGATCGAGAGCGAGCCGTAGCTCGAGGTGGTGCGACGCTTCGGCGCCGCGCGCCGCGCCGCGGAGGTCTTGGGCGCGGCGCCCCGAGCGCCCGCGGTCGCCGCTGGAGGCGCCGCCTCGTCGGCACCGGCCACGTCGGGTCCCGAGGCGTCCGAACGCACCGCACCGACGCCACCCGCGAGCTCTGCGGCGCGCTCGCCGACGTTCGACCGCGACGTACCACTTCCGCCCGCGACGCCCGCGCCGCCCGCGCCGTTCGACGGCGCCACGACGCTTCCCTTCGCGGCGCCTGCGGCGCGCCCGCCGACGCCCGCGCCGTCCGAAGGCGCCACGACGCTCCCGTTCGCGGGGCCCGCGTTGCGCTCGCCGACGCCCGCGCCGTTCGACGCCGCGCCACCGCCTCCGTTCGCGAGCGGCGACGGGTCCCGCATCGAAGCGACCGCCGCCCCGTCCGCGGCGGAGGCTCCGCGCTCGACAGTGTCCCCGGGCTCACCGGGACTCGCCGCCCCGCCCGAGACCGCGGCGGCTCCGACCCCATCGTCCGCCGTGTCCGCCGAGGCGCTCTCCGCGCCGGCCTCCTCGACGACGTCGTCCTCCTCCTCGACGATCACCTCCGTGTCGTCCTCGACGTCACCCGCCTCGGCCTGCAGATCCTCGGGCGCGTCCGCCGGCATCCCTTCGGCGATGGCCTCCTCGACCGGCGTCCGCGACGCGGCGACGTGCATCGGCGCCGGGAGCCATCGAGCGATCTCGGTCCGTCCGCGCGCCCAAAGCGCGGACGCCCGCTCCGGCGCGACGAGCGCTCCGAGACCCAGCGCGAACATGAGCGTGAGCAGGAGCATCGAGAGCCTGCCGAAGCGACGACGCTTTGGCGGCGTCACGCCGGACGCGACCGACGAACGGCGCGAAGGCGTCGCGTTGAGCTCCGTCGTCTCGGCGACCGTCTCCCCCGCGAGCACGGCCGCGAGCCACGCGCGGTGTTGGCGCTCGGCGTCCGCGAGCTCGCGCTCCGCGAAGTCCTCCAGCGACTCGCCGCCCGCGTCGGCGAGGTACTTCTCGAGCGCCTGCGCCATCTCCTTCGCGTCGGCGTAGCGCGCTTCGGGTTTCAGCTTCAGCCCGCGCAGGACGATCGCGTCGAGCGCGCGCGGCGAGCCGGCGATCTTCGACGGCCGCGGGATCTTCTTCCGATCCGCCGCCACCGCCGGCCCGTGTTTGCCGCCGAACAGCGGGCGCCCCGTGAGCAGCTCGTGCAGCACGACGGCGGCGCCGTACACGTCGGCGCGGCGGTCCACCGGGCGCTTCGCCAACTGCTCCGGCGCGACGTACGAGATCTTCCCCTTCACGAGCCCGCTCTGCGTCTCCTGCGCTTCACGCCCGCGGACCAGCGCGATCCCGAAGTCGAGGATTTTCACCTTCCCGTCGAACGTCAGCATCAAGTTCTGCGGCGTGACGTCACGGTGCACCACACCGAGCGGCTTGCCGGCGAGGTCCTTCAGCTCGTGGGCGGCGTGCAGCCCGCGACACGTCTCGGCCACGAGGCGCGCGGCGACGGACGGCGGCAGCGGCCCGTCCTGCATCGCGCGCAGACGCGACAGCGACAGGCCCGAGATGTACTCCATGGCGAGGAACAACGTCCCGCGCTCTTCGCCGAAGTCGTAGACCTGCGCGACGGCGGGGTGCGCGAGGTTCGAGAGGACCTTCGCCTCGTCGAGGAACATGCGGCGAATCTCGTCGTAGCGGACGAGCTCCCCGCGGATGACCTTCACCGCGACGAGTTTCTCGAACCCGTGGGCGCCGACGCGCTTCGCCAACAGGACTCGGCCCATGCCCCCCGTCGACAGCGGCGTGACGACCTCCATGCCGCCGATCGTCGTCACCGGCGCGGAGCATGGCAGCGCGCCGGGCGCGTCCGCAACTCGGGGCGAACGCGCGCGTTCATCGCGCGCCGTCCGTCAGCGACGACGCGGCCGCACGCGTGTGCTCGCGATGCCGTCGTCGGGGTTCTCGGGCCACTGGTGCTTCGGGTAGCGAGCGCGCAGGTCCTTTCGCACGTCGGCGTACGTGTTCGCCCAGAAGCTCGCGAGGTCGCGCGTCACCTGGACCGGTCGCATGTTCGGCGCGAGCAGCTCCATCTTGATCGGCACCCGCCCTCCCGCGACGAGCGGCGTCTCGTACAGACCGAAGACCTCCTGCAGTCGCACCGAGCAGACCGGCGGCCCATCGGGGTCGTAGCGCAACTTGGCTTGCCGACCGCTGGGGATCGCGATCGTCTTCGGCGCCTCACGATCCAACAGCGTGCGCGTCGTGTGATCGAGGTGCTGCCGGAACGCTTCGACGAGGTCGACCTTCTTCAGCTCCGCGAAGCTCTTCTTCCCGTACGCGATCGTCTCCAGCAGATCGACGCGGGTGTCGGCGGTCGGCAACGCGGGCGGATCTGCATGCTCGCGCGCGAGGAACGCGCAGCGGTTGAGGAATGCAAACACCTCGTCGGTGATCGGCAGCGCACGATCCAGATCCGCGCGCGCCGCCTCGACGAGCGTCGCGTGCAGCGCGTCGCGGTCGGGGTGTGGATCCCGGCGCTCGTGGAGGACGAGGTCCCCGAACTGCTCGCGGATGACACCCTCCGCCGCCTCGCGATCCTTGTTCCAGCGCGCAGCGCGGACCGTCTTCGTGTCGAGCCACGCGCGGTCCACCTCACTCGCCATGCGGATGAGCGGCGGCGAACGCCCAGCGTCGATGTCGAGCGCGACGATCGTGTCGGCGTCGCGCACCACACTCGACTTCGCGAGCTGCCCGCCCCCCGTCGCGAGCCGGTAGCGGTGGTCCTTCTGTAGCACTCCGACGCGGTCCGGGAACCCGGCGAGCGTGGCGCGCAGGAGGGCTTCGTCGGAGGCCTCACCGTCCGCGCCCCCGAACGTGCGACGCGCCATGCGCTCCAGACGATCCGCCACGCGGCGCACCGGCGCGGCGGCCTTGGGATCGATCGCGTTCGCGCGCATACGATCGAAGCGCAGCAACAGATCGGATCGCCCCGCGGTGCTCGCCTCGGCCGAGCGCGGGAGGACGTCGCGCTCCGACGCGAGCGCCGCGAGCAGCGCTGCGTCCCGCGCGCTCTTCGGCGCGGCCGCCGCGAGGAGCGCACCGATGCGCGGATCGAGCGGGAGCTTCGCGAGCTTCTCGCCGAGCTTGGTCAATCGCCAACCTTCGGGTTCGAGCGCGCCGAGGAGGCGGAGGAGCTTCGTCGCCCGCTCGATGCGCGCGTCGGGGGGCGCCTCGAACCACCCGAACCCGCGCGGGTCGGTCGCGGACCAGGAGAGCACGTCGAGGATCACGCGCGACAGCTCGGTACGCATGAGCTCGGGCGCGATGTCCTGCGCGAACCCGATCTCCTCCTTCTGCGACCACATCCGGTACGCCACGCCGGGACCGAGGCGGCCCGCGCGCCCCGCGCGCTGCTCGGCGCTGCGGAGGCTGATGCGCTGGAGCTGCAGGCGATCGAATCCATTCGATGGATCGTGCAGCAGGATCTTCTCGTAGCCGCCGTCCACGACGACGCGTACGCCGGGGATCGTGAGCGACGACTCGGCGATGTTCGTGGCGAGGATGACCTTGCGACGCGGCCCCTGGGCCACCGCGCGGTCCTGCGCCTTGGCGTCGAGCTCGCCGTACAGCGGCACGACCTCCACGTCGCCGATCTCCACCTTCCGCAACTCGGATTGCGCGCGATGGATCTCGCGCGCGCCCGGGAGGAACGCGAGGACGTCGCCTTCGTTCGTCTCCCGCAGCGCGCGGCGCACGCCCGACACGACGAGCGCGTCGACGCGGCGGTCGTCCTTCTGTTCGAGGTACCGTCGTTCGACCGGGTACAGCCGGCCATCGCTCTCGACCAGCGCGGCGTCGTTCAGGAAGGCGAGCACCGGCGCGGGATCGAGCGTCGCCGACATCGCGACGATTCGGAGCTCGGGCCGCACCGTCTGCTGCACCTCGCGCAGGAACGCGAGCGCGAGGTCGGCGTGGACGGAGCGTTCGTGGAGCTCGTCGAGGACGACCACGCCGACGTCGTCGAGCGTGGGATCCGTCTGCATCCGTCGGGTGAGGATGCCCTCGGTGATGAGCGCGATGCGGGTGTTCTTGGAGGTGCGGTCGTCGAAGCGAACCTGGTAGCCGACTCGATCGCCGACCTTGGTTCCGACCTCTTGCGCGAGGCGCTGAGCGGCGAGCCGCGCGGCGAGGCGCCGGGGCTCGAGGACGAGGACCTTCCCGTCGACGACCCGCTCGAGCGCCGCCGGGACACGCGTCGTCTTGCCCGCCCCCGGAGGGGCGAGCAGGACCACGTCGCGTCCGGCGGACACCGCGGACGTGACGTCCGGCAGGACGTCGTCGACGGGGAGGTCGAGCACGCGCGCAGGTTACTGCAGCGTGATGTCCATCAGGTACGGGCCGAACGACTCCGTGTTCGCGTAGTGCTGAACGCGGATGTAGTACGTACCCGCAGCGAGGTTCGCTGCCATCGGGTACGCCGTCCCGTCGATCTGCGAGCAGAGCCCGTTGGTGTCGTCATCGTCCGCCAGCTCGGTCATCGCCGAGTCGAACAGGAAGATGCGCGTGTCACCGAGGGTGCACATCGTCGGGTCGTTCACGACCGTGTACGTGACCGCCGTGAGCGACGCCGTCATCCCCGTCGGGACGACGAAGCTGTAGAAGTCCTCGTCGGCGACCGGGTTGATCGAGCCGGAGACCGTCACGGTGTTGCCGATCGTCGCGCCCGACGGGGTCGCGGTGCCGGCGTCGCCGTTCGGCTCCATCTCGATCGTGATGTTGCCCTCGAACATGCAGCTCGCGTCGCAGCCGTCGCCCGCCGTCGTGTTGCCGTCGTCGCACTGCTCACCCGGCTCGACCGCGCCGTTGCCGCAGCCCGTGCCGACCGTCTGGATGTTGACCTGGTACGCTGCGATCTCGTCGTCGTTGAGGAACTCCTCGACGCGCACGAAGTACGTGCCCGCGGTGAGGAGGTCACCCGACGCGAGTCCGTCGTACAGCGAGCAGCTGTTGATGCCGCCCTCGTCGTTGCTGCCGACGGTGGTGCCAGTGCTGTCGAGGATGCGGATGACGGTGTCGTCCGTCTCGCACACGCCGATCGTCGGCGCGCCGGTCTCCGCGATGATGTAGCCGTCCATCGGGAGCACGACCGCGAACAGATCCTGGTCGCCGGCGGGCGTCAGCGCGTCGGTGAAGGTCTGGTTCTGGTTCAGGCCGGTGACGGTGCCGTCGACCTCGTACATGCAGCTGGCGTCACAGCCGTCGCCGGGCGTCGTGTTGCCGTCGTCGCACTGCTCGCCGACGTCGACCGCGCCGTTGCCACAGCCGGGGCCGAACGTCTGGATCTGCACTTGGTACGCCGCGATCTCACCGTTGTTCCCGAACTCCTCGACGCGCACGTAGTACGTGCCGGCCATCAGCAGCTCGGAGTTGACGAGCGAGCACGCGCCCTCACCGCCATCGTCGTTGCGCGCGACCTGAGCGAACGTCGAGTCGAGGATCGTCAGGACGGTGTCGCCGGTGTCGCAGACGCCGATCGTCGGGATGCCGGTCTCGGCGCGGATGTAACCCTCGGCGGGGAGCGTCACGGTGAAGAAGTCCTGCGTGCCCGCGGGCATGATCGACTCGCTGAAGGTCTGGTCCTGGTCGAGGCCGGTCACGGAGCCGACCGGCTCGATCGTGCACGTCATGGAGCAACCGTCACCGCTCGTGGTGTTGCCGTCTTCGCACTGCTCGTTGAAGTCCGTCTCGAGGATGCCGTTGCCGCACTCGGGGTTGCTGACCGTGATGTCGATGGTGAGCGGGCCCGTGTCGGCCTCGGTCTCGCCGGCGACGTAGATGTAGTAGGTGCCGGCGTCGAGCACCGCGGCGTACGCGTCGACGCGCGGATCGAAGTTCGCGCAGCCGCCGGGCGACTGGTCCTGACCGATGCCGGTGAGCGTCTCGTCACCGAGCGCGAGGATCGTCGGGTACGGGCAGGCGCCGTTGCCGTCGGAGGTCGTCGCGGTGATCGACTGGCCCATCTGGTCGAGGATGACCGGGATCAGGGTGCCGGCCGCCGGCACGTCGATCGTGAGCGACGCGCTCCCCGCCCCGGTGATCTCGGCGCCGCAGGTCGCGGAGCAGCCGTCGCCGCTGGTGGTGTTGCCGTCGTCGCACAGCTCGCCCGAGTTGCCTTCGATGATGCCGTTGCCACACGCCGGGCCTTCGCCGACCACGACCACGAGCCGGTACGTGCCCTCGGCGCCCTGGAAGCCGGTGACGCGGACGAAGTAGGTGCCGGCCGGGAGCTCGGCCGCGGCCGCGTCGAACGCGGGGTCGATCGTGGAGCACGGCGGGCTGACGCCGTCGTCGTTGCCAGTGAGGACGGTGGTGCCGTCGGGGGCGATGAGCTCGAGGATCGTGTCGGCGGTGCTCGAGGAGCACGTGCCCATGCCGTCGTCGGTCTGCGCGAAGACGTTGCCACCCTCGGTGACGGCGAACGAGAACCAGTCCTCGTCGGCCGGGCCGAGCGTGCCGTTCACGCCGCCGCCGACGTTGGCGTCGTTCGCGGACGCGGAGTCGTTGTTGGGCTCGGACTCGTTCGCGGCCTGCACGAGCGTGACGGTGACGCTGTCGTTCGCCATGCCGGCGTCGTTGCTGACCTCGAGGTCCCAGGTCGTGTCGGCGGCGCCCATCATGACGGGGAGCGATCCACCGTTGGCCATCGTCGCCGAGTTGAGGACCTCGGTGCCCGCGCGCGTGATGCGCACCTGCGTACCGTTCGTCGCGGCCCAGCGCAGCGTGACCGTCGTGCCTTCACCGGCCGCCGTGGGGCTCGCGGTGAACGACTGAATCGTCGGCGGGCCACCGGCCTCGACCGTGACGCTCGCGGTCTGCATGACCGTGCGTCCGCCGCCGGTGGCGACGAGCGTGAACGTCGTGTTGGCGCTGATCGCACCCGACGTCACGGAGCCGACGAGGTCGGCCGAGGTCGTGACCTCTCCGCCCGGCTCGGCGTTGATGGTGATGCTCTCGGCGCGCGACACATTCCACGCGAGCGTGGTGGTGCCGCCGGCCGAGACCGATGTCGGCATCGCCGTGAACGAATTGATCGCCACGCCGGTGGGTTTGGTGTCGTCGCCGCCGTCGTCGTCGCCGCTACAGCCGATGAGGGCGATGGCGCCGACGAGACCCAGAGTCGTTGTGATTCGGAAGTTAGGGAGCATCTCGGAGTCCTCCAGAGACCCGTTCTGGGTGGTCTGATGTATGCTGACTAAAGCTCAGCACACACCCTGTCCTACGTAGTCACCGGCGCCATCGTCAACCGGTCGAACGGCGAAATGCGTTCGACGCTGCGCGGGCAAACGGTCGAGGCGCGGGGATCCGCGGGCTCGGATCCGTTGCGATCGAGCCGATGGATCCGACCGTGATGAAACGAACCCTAGCGATCACTTTCCTGTTTGCGCTCGCCGGCTGCGGCGGCGGTGATGTCGACGGCTGCGACTTCCGGTCCGAGGAAGACCGCTGCCAAGAGCGCGTCCGCGAGGTCGCCGACCCCGCCGGCACCGTCTCGGCCGCGTTCCAGATGACGTGTGAAGCGGCGGGCGGCGGCTTCCTCGCCGACGGCTGCCCAGCGGAGGGCCGCGTCGCCGGGTGTGAGCTCGGCTCGGGCGCCGAGACGGTGACGGACTGGTACTACGCACCGAAGACCCGCGCCGACGTCGAGATGGCGTGCGGCGACGACACCGTGGTCGACCCGTAGCGACCACGGTCAGCGCCCGACTTCCGCCGACCCGAGCAGCGTGACACCGTGCCCGACGGCATGAAGCGCTACCTCCCCCTCCTCCTCGCCCTCGCCTGCCAACGCCCCGAAGCACCGACCACCGAAGCCCCCGCCACGGACTTCGCCGCGCTCGCGACCCGCGCAGGCGCCATCCCCGGCGTCGGAACGAACGACGTGCCGCGCTTCCTCTGGGGGACCTCCGCGATCGAGAAGCCCCCGACCGACGACGCCGCGACCGCCGCGCGCGCCTACGTCGAACGCTTCGCCCCGGCGCTGAACCTGCGCGACCTCCAGGCGATCGAAGTGCGCGCCGTGCACCGGCTCCCCCGTATCGGCACCATCGTGAAGCTCGGCCAGCGCTACGCGGGGGTCGAGGTCCACGCGCGCGAGCTGCGCCTCCTCCTCCGCGACGACCTCTCGCTCGTCGCGCTCACCGGCGCCGTCAGCCCGGTCGGCGCGAAGGCACCGCGCTTCGATCTTTCGCCCGAATCCGCGCTCGCGATCGCGCTCGGTGACGCGACCGGTTCACTCGTCCCCGCCTCCGCGATGTCCGTGGCGCGCGCGGGCACCGACGACTTCGTGTACTTCGAAGCGCGCACCGACGACGTCCACCTCCCCGAGCCCGCGCGCGTGAAGCCGGTGTGGTTCGCGGACGGTCGCACGCTCGCCCCGGCCTACTTCATCGAGGCGTACGCCGGCCGCCCCGACGGCGTGGAGCACGTCGCGTTCGCGCACGTGATCGACGCGCGCGACGGCAAGATCCTCGAGCGCGAAGATCTCACCAGCGCCGACTCGTTCGACTACCGCGTCTTCGCGGA
Organism: Deltaproteobacteria bacterium; assembly: GCA_040218735.1. Lineage (GTDB taxonomy): Bacteria > Myxococcota > Kuafuiibacteriia > Kuafuiibacteriales > Kuafuiibacteriaceae > JAUHYN01. Next base: position 224,517 of record JAVJQW010000061.1, read on the forward strand.
TCCCGTGACAGCACGCCCGCTCGACGGCCCGCACACCGACTTCTCGCCGCACCCCACCGGCGTGCCCGACGGCTCGATGCCCACGCCCATCACACCGAACCTCGTGACGATGGAGTCGTTCAACACCCCGCCCGGCGGTGCGACGGATCCGTGGCTCCCCGCCAGCGCGACGGAGGCGAACGGCAACAACGTCGACTGCTACGCCGACATCACCGCGCCGAGCGGCTTCAACGCGGGCGACCTTCGCGCGACGACGACCTCCCCCGGCGTCTTCGACCGCTCGTTCGACACCACGCAGGACCCCGTCGCCACCGAAGCGCAGAGCATGGCCGCGGCGACCAACGCCTTCTACATCACGAACTGGCTGCACGATTACTGGTACGACTCCGGCTTCGACGAAGCCGCCGGCAACGCGCAGCTCGACAACTACGGACGCGGCGGCCTCGGCGGTGACGCGCTCCGCATCGAGGTGCAGGACTACAGCGGCCGCAACAACGCCAACATGTCGACCCCCGGCGACGGCATGTCCCCGCGCATGCAGGTCTATGTATGGAGCGGCAACCAGCAGCCGAGCCTCACGCTCGTCGGCGCACCGAGCCCGACCGCCGTCGGCACCGCGAGCTTCGGTCCGCAGAACTTCGACGTGACCGGCACCGTCGTCGCCGGCGACGATGGCGTCGGCACCGGGACCGACGCGTGTGAGCCGCTCGTCAACAACGTCGCCGGGCAGATCGCCCTCGTCGACCGCGGCGGGTGCACGTTCATCCTCAAGGTGCAGAACGCGGAGAACGCCGGCGCCATCGGCGTCATCCTCGTGAACAACCGCGGCGGCGGCCCGCCCGGCATGGGCGGCAGCGGCAACACCAACACCCCCGTCCTCTCCGTCACCGACGTGGACGGCGCCGCGATCCGCACCGCGCTCACCGGCGGCATCGTGACCGCGACGCTCTTCCGCATGGTCGCCCCGGACCTCGACGGCGCGCTCGACGTCGGCCTCGTCTCCCACGAGTGGGGCCACTACATCCACCGCCGCCTCACCTCGTGCGGCAACACGCAGTGCTCGGCAATGAGCGAAGGCTGGGGCGACATCCTCGACTGGTTCACGAAGATCCGCGAGGGCGACGACCTCAACGGCGCCTACGGCCACACCGTCTACGCCGCGAGCGGGCGCGCCAACGGCGCGTACTTCGGGACACGCCGCACCGCCTACTCGATCAACCCGGCGATCAACGCGCAGTCGTTCCGACACATCCAGGACGGCGAGCCCGATCCCGTCGGCCAGCCCTACGATCCCGGCAACCCCAACTCCGAGATCCACAACGCCGGAGAGATCTGGTCGTCGATGCTCTTCGAGGTCTACGCCGAGCTCCTCTCGCAGGTCGGCCCGGCGCCCGCGCCGAGCTTCGAAGACATCCGCCGCCGCTTCGCCGACTACGTCGTCGCCGGCCTCATGCTCACCCCGCGCGCCGCGACGTACATCGAAGGTCGCGACGCGATCCTCGCCGCCGCCGCCGCCTCGAGCACGCAGGACCTCGGCGCGATCGCCGCGGCGTTCGGCCGGCGCGGCGCGGGCACCTGCGCCGAGGGACCGCCCGTCGCCTCCACGGATCTGATCGGCGTGGTCGAGGACACCGGCGTCAGCGCGCGCATCCTCGTCGGCGGCATCACGATCGACGACGGCCTTTACTCCTGCGACGGCGACGGCGTCCTCGACGCCGAGGAGCGCGGGCGCGTCACCTTCACGGTTTCGAACGGCGGCCCCGTCGCGATGCAGGGCGCGACGGTGACCCTCACCTCGTCGACCGCCGGCGTCACCTTCCCGGACGGCGCCACCGTGGCGCTGCCCGCGATCGATCCCTACCAGACCGCCTCGGTGGAGATCGCGGTGAACGTGGACCCGACGCTCACGCAGACCGGCGCGATGCACCTCCTCACCACCGTCGCGGCGCCGGACACCTGCCTCCTCTCGCGCACCAGCACCACGATCACGTTGGTGAACCTCGACAGCGCCGTCGGCTCGACCTCGGACGACGTCGAAGCGCCGACCAGCGCGTGGACGCCGACGGGTGACCAGGCCCCCGAGATCTGGTCCCGCCTCGAAGCCACCGCCGGGTACGCGTGGCACGGCGAGGACTTCGGCGCCCCCTCCGACACCTCGCTCGAGTCGCCGCCGCTGGTGGTGTCGGCGACCGCGGCGTTCGTGGTGTCGTTCGATCACCGCTTCTCGTTCGAGCAGAGCAGCGAAGACTTCGACGGCGGCATGATCGAGATCAGCATCGACGGCGGCCGGAACTGGAGCGACGTCTCGACGTACGTCGCCCCCGGCTACAACGGTACGCTCGGCACCAACAGCAACAACCCGCTCGGCGGGCGCGCCTGTTTCGCCGGCACCAACGGCGCGTGGCCGAACCGCGAGCGGCTCGTGCTCGACTTCGGGACGCAGCTCGCCGGACGCACCGTGCAGCTCCGGTTCCGCATCGGCACCGACGCCGCCGTGTCGGACTTCGGTTGGGAGCTCGACGACTTCACAGTCAGTGGCATCGACAACGCCCCCTTCACCGCGCTGCGCCCCGACGGCACGACGTGCCTCCCCGAGCTCGTCGCGGACGCGGGCGGCGACCAGGAGGTCGAAGCGTTCACCGCCGTCTTGCTCGACGGCAGCGGCAGCGCGAGCAACGCCGGGCGCTCGCTCACCTTCAGCTGGGCGCAGACCGGCGGCCCGACCGTCGCGCTGACGCGCGCGAACACGAACCTCGCTGCGTTCAGCGCGCCGAACCTCCGGCAGGACACGACGCTCACGTTCGAGCTCACCGTCGACGACGGCGTCCTCGCCGCGACCGACACCGTCGACGTGCGGGTCCTCGCCGGCAACTTCACCGCGCTCGTCGCCGACGCGGGCATGGACCGGACCGTCGCACCGGGCGAGGTGGTTCGCCTCGACGCCTCCGCGAGCCGCGGCGAGGGCGCGCTGAGTTACACGTGGACGCAGCTCGACGGGCCCGAGATCACGCTGCTCGACGCGGACGGCGTCGTGGCCGTGTTCGTCGCGCCCGAGCTCGACGCCGAGGTGACCGCGCGCTTCCAGGTGCAGGTCGAGGACGACAACAGCTCGGCGATCGACGCCGTGCAGATCACGATCATGGCGGCCGGCGCGGTGGTCGCGGACGCGGGCGCGGACCAATCCGTGGAAGGCGGGCAGACGGTCACGCTCGACGGCTCCGGCAGCAGCGGCGCCACGGCGTTTTCGTGGGCGCAAGTCTCGGGCACCACCGCCGAGATCGGCTCCGGCGCCGGCGAGCGCCTGGTCTTCGTCGCCCCCGACGTCGACGAAGCGCTCGTCTTCCGCCTCACGGCGAGCGACGGCGCGCGCGAAGCGACGGACGAGGTCACGATCACCGTGACGAAGGCGCCGGCGGGTGAGCTCCCCGAGGTCGACGACTCCGGTTGTTCCTGCGCCGCGACGGAGCGCGGCCGCCGCGGGTGGAGCTGGATGTTCCTCCCGCTGTTGTTCGCGGGCTACTTCTTCCGCGGCCGCGGAACGCCGTAGCGATCGAGGCGCCGCAGCAGCGTCTTCCGCGAGATCCCGAGCAGCTCGGCGGCGCGCGACTGGTTACCGCCGCACTTCTCGAGGGCGTCGAGGATGCGCTGCTTCTCCAGCGAATCGATCTCCTCCCCGAGCGAAGTCGGCGCCGGCGGCGAGAGCGAACCACCGCGCGGCGAAGCGAACACGATCGACGACGACAGCCGATCCATCGGCAGGTGCTCCCGCGTGATCACGCCGTCGATCGCGAGGATGACCGCGCGCTCCACGACGTTCTTCAGCTCGCGTACGTTGCCCGGCCATGCGTAGGACATGAACGCCGCGATCGCGTCGTCACCGAAGCGCGGCACCACGCGGCCCTCGCGCTCCGCGGTGTTCTTCGCGAACGCGCTCGCGAACACCTGGATCTCGTCCGTCCGTTCGCGCAGCGGCGGGACTACGAGTGAGATTCCATTCAAACGATAGTAGAGATCCTCGCGGAACGCGCCGCGGCGGATCAGGTCTTCGAGGTCCTGGTTGGTGGCGGCGATGAGGCGGGTGTCGATCTGCGTCGGCTTCACGCTGCCGAGGCGACGCACTTGCCGATCCTCGAGCACGCGCAGGAGCTTCACCTGCGTCGACGGCGACATCTCGCCGAGCTCGTCGAGGAACACGGTCCCGCCCTCGGCGGTCTCGAGCAGCCCCGGCTTCGCCTGCACGGCGCCGGTGAACGCGCCGCGCTCGTGGCCAAACAGCTCGCTCTCCAGCAGCTCCTCCGTGAAACCGCCGCAGTTGATCGCGACGAACGGCTTCGCGGCGCGCTTCGACTTCGCGTGGACGTGGTTCGCGAGGACCTCCTTGCCAACGCCGGTCTCCCCGAGCACGAGCACGGAGAGATCACTCGGCGCGACGCGTTCGGCGAGCGCGTAAAGCTGCACCATCGCGCGGCTCTCGATGACGAGGCCGGAGGGTTCGTCGCTGGACTCTCCGAACAGTCGACGCCCCGCGAGGGACGACAGGGACTCGGCGTCCGATCCGTCCTGCGGGAACACGGCGATGCCGGCCTGCACGTTCGCACCGACGCGGTTGAGCCCGAACCGCAGCGCGGCGACGGCGTCCTCGGCGCCCTCCACGTCGGCGTCTCGAATCGCGATCTCGTACTCCCCGGGCGCATACCGGGCGGCGAGATCGCGGGGGCTGACGATCGAGGTGAGCGTCGCCTCGGCCATCGGCGCGGGGACCTCGGCGATGCGCGCGCGGATCACCGCGAAGGGTTCGCCGTCGGCGCAGAGGTCCTGCATGCGGGTGAGGTAGTGCTCGTGCGCCCAGATGCGGTGCGCCACCTCCACGCTCATCCCTTCCTGCACGACGAGGGTGGTGTGACCACAGTCGATGACGTCGCCGATCTCGAACTCGTGGGAGGTGTTCGCGGCGATCGGCGTGCCGCGCAGGCGCGTCCCGTTGCTGCTCCCGAGGTCCGTCACGGTGAGCGGATCGAACGCCAGCGACACGTGAATGCGCGACAAGGCTGCATCTTCGACCTGGACGTCGGCGTCGACGGACCTCCCGACGGTCAGGCGGGGCTTGTCGACCGAGAAGGTTTGGGCGCCCGTGGGCGAGAGCACCAGCAGCCGCCGCCGCCCGGAGCGGGAACGGTCCTCGGGGACGGTGACGCCCTCGGTGAATCGCTCACGGTCATCGTTTCGGCGGGGCATCGGCGAGCGCGCGCGGAGGATAGCAGAAAGCGGCCCGCCGGGTTCGACGGGCGTCGAGGACGGGAAGTGGAGCCGGGATTTGGGTATGCTGGTCGCCCCGATGGGTCGCCCCGCCCCCAGGTCCGGATCGCAGTCGTTCATGCCCGAACGCATCGGGCGGTACCGGATCATCGGCGAGCTCGGTCAGGGGGGCATGGGCGCGATCTACCTCGGTCGGGCCGACGGCTTGGGCGGCTTCGAGCGGCTCGTCGCGATCAAGACGATCCATCGCCACCTCTCCGGGGAGCGACAGTTCATCGACATGTTCCTCGACGAGGCCCGCATCGCGGCTTCGATCCGACACCCGCACGTCGTGTCGGTCTTCGACGTCGGCGAGGAAGACGGTCGCTACTACATCGCGATGGACTACGTCAGCGGCGACCCGTTCTCGGTGCTCCTCGATCGCACGTGGGGTCGCCACATCGCGGTCCCCGCGCACGCGATGGCCTACGTGGTCGCGGTCGCGTGCGAGGGCCTGCACGCCGCGCACGAGCTGAAGGACCCGACGACCGGCGCATCACTCGGCGTCGTGCACCGTGACATCTGCCCGCAGAACATCCTCGTCGGCTACGACGGCATCGTGCGTCTGATGGACTTCGGCGTCGCGAAGGCCGCGGGCCAGCTCGCACTCACCAACCCGGGCGTGCACAAGGGCAAGGTCCCGTACATGTCGCCCGAGCAAGTGAAGGGCCACGAGATCGATCGCCGCTCCGACGTGTTCGCGATGGGCGTCGTGCTCTGGGAGGCCACCGTCGGGCGGCGGCTCTTCAAAGACGAAAACGATCTTCGTAGCGCCGCGCGGGTGCTGCGCGGCCGCGTGCCACCTCCGTCGACGATCGTCGACGGCTACCCGACCGCGCTCGAGAAGGTCGTGCTTCGGGCGCTCGACCCCGACCCGGGGAGCCGTTTCCAAACCGCGCGTGAGCTCGGCGACGGCCTCCAGGGCTGCCTCGCCCCCTACGGGCGCTTCAGCTCGGTCGACGTCGCGAACCTGATGCAGGAGCACTGCGCCGATCGGGTCGAACGAAAGAAGGACATCGAGCGGCGCGCGTCGGTCGCCGCGCTCGACGAGGTCGTCCTCGACCGCAAGACGCGGGAGCTCTTCATCGGCGATGAACAGCTCCCCTCCCACGACCTCGACGAGGACGTCGGCGAGGAGGACCTGCAGGAGGTCTCCGCCGTGCTCCTCGGTCTCGCGGGTCTCCCGGATCCGGCGACACCCGACGCCGCAACCAAGCGACTCGATCTGCGTTCCCCGGGCTTCGTCGTGCTCCGCGGCACCGAGGACGCCCAGGAGCTCACACGTCCGATCGGCGATCGAGTCCCCGAGCAGGCTTTCTTCGAGGACGGGTCGAACGCCTCCGCGCCCACGCTGAAGATCGAAGTGGTGGACGACGATGCGGCCTCGCTGCGCCCGAAGCTCGCGCTGCCCCTCCTCGTCGTGGCGGTGTGCGCCGCCGGCATCGCCGCGGTGATGTTGCTGCAGAGCTCGGACCCCGCACCGCCCTCCGTCCCGACGGCGACTCGGACCGAGCGGGCGGTCGCGCCCAAGCAGTCGACGCCGCCGAACGACGTCACGACGGCTCCAGAACCCGCCGCCGAAACCTCCGCGACGACCGCAGAAGCGACGACGGAAGAAACGTCCGAAGAGGCGACGACCGAAGCCGTGACGACCGCGGCGCCCGAGCGGAAGAAGGCCGAGCCGAAACAACGGACGCGCCGTAAGCGTCGACGCGCGGCGCCGAAGACGACGAAGACCGAACAGACCCCGAAGGCCCCCAGCCGATTCCTCGTGGGGCCGGAGGACCTGTGATCCGAACCGCCTTGCTCATCACGCTCGCCGCGTTCGCCGCGACGGGCGAGGAAGACGCCAAATCCACCGCCGCCCGCTACCTCGCCGAAGGCAACGCCGCGTTCGCGGACGGTCGCACCCTCGACGCGCTCGACAAGTACCGCGCCGCGCACGCCGCGTACCCGAGCCCGAAGATCCAGATGAACATCGGCGAAGCGCACTTCGCCCTGCGGCAGTACGTCGAAGCGCAGGCGGCGTTCCTGGAGGTCGTGGACGGTTTGCCGGGGACATCGCCCGTGCACATCGCGGCTCGACAGCGCCTGGAAGAGCTCGACGCCCACGTCGGGCGACTCACCGTGACCAGTGTCCCCGACGCCTCGCTGCGCATCGACGACGGCGAGCCCACGAAGACGCCGCTGGTCGGCGCGCCGATCGAAGCGGGAACACACCGGCTCGAGCTGTCGGCGCCGACCCACGTCACGGCGGTGGAGTCGGTGACGATCGAGGGTGGTCGCACGTCGACGGTCGCGGTGAAGCTCGTGCCCGAGATCGTGCCGCCCCGCGCGGAGCCCGAGCCCGAGGGGGAGGGGCTCGCGTGGTGGGTCTGGGCGGGCGTCGGGGTCGCGGCGGCGGCGACGGTGGCGACGATCTTCGTCGTTGCGTCGGGCTCCGGTGACGACTTCACACCCGGCGGTGAGCTCGGGCGCTCCTCGCTCGACGACTGGGGGATGCGTTGAGGCGCGGCGTCTTCGTGGGGCTCGCGCTGGCGTGCGCGTGCGGCGGGGACGTTTGTGAGGACGGAGCGCCGGCCGCGCAGATCACGGTGCAGGTCGCGCCGGCGATCGGCGCGCGCGTCGAACGGATCGACGTCGAGCTCGACCTTGGAGGCACGACGTACACGAACAGCTACGAGACCGCGGGTCGGCTCGACGACGGCGAGACGGCGTTCGCCGTCGACCTCGGTGCGATGCGCGTGACCGAACCGACGATGCTCGCGGTGCGGGTCACGGCCTACGAGGCGATGCAGGTCGTGAGCAGCGGCGCGCAACAGGCGACGGTCAGCGCCGACGCATGCAACACGATCGTGGTCGCGCTCGGCGGCGGCGGCGGGTGTGGCGACGGGGCGTTGGACGGGGGCGAGGCCTGCGACGGCCAGGCCTTCGGCGACGACAGCTGCCTCGCCCGCGGGCGACGCACCGGCGGTGGCCTGGTCTGCACGCCGAGCTGCGTCGTGGATGCCTCCGGGTGCGGGCCGGTGATCGACACACCGGAGGCGCTCGTCAGCGCCGTCGCGGAAGCCAACGCACGGGACGTCGCCACCACCATCGCGATCCCCGCGGGCACGTACACGTTGACCGCGCCGCTCGTGCTGTCGGGGCCGGCGATCACGCTGGAGCCGATGGACGGTGTCGTTCGTTTGAGTGGAGACGTCGCGGTTCGCGTCGAGTCCGCCGGGAGCACGGTGCGCAACTTGGCTTTCGTGGACGTGACCACCGCCGTGGTCATCGACGCGCAGGACGTCACGTTCTCGGGCAACGCGGTACGGGCCGAGACACGCGCGGGGGCGGCGTTGGTGCAGGTCGAGATGACCGCGGCCGCCGCGCGGGTGTCCGCGAACCACTTTCTGTCCACGCCGACGAGCCAGTCCGCGATCGTCATCGACGGCGCGCAGGACACCCGCGTGGAGATGAACGTGATCGACGGCGCGTACACGTACGCCGTCGACGTCGCCCGGCCCGGCGGAGCGCTGAAACTCGACCAGAATAGTCTCCGGCTCGGCGCGGGCACGGGGGTGCGGTTCGACGCTCGACCCAACGCGACGCTCTGCGTGCGCAACAACGCCATCGTGGTCGACGCCAACGCGACGGCGTTCGACGTCTCGATGCAAGCGCGCTTCGGCGCGTGCGACGCGATCGACACCGGCCACAACGCCGTGGGGGGCGCCGGGACGCCCTGCAGCGGCACGTGTGGTCTCTGCGCCGGCGCCGGCCCCCTGTGCGCCGCGGAGGCGGCCTTCGCCGACGAAGCGCTCTGCCCCGCGACCGGCTCGGCGTTGATCGACGACGGCGCGGACCTCGGACTGGACCTCGTCGACGACGACGAAGCGCGCTTCCTCGGCGCGCGCCCCGACGTCGGCGCGCGCGAAGCCGGGAGCACCCGCGCCTTCGGCGGCGCGGCCTCGACGTGCCCCTAGAACGTGGCGAGGCTGCGCCTCGAACGCTCGAGGATCGGCCGAAACGCAGTGCGGCGCATCCTCGCGCTGGCAGGCAACAGCGAGCAGCCGGCAGCTTGGGTACCACGATCGTTGCGCCGGTTGTTTAGGCGGGCTCGAATCAGCGCAGATAAGCGGCCGGAGCGATCTGCTAGCTGCCGGCTGCCTCCTGCATGCCCCGGCGGTCGATCCGCGCACCGAACGTCGGCTTCGTCACGCTTCTCTTGGAGCAAGACACTCAGTACCCGCTGACCTGACCGTCCTTGCGCATCTCGGAGGCGCCGATGAACACGCCGCGCTCGGCGTCGTAGCGGATCGCTTGGTAGCCGCCGAAGCCTCCGTCGCCGTCGGCGACGCGGTGGCCCTTCTTCACGAGCGCGGCGCGCACCGCGGGCGGGATGCCGCCCTCGACGAAGAGCGTCCCGACGCCTTCGCTCTCCTCCCCGGTCGGTTGGCTGGAGCCCGCGTGACGCCAGCGCGCGGCGTCGCCGGCCTCCTGTAGGTTCATGCCGCGGTCGATCAGGTTCACGAGGATCTGCACGTGCCCCTGGGGCTGCATCGCCCCGCCCATCACCCCGAACGCCATCCACGGCTGGCCGTCCTTCATCACGAACGCCGGGATGATCGTGTGGAAGGGCCGCTTCGTCGGCGCGTACACGTTGGCGTGCCCGGGCTCGAGCGCAAACAGCTCACCGCGGTCCTGCAGCATGAAACCGAGGCCGTCGGGGACGAGGCCCGATCCCATGCCGCGGTAGTTCGACTGAATCAGCGACACCATCATGCCGTCCCCGTCGGCGACCGTGAGGTAGGTGGTGTCGCCGTCTTCGGGGGGGCTCCCCGCTTCGTACCTCGCCGCCGCGCGCACCGGATCGATCTGCGCGCGCCGTTGCGCTGCGTAGGCTTCGGAGATCAATCCACTCAGTGGAACACTCGCGAGCGCCGGGTCCGCGTACCACCGCGCGCGATCCTCGAACGCGAGGCGCTTCGCCTCCACCATCAGGTGGATCTGTTCCGCCGGCTCCAGCTTTGCGAGGTCGAAGCCTTCGAGGATCGCGAGCATCTGCAGCGCCGCGACGCCCTGTGTGTTCGGTGGGAGCTCGAAGACCTCGTAACCGCGGTAGCCGACAGAGACCGGCGTGACCCAATCGCTTTCGTGGTTCGCGAAGTCCTCGGCGCTCAGTCGGCCGCCGACGCGTTCGAGGTACGCGACGATCGTCTCGGCGATCGGTCCGGCGTAGAACGCGTCGCGGCCGCCCTCGGCGATCGCGCGGTAGGTGTTGGCGAGGTCGGGGTTCTTGAAAACCTCGCCTTCGCGCGGCGGTCGGCCGTCGACGAGGTACGTGGCGCGAGCGTTCGCGAGCTCGACGAACGGGATGCCCTCCGCCTCGTACTTCGCGAAGCGCTCGAAGTTCAGCGCCCAGTAGTGCGCGATGAGTTGCGTGAGCGGGAAGCCTTCCTCGGCGTAGCGGATCGCGGGCGCCAGCACGTCCTTCATCGGGAGGCGGCCGAGCTTGCCGTGCAGCGCGAACCACCCGTCGACGGTGCCGGGCACCGTCACGGGGAGCGCGCCGATCGGCGGGATCGTCTCGCGATCCCCGAGCGCGGCGCGGAGCTGCTCGAGGGTTTGGTTCGCGGGGGAGCGGCCGCTCGCGTTGAGGCCGAGGAGCTGCTTCGACTTCGGGTCCCAGACGATCGCGAACAGGTCGCCGCCGATCCCGCAGCCGGTCGGCTCCATCAGGCCGAGCACCGCGTTCGCGGCGATGGCGGCGTCGACCGCGGAGCCCCCGGCCTTCAGCACGTCGATCGCCGCCTGGCTCGCGAGCGGGTGCGCGGTGGCGGCCATGCCGTTCTTCGCGATCACCGGAGCGCGGGTCGCGAAGTGGCGCCCGACGATCCGGTCACCGCCGGCGAGATCCCTCAGGGGGGCGGGGGCGTTCGCGCAGCCGACGAGCGCGAGCAGGCAGACCCATCGCATCACCCCGGACCCTACCCAATCTTCGACCGCGCCTTCGAGGGCCGGACAGCGGGGGACAGGTTGGGACAGAAGGGGACAAGGCCAGTTGGGACAGCGTGGGCTCGGTCACGGTCAAGTGGCCACGATCCTTGGGCCTTCTCGGGGCCCGAGGTCGGGCCCAAAACCTGGATCGTTTCGGCGGCATGAAGCGATTGGCCCTCCCACTCGTGCTCCTGACCGCCTGCGGCGTGGGTGCCGGCGGTGAGAACGGACGCAAAAGCGGAATGTCGACCTCGGCCGGGACGCTCGGCGTCGCGCTCACCGCGGAAGGCTCATCGAAGGGCCCGGTCGACGACGGCGACCTCGACGCGCTCATCGTGCAGATCGTCGAAGTCCGCGTGCACGGCGACGGCGGCTGGATCACGATCAACGACGAGCCGCAGCAGGTCGACATCCTGCGCCTCGGCGAGCACGCGGCGGAGCTCGGCTTCTCGGAGCTGCCCAACGGTCACTACAAGCAGATTCGCCTCGTGGTCGAGGAGGGCTCGGCGTCCGAGGTCATCACGCCCGACGGCGAGTCGCACCCGCTGAAGACGCCGTCCGGCGAGCAGAGCGGGCTCAAGATCAAGGGCGACTTCGAAGTCGCCGAGTGCATCGACACCGAGGTCACCCTCGCGCTGGACGCGGGCAAGTCGATCCACGTCCACCGCACCGGCAAGGGCGACCAGTGGATCCTACGCCCCGTCATCCGCGCGACGACGCAGCAGTACGAGCGCGAAGACTGCGGCGAGGGTGAAGGCGAAGGCGGCGAGCCCGGCACGACGCCCGATCCGAACAACCCCGGCGAAGGCGGCGGCCTCGACGATCCGAACGGCGGCGAAGGCGGCGGCGAAGGTCCCGGCACGCTCGACCCGCTCGATCCGAACGACCCCAACGGCCAGAACCCCGGCAACGGCGGCGAGGGCGGCGACGACCCGAACGATCCCAACGACCCGAACGATCCGTCGGACCCGAACGATCCCGGCAACGGCGGCGACGACCCCACGGACCCGACCAACCCCTTCGACCCCGGCGTTTGAGAGCAGAGACGAATGACCATGCACGACGCACCCGCACTCCCCCGCCCCGGCACGCGCTCCCTTCACGGCCTCGGCCTCCCGCCGCCGACGGAGCTGATCCGCATCCCGCAGGTCCTCCGCAGCTCGGACGAAGTGCTCGAGCGCGCGCGCGCCGCCCGACACGATCCCCGCTGGATGCTCGCGCAGTGGGCGCACCGCGCCGTCGAGATCGGCGGCGGGCTCCTCGACCACATCGAGCGCGACGGGCTCGAAGGTCTCGCGCTCCTCGGTCGTCACGCCCGCGTCGCGTGGTGGCGCACGAAACGCGCGACGCGTCGTTTCATCAGCGCGCAGCGCCAGGCCGACAGCGTCACGCAGCGGATCTTCGCGCGCATCGACACCGCGCGCGGCCGCATTCAGGCGTCGCTCGACGCCCGCGCTGCGCGACGTGGTCTGGACGCACCGCTACCGCTCCGTCGTGTCTCCTCCACCCACGACGACCTCGACCGCGCCAAGACCTACGTGCTCGCACCGTTCGGTACCGAGACCGGCAGCGCCCGACTCGGCACCGACACCGGCAGCGCACGGCTCGGCACCGATACCGGCAGCGCACGCTCCGATCTGACCGACCAGGTGCGCACTTCTCAGATCGTGGCCGAGTGTCAGGACGCCTGAACCGCCCCGCGAGTCGGCTCCGATCGCACCGACCGTAACCTGTCCCACCCCAGTGACGTTAGTAGGTACAGAGTCAACATCGTTGGAATGCGCTAGAGTCCGCGGACCCCGATGGGTCCCAACGGTAGCCAGCGCTGTCGCTCCTGTGGACGTCGACTCGAAGAGGTCGCGGTCTGCGAAGCGTGCGGCCTCGACGTCGACGATCGCTGGCTCTTCGACACCCTCGAAGGTCGTTACCGGATCACGGGTTGGATCGGTCGCGGCGGAATGGGTCGTGTCTACCGCGCGGAGCAGCTTCGTCTCGATCGTCTCGTTGCGATCAAGGTGCTCGACACCGAGCACCTGAGCCCCACGCGCGCGCTCGAACAGTTCCGCACCGAAGCGCTCGCGGCCGCGCGGCTCGCGCACCCGAACGTGATCGCGACGCTCGACTTCGGACGACACCGCGACACGCCGTACATCGTGATGGAGCACGTCGCCGGTTTGTCGCTCGCGGCCGCGTTGGAGATCGAGGGTGCGCTCGCCGTTCCGCACGCGCTCCAGATCGCGCAGCAGATCGCGCACGCGCTCGGCACCGCCCATACGCATGGGATCGTGCACCGCGACGTGAAACCCGGGAACGTGATGCTCGCGAAGCGCGGCCCGATCGAGCAGGCGATGATCCTCGACTTCGGCCTCGCGCGCCTCGCTCCGCACGCGCCCGGCGACAACCGCATGACCATCGGCGACGCCGCGCTCGGCACGCCGTACTACAGCGCACCGGAGCAGCTCACCGGGAGCGGCGCCGACGCGCGCTCCGACGTCTACGCGCTCGGCGCCGCGCTGTACGAGATGCTCACCGGCCGGCCGCCGTTCGTGGAGGGCTCGGTGTTCGAGGTCGCGATGCGCCACCTCCGCGATCCGCCGATGCCGCCTTCGACCTACCGCAAGGACGGCGCGATCTACGACGAGATCGACGACCTCGTCCTGACGATGCTCGAGAAGCGACCGCAGGATCGCCCGGCGAACGGGCTGGTGGTCTACGAGCAGATCCGCGAGCTCTGCGCGTCGCAGCCGCTGGAGTCCTGGCAGCCGTCGTACGTTCCGCACCCCGTCCTCGCGATCGGCGACGCGGATCCGGCGAGCCTGCGCGACATCGTCGAGCAAGCGAACGGTCGCGTCATGCAGGTCGTTGGCCGCGAGACCGTCGCGATCATGCCGACCGCCGAGATCGCGCTGCGCGCTTCGCTGCGCTGTCGCCGCGAGCTGAAGGCACGCGTCGGCCTCCACCATGGCCCGGTGCACCAGGAGCTCGGCGAGCACCCCACGGCGTTCGGTGAGGGCGTGCGCATCGCGGTCGCGTTGTCGCGCCTCGCCAACCCCGGCGAGGGGCTGTGCACCCAAGCGATCTCCGACAACGTCGGCATCTCGCTCGGCGCGCACCTCGTTCCGAACGGCGACCTCCGTCTCGCCGGCGGCGGCGCCGCGACGATCGAGACGTGGCGCCTGCGCGAGCTCGATCACCTCTCCGCACCGGCGCGTCCGGTGCTCACTCCCGCGCGCTACGACGAGGGGTACCTCGCCTTCACCTGTCGCTGCGGGCAACAAGGACGGATCGCGGCGCACGTCGACACCGATCACGTCCTCACGGTCTGCGCGCGGTGCTCCGTGCGTCTGGCCGTCGCCTTGGATCCGACGCTGGCCCGTGCACCGCACTCGGCCCGCTACACACCTCCCATCTTCGACGCGATCGAGCCCCCCGAGCCGCGCGCGGATTCTTCCGACGCGCTGCTGATCGAGGAGCTCGCCTCGCTCGACTGAACCCAGAAAGAGAGCCCGAGCCATGACCAGCCCCACCAACCCGACCCCCTCCAACGGCGCCCCGCAGTCCGGGATCGATCCCGCCGCGGCGAAGGCCGTCTCCGAGCGCTACGCGGTGACGGTGAAGGCGCGCCTCGCCAAGCCGAAGATCGACATTCTCGAAGCGCGCGACGGGATGCTCGACTGCTTCGTCGCGAGCTACCACAACGGGCTCGCCGCCGGCATGAAGGCGATCCTCGACGTGGACGCGACGCCGGAAGACGTCGCGCGCATCGCCGCCGCGATCTTCCGCCGCCGCCTCAAGAACCGGAACGTTCCGTTCGAAGCGCCCACGATCGACGCGCTCTCCGCGGTGAAGGAGGAGGCCGATCGCGAGTTCCACTTCGAGGAGCTGCCCGCCGAGTTCCGCGCGATCCACGACCAGGTCTGCGCGCTCCTCCTCAGCAAGGCCGAGGGCACGATGGAGCACCGCGGTGACTCCAGCGTCGTCGCGCGTCCGCCCGCGGCGGCGACCACGCCGACGCCCGGATTTGCGAAGCCGGTAGTGCCGCGCAGCCCGTCGGTCGCCGGCGCCCCCGCGCCGGTGGCGCGTCCCGCGGACACCAACACGCGATCGAGCGTCTCGGCGCCGCTGCGGCGCGCTCTCGACACCTACCTGCGCGAGACCGCGGATCGTGCCGGCAAGGATCCGATCGTGGCGCTCCGCGGACGACTCCACCGCGCGCTTCGTCTGCTCGAGTCGATCGAAGACTTCGAGCAGGAGTCCTGACGCGCGATTTTTTTCGCACTTTTTTTCGCGGTCACTCCGACCCCGCGACGCACACAGCACCCACCTCGACTCCGACAGAGTGATTCCCACTGCGCATGTGAGGGGGCGCATCCTCGCTCCGACCCGCCCTTGCACGCGTGAGATTCGTGGCCCCGAATCCGCAAGACATCTTGCGCGCAAGTCAGGTTGCGCATGATTGCGCCGCGCATGATCCGTTTCGTTGAACGCTCACACATGATGCGCACCGTGCGGGTCAGCGCGCTTTGACAGGACACACTGCGATCCTCCTCTGTATCAAAACGAGCCTCACGACGAGGCTTCTCGCGACAACCAAGGAGGTATTCATGAAAGCAACTTCGCTTGCAGCAGCGTTTGCGTTCGCACTCGTCCCGGCGACGGCATCCGCGCAATATGACTTCGACAACGGCAACGCACCGATCGAAGTCGTCATCCAGAACGTCGTCCCGGTGATCTTCCAGGACATCTCGCCGTCGGGTGGTGACGCCACGCTCATCCTGCGCACCACGACGCTGATCACGAACGCCTGGTACGACGCGACCGCGCCCTACCATCCGACCGCGGTCGGCGTGTACTCGCGCCTGGGAACGCGCCCCGTCGCGGAACGGACCACGCGGAACATCAACATCGCAGCAGTCTATGCCTCCTACCGACTGCTGAACGACTTCTTGCCGCACCGCGCGAGTGACTGGCGAGCGATCATGGTCAACGCAGGCCTCGATCCGGACGACAACAGCACCGACCTCACCACTGCGATCGGCATCGGCAACGTCGCGGGCCAAGCCGTCGCGGATGGTCGCAAGAACGACGGCATGAACCAGCTCGGCAACGAAGGCGGACGCACGTTCAACTTCACGCCGTACGCCGACTACACGGGCTACAAGCCGGTGAACTCGGCCTACCGTCTGTACTTCCCGAGCCGCTGGCAGCCCGACCTACAGCGCCAGGGGATCGGCCTGTACAAGATCCAGCAGTTCGTCACGCCGCAGTACCGCTACGTCGAGCCCTACTCGTACCCGAGCGCGACCGCCTTCGGCGTCCCGCCGCCCGTCGACAGCTTCTTCTTCCGCTACTTCAAGTACAAGAAGCAGGCAGACGAGGTGCTCACGGCGTCCGCCAACCTCGACGACGTTCAGAAGCTGAAGGCCGAGCTGTTCGACAACAAGATCGAGAGCCTCGGCTTCTCGGCCGTGTTCGCTTCGATCTCGCAGGGCCTCTCGCTCCTCGAGTTCATCCAGCTCGACTTCCTCACGAACATGGCCGCCTTCGACGCGGGCATCGTCGTCTGGCAGGAGAAGGCGCAGTGGGACGCGGTCCGCCCGTACAGCGCGATCCGCCGTATCTACGGCAGCTCACCCGTCACCGCGTGGGGCGGCCCGGGCGTGGGCACCACGACGCTCCCCGCGGACGAGTGGCGGTCGTACCTCGAAGAAGCCGACCACCCCGAGTACCCGTCGGCGTCGACGTGTTTCTGCGCGGCGCACGCGCAGTCCGCGCGCCTCTTCCTCGGCACCGACACCCTCGGTTATCCGGTGGTGCGCCCCGCCGGCTCGTCGCGCGTCGAGCCGGGCCTCGTGCCCGCGCAGGACACCACGATCGTGTTCCCGACGTGGACCGACTTCGCCGACGACTGCGGCCAGAGCCGCGTGTGGGCCGGCGTGCACTTCCAGGCGGCGGTCGACGAGGCCGAGGCGCTCTGTGACGTGTTCGGCGACAGCGCCTACGCGTACCTGCAGTCGCTCCTCGACGGCACCGCGCCCGTGCGCGGCCCCTCGCAGGGCACCTACTGAATCGGCGCGTGCGCGCACGTGCGGGGGCGTGCGCGCCACGCCGCCCGCACGCGCCGCACTCCGGATCACGACGCCGAAAGTCTGGCCCGTCTCCTGCTTCGGGCGAGCGTGTGTACCGACGAACGCTCGCCCTCTTCTTCCTCCTCGCCACCGCCTCCAAAGCCTCCGCGGCAACCACCGAGTGTTACGGCGACAAGAGCGACATCTACGACGGCTTCGACCGCCTCGCCGCGTCCGAGCCCGGTCTCGTCGAGCGCTTCCTGCTCGGCGCATCCGTCGACGGGCAGCCGATCTACGCGTGGCGCGTCGCGCGGCGATCCAACAACGAGCTGTTCGGCAACGACTCGGGCATCTTGGTGATGACCGGCGGCGTCCACGGCGACGAGCCTCGACCGCCCGAGACGCTCTACCGATTTGCGTGGCTGCTCGTGAACAACTACGAGCGCGACCCGCTCATCACCTGGATCGTCGACACCACCGAGATCTGGTTCGTCCCCATCGTGAACCCGGACGGCTTCGACATCGGCTGGCGCCTCAACCGCCTCGACCACGACATCGCGCGCAACTTCCCGTACGCGTGGGACATCAACGAAAGGAACGCAGGACCTTGGGCCGCGTCCGAGCCGGAGACGCAAGCGCTCCGACAGCTCCTCGATCAAGTCGCGCCGATCCGAGACGGCGACTGGGTCTCACCGAACCAACGCGGGCTGTACATCGATGTGCACGGGAGCATCTCCGCGACGTTTCACGCGTACAGCTCGACGACCGCCGTTCCGCACTGTGAGCTGCCGTGGATCAACAGCCACTTCGCGCGCCTCAACGACACCCGCGCGCTGCCGAACGCGCACATGGATCGCGCTTCGCAGTGCGAGCTGCCGGACCCGTACTTCGGGAGCCCCGTCGACTACGCCTACGGCGGGCGCGGGATCCCGGCGTTTACGTTCGAGCTGCGCTCCGAGACCATCGCGTGTACGACGCAGCCGACGGATCGCTTCCGAGACTGCGAACGTGAAGCGGCGGCGCTGTACGAAGAGAACATCGAAGCGTGGCTCCTCGCCGCGCAGCTCTCCGCCTTCCCGTACATCCGCGCCGACGGTGCGTTCTACCAAGCCGGCTCGATCCGAATGACCCGCGGCCGCGTCGAAGCGCGCTTCGCGACGTTCGACACGCGCGCCGAACACCCGCCGAGCGGCTGCGACCACCGGCGCGAAGAGATCGTCTCGGCGTCCCTGACGATCTACGACCGCTCCAGCTCGGGGACGTGGGCGCCGCGCTTCGGCTGCGTGAACCACCCGATGGTCGCGAAGGACGGCGCGTTCGACAGCGGTGACGAGGTCGCGATCGGCTACCTGCCGACGAGCTGCGCGGCGCCGGGCGGGTACGTCGTGCTCCAGGCGCGAACGAAGAACTACTTCGGTCCGGAGGCCGTGTTCACGAGGTGAAACAACCCGGCGTCGAACGAACGGCCGCCGTCGCGGTAGTCGCGCCACAACCCGAAGTTCCTCGGGTCGGCGCGTAGGACGATCGCCTTCGGCTCGCTCTGGTAGTCGAACTTCGTCACGGCCCGTTCGCGTCGCACTTCGAACTCGAGCTCCATCCGATCGCCGCGGAGGTGGAAGCGGAGCGCTTCGGTCGACCAGTCGTCGTAGTCACCCTCGTGGTACCAGCCGTTTCCGCGACCGTCGGCGTCGGGCTCTTGGAGTTGGTACATCGCGAAGCCCATCCCGCCCGTGGCGTACCGCTGCTGGTGGATCCACATCCGCGACATCGGGTGCCCGTTCGATTCGGCGATCGGACCGCGGCGCTTCGTGTAACGCGTCGAACGGAGCTCGACGGGATCGTCGAGGAGCGTGAGGGCGTCGCCATCCAGGGCGTAACGCACTTCGTGTCGCGCGCCGGTCTTGCGGAAGACGAGCGTGATGACCTCGTCGTCGACGGTGTAGTCGAACGACGCGGTCTTGTTCAGCCCAACGTCGCCGTACCGGTACAGCCCGTGCCCTCCCGGGTGGAAGTAGTAGAACCGCACCGCGCGCTCTTCCAGGTCCGGGCGTGCCCAGAGCCCCGTGAGATCGGGCGCCTCGGAGGAAGGCCACAGCAGCGCGCCGGTCGCGGCGAGCGCGACGCCGATCGCGAGTCTTCGCATGGCGCCATCGTAGCGGATCTTCAGATGCGCAGCGCGAAACCGAAGCTCAGCACCAACTGATCCGTCGCGTACCCGGTCTCGATCGAGGTCCCGCCGACGGACAGCCCACCCCACTCCGTGCGCACGTAGCGCAGCTCCGACGAGATGCCGCGCCACGCGAGCCCGAGCGTGCCGCCGACCGACCAGCCCTTGTAGACGATCGCAAACTGCTCACCCGGCGCGAGCGTGACGCCGCGGAAGGTGACGC
Organism: Deltaproteobacteria bacterium; assembly: GCA_040218735.1. Taxonomy (GTDB): domain Bacteria; phylum Myxococcota; class Kuafuiibacteriia; order Kuafuiibacteriales; family Kuafuiibacteriaceae; genus JAUHYN01. The sequence goes on from JAVJQW010000061.1 coordinate 244,249, forward strand.
CGAACGTCGCGGCGGCGCTGGAGCGCATCGTCGCATAGGCGGCGTCCGCGCCGAGGTAGAGGAGGAAGGTCGCGGGGAGCCGGAAGCGGAGCTGCATCAGCGGTCCGATCTCCAGGCCCGTGCTGGAGAGGACGCCGCCGCGCAGCGCCTCGCCCCAACCGTCGCGGTTCATCGGGCCGAACAGGACGGAGCCGCGGACGCCGAGCAGGAACTTGTCGCTGGGGAGGAGGCCGAGGCTCAGGCTCAGGCCGCTCGCGTCGTCGATCTCGCGGGTGTCGAGCACGCCGCCGCCGCTCCCGAACGCGAAGCGGAAGTCCGTGGACAGCAACGCCCGGAAGACACGCTTCGGCACCTCCTCGGATTCTTCGTCGGGCGCCTCGGACTCGACGCTGCGAAACGCTCCGGGACCTTCGGGCGTCGGCGTCGGTGGCGGCGGTGCCGGCGGAGGCGGCGGAGGGATCCTGGGCCCGCCCGGCTCGGGGATGCGTGGGCCACCGGGCTCGTCCTGTGCCCACGCCGAGCTCGACGCAAACAGCGCCGCCGCGATCGTCAGCGCCCGAAGCACGGTCCTCATGCTGTACCGGAAACGTCGCCGCGTCGGGGCGATTCTTCGGCGACAGTGCCGATGCCCGTGACCGGGCCGTGACGAAGCGAGAGTGGCCATCCCCAAACCAACGTGGTTAGCGTCCGCGCCGATGAAGCGTATCGTACTCGCCCCGGCCCTTGTCGCCCTCGCGCTCTCGAGCTGCGCGAAGAAACCCGAAACCGAGCCGGTCGTCGCGACGAAGGCGGCGCCGCCCCCCGCGAAGGCGGCGGCGAAACCCACGCCCGCGGACGCGAAGAAGTTCATCGCCGAGACCGACGTCGCGCTGAAGAAGGTCCTCGCGGACTGGGAGCGCAGCGAGTTCGTGAAGGCCACGTACATCACGCACGACACGGAGACGATCGCGTCGCAGCGTCACGAGCGCTACCTCGCGTTCATGTCGCAGGCGATCCAGGACGCCACGAAGTACGACGGCCTGGAGCTGGACGCCGACACCGCGCGCCGCATCAACCTGCTGAAGGTCGCGCAGTCCATGCCCGCGCCGAACGATCCCGTGCAGCGCAAGAAGCTCGCGGACCTCGCGTCGCGGATGTCGTCGATCTACGGCAAAGGGAAGTACTGCCGCGGCGACGACTGCCGCGCGCTCGGCGAGCTGTCGAAGGTGCTCGCGAACAGCCACGACTACGACGAGCTGCTCGACGCGTGGCAGGGCTGGCGGACGATCTCCGTCGAGATGCGCCCGATGTACGAGGAGTTCGTGTCCGTCGCGAACGACGGCGCGAGAGAGCTCGGCTTCGCGGACCTCGGCGTGCTGTGGCGCGGCGCGTACGACATGAGCTCGGAGGAGTTCGAGGCGGAGACGGAGCGCCTGTGGCAACAGGTGAAGCCGTTGTACGAAGCGCTGCACTGCCACGTGCGCGCGCAGCTCGCGAAGAAGTACGGCAAGAAGGTCGACCCGAAGGGCAAGATCCCCGCGCACCTGCTCGGCAACATGTGGGCGCAGGAGTGGGGCAACATCTATCCGCTCGTCGAGCCGTACCGCGGGCAGGCGTCGCTCGACGTCACGTCGGCGCTGGAGAAGAAGAAGTACTCCGCGACCGACATGGTGAAGATGGGCGAGAAGTTCTTCACCTCGCTCGGGCTCGACCCGCTCCCCGAGACCTTCTGGGAGCGCTCGATGTTCACGAAGCCGGCGGACCGCGAGGTCGTCTGTCACGCGAGCGCGTGGGACGTCGCGTACGACAACGATCTACGCATCAAGATGTGCATCACGCCGACGGAGGAGGACTTCATCACCATCCACCACGAGCTCGGGCACAACTACTACTACATGTACTATCACCAGCTGCCGGTGCTCTATCAGGCCGGCGCGCACGACGGCTTCCACGAGGGCATCGGCGACACACTCGCGCTCTCCGTGACGCCGGGTTACCTCAAGGACGTCGGCATCCTGAAGAAGGTCGCGAAGAACGACAAAGCGCTGATCAACTACCAGATGAAGGTCGCGCTCGATAAGATCGCGTTCCTCCCGTTCGGCAAGCTGATCGACCAGTGGCGATGGGACGTCTTCTCCGGGAAGGTCGGCCCCGACGACTACAACGCCGCGTGGTGGAAGCTGCGCGAGGACTACCAGGGCATCCAGGCGCCCGTCGCGCGCAGCGAGAAGGACTTCGACCCGGGCGCGAAGTACCACGTCCCGTCGAACGTCCCGTACACGCGTTACTTCCTCGCGCGGATCCTCCAGTTCCAGTTCTACCGGGCGATGTGCAAGATCGCCGGCCACGAAGGCCCGCTGCACGAGTGCTCGTTCTTCGGGAGCCAGGAGGCCGGCGCGAAGCTGAAGGCGATGCTCGCGATGGGCGCGAGCCGCCCGTGGCCCGAGGCGCTCGAGGCCCTGACCGGCGAGCGCCAGATGGACGCGACCGCGATGATCGACTACTTCGCGCCGCTGTCGGCCTGGCTCGCCAAGCAGAACGAGGGCCGAACCTGCGGCTGGTAGCGGGCGGTCGGCGCCGCACCGCGTCGTGCGGCGCGCCACAAATGTAAAAAACGTGGCACCAGGAAACTTTCGCGCGGTCTTACTCGTTGGATACGGGGCAAGCGGTGGCGTGATGTTCGATTCCTGGCCTTGCTAAGCCACGAAAGTGGCCGACATACTGTTGGGGAATTCGCCCTCGCTGCCCGGGCGTTTCGAGAGGAGCTGAATGGTTACTGCCGCTTGGATTGCCGGAATCGTGACCGTCGGGACGTGGGTCCTGCTGCTCAGGCTCACCGTCCGGGTCTTTGGCCGAGGCAAACTCGACAACGGGTGGGACAACGCGCTCGCCTACGGCGTCGTCTCGGCGCTGATGCTCTTCCCCGTGAAGTGGATGATCGGCAGCAAGAGCCTCATCCTGATCAGCCTGATACCCGCCGTCCTCTGGGCGGGCCAGCTGATCGCGCTCAAGGTGATCTACGAGGTCAAGGCGCTGCACGCCCTCCTCATCGGGGCGACGCACGCCGCGGTGAGCACCGCGATCCTCGGGGCGCTGACCGTCGTGGCCGGGTTCATCGTCGCCTATGTGACGTACAACAAGATCATCACCGACCCGATGATCCTCGTGCGCCTGATTCTGCGCCTGATCGGCCTGTGGCCGACCGACGTCGCCCTCCCCTAGGCTGAGGCCGGTCGCGAACGCGGCCGGTCCGAAGACTGTGCCAAGGCGGTCCGCGAAGCGGGGCGGCGTTATGGCCTAGGGAACGGGGCTTGGCTTGACGCGACGCTTTTGATTCTGTCGGCGCCTTCATGGCGTCACCCTACCGTCTCCCGCAGGTCGTCCGGCCGACACGCTACGACGTCGACCTCACCACCAGTCCCTCGAAGAGCGACTTCTTCGGCACCGTCACGATGCAGCTCGCCGTGCGCGAGCAGACCAACCGGATCGAAATGCACGCCAAGCACCTCGAGCTGGCGGACGCGCACCTCGTGCGCGGCGAGACGAAGACCCCGCTCGACTTCACCCACGACGCCGAGCAGGAGACCGTCACGTTCACGACCGGGGCGGCGATCGAACCCGGCGACGTCGCGCTGACCGTCGCGTTCAAGGGCGTACCGAGCCCGAGTATGCACGGCCTCTACCTCGCCGCCGACGGCGAAGAGCGCGCGGTGTGCACCCAGTGCGAGGCGACCGACGCCCGCGCGATCTTCCCGTGTTTCGACGAACCGGAGTTCAAGGCGCGGCTCGCCTGGACGATCCGCACCGACGCCGAGCTCGTCGCGCTCGCGAACGGTCCGCTGATTGAACGCACCGAAGAGGACGGCATGTCGGTGTGGCGCTTCGAGGCGACCGCCCCCGTGTCGAGTTACCTCGCGGCGATCGCGGTCGGCGACTTCGCCGGCACGGAAGAAACCCTCGCGCACGACACCCCCGTGCGGGTGTGGGCGATGCGCGGGAAGGAGTCGCAGGCGAAGTTCGCGCACACGTTCACCGAGAAGCTCATCCCGTACTACGAGGACTACTTCGGCATCGACTACCCGTACGTGAAGTACGACCAGGTCGCCGTCCCCGGGTTCGACGCGGGCGCGATGGAGAACGTCGGCCTCGTGCTCTTCCGCCAGAACCTGCTGCTGATGGGTTCGTCGTCGGCGTCGTGGAACCAGGAGAAGCTGATCGCGAAGGTCATCGCGCACGAGCTGGCCCACATGTGGTTCGGCAACCTCGTGACGATGAAGTGGTGGGACGACCTCTGGCTCAACGAGGCGTTCGCCGAGTGGTTCGCCCACAAGGCGTGCGACGCGGCCGCGCCCGACTACCTCGTCTGGTACGACTTCCAATCCGACAAGAACCGCGCGCTCGTCGACGACGCGCTCCCGACCACGCACCCGATCTGGACGGCGGTCGAGACCCCCGACGAGGCGATCGAGATGTTCGACGTCATCACGTACCAGAAGGGGTGCGCGGTGATGCGGATGCTCGAGGACTACCTCGGCGAGGCGCCCTTCCGAGACGGCCTCCGCACGTACATGGCGGAGTACGCCGAGAGCAACGCGCGCGGCGCCGACCTGTGGCGGCACCTCGAGCAAGCGTCGTCGCAGCCGGTCGGCGCGCTGATGAAGAGCTGGATCGAGCAGCCCGGTTTCCCGATCGTCGACTACGACGTGGAGGGCGCGACGATCGTCGTGAAGCAGAAGCGCTTCTGGTCGAAGCCCGACGCCCCCGACGACGACGGCCAGACCTGGAACGTGCCGCTCGTGGTTCGCTTCGCGGACGACGAAGGGATCAAGGACCACCGCTTCATCCTCGACGGGACCGAGGGCCGCGCCGAGCTGCCGGCGAAGGGCGCCATCCGGTGGTGTTTCCTCAACGCCGACGGCATCGGCTTCTACCGCACGGCGCCTTCCAAGCGTGTGGTGCAGCAGATCCTCGCGAGCGCGATCGAGCACCTGAGCCCCGTCGAGCAGATGGGGTTCATCGAGGATCAGTGGGCGCTCGTGCGGAACGGCACGCAGGACATCGGCGCGTTCATGCCGGTGCTCGAGGAGTTCGTCGCTTCGCGCGATCACAACGTGGTGCGTTCGCTCGCGGATCGGTTCGGTTCGTTGGAGGCGCTCCTGGAGCTCGCCGGCGAAGAAGAGGCGCTCGCGAAGATGCGCGCGGTGATCGGCGAACGCTTCGCGCCGCACGTGGCGGAGCTGTCGTACGCGCCGAAGGACGGCGAGTCACAGAACGACACGCAGCGCCGCGCGATCGCGATCTTCTCGCTCGCGTCGATCGCACGCGACTCGGACGCGATCGCGGAGTGTGAAAAGTACGCCGAGCAAGAGCGCGCCGACCCGCGTTCGATCGATCCGAACCTCACGGGCACGTTCGTCGGCATCGCGGCGAAGTTCGGTGACGCCGCGCGCTACGACGCGTGGGAGTCGACCTACGTCGCGCGCCGCAAGGGCGCGGCCGCGCCGCAAGAGAGCTTGCGGTACCTCTACACGTTCGCCGCGTTCCGACCTGAAGCGCTCACCGCGCGCACGCTCGCGCACCTCGACGACGGCTTCATCCCGCAGGAGGCGGTCGGCAGCATCGTGTCGCAGCTCCTCGGGCACCGTCACAGCCAGCTCGCGGCGTGGGCCTACGTGAAGGCGAACTGGTCGACGCTGCAGAAGCGCGTCGGCGACATGGGGATCTCGCGCGTCGTGGAGTCGGTGGGTCGTCTGCCGGGGAGCGAGCGCGCGGACATCGTCGCGTTCTTCGAAGCGAACCCGCCGAAGGGCGCGGAGCGCGCGCTGGCGCGTGCGCTGGAGAGCCTGGATCAGCGCGAAGAGCTGCTGAAGCGCGTGACGCCGGGGCTCGTGGCGTACCTCGCCTAGGCCATAACGGTACCTCGCTTCGCGAGGGACCTTGGCACAGTCTTCGGACCCGCCGCTCCGCGCCCGGCCTCAGCCTAGTGGTCGAAGCGCTGCTCGAGGCGAGGGCCCGTGCGCAGCGTCGTCAACGCGCTAAGCCGACAACCCCAGCCGTCGCCCGATGTTCGACGACAGCTTCCCGTCCGGATCGTACTTCGCCTTCACGGCCTTCCACTCGTCGAGCTTCGGATACATCTGCTCGAACATGTCGCGCCCGAGGAACGCGTCCTTGCCGAGATAGATTCGGCCGCCCATCTGAAGCACGCGCTCGTCGAGCTTGCGCAGCACCTCGGCGAGGCCGTCGCGCACCGGGAAGTCGATCGCAAACGTGTACCCCTCGAACGGGAACGACAGCTGCGTCTCCGGGCGCTCCGGTCCGAAGCGCTTCAGCACGTTGAGGAACGGCGCCTGTCCGCAGGTCGCGATGGTCTCCATCAGCTCGCGGATGTTCTTGCGACCGTCCTTCATGGGGATCACGAACTGGTACTGCGTGAACCCGCGCGCGCCGTAGCCGAGGTTCCAGTCGCCGATCGCGTCGAGGGGGTAGAAGAACTTCTCGTAGTGCGCGACGGCAGCGCCGTGTTTTTGCACCTGGTCGAGCACCACGTTCGCGAGGCGGATCGTCGCCGTGTTGAGCGTCGCGCTCGGCAGCGGGAACGGCACCGCGAGCGGCGAAGGCGGGCTCACGCGGAGCGGTTCCTTCTTGTACTTCGCCGGCAGGTCGGCGGCCTTCAGATGATCGCCGACCGTCAACACGCCGCGGCCGAGCTTCGCGCCCGTCGCGAGTGAGTCGACCCACGCGACCGAGTAGGGGAGGTGGTTGTACTCGTCGAGCGCGTCGAGCATCGCGTCGAGGTCTTCACACTCGACGGCGGTCTGATCGAAGTACGTCGTCTCGACCTTCCGCAGTCGGATCGTCGCCTCGGTGATGACGCCCAACAGCCCGAGCCCACCGAAGTTCGCCCAGTACAGATCGGCGTTTTCGTCGGGGCTCGCGTTCACCGTCTCGCCGTTGGCGAGCGTGATGCGGAACGAATCGGTGCAGCGCGAGAAACAGCCGTCGGCGTGGTGCGCTTTGCCGTGGATGTCGTTCGCGATGCACCCGCCGATCGTCACGAACTTCGTGCCGGGGGTGATCATCGGCATGAACCCGCGCGGCGCGAAGTCGTCGAGGATCTGCTCCAGGCTCACCCCGGCTTCGCAGGTGAGTGTGCCCGTCGCCGGATCGAAGTCGCGGTAGCGGTCGAGCCCGGTGAGGTCCGCGACGCAGCCGCCCTCGTTGATCGCCTGGTCGGCGTAGCTGCGACCGAGACCGCGCGCGACGACGGTGGCCCCGTTGTCGTAGAGCGCGCGCACGTCCGACAGGCTCGACGGGCGGACGAGGTCGCAGTCGACGCGGGGGTACAGGCCCCATCCGGAGAGGGAGACGTTTCGGGAGCGCACGGCGATAAGCCTTTCAGGGCGCGCGACAGTCGTCTAGAGCAGGTGGAACCTAGGGTTCACCTAGCGTTCCGAAAGGATCGGCTCGTGCTACGCGTGCCGATCAAGCGATCTCGACATGGTCCACGCCCTCTCGCGCCCGAGTTGACCTTCCCGGTGAGCGCCGCGGTCCACCCGTCCGGGCGGTTCGTCTTCGTGGCCGGCCTCCAGGACGTCTGGAGCTTCGCACGCTACCTGTACGTCATGGCCTTCGGCGTCGGCGCCCAGGCGAATCAGTTCGCGATCGAGGACGACGGGACGCTCACGCCGCTCACGCCGTTCCAGATCCCGATGTGGACCGACAGCGTCGCGGCCAGCGCGACCTGGCGTTGACGGGGGGCCGGCCACAACGCCGGTGACCGTTGGACGGTGCACGGCGTACAATCGCGGCGATGTCCCGAACCGTGGAGATCGGAAAATCGCGTCGCTTCGACGTCTCCGTGCAGCAGCAGGACGACAAGGTCGTCGTGCGGGTGAAGGCCGAGCGCGCCGAAGACGAAGCCATCGCCGAGGTGATCAACACCGGCTGGATACGCGGTCCCCTCGCGCTCGTGAACGGCGCGCGCGACCGCGTCGGGTTCTCGTTCGATCAGGTCGGCGTGGTCTTTCAAGGCGAAGCACCCGAAGAGTTCCCGCGTGGCGCCGCGAACCGCGTTCGGCTCGACTACTTCGAGGATCAGGTCGAGCTCCTCGCCGCGGACTACGCGAAGCTCGTCGGCGCGATCGCGGAGGCCGCGACCGAAGGTCCGCTGAAGGACGCGCTCGCCGACGGCGCAAAGATTCACGCGGTCGCGCAGCAGCTCGGCAAGGCCGGCCGGCGGCGCGGCGTCGTCACTGATTGATGCCGAACGACTGAAGCTCGCCGTTCCGCACCCACCCGATGAACTCCACGCCGTTGACCACGCGGGTCACGGTGCCGTTGCCGGTGACGTCGCCGAAGACGTCGCTCATCAGCCGGTCGATCTCCTCCTGCGACCACACGTCGGGATCGAAGACGGTCTTGGTCTGCGGACGTGAGCTCGTGGTGCCGACGTTGATCGTCCCGTCCGGGTTCGCGGTGTACAGCCGGTAGTCGACGACCTCGATGCCCGGGAACCCGGGGACGTCCTGCCGTCCCGTCACGCTTCCCTGTCCCGAGAGCGCAGACGCGAAGTCGTCGGCGTAGTGCCCGCCGTTGATTCCGCGTGACCGCGTGCCAATCGTCCCGGCGCCGAACATGTGCTGGAACGTCGGGTCGAAGTTCTGCGAGATCAGCGCGCCGGATTGGAAGTTCGTCGGGTGCGGGACGTAGTCGTTCGCGCGACGTCCGTTTCGGATGATGCCGCCGCGCATCGCGTCGAAGTCGAACAGCTCACCCGGACGCGCCCCTGAAACGCTCGGACGCGCCACTGCCTGCGCACCCCAGAACGCCATCGACAATCCGAGCTGCGCGCGCTGCGCACCGTCGAGCTCGTCCCACTGCGTGAGCAGCGTGTGCCCGGCGTCCGCGACCGCGAGACCGTCCGCCACCGACGCGCCGATGTTCAACGCCGACGCCGTCGACGCCGCGAACGGCGTCAGCGCGCTGCTCCCGCGCGCGAGGCGCGAAGCGATCGCCGTGGTTCCCGCGCTCGCGAAGCCGAGCGCGTCCGCGCCGAGCGCGAGCCACTCCGAGCGCGCGCCGGAGTCGGTGAGTGGGTTGATCGACTGGCCGTGCTGATAACGATCGTTGAGCCGGTCCGCCGTGCGGAGCGCGCCATAGAGTGAAGCGCCGCCCAACACAAACGGCGCCGCGGTCCCGCCGGATCCGACGAGCAACAACCCGCCCGCGATCGTCCCGCCGACGAGCGCCGCGGTGTCGAGGAACTGGAACGCACGCTCGCCGAAGGTGTCGACGGTCTCGGGCGTGTTGCGGCTGCCGAGCCGCGGGCGATCTTCGGCGCCCTGCTCCAGGTGACCGTCGACCGGGTAGGTCATGTACCCCGGCGGGAGTTTGTTGTTGCTCCGCCAGTCGTCGAAGCTGTCGTAGGTGCGTCCGATGTTGTCGACGAAGCGGTCCTCGCCGGTCTCCTCGTCTTGCACGCGGAAGAGCGGGATCTGCACCTGCCCGGTCGCCTCCGTGGAGTAGAAGATCGGGAGCACCGTGACCTCGGCGTCGTCGCCGCCGACCTCGCGGATCGCGTCCGTCACGACCTCGACGTCTTCGGAGAACTCACCGTCCGCGTAGAGGCTGTGCTCACCCGCCGCGATCGCCGCTTCGCGGTCCGCGATCTCCGACTCCGACTCCCCCTCCGGTACGGTCGGCGGGAACCCCATCGCGAACCCGACCGTGTTGTCGAGGTGCGAACCCGAGAGGACCTGCGGCTCGTCGCCGCGCAGCTCGAGGAAGTCCGTCGCCGCGGGCGCTGCGAGGCGACGCATGACCTCGGGGTGCGACCAACCGTTGCCGTCGTGATCCTCGAGCATCGACGCGTCGAGGTCTTCGTTCGTGCGGAACAACGCGAGCATCTCCGCGCGCGCGGCCGGCGGCGTGTGCTCACCCGCGAGCAGATCGAGCCCCGCGTCGGTCCCGAGGATGCCGGCGAACCGCGCGGCCTCCTGATCGCGGCGCACGTGATCGTCGGGGTACCAGTGCTTCGCGAGCGCCTCACCCATGTCCCGGGCGAGCGTCGGGTTCACGTCGTAGGCGCGCTCGTCCATTTGCTCGAACGCCGCCTGCGTCACCGCCGCGGATCCTTCGGTCGGCTCCCCGATCGCCGCCGCCTCGACGAGCGCCGCAGCCTGGAACCAGCGGTAGTCACCGGAAGGTCGCCACGGTCCCCCGCTCTCTCCGTTGCTCGGCTCGAGCGCGGTGACGAGGCCGGCCGCGTCCTCGCCGAGGTCGTCGATCAGCGCGCGCCGCTCCTCGGGCGTCTCCAGCGCTTCCAATGCGCCGATCGCCAACACCGCCGCTTCGTCGCTCGCGCGGAACTCGTCCGGGAAGTCGCCGCGACGCTCGATCGCCGACTCCGCGAGCGCGCGCGACACGGGCTCGCGAAGCTCTGGGTGATCATCCGCCAGCCACGCGAACTCGTTGACGCCGTAGTTCAACGACGCGAGCTCGTCGTCGTCGATCCAGCCGTCGACCGCCTGCTCGACGAGGTACTGCTGCTCGGCCTCCGTCAGCTCCCCCAGCTCGGAGTCACCGAGGAGCGCGTCGGCGAGGTCGGCGCCCGGGACGTTCCCGTCGTACAGGTTCTCTTCGACGTGTTCGCGGATCTCGGTGCGGCGGGCGGGCGACACCGACGCCGTGCTGTCCGCGTACATCGCGTTCGCGACGAGGTCGAGCTGCGGATCGCCGTGCGCCGCGATCCGCTCGGCGCGCTCTTCGGGCGGGACCGACAAGACGTCTTGCACCGTCTCCGCCGCCACCGCCGCCGTCTCGACGTACGCCGGTCCGCCGTCCGCGCCGACGCCCTGCGCTTCGATCCATTCGTCCGTCGTCGCGAAGCTCGCGCCGGTCGTGGGGTCGGTGACTTCTCCGGTCTCGCGGTCGCGCACCAACGCGTGACCGGCGCCGTCCGCGTTGCCGTCCTCGGCGCTGCGCCGGTCCTCCATGAACACGACGTCGTCCTGCCCGGGGCGGGCCGCTTCGACGGCGTGTTCGAGGCAGTTCTCTTCGCCGTCGTCGAGCTCCTCCGTCATCAAGGACGTGGCTTCGAGGTCCGACTCGATCCGATCCCGCAACAAGCGCGTGGAGGCGTCGTCGATCGCACGACGCTCTTCCGGGCGCGCCTCGGCGTTGACGCGCCTCGGCTCCGGGGCGGTCGTCGCCTCGGCCTCGGGCGCGGGGCTCGTCGTCGGGGCATCGGCAGTCTTGGTCTTCGGCGCGTCGACCCGCGGCTCCTGCCGCTGGCGAATCTCCTGACGTCGCGTGGCGCTCGTGACGGACATGGTCCGACCATCATGAGCTTTCAGGCTCGGCCGTTTGATTACTCGGCGATTTCACCGCCGCGGTGCGTCAGACCTTGTTCGCGACGAGCAGCCCGATCCCCGCTCCGAGCGCCAGGAGGCTCAGGACGAGGAAGATCAGCATCCCGACGCTGACCTGGACCCCGGACTTCTTCTCGAGGTGCGGCGGCGGCGGCAGCGTGGAGAGCCCTGCGCTCCCCAGGGGATCGACGTGCTCGGCGGCGTGCGGCAGGTCCGAAGAGACGTGCGACGACGCCCGCGCCGCAGCCAGACCCGGCGACGACGGGGCGGGGTCGGCCGCGAGCGCGCGCAGCGACTCCGGCGAGAGCGAGCCCCCGGCCGGCGGCGGCGGGAGCAGATCGGAGGAGACCCGCCCGTTGGTCGGCGCCGGCTTCAGCGCGAGCTCCGGGGCCTCCGGCGGATCGGACTCCAGCGGCGACTCCCCGTTCGCGGTCTCGACCGCGTCCATCGGCGCCTCTTCGAACGCCTGCGGAGGGAGCGGCGAGGCTTCGTCGCTGGGCCGGTCGAGCTCGTCGACCGGGAGCAAGGGCGTCGACGCGTCGGCGGCGCCGGACGCGAGCGTCGGCCGATCCTCGATCCCCATCGACGGCGGACGCGGCGGCGGAGGAGGCGTCCGCGGCGGCGCGCGCGACGGGAGCGGCGGCTCGGCGACGGGGTCGTACGTCGTCCCGAACTTCGGGAGCGGCGTTCGGGTGTCGTCGACCTCCATGTCGAGCGACGGCGCACGCGGCACCGGGCGACCGCGGCTCTCGTAGCGCATGTCGAGCGAGGGCGCGCGGGGGATCGGGCGCAGGCTCTTCGTCGCGGCGCGCGCGCGAGCGGCCGGGGGCGAAGGTTCGTCCCACGGACCGCTCATGCTGTCGTCGTCACCGTGGAGGGATCGCAGGCGCTGCAGCGCCGGGCCCTCCGGCATGCCGACGGTCAGCTCGTCTTCGAACTCGGCGACATCGTCCTCGAGCGCGTTCTGCAGCTCCTGCCCGAAGCGCTCCGCGAACTCCGGCGGCAGGTAGCCGATCGTCGCGTCCTCTTCGGAGAGCATCGACAACAGCTCGTCGTCGGGGACGGCCATCGCGGTGCTGTCGTCCCAGCCCGACACGATGCGCTCCTCGGGGACCGCCGGCGACTCGTCGAAGGCGACCTCGAACTGCGGCTCGTCGTCCTCCTGCCCCTCGATGATCTCGAAGTCGTCGGGCACCGGTGCCGCTTCGGAGAACGAACGGTCCGTGCGCGCCGGGACGGACAGCTCGATCTCCTCCTCACCGGGCGATGCGGGCGTGGTGTCGTTGAAGAGGCCGAGCGGATCGGGGTCCGTCACGCCGCCCGGGATGACCGGGAGGTGTTTGGGGTTGAGGACGGAGCCGCCGAGGGTCTTCGCGAGGTGCGGGAGGTCCGGCTTGCCGGCCATCGCGGCGCGCAGCGCAAACGCGCGCTCGACGATCTCGTCGCCGTAGATCGCGGCGAACTCGCGCGAGATGATCTGCGAGTCGATGTCGACGCCGGCGCGGCGGATCAGATCCTCGATCTCGTTCTTCATCTCCAGCGCGGAGGAGTAACGGCGCCGCGGCGAGCGCTGCAGCGCCTTCATGACGATCGGATCGACGATCGGCGTGAGGCCGGGGACGACCTTGCTCGGCGGCTCGATCTTCTGCTCGCGGATCGCGGTCAGGACCTCCATCGGCGTGGAGCCGCGGAAGAGGTCGCGCCCGGTGAGCGCCTCCCACAGGACGATGCCGGTGCCGAAGATGTCGCTGCGGCGGTCGACCTTCTTGCCGAGCGCTTGCTCGGGCGACATGTACGAGAACTTGCCTTTGACGATGCCGGCCTGGGTCTCCCAGCCGCGGTTCGTCGCCTTGGCGATGCCGAAGTCGGTGAGCTTCGGGACGCCGTTGAAGCCGATGAGGATGTTCTGCGGGGTGACGTCGCGGTGGACGAGGCCCATCGGCTTGCCGGTCTCGTCGTCGAGGAGCTCGTGGGCGTAGTGCAGCGCGTCGCAGACCGTCGCGGTGATGCGGAGGAGGACGCCGACCGTCAGTGGTTTCTTCGCGCGCGCCGAGGCGCGGAGGACCTGCGCGAGGCTGGCCCCGAACACGTACTCCATCGCGAGGCAGTGGATGCCGTCCACGGCGCCGAAGCCGGCGATGGCGACGACGTTGTTGTGCTGCAGCTTCCCGGCGATCCGCGCCTCGGTGAAGAACATGTTGAGGAAGTCCTCGTTCGACGCGAGCGACGGCAGGAGGATCTTCAGGGCGAGGAGGCGCCCGGGCGGCGGGGCATCGAGGTCGCGAACCAAGAAGACGTTCGCGGCCCCGCCTGATGCCAGCCGGATCAAAAGCTCATGTTTTCCGAGCCGGATCGTGGACAAAGCTGAGGCTGGACCTTAACGCCGATCGACGCGCCGCGGAAGTTTACGACGGCGGACCGTCGCCGCGCCGGACACAAACGATATCGACGGGTTGCGCGGAGGGCGGGTTTGGCGAGGGGATCGGGACGGACGTCGCGGAGCCCGCGCCGTCGCGGGGTCCGAGGCGCTGGGACGTCATGCTACATTCGCGGGCGCACCTTTCGATGGCGTACGCGATCCCCGGATTCGTGCTCGCGGTGGCGGTCGTGATGATCGTCGTGGAGCTGATCGTGCCGGGCCGGTCGTTCCCGAAGGTGGCAAGCTGGTGGACCCGCGCGCTGGCCCTCAACGCGGTGCAGGCCGGGTCGGTGTTCCTCGCGGCGCTGACGTACGACGCGTGGTTCTCCGAGCTGCGCCCGTGGAGCGCGGAGGCGCTCGGCGTCACGGGGGGCGCGGTGCTCGGCTACGTGGTGCACACGTTCGTCTACTACTGGTGGCACCGGTGGCGGCACGAGGTCGACTTCCTGTGGCGGTGGGTCCACCAGGTGCACCACAGCCCGGCGCGCATCGAGATCATCACGAGCTTCTACAAACACCCGATCGAGATCTTGGTGAACGGGGTGCTGTCGAGCGTGGTGCTCTACGTCGTCGTCGGCCTGACGCCGCAGCAGGCGGCGTACACGATGTTGCTCAACGGGCTCGCCGAGCTGCTCTACCACTGGAACGTGAAGACGCCGCACTGGCTGGGCTACGTGATCCAGCGACCGGAGAGCCACTGCGTGCATCACCAAGAGGGGCTGCACAAGTACAACTACGCGGACCTGCCGATCTTCGACATGATGTTCGGGACGTTCCGCAACCCGAAGCAGTGGGACGCGCGCTGCGGGTTCGCTGACGACAAAGAGCTCGAGCTGGGCGCGATGCTCGCGGGCCGCGACGTCGTGGGCGACACGTGAGCCGCGCCGCGGCGTGGGCCCTCGCGGTGTTCGGCACCGTGCACATGGTCGGGCACCTCGTCGACAGCACGCCGATCAAGGGGCTCGCCGCCGCGACCGCGGCGTCGCCGGCACCGAAGGTGTTCTCGTCGGTGCAGGGGTTGGAAACTTACTCCACTGCGTTCGTCCTCGAGTGGTCCGACCCGGTGGGGAAGCGACGGAGCCTGCCGATCACGCGCGCTATCTACGCGCGCGTCGAAGGGCCCTACAACCGGCGCAACGTGTACGGCGCGGTGCTGGCGTTCGGGCCGGTGTTGGTGACGAGCGATGCGGCGCGACCGATGTACGAGTCGGTGCTGCGCTACGCGGCGTGCGGTGAGCGGCCGTTGCTCGCGGAGCTGGGGTTGGACGTGGACGCCGTGCGGGATCCGGTGGTGATTCGCGTCGTGCCGCCCGAGGGGGTCGAGCTGAGTTTGCCCCTGGCGCTGGAGGCGCCGTGTCGATGAAGCCGGCGATCACGGGCGGGCAGTACAGCTTCGTGCGCGGGTGTTTCGGCGCGTACTTGTTCATTCACCTCGTGATGCTCGCGCCGTACGCGCCCGAGCTGTTCTCGAGCGCCGGTGTGATCGGTTCGGGGCGGGACTCGCCTTTCCTGCTGCTCTTTCCGAACGTCTTCGCGCTGTACGACGCACCGTGGTTCACGGTGGTGTTCGTGCTGTTCGGTGCGGCGTGCGCGGTGCCTTTCGGGCTCGGGTATCGGGACCGTTGGTTCGGGTTGGTGATCTATTACGTGTGGGCGTGTCTGTTCGGACGGAACCCATTCATCAGCAACCCCGGGATCCCGTACGTGGGTTGGTTGTTGATCATGCAGGCGTTCGTTCCGCGTGCGCCCTACGGTTCGTGGGAGGCGCGGGGGCGGCCAGACCCGCGCGGGGACTGGGTGTTTCCGACGGCGTTGTTCATCGCGACGTGGTGGGTCATGGCCGCGGGTTACAGCTTCAGTGGGTACACGAAGTTGATTTCGCCGTCGTGGATCGACGGGACCGCGGTCTCGTACGTCTTGTCGAACCCACTCGCGCGACCGTGGGTGCTCCCGGATCTGGTGTTGATGCTCCCGAACGTCGTGCTCCGTGGGATGACTTGGTTCGTCCTGGGTTTGGAGTTGCTCTACTTACCGCTCGCGTTGTTCCGTCGGGTGCGTCCGTGGATCTGGGTTGCGATGGTTGGGATGCACCTGGGTTTGATCCTGATGATCGACTTCGCGGATCTGACCTTCGGGATGTTGATGTTGCATCTGTTCACCTTCGATCCTGCGTGGGTTCCGGGGGTGGCGCCGGGTCGAACGGACACGGTGTTCTACGACGGGCACTGCGGACTCTGTCATCGTTCGGTGCGGTTCATCCTGGCGGAGGATCGGTCGGGGGCAGCATTCGAGTTCGCGATCAACGGCGGGCCCGTCTTCTTGGAGCGCCTGGACGATGCGACGCGGCGTTGGGTTCCGGACAGCGTGGTGGTGCTGACGGGCGACGGTCGGGTGTTGGTGCGCTCGGCGGCGTTCCTGGAGATCCTCGGCCGGCTCGGAGGGTGGTGGCGCGTGGTGGGTTGGCTGCTTCGACCGATCCCGCGCGTGGTCATGGACACCGCGTACGACGTGGTCGCCCGCGTCCGCCATCGCATCTTCGCGACGCCCGCGGACGTGTGCCCGATCGTCCCGCCCGAGCTAGGCCGCCGGTTCCTAGACTGAGGCCCGGCGCGGAGCGGCGGGTCCGAAGACTGTGCCGAGCGCTCCCGCGGAGCGGGAGTGCGTTAGCGGCCTGGCGGTCGGATAGCCGGGCGGGGAGTGCCCAGGTCCGGCTTCGCTTTTGGCGGCGGCCGGGGACGCTCTTCCGGTCAGAAGCCGTTCGTCTCGCCGGGTGTGGCCCCTCGGCTTCGCTGATTACCGCGGTGGGCGAGCCGAACTGATTCCCTCCAGAGCGTCCCCGTCCGCCGCCAGCGCTCCGCGTGTCGAGTTGCCATCGATTGGCCATCCGATGAGGTGGGTGACCCGTGGAGCTTCGTTCCAGCGTTCGTAGTCGTTCGACACGTTGCCCAGGTGATCGCTCCGCTACGTCGGCGGGCACGCCGACCTCGGTTCGGCGAGGTGGGCCATCGATCGACACGGAGACCCATCGCCATCGATCGGCAAGGCGCGTTGCAAACGGCGGAGCGGCTCGGCTTTCGGAATCGGCGCGCCCGCCGCCTGCGCTCCGCTATTCGCGTTGCCTGATCCCAGCGCGTCCTCGATCGCAATCTCGTGCTAGCACGAAGTCGTACAGGTATCGGCTACTGCGGTTTGTGGGACTTCACATCAGCACGAGATCGCGCCGACGCACGCGCTGGGTTGGGCGACGCGCGTAGCGGAGCGCAGACATCGGGCGCGGCGATTCCGACAGCCGGACCGTACCGCCGAGGCACCCGGGTACTGCCGAGCTCCGCAACGCGATCCCCGCGCCGGACGGTCGCAAAGCAAGCCGAACCGAGGTCGCCGCGCCCGATGTCGGAGCGGAGCGATCCCCTGGGCAACGCGTCGAACGAGCACAAACGGTGGAACGAAGCGCCCCGGGTCACCCATCTCATCGGATGGCCGATCGATGGCAACGCGACACGCGGAGCGATGGCGGCGGGCGGGGACGCTCTGGAGGGAATCAGTTCGGCTCGCCCGCCTCGGCCGTCAGCGAAGCCGAGGGGCCCCACCCGGCGAGACGAACGGCTTCTGACCGGAAGAGCGTCCCCGGCCGACGCCAAAAGCGAAGCCGGACCTGGGCACTCCCCCAGCGGCTATCCGAAACACCGCAACTAGTTGGAGCAGGTCGTCACGCCGGTCGTGGCGGCGAGGAACTCCAGGCCGAGGGCGATCTCGTGGAGGCTCAGGGAGCTGCGGACGTTGAGCTCGTAGTCGAGGTCGAGGTCGAGGGTGCCGCAGGTCGGGACGTTGAAGGCGTGGTTGATCTTCGTCGAGTACGGCGAGTTGCCGTGCTGGGCGACCGTGCCGTCGTAGTGCTCCGTCTCGATGTTCGCGAGGCGGATGCGGATCTTCGAGTAGTTGCCTGTCGGGGCGCCGGCGTCGGTGAGCGGGGCGTCGGGGAGCGCGCCGCCGTTGGTGAGCATGAAGGGGAAGTGCTCGAACGTCTGAGACGCGAGCGTGTGCCACGTGTTGCCCTTCTTGCCCTCGACCTCGACGTCGAAGCGCACCCAGCGCACGTCGTCGAAGCTGTCCTGGATCTCGACCTGGTAGCTGCGCGGCGTGCCGGCGCAGATGCCGGTGCCGTCGAGGGCGCCGCTGCCGTGGAGGTCGACCTGAAGGGAGCGGACGCCGCAGGTACCGAGTGGAATATACTCAGAGGAGTTGTTGCCGAAGTTGCTCGACGTGGCCTCGGCGAGGAGCGTCTGCGCACCGTCGCGCATGTAGATGTTCGCCGGCGCCTCGCCGACCTCGTTGTCGATGACCTTCGTGCCGATGACACACATGTCCTCGTCGAAGTCGAACTTGAAGGAGCCGCCGCTCGCGTTGTCGTCGGGATCGTCAACGAGGCCGTCGCCGTTGGCGTCGATGGTGTTCTCGGCGACGATGAGGAGCCCGTAGAGCGAGTTGCTGTTCGTCCAGCCGCCGTTGCCGACGCCCGGGCCGCCGAAGATCTGGCTCGGCGTTCCGAGGTCGTCGTCGCCGCCCGTCGGGTTGGCCGAGTCGAAGACGATCCCCAGCGCGGGCGTACCGCCGTTGACGTACGTCGATATCTGAACGCCCCAGCTCGCGTACGCGTCGGTGATCGGCTCGCCGGCCTGAAGCGAAACGTTGTCGCCGTCGAGGTCGAAGTTCATCCAACCGCAGCGCCACGTGTTCATCTGCCCGTTCGTCATCGTCGCGTTGACGCCGGTGCTGACCACGCCGGGGAGCGTCGTGATGGCATCGCTCTGCACCGACTCACCCGCGAGCGGACCGCACGCGAGGACGCAAGGCGCCACCACGATCCCCATCGTCCAGTTCTTCAGCTTTTCGAGCGATATTCGACGCGCCATCGAGTCACACTATTCCGGATCGGAACACTCGAACGCAAGTGCCTGATTTGACTTAATTTTTGGCTACAACGTAGCCGCTGGTAGCCGTTGCGGTGGGGGCAGGCGACACCAGTCCCAGCCACGTATACCCCTGGCTATCACTCTATCGGAGGGGTTGAACCCAGGGTCGCCATGGGCCAAAGGACTCGGACCCATGACGAAGGGTACGAAACGGGTGCTGACCGGCGTGAAGCCAACCGGCGTTCCCCACATCGGCAACCTCCTCGGCGCTATCGGGCCCGCCCTCGAGCTCGCGCGCACGAAGGACTGCTTCCTGTTCATCGCCGACCTCCACGCGCTGACGATTCGGCCCGAGCCGGCTCGCGTGCAGGAGGAGAGCTACTGCGTCGCCGCCACGTACCTCTCCTTCGGGCTCGATCCCGAACGCACCGTGTTCTACCGGCAGAGCGACGTCCCCGAGATCACGCAGCTCGCGTGGTGCCTGTCGTGTGTGCTGCCGAAGGGGATGCTCAACCGCGCCCACTCCTACAAGGACGCGCTGAGCAACAAGGGCCAGTCGGACGAGGACATCAACCACGGCGTGTTCGCCTACCCGGTGCTGATGGCCGCGGACATCCTGGCCTTCGACGCCGACGAGGTCCCGGTCGGCAAGGACCAAAAGCAGCACCTCGAGATCGCGCAGGAAGCCGCCCGCAAGATGAACCACCTGTACGGCGGTGACGTGCTTCGCGTGCCGGACGCGCTGATCGACGAGGCCGTGATGACGATCCCCGGCACCGACGGCCGGAAGATGTCGAAGAGCTACGACAACACGATCAAGATCTTCGTCACCGACAAACAGCTCAAGAAGGCCGTCATGGGCGTGACGACCGACTCGACCGAGTACGGCCAGCCGCTGCCCACGAAGAACGACACCGTCCTGTCGATCTACAAACACGTCGCGAGCGCCGAAGACTACGCGCGCCTATTGGCGCAGTACGCCTCAGGGCGCCGCGATCCGAACGGCCCCGACACCGAGGACAACTACTTCGGCTGGGGCAACGCCAAGGGCGCGCTCGTCGAGGCGCTCAAGGCCAAGTACGCGAAGGAACGCGAAGCCTATAACCAGCTCATGGCCGACCGCGGCCACCTCGACGAGCTGCTCGCCGCCGGCGCCGTCCGCGCGCGGGACGTCGCGGCGCCCGTCGTCGACCGCGTGTTCCGTGCGATGGGCATCCGCCCGCCCACTTGATGTCGCCGCCGTCGCGCTGCGAAGGTCGCGCGAGCGTGCGCGCGCTCTCGATCCTCGCCCTGTCGCTCGCGGCCTGCTCCCGCACCGTCTCCGTCTACGCGCCCACGCCGTGGGGCGACGATCGCGTCGCCGTGGTCAGCGTGGTCGACGCCGAGGATCGCCCCGTTACGCGCGAACCGTTCGTGACGACCGGCCGCCGCCTCGACGTCGAGCTGCCGCCGGAGGCCGAAGCGATACACGTGGAGTCGTTCCCGCTGGAGCTCGAGTCCTGCGGCGCACGCTTCGAGGCGGTCGGCTCGCCCTACCCCGTCGCCGACGAAGCCTTCGTCGCGCCCGCCGACGACACGATCGTCTTCGAGCCTCGCACCACGCCGCGCCCGACCGCGATTCACTTCGCAACGCCCTGCGACGTCGAGCCGCCGGTGTGCGACGCGACCTCGGTCGTCTCGGAGTTCCTCGAGCTGCCGGGCCTCGACCTGCTGACGGTCGCGCGCATCGACGACACCACGCTGCTGTACGGAGCCACCCAGCGCACGGCCGGACGCATCCAGGTCGGCGGCCCGACGGAGCGCTTCGCGGAGGACACGGGTTCTGCGGTTCGCGACAGCCTCGCGGTGTCGCCGGATCGTTTGATCGTCGCTGCGGAGGGCGGCGCGATCAGCGAGTACGACGCCGACGGTGTCCTGCGCTGGCGCGTTCGCCTCGGCGTCGAGCACGCCCGCCTCGGCCTCGAGAGCAACGGCGACCTCCGCATCACGAGTCGCGAAGGCCAGTTCACGATCCCCGCCGGATCGACCGTCGCGATCACGCGCGACGATCTCCCGGACCGGACCATCGAAGTCGTCGACACCGGCGGGGAGCGGTTCGCGCACCGCATCGGTACGATCGAGCGGCGCGAAGGCGACGGTTGGGTGAACGAGATCACGGACGTGTCGATCACGGCCGACGCTCACCTCGTCCCCTACGACGGCGGCGTGGCGCTCATCGCGCCGGAGATCGTCTTCCTGCGCGACCCGGCCGGGAGCTGGTACCCGATCGGCTCTCCCTTCGAGACGCTGATCATGACGAACGGGGTCGCGTCGAACGGGATGCTGCTCATCGTGGGTGACAGCGGCGGCCTCGGAATGACCCGCCTCGACGACATCGCGTGGTGTCGCCTCGAAGCCGGCCTCGTCAGCAACTTCTGGGACACGACGACCACCGCGGACGGCCGTACGATCTACGTCGTGGGCTCGAACGCGGCCGGTGCCTCGCCGCCGGCGTTCTCGACGATCGTCCTACCGGAGGAATGACGGACTTCGCCCCCTTGTCGCGGGGGCCGGTCGGCGTTCAGATGCGCCGCGTGGGTCACGCGATCTACGAGGTCGTCGAGCAGTTCATGCGCCTGGTGCCGTTCAACCAGGTGCTCCAGATCCGGATCGAATCGCTCGAGGACGGCTTCGTGCGGATGGCGATCCCGTTCCGCGAGGAGCTCATCGGTGATCCATTTCGACGCGCGCTCCACGGCGGGGTGATCTCCGCCCTGGTCGACACCGCGGGCGGCGCCGCGCTGATGACCCGCTGTGAAGTCGGGGATCGCCTGAGCACGGTCGACATGCGCGTCGACTACCTCCGCCCAGGGCTCCCGGAGGACGTGATCGTGGACGCTACGGTCGTGCGGCTGGGAAACCGCGTGGGGGTCGCGGAGATGCGGGCGTATCACGCGGGACGCAAGGCCGAGCCGATCGCGTCCGGGAAGGCCGTTTACAACATCCGCCGAGCGGATTCGGGGTAACATTCGGCCCGGTCATGTCGACGAAACCAGGAGCAGGCGGGAGCACCGACGTCCTCGCCGAGAGCGAGCAGAAGACCAAAGAGCCTTCGCTCTACAAAGTGCTGTTCCACAACGACGATTACACGACGATGGAGTTCGTGGTGTCCGTGTTGATGACCGTCTTCCACCACAACCAGGCGTCGGCCTACCGAATCATGATGCACATCCACACGAATGGAATGGGCGTCGCGGGTGTTTACACGAAAGAGGTGGCGGAGACCAAGGTCGCGCAGACCGTCGCCATCGCCCGCAAGAACGAGTTCCCCCTCGAAGTGACGATCGAGCCGGAGTGAGTGAGGACATGGAGTACAGCCAAGAGCTCAAAGACACCCTAGCGACGGCTTTCAACGAGGCCCTGCGCCGCCGGCACGAGTTCGTGACGCTCGAGCACGTGCTCTACGCGCTCCTCGACGATCCGAACGGCTCCAAGATCATCAAGGCGTGCGGCGGGGACCTCGATGGCCTCCGGACCGACCTCGACAAGTTCTTCGAGACCAACATGCAGGCGCTCCCGAACGGCGTGGAGCAGGACCCGCAGCAGACGCTCGCCTTCCAGCGGGTGTTCCAGCGGGCGGTCATGCACGTGCAGTCGTCCGGCAAGAACGTGATGGACTCGAGCAACCTGCTCGTCGCGTTCTTCCGGGAGCACGACTCCTACGCCGTCTACCTGCTCCAGAAGCAGGGCATCTCGCGGCTCGACGTCGTCCGGTACATCTCCCACGGGATCGCGAAGGTCCCGCAGGAGGGTGACCACGCGTTCGACGAGGCGGCGCCCGCGACCAGCGGCAGCCGCGAGGGCGAGCGCGAGAAGAACCCGCTCGAAGCGTACGCGGTGAACCTCAACCTGGAGGCCGAAGCCGGTCGCATCGATCCGCTGATCGGCCGCGACGCGGAGATCGAGCGGACGATCCAGGTGCTCTGCCGGCGCCGGAAGAACAACCCGATCTTCGTGGGTGATCCGGGCGTCGGGAAGACGGCGATCGCCGAGGGCCTCGCGCTGCGCATCCACGCGGGCGAGGTGCCGGAGGTCCTGTCGGACGCGACGATCTTCTCGCTCGACATGGGCTCGCTGATCGCGGGCACCAAGTTCCGCGGGGACTTCGAGGAGCGGCTGAAGGCGGTGTTGTCGGAGCTCAAGAAGGTCGACAACGCGGTGCTGTTCATCGACGAGATCCACACGGTCGTCGGTGCGGGCGCGACGCAGGACGGCTCCTTGGACGCCGCGAACCTGATCAAGCCGGCGCTGCAGAACGGTGACCTTCGGTGCATCGGGTCGACGACGCACAAGGACTACAAGTCGTCGATCGAGAAGGACCACGCGCTCGCGCGGCGGTTCCAGAAGATCATCGTCAAAGAGCCGACGATCGACGAGACGTACCAGATCCTCAAGGGCCTGCGGCCGCACTACGAGGAGCACCACTCGGTCAGCTACACCGACACCGCGCTTCGGACGGCGGCGGAGCTGGCGGCGAAGCACATCAACGAGCGCTTCTTGCCCGACAAGGCGATCGACGTGATCGACGAGGCGGGCGCGGCGCAGCGGCTCGTGCCGGAGAACAAGCGCAAGAAGAAGATCCGGCCGGCGGACATCGAGAAGATCATCGCGAAGATGGCGCAGATCCCGGCGAAGACCGTGAACGCGGACGACCGGAACGCGCTGATGAAGCTGGACGACGAGCTGAAGCTCGTCATCTTCGGGCAGAACGACGCCATCGAAGCGCTGACGCAGGCGATCAAGCTGAACCGTTCGGGCCTCGGTGCGCCGGAGCGCCCGGTGGGTTCGTTTGTGTTCGCGGGGCCGACCGGCGTCGGCAAGACGGAGCTCGCCAAGCAGCTCGCGCGGGTGATGGGCATCGAGTTCACGCGCTTCGACATGTCGGAGTACGGCGAAAAACACACCGTGTCGCGGCTGATCGGTGCACCTCCCGGCTACGTCGGGTTCGACCAGGGCGGGCTGCTGACGGACGCGATCCGGAAGACGCCGCACTGCGTGGTGCTCCTCGACGAGATCGAAAAGGCGCACCCGGACATCTACAACATCCTGCTGCAGGTGATGGATCACGCGACGCTGACCGACAACAACGGCCGGCAAGCGGACTTCCGCAACGTCATCCTGATCATGACGACCAACGCGGGCGCCCGGGAGATGTCGGCGAACAAGATCGGCTTCTCGCGGGGCACGGATGCGTCGGAGGCGAACAAGGCGCTGGAGCGCACGTTCTCGCCGGAGTTCCGGAACCGCCTGGACGCGACGATCACCTTCGGCCAGCTGCCGGAGGAGGTCATTCTCATGGTCGTCGACAAGTTCATCAACGAGCTCGACGTCCTGCTCGCGGACAAGAAGGTGACGATCGATCTCACGCAGGAGGCTCGGATGTTCCTGCGCGAGAAGGGCTACTCGGAGAAGTACGGCGCGCGCCCGATGGGCCGCGTCATCCAGAACGAGATCAAGCGTCCGCTCGCGGACGAGATCCTCTTCGGCAAGCTGAGCAACGGCGGCCACGTCGAGGTCGACGTGGAGGGCGAAGGCGAAGACGCCAAGCTGGTGATGTCGTTCTCCGAGACGGACGGCCCCAACGAGCCGGGCCCCGACGCCGAGAAGGCCGAAGTCGAAGCTTGAGCCGCGCGTCCGATTGACCCCACCCCCATGCGCTCGCACGCTCGCTTGGCGTGCGGTTCGTCGAATCATCGTGGGCCCTCGCCGCGGTGCTGGGATTTGTGTCCCTCGCCGCGGCCGCGTGTGACTCCGGTCGCTGTCGCGGCGACTGCATCGTCTACTACCCGTCGGGACCCGACGCCGGAACTTCGACCACGACCGCCGATGCGGGCGCCTCGCGGGACGGGGGTGCCGCCGGCGACGCTGGCTCGCCCCGGGACGGCGGCGCCGCACGCGACGCCGGACCTTCACGCGACGGCGGCGACGCCAACGACTGCCGCGTCACCGCCTGCGGTACGAACGAGCGCTGCAACACGACGACGTTTGTTTGTGAGTGTGTCGCCGATGCACTCGCCTGCGGCGCGGGCTGCAGCCTCTGCCCGACCGATCCGGGCGTCGTCGCAACGGGGTGCGCGAGCGACCGGTGCGTAGCGACGGCCTGCGGCACCGGCTACACGCAGTGCGGCGACACCTGCTGCGAATCCGTCCCGGTCTGGCAGACGACGATCGTCGAGACGTCCGCGGGCGGCGCGTCGTCCGTCATCGTCGACGCCCAAGGTCACCCGGCAGTGGCGTTCAGCTCGGATTCGCCGCGTGGTGTGTACTTCGCGGCGCACGACGGGACCCGCTGGGGCGCGACCGAGCCGGTCGATACGCGCACCAACGCGCTGTACCCCAGGCTCGTGGGTACGTCGGTGCCCATCGTCGTCAACAGCGTGCTCGACGTCTCCGCGGAGCGAGTCGCCTCGTGGTCGAAGAACGGGACATGGAGCCCGCTCGGTACGATCGACGACGCGGTCTTCCCGGACGTCGCGGTGGGCGGTGGCTACGAGCACCTCGTATCAAGGACCGCGGGCTTCCCGAGCGACGTCCGGTACCACCGTCGTATCGTCGGCGCGTCGAGCTGGGGCGCCGCGACGCCCGTCGCCGTGGACGTCACGTTCGCCGCGCGGATCGCCGCGTCGACGACCGGCGGGGTGGTGGTGCTCTACGTCCAAGACGACGACCTCTTCGCAGCGCGGCGGGCCACGCTCTCGTCCGCGTGGACGACCGACCTGATCGCCACGGGGCCCGTCTGGGAGCTCGATGTCGCGGTCGACACTTCCGGCGTCGAGCACCTCACGTACTACGTCGCGTCCACGCACTTCATTCGGTACGAAACGTACATCGGTCGCACGCGGACGCGCGGCGTCACCGTGGAGACGTCCCAGAACATGGCGCCCGGCTCCCAACACTTCTCGGGCCTGGCCATCGCGGTCGGCAACAACGGCGCGCACCTGAGCTACCTCGACTTCTCGCGGGGCGGCTCACTGTTGCGCTACGCGGCGGACGTGGACGGTTTTGTCCCCGAGACCATCGCCAACGCCGACGACATCCTCGGCGACACCTCCATCGCAGTGGACGCGAACGGTGCGCCCCACGTCACGTATCCGGCGCCCTCGTCGTCGTGGCCGCACCTCGGGTACGCCGTGAAGCGCTGACGCGTTCAGTGCACGTGGGCGTCGGCGCGCGGTGGGGGCAGTGACTTGAACCCCGGGTCGTCGATGTTCCCCTTCGCGAGGATCAGCGCGTAGAGGAACGGCGGGACCGACGTCGCCTGGCGCCCGTTGATCAGCACCACCGGGGTGCCGTGGACGTCGAACTGGTTCGCGTACTCGACATCCTCGGCGATCTTCGCGGTCGTGGCCTTGGAGCCGACACACGCCTTCAGAGCCGCCTGCTTCTTTCCCGTGGCCTCTTCGGCGATCTTCCAGACGCGCTCCTGCGTGAGGGACTGCTGCTCCTTGAACATCGCGACGCGCGCCTTCTCGAAGTTGTCGTCGTCCTCGAGGCAGACAAGCACCCGCGGCGCGAGGCAGCGGACGCCGGTCTCGTCCTTCAGCTCCGGCGGGACCGACGGGTTGCAGCCCGCGTCGAGCGGGAACCAGCGCGACTCCGAGGAGAACGATCCGGGCGGCGCCGCTTCGTGTAGCTGCTCCATGACCTCGGCGAGGTTGCGGCAGTGCCCGCAGCGGATGTCCGAGAAGTCGACGATCTTCACCGGCGCGTTCGCGAGCCCGTCGCGGTGCCGAACGCCGTACTTCGAAAGGTCCGGCGACTTCGACGTCCGCATCTTGTAGAGCGAGTCGCTGATCGCCTGCTTCGCCGCGGGCGGCACCTGCATGAGGTAACGCCCGACCTCGGTCGTCGGCGCAGCCGGCGGCGCCGTAGTCGGGGAGGTCGGCGTCGCGGGCGGCGGCGTCTTGGCGGCCTCGGCCTTCTTCGCGGGGAGCTCCAGCCCCATCTTCGCCTCGACCGGGGTGTTCGTCCCGGGCACGAGCAGCGCCGCGTACGCGACGCACAGGCTCGCGGCGACCGGGAGCGCGGCCGACATCGGCGAGACGTCGCGCAGCGGGCGGAGCGGCTTCACGCGGAA
The DNA here is from genome assembly GCA_040218735.1 of Deltaproteobacteria bacterium. Taxonomy (GTDB): domain Bacteria; phylum Myxococcota; class Kuafuiibacteriia; order Kuafuiibacteriales; family Kuafuiibacteriaceae; genus JAUHYN01. The sequence continues at coordinate 271,048 of JAVJQW010000061.1, forward strand.
CGCAAACACCGCGAAGCCGCCGACCAACACGTACGTCGCGACGCAGGTCAGGCACACCTGCCCGAGCGAGAAGCTCACGCCGACGAACACCAGCACGGCGGCGACGCCGCCACCGGCCACCATGCGCAGCGCGAAGATGCGCGCGTCGTAACCGCGGCGCCCGATGGCGTCGTACGCGAGGTGCGCCGACACGAAGAACGCGGACAGGCCCCACACGAGGCCCCAGCCGGCGAGCGGCAGACGCGTCGTGCCGTGGATCGACTTCGCGAACGGTGAGTTCCACACCGCCTCGCAGTTGAGCGTCTCGTCGATGCCGCAGAAGGACGCCCCGCCCTGCTGCGTCACCAACAGCTCCATCCACTGGAACACCGCGAGCAGCGAAGCCGCCAACGCGAAGGCCAGGAGCGCGACAATCGCCGCGGCGCTCGGGTTCGTGGTCTGGTCGTTCTTACCCATGCGCTGAGAACCCCGTTTACGACGTGGGGCGACCGACGACAAAGCCCGAATGTGCCGGGGTCGCCGCGGGGAAACGACCCAGCGGGCGATTCCATGCCCGGTGGACTCCAGTCCGCAGCGCGAGGGACCCGACGAGCGGTCCGACAATCTCGGCTCGACCTTCGCCGACGGTTGGCATTGGATCGACGCATGTCCGACTGGGGTCTGGTCATCTCCGCCGAGCACGCGAGCCACGCGGTGCCCGACGACGTGGAGCTCGGGCTCTCCGACGCCGTGCTCGAGAGCCACACAGGGTGGGATCCGGGCGTCGCGATCGTGGCCCGCGCCGTGGGCCGTCACTTCGGCGTCACACCGCACCTCGGCGCCTGGACGCGCCTCGTCGCGGACCTCAACCGCCCCCCCGACAGCCCGGAGGTCGTCGCCCCCGTCGCCTTCGGCGTCACGGTCCCCGGGAACGGCGGGCTCGACGCTGCGGCCGTCGAGGCCCGGGTCGCGAAGTACCACCGGCCGTACTGGGCGGCGGTCGAAGCGAGCGTCCGAACGACGCTCGAATCCGCGTCCCGCGTGCTGCACCTGTCGGTGCACAGCTTCACGCCGGTCTACGACGGCACGACCCGCGAGGTGGAGCTCGGCGTCATGATGGACCCGGAGCGCCCGCTGGAGCGGGCCGTGGCGGACACCTGGATCGAAGTGTTCGCGCGCGACGGGTTCGTGTCACGAGAGAACGAGCCGTACGACGGACGCGCGCCTGCGCTCGTGACCTCGCTTCGCTCGGTGTTCGACCCGCTCGCCTACGCGGGGGTGGAGATCGAGATCAGCCACGGGCTGCTCGATCGGATCGACGATGTCGCCACCGCGGTGATCGACGCCGTCAGCGTCACCATCGGCCGCTGAGGAGCGTCAGCTCGTGACGCGGATGTTCGCGTTCGAGAAGCCGCCCTTGCTGCGCGCGACGACGTAGACCTCGGAGTTGGCCGGCACGTCGAGCGAGCCCGACTCCCGCGAGCCCACCTCGCCGAGGTGCAGGTCGAACGTGCCCGTGCCGTCCGCGTTGATCTCGGGCGGCGAGCCGATGCGCACGTACAGGTCCATGTCGTTGCTGCGGCTGCTGCCGCGCGGCGTGACCTCGAACTGCAGCGTCGTCGCGTCCGCGACCTGGATCGGATCCAGCGCCTCGGTGCGACCGTGCGCGCGCACGATGATGTCCTTCTCGACCTCGATCGCCGGCGCCGGATCCGGGCGACGCGGGACCATGTTGTGCGCGCCCATCGCGAACCACGCGCGCGGGCGCTGGCTCTGGAGCATCTTCCCGAACACCTCGTAGGTGGAGTCCGGCGGCGGATCGCGGTCGACGGTGAGGCCGGCCGACTCGTACGCCTCCGCCTGGACCTCCATCGCGGCGTCGGTGCACAGCGACATCTCGTTGCGGATCTTCTCGAGCTCGGGGAGGTCGGCGCGGGCCTGGTCGGCCTGCGCGCCCGTGCCCTGCGCAAGCTCGCGGCACCGCTCGATGGCGCGGTCCACCGGGTCCGACGCGGCAGCGTCGAGCTCGGCTTCGGCGCGGAGGATCGACGGGCCGAGCGCATCGACGCGGTCGGCGCCGTCGATGACCTGCGGGATGAATGCACCGGAGTCGTTCGGGTCCGGCACCCAGTGCGCGGGGCGCCCGCGACGATCGCCGGGCCAGATGCCCGTGCCGCCGCCGAACGCGGCGGACTCGAAGCCGCACTTCTCGTCGCGCGAGATGATCAGGCCGTCGCCCCACGCGGAGAAGCTGCCGCTGTACTTCCGCAGCGTGGTCTGCGTGTGCTCGATCTTCGCGATCGCGGTGTCGAGCGCGCCGATCATACGCTCGAGGTTGGACTTCCACTGCGCCGCCTGCGCCGGGTCCGCGCCGTTCGTGAGCGTGTCGAAGTTGTCGAGGTTGTCCTGCAGCGTGCGCCGCTGCGTCTGCAGCTCGTTGTCCGAGTAGAACACCAGGTGCGTACGGCGACGGTCCTGGTAGACGCAGACCTTCGACTCCAGCGGCATCGGGTCGCCGCGGCGGAGCGCGCCGTCGTCGACGAGGCCCTGGTAGAGGATCCGGTGCACCGACGACATGCGGTTGTCGTTGCGGCCGAAGCGTCCGGAGAGCGCCATCTCCTCGAGCTCGTCGAGGTGATAGGCGATACCGTCGCGCGTGACACTCGAGCCGTCCGGGCCGCGGTGCTCGAACTTGTGGCGCTCCATCAGGCCGGTGTCCGGGTTGATGCCGAGGGTCTGCTTGCCCTGGAGGTTCGTGCGCCCGTTCTGCTCGGGGCGCCAGCGCGGGCGCAGCGTGCGACGCGTGTCGAGCAGCTTGAAGTCCGGCGTGTCCGGGAAGACCTCCAGGAACGGCGAGCGATTCTGCTGGTACCCCGTGTCGTCGTCGCGGTCGCGCTCGAGGTGCATCGGGTACGGGAAGCGCTCGAGGAGCTCGACGGCGCGGTCGTCCTGCCAGATGTGGTCGATGCCGTTGTTCTCCTGGTAGGGGCCGAGCTTGCTGATGTCGAGCGGCTGGAAGCACTCGTTGCCGGACATCTCGCGGAAGACGTTGTCCGTGCGGTTGTCAGTCACCACCACGCCGATCCACTTCTCGGTCTCGGTGCGGTCGCGGGTGAGGCGCTCGGTCGCGCCGAGGATCTCCGCGGTGATCGGCTTCGACGGCGACAGCGAGACCGTCGCGTTGCTGCCGGGGGCGATCGGGACCTGCACGTCGCGGCTGACGTTCGCGCCGTACGTGTCGCGCGGCTGGTAGATGGCCGCGACCTGGTTCCACTGCCCGCTGCGATCGACGACGAAGCTCTGCCCGGTGAGGCCGTCCGGCTTATCGGGCGTCTGCACCTCCGACGCGATGTCGTCGAGGAGTCGGCAGAGGTTTTCGTAGCTCATGCCCATGCGGGACACGAGGCCCTTCGGATCGTTCTGGATGAACGCGAGGTCCGTGAGGCCCGAGTTCGGCGGCGCGCGCAGGTAGCTGTCGCAGAACGAATCCCAGTCGGCCTGCGTCGCGAGCGTGACGCGGTTTCCGCCGGCCTCCTCGAGCGTCACCTTGCAGTCGGCGCCGACGAGGTCGCCCGCGATCTGACGGGGGATGAAGCTGCCGAGGCGCTGCCCGTCTCGTCCGTCGAGGACGGGGGCGAAGTTTCCGGAGGTACCGCGGCGGTCGCGAACATTGACGTTGGGCATGGCTCTTGTCCTACATTATCGGACACGACACGAATTTCGTTGCGGGTTTGTCACAAGACCCGGCCTGAATGATTCCGAAGGTTTATCACCTTAGTTGGGACTTCGGCCCCGCGAGCCGGTCCGCGATCTGCAGGGCCTCGAACATCGAGCGCTGCAGCTCGGCCTGGGCGCCGTTGAGCTTGTCGGGGCCCGCGCCGAGGTTCGGGTCCACCACCGTGCGGAGCGGCCTCGGCCCCTCCATCTCGACGAGCTCGACGATCGCGTCCGCCACGAGCGTCGGCGACGGGGCATCGTCGGACGCGAGGCCCTGGGCGACCTGCCCCCAGAAGTCGACGGGCGCCTGCTTCGCGTCGCCGAGCGTCGCGAGGCACTGCGCGTCGTCGGCCTTGCGCATCGAGCCGAAGAAGTCGGTCGCGTAGCCGCCGGGCTCGACGATCACCGAGTCGATCCCCAGCGGCGCCAGCTCGTAGCGCATCGTCTCGGCCAGCCCCTCCAGCGCGAACTTCGACGCGGTGTAGACACCACAGTACGGGAACACCATCCGGCCGAGCGTCGAAGAGACGTGGATGAGCAAGCCACCTTGCGCGCGGTCGCGCATCGCGCGGAGCGCCCAGCGGTTCACGCGGTGCGGACCGAATACGTTGAGGTCGAACAGCGCCTGCATCGCCTCGGGCGTGAACGCCTCCGTCATCCCCATCGATCCCGCGCCCGCGTTGTTCACGACCACGTCGATGTGGCCCTCCGCCTCCATCGCCTCGCGGACCGCCTTCTCGACGGCGATGTCGTCGGTGACGTCGCACGCGATGACGTGCAGGCGCCCCGGCCCGTCGAGCTGGCGCAGCGCTTCGGCCGCCTCCGTGTTGCGCCCGTACGGGTCGCGCATCGTCGCAAACACGTTGTGCCCGCCGCGGACGAGTGCCTCCGCGGTGAGCTTCCCGAAGCCGCTGCTGGTGCCGGTCACGAAGACGTTCTTCATGTCCTGCGAGATACCACGACGACGCGACGATGTTGCACGTCCGGCGCCATCAGGTCGCCATCGCGTCGCGCGAACGCCACCGGGCTCGCCGATGTTGGGGCGTGTGCGCTTCACCGTTCAACCACATCGTCGTCTCCGACCTGCACCTTGGCGGCGGCGGACACGCCACCGAGCTGACGCAGTTCTTGGCGTGGTACGCCGCCCACCCCGCTGACGAACGTCCCTGGCGCCTGGTCGTCGCCGGCGACGGGATCGACTTCCTCCACGCCGGCCTCGCCGACGAGGAACACACCGAAGAACGAGCGATCGCGACCCTCGAAGCGATCGTCCAGGACAACCGGACCACCTTCGCCGCGCTCGCCGCGTTCGTCGCCGACGGGAACGAGCTGGTCTTCGTCGGCGGCAACCACGACGCCGAGCTCCACTGGGACGGCGTGCAAGCTCGCTTGCGCGGCCTCCTCTCGGCGCTCTTCGTCGAACGCCTCTCGGGGCGCACCGCGGACCTCGCGATGGTGCGCGGCTTCGAAGCCCGCGTGCGGTTCTGCCGCTGGTTCTTCCTCGAGCCCGGCGCGCTCTACGTCGAACACGGACACCAATACGACGAGCTGTGTTCGTTCGAGAACATCCTCTACCCGGTCGGACCCGACGAGCGGATCGAGACGCCGCTCAGCCACGTGACCCTCCGGAAGTTCAACGAGCTCGTGCACCGCATGGACCTCGCGAAGGCGGAGTACTGGGGCCTCGGCGACTACGTCCGGTGGGCGGTGTCGCTTCCACGCCGACCGCTGATGCGCTGCCTGTTCACCTACGTCACGAGCCCGCGGTGGTTGTTCGGCCTCGAGCAGCGCATGGTCCGGCCCAAGGGGGAGATCGGACGCATCGTGCGCGACCGCGTGCGGGCGATCGAAGCGACCTTCGGCCTCGAAGAGGCGACGCTGGCGCGGCTCGACGCGAATAGAAAGGCCCCGGCCGGACGGCGGTGGACCTCCGGGCTCGCAATGCTCTTCTACGATCAGCTCCTGCTGTTCGGGCTGTGCCTGACGCTCCTCACCGGGTGCCTCGTCACGCCGCTGTCTTCGCTGTGGCGCGGCGCGCTCGGCGTCGGGCTGCTCGTCGCGACGTTCTTCCTGTCGCGTTACTTCGCGAAGAAACGAGACGTCGAGGCGAACGATAAGTTGATCGCCGGCGCGGAAGCCGTGGCGAAGGTCGTCGACGTCCCGTACGTCGTGTTCGGCCACACCCACATCCCACTCGTCCGCGACGCGTCGAAGTCGACGAAGTACGTGAACACCGGGAGCTGGACCTACGAGGAGGGGCGCACGCACTTCGTCGTCACGGCGGAGCAGGCCGCGCTCGTACGTTGGGCAGGCACGGGACGCCCGGTGGTGTTCCAGTCGGTGGATCAGTCGAGCCCGAGCTTGGCGGGGAGCACTTCGAGCATCAACGCGTCGGCGTGCGCCGGGCTGTCGCCGAGCGCGATGACGTCGAGCTTGCCCGACCCCTCGAGCGGGCCGACGTTGTAGAGCACGAAGCGGCCCTGCCGAGTCGCGGCGTCGTAGAGGTCGTCGCCGAGGAGCCGAACGATCTCGGAGAAGTCGGCGCCGACGAGCTTCTTGTGCACGACGTCCTGCGCGCGGTACTCGGGGCGCGGGCGGCCGACGAGGCGGTCGACCATGTGCATCGGCGTGCTCGTCCCGCCCCAGCGACCGTTGCACTCCGTGAACGCCACCGTGAAGTCGCCGTCGGGAGCGTCGACGAGGAAGTCGAACGAACACCGGCCGACGTAGCCGTACGCCTGGAAGCGCTTCGCGACCGCGATCGACGCGTCGGACAGCGCAGCGTTCACTTCGGGGCGTAGTCCGCTGGGCCGCGAGCCGACGAAGACGCGCGTGTCTCCCGCGAGGATCTGTTCGTAGACCCCGTCGACGATCGGCTCACCCTCCGCGGGGATCGTGAGCTGCGTGGAGGGGGAGCAGTCGGTCGCCCACCACGCGACGGCGAGGACCTCCTCCCCTTCGGCGCACTCCGTTTCGGTGGCGAAGCCGTTCACGAGCTCGACGCGCTGCTCGGAGGTCATCGCCTTCACGACCGAAGACTCGAAGACGCGGTTGCCCATCGCGGAGGCGCAGCGCGTTCGTTTGAGGCCGACGCGCTCGTGGGTCGCGGCGATGTCCGCGAGCGCCGACGCGAGCTGGGCGGCGTCGTTCGAGGCGACGGTCTTCACCAGGAAGTCGTCGCCGAGCACCTCGCGGACGACGGCCGAGAGCGCCGCCTTGTCGTTGGCGATCCACGTCGCGGGCGGCGGCGGCGCGATGACGCGGACGTCGACGCCGGCGGCCTCGTGCACCTTGGCGGCGAGCGCCCAGGTGGCCTCGTTGCCCATGTACGGCAGGAGCGTGAGCGCGCCGGCCGCCTTCGCGACGGCGACGATGCGATCGAACGCGGCGCCGGACGAACACGCGCGCGAGACTTCGAGCGGGGAGTCACCGCCTTCGGCGCGGACGAACTCGGTGCGACCGAAGTGGAGCTTGTCGCGGCAGTAGTCCTCGTAGCCGTCGACGGTAGGCGTGACGGCGGCGAACAGGTCGCCGTCGCCGGCGCGGACGCGCGCGCGGTGTTGGTACAGCTCGACGCCGGGTACGCCGGAGAGGAACGGGATCGCGGAGACGTCGTCGAGGCAGAGCTTGGGCCCCTTCGGCGTCACGCCCGGCGTCAGGCGAAGGTGGTCGTACGGGGCGAGCGCCGCGCGGATCTCGGCCGGGTCCACGAAGAGGGTCATGCCACCGACGCAGGCGGGAGGCCACGCCATTCGATCCCGTGGCGCTCGAGCAGCGCCATGAAGTCCGGCGGGGGCGGCGCTTCGAGGGTCATGCGTTCGTCGAGACCCGGGTGGTGAAACGTCGCGGAGAACGCGTGGAGCGCCTGGCGGTGGTGCCCGATGCGAACGGTGAGCTCCTCGGGCGCGATGCGACCGCCGACGGCTTCGATGAAGAGGTGCTCGTCCTCCGAGTAGAGTTTGTCGCCGAGGATGCGGTGGCCGAGGTGGAGGAGGTGCACGCGGATCTGGTGCTGCCGCCCGGTCTTCGGCGAGCACTTCACGAGCGCGGCGTCCTCGCCGGTCGCGAGGACTTCGAAGAACGTGTACGCCGGCTGCGCGCCCTCCCCGCCGACCTCCATGAGGCAGCTCGTGAGGGAGTCGGGGACGAGCCGCAGCGGGACGTCGACCGCCTCGGTGATGAAGTCCGGCACCCCCTCGACGACGGCCAGGTAGGTCTTCTCGACCTCGCGGCGCGCGAACTGCTGCGTGAGGTGCGACGCGCTCTTGTTGTCGCGCCCGAGGAGCACGAGGCCGGAGGTCTCCTTGTCGATGCGGTGCGCGAGGTCGAGGTCGTGATCGTCGAGGCGTTCGCGGAGGATTCGGATCAGCGTGCGGTGATACGCGGACGCGGTCGGGTGCACGACGAGGTCGCCGGGCTTGCACACCGCGAGCACGTGTTCGTCGGCGAAGAGGATCGGGATCTCGATGTCGTCGGTCGGCCCTTCGTTGAGGGGCTTGCGCTTCATGACGATCGTCTCGCCCTCGAAGACCCGCAGCGACGGGCGATCGACGATCGTCCCGGCCGGCTCCTTGCGCACGTTGCCGAGCTTGATGACGCGGACGACGAGCGAGCGCGACATGCGCTTCACGCGGCGGGAGAGGAAGGTGTCGACGCGGGTGCCGTGCTCGTGCGGGTGCACGACGAAGGGGACGTCGATGAGACGCTCGGACACGGCGGTCTCGACACGAACTCGGTTCGAACCGCGTAAGCAACCGCAAGAAGGACGACAAAAACATCGTACGATGTTCTTGTCGTACGATGTTTCTATCGTATATGAAGGGTTTGTGATCCTGAAAGCCAAGCCTGGTGCGGCCCTGACCCCCATGGAAATCGTCGGGCGTGATGGCCTGGTCGCGCTGCTTTGCGAGTGTCTGGCGCACCGGAGCGTGCTGCTGTCGGGCGAGCGGCGAATCGGAAAGACGTCGGTGCTCACGAAGCTCGTCGATGCTCTCGAACCGCGACGGGTCATTCGAGAGAACGTCCAAGCGTTCGCCTCCCCGGTCCAGTTCGCGGAGGCCCTCGGACGGTGGGCCGGCATCGAGGACCTCGAGGTCGAGTGGCCGTCGGCGATCACGTTGGCGCTCGACACGATCGAAGACGAAGCACCGAACGCCGTCATCATTTGGGACGAGTTCACGTGGATGCTGAAACGCATCGACGAAGCGCACGTCCAAGACGAGGCCGTAGAGTTGCTGCTTCATCTGCATCGCGAACGTCTCGATCGCCCTTCACTTCGATTCGTCCTCTCTGGATCGATCAGCATCCACACCGCGATCCGCCGGCTCAGGACCCGCTGCACTGCAAAGGATCCCATCTCCGACCTGTCGGAGGAGATCGTCCGCCCGCTCGAAGCGGCATCGGCGTTGGAGCTCGCACACCGAATCTCCAAGGGTGAGAGCCTCGACGCATCGAACCTCGACGAAGTACTCGAGCAGCTCGTCCACCTCGTTCAGGGACGCCCGTACTACATCCACGATGTGCTCAGCGCCTGCGCACGGCGTGGTGACGTAACGATCGCGACGATCGACGAGATCGTCGACGAGAGAATTAGCGCCGACACTTGGGACCTGGCCGACGACTTCGGTCGGATTCAGGACATGTTCGATGAATCGGAGGGCGCGGCGGCCGTGGAGATCCTGGATTGGGTAGCGGAGGCTCCGATGACTCGACGTGAAATTGCGAGTGAGCTCGAACATTCGGACGGCGTGGTCCAGAGCATCATCGAGACCCTCGTCAGGGACGAGCTACTCACCGAGGTCGAAACGGATCTCTCGTTTCGATCGGGTCTCAGAGCCCGAGCTTGGCGACACTACCGGAGCCGCAACTCATGAGCCCGATCCAGTCCTTCTCACCGAGCGCCATGTCCGCCGAGGTGCTCGAGTCGATCTTCGTCAAGCGGCACGGCCTCGTGTCGAGGATTCAGGACCAGCTTCGCGAACACGCCGCAGGAAAGTCAGCCTCGAACTTCTTGCTCGTCGGTCCGCGTGGAATCGGAAAGACGCACCTGATCTCTCTGCTCTGGCACCGGGTCAAAGCTGACGAGGCTTGCGCCGACCTCCGGGTAGCGTGGCTCAAGGAGGACGAGTGGGGCGTTGCGTCGTATGTCGACCTCGTCGTGCGAATGCTACGCGCGCTGCATCCCGAAGACGACGACTGGCTCGATGCACTGGAGGACGACGCAACCCCTGCCAACGCAACGCGATTGTTGGAGGAGATGATCGGCGACCATCGGGTGGTCTTTTTCTTGGAGAACCTCGACCGCCTCCTCGATGGGATCGGCTCGGATGGTCAACATGAGCTCAGGGCATTTGCGGAGAACACGCCGCAGGCAACATTTGTCGCGACGAGCCCTGCAGCACCGCGCGTGCTCTCATCGCGTCGTCATCCTCTCTTCGGATTCTTCGAGCGAATTAGGCTCGAACCTCTCTCCTTCGAGGAAGCGTGCGACTTGCTCGTGCGACTCGCACGTCATCATGGAGACGAGGCCCTCGCACGCTTCATCACCACACCGACGGGGAGATCGCGAGTCCGCGCGGTCGATCACCTCGCTGGGGGGAGTCCACGCGTGTACGTCGTGCTGTCCGAGTTCCTCACGGAAGATGCGCTGGAGCAGCTCGTCGATAGCTTCATCGAGGCGCTCGATCGACTGACTCCGTATTACCAAGCCAAGATGGAATCGGTCTCGGCCCAGCAGCGGAAGATCATCGAGTTCCTCGTGGACCGTAAGGGCCGCGTTCGCGTCGCAGAAATCGCGAAGAAGTGTCTGATGAGTCCTCAAGTGACTTCACGCCAACTCAAGTCCCTCAAAGACCTGGGCCTCGTGACGGTTCAGTCTCGCGGACGCAACTCACTCTATGAGATTGCGGAACCGCTGATGGGTATGTGTCTGGACGTCAAGAGCCAGCGGTCGGAGAGCGTCGAGCTGGTCGTCGAAATCATCAGGCTCTGGTTCGGCCGGGTCGAACTCTTGACCAAGCTCCAGAACGTCGAGTCAATCCCCGAGGGGCTACGTGCGCAGCTGATCGAAGCAACGAGGTCGTCGAAACCCAGTGTCGTCGCCGACCACGCAGCGAAGGCAGTTCACGCGGCTTTCAGTGCCGGCGATTTCCCAAGAGCGCTCGATGAGGCCGCCGAGTTGGTGAGGGTCCGCGGGAACTTGGCTGATCATATTCTACTCGCGACGGCGCATCTCACAACGGGGAGTACTTACGCAATTCTCGACGGTCTGGAACGCTCTTTCGATGACCCTCGATGGAACGATGATTTCGCCCCCCCCCATCCAGCCACGTTTGCGGTCATGGCGTATCTGCTCGCCTACGCAGGCGCCGTTGATGATGCTCGCCGGCTTCTCGATACCGTCCGTCCGGTGGTCGAGGGGCACGTTGAGCGCTTCGTGGAAGTTGGTCTCGCCTATCTCGTGTCTGCGGAGGAGAGTGCAGACCAAGCTCAACCTGACATGGTGGCACTCGATGATGCCTCCGTCCACGGGCATTGGCTTGCGGTGTTCCTCGCGACGGAGAACTACGAAGCCGTCGCCCGCTGGGCCGCCAGCGTTCCTCCCTTCGTCGCGGTGAGCCCGCTGGCGCTCATTCATGCCCGAGGCGGAGACGTAAGGCCAATTCTCGAGGCAACCGCGAGCCGAGCGTCAGACGTGGAAGAAGCGGCGCGTGTCGGTATCGGACTCCTCCTCGAAAGGTATGTACTGACAACGATGTTCGGCGCGGACGACAGCCGCACAAAGGCGTGGATCCAGCTGGAGGAAGACGTTCAGTCACGCCACCCCGGTATCATCGTGCAAGGGGTCATCGAGGGCGCGGTCGAGCGATACGCCGAAACCGGCGACGAGAGCCACCTCGACGGAGTCCCTGAAGTCGTTCGGAAACTCTTCACCGATCAGAAGATGCTGGCTGCCCTCGGACGGCTCGTCGACCGCGAGGCGCGCTGACTTGGCGCCGTCGAACGGCGAAATCTGCCCGCCTCAGACCAGCGCTTTGCCGGTGCCTTCGACCAAGCGGAAGGCGCGGTCGGCGAGGCGCATGTTCACGACCTTGGTGTGGCCGCGGGCGTCGCCGGCGAGCTGCAGCGGCAGCGCGACGGAGCTCTCGATGCGGATGCCTTCGCAGAGGAAGTCCACGAAGTCCGGCGTCTTGATCGTGCCGTTCCAGAGGCTCGGCAGGTGCGACAAGAGGTAGCTGATCGACGCGTTCGAGATCCGCATGTGGAAGCGGTCGGTGCGGCGGAGCGCGTAGGGGAGCACCTTGAGGCCGTAGCCGTAGAACGGCGAAGTGCCGACGGCGACGGCGCGGGCCGAGCCCTCGAAGAGCGTGGTGCCGATATCGAGCGGGATCTCCTCGGAGGTCTCCGGATCGAGGATCGAGCTGCGGCCCGTCGCGATGATGCGGATGTGCGCCCGCTCCTTGCGGAGCTCCGTCGGGATCGTGCGCGTGCCGATCGCGTAGAAGTACCCGGCGAGGGACTTCGCGAACGAGCGACCGACGCCGGTGCGGGTCGCGTCGACGAGGTCGACGTAGTCGTTGAGGACCTGGGCGTCGTAACCGACGCTGCCGAACGGGAAGACCCAGCCGCTGTCGACGTCTTCGATGACCCGCAGCGGGCGCGCCGAGGGGCGCTCGCCGGCGACGAGGCGCATGGCGTCCGAGACCGGTTTGCCGGCGCCGCTCATGTTGGCGAGGCCGTTGCCGGTGCCGAGCTTGAGGATGCCGAGGTCCGGGAGCGCGTGGCGGTGGCCGGGACGGCTGAGCTTCTCGGCCTCCTGCACGAGCAGGTTGAGCGTGGTGGCGATCGTTCCGTCGCCGCCGCCGACCAAGAGCGTGTCGTAGCGCTTGGCGAGGATGGAGCGGGTGTGCCGGCGACCGTCTTCGAGCGACTCGCAGAAGAACAGGTCCTCGGAGGGCACGAGGCGCGCGAACTGGTCGCGGACCTTGGTGGTGACCTTCTTGGCGTTGGCGTTCAGCAGGACCGCGACGCGGCGCTCCTGCGGTACGACCCGGAGGTCGGCCCGGCCGAACGCGGGGGCCGGGGTATCGAGGGGACGTAGGCGACTCGGACTCGGAAGCATATCGTTTTCCCTTCACCTGATGCGTACCGAAGTGCGCAGAGCGGTGAGCTGGAACCGATAAAAAGCAACCGGTGGGCCAGTGACCGGCGCGTCGAAAAGTGACGCAAAAACGCCACACACCGGTCACCGAGCGGGTTTCGATCAGGGAATGTCGGTGCGAACGGGCCTACGCAGTGCGTCGACCGGTACGCATCATTCGTACGCCCACTGGGCCGGATCCTCCAGGAATCGCGAACGATTTTCGGGATCGCAGAAGTAGAAGTTCCTTGACTCGAACACCACGGACTCGGTCTCGGGCCCGCGCTCACATCGAGCCTTCGTCACCGGATCCGTGACGGCCGCACCGAGCGCGAGCGGCGTCGTGTGACCGCCGAGTGTCTTCGGCCGATCCCTCGGGCAGCCCGCCGTCAGGAGGAGGACCGCGACCCCAAGCCCACCAAGCCAGGCCCGGGCTCGACGTGCCGGCCGTTCACCGCGAGGCGCAGCATCGCGTGGTAGAGCCGAAAGCCCGACCCCTCCGCCAGCCGGACCGCCGGCTCGTCGGAGAGGCTGACCCGCAGGGTCGGCGTGAGGCGCAGCGCGAGGAGCTCCTCGACGAGCGCCGTCAGCACCCCCCGCCCGAAGCCGCGGCCCCGCGCCTCCTCGACCACATAGACGAACACCCGCGCGACGTCCCGCGCGCAGTGCGTCACCGCCGCCACCGCCGTGAGCTGCTGGTTCAGCGACAGCACGTACGCCGGCGTGTCCTCCGCGAGCTTCGGGAACATCGGCTTGATCACGTGCGGGTCGTCGAGGCGGATGCACTGCTTCACCACCGGGCTCGGGACGAGCCAGTCCTTCTTCAGCTCGTACCACGCCTCGGCGCCGAGCGGCTGCGCCTTCAGCTGCGCCGCGACCGCACCCGACGCCCAGAACGGGAGCACCATGTCGAGCTCGCCGCTCTCGGCCGGGAACGCTTCGATCACCTCGGCGAGCTCCGTCATCCGGCGCGCGCGCAGCATCGCGTAGCTGCCGAGCCCCAGCGACTTCTGCCCCCACCGCACCACGAGCTGCGCCGGCGGGTCCTCGCCGTCGGGCGCGAAGACGGTCACCAGACCGTCCATCCCCCGGATGTTCTCGTCGAGCGCTTCGAGCGTGACGATCGGGTCGTCCTCGAGCTGCTTCGCGATGGTGGTCTTGTCGGTGATCTGCGAGACGGACATCAAAGACACGCGGGCGGCGGCCCGGACTGGTTCACGTCCATCCCGCCGACCTCATCGATGCGCACGGTCGCCTGCGGAAAGGCAACGGTGTGGATCACGCCGGCCCCGCGTTCGACCTCTACGAAGGCCGGGAGGTTGATCAACGTGCCCGCGTCGTCGACGGGGCCGACCTCGTCGAGGCGCACCAGGCGCAGCCAGAGGATGTTCGTGCAGCGGTCGCCGCTCGTCGCGTCGGAGATGATCAGCTCGCGCTCGGAGAGCGCCTCGACGTCCACGACCCCGATGACCTCGTACTGGTCCTCACAGAAGCGCTCCGCGAACGCCTTGTCACAACCCCCGACCAGCTGCTCCTGAGGCGCGCGCACCTCCAGGCTGATCGGGAGCTCCAACCGGTTGAAGAGCATCGCCTCGTCCGACGACCCACAGGCCGCGGCGGCGAGGAACAGAACGGGTGCGAACCGACGCACACCACGATGGTGCGGCCGAACGGCAACGCACCGCAAGTTTCTCGATAGCTGACAGCGGGCAGCGGCGAGCGCGCTGCCCCGGCGCCCTCGGGCTGCGAGCTGCCAGCTCAGCCGAGCGCCGAAAGGTCCGTGGGCTCGGTGGCCGCGCCGAAGTCCACGTCGATCTGCGCGAGCTGCAGCTTCCCGGCGAGGTCTTCGTTGACGCAGTGCCAGCGCGTGTACGCGTCCAACACCCAGACGCCGGACTCGCGCGTGCCGTTGCCCGACCAGCCGTTGCCGCCGAAGGGCAGGTGCGCCTCGGCGCCGCTCGTCGTGTTGTTGATGCTGGTCATGCCCGCGGTGATGCCGTTCTTGAACCGCAGGATCGCCGACGGGTCCATGGTGTAACACGCCGACGACAGCCCGTAGGGCGTGCCGTTCGCCGCCGCGAGCGCCTCGTCGAAGCCGTCGACCTCGATGATGGAGATCGTCGGACCGAACACCTCGGTCTGCGCGATCTTCATGTCCATCGTGACGCCGTCCCAGACCGTCGGGAACACGTAGAACCCGCTCTCCGGATCGCCGACGAACGACGCCGGCTTGTTCGCGTTCGTGATGCGCCCCTTGTTCGTGGTCAGCATCTTCGCGCCGTCGGCCTCCGCCATCGCGAAGTGCTCCATGAAGCGGTCGTAGAAGCGCTCCTCGATCAGCGGGCCGTACAGCGCGTCCTCCGTCTGCGTCGGGTCCGCGATGACGATCGACTCCATCCGCTTCAGCAGGCGCTCCTTGAACTCCGCCGCGATCGGCTTGTCGAGGATCAGGTTGCCGAGCGAGGTGCAACGCTGTCCGCCCGTGCCGAAGCCGGAGAACACGACGCCCTCCACCGCGAGCTCGAGGTTCGCGTCGCGCAGCACGACCATCGGGTTCTTGCCGCCGAGCTCGAGCGAAGGCACCTGCAGGTTGCGACCGCAGACCTCACCGACGCGGCGCCCGACCGCCGTCGAGCCCGTGAACGAGACCTTGTTGACCAGGCCGTCGTCGACCGCGTCGAGCACACCCTGCCCCGCCTTCGCGCCCGTGCCGTAGACGATGTTCACCACGCCGTCCGGCACACCCGCGTCCTGCATGATCTGACCGAACAGGTGCGCGATGACCGGGGCGTCCTCGGACGGCTTCCAGACGATCGTGTTGCCGCAGACCAGCGCCGGCAGGATCTTCCAGGACGGCACCGCCATCGGGAAGTTGCCCGCGGTGATCATCGCCGCGACGCCGAGCGGGCGCCGGTACGTGAACAGCTCCTTGTTCGGCATCTCCGAGTAGACCGTCTGCCCGTACAGCCGACGCCCCTCGCTCTGGAAGAAGTGCGCGGTGTCGATCGCCTCCTGCACCTCGCCGCGCGCCTCGCGCATGGTCTTGCCGATCTCGCGGTTCACCACGCGCGACAGCAGCTCCTTGTGCTCGCTGAGCGCTTCGCCGATGCGACCGATGATCTCGCCGCGCACCGGCGCAGGCGTCTCGCCCCACTTCTTCTTGATCGCGCCCGCGACGCGGCACGCCTCGGCGACGTCCTCCGCGCCTGACAGCGGAGCCGTACCGACCACGTCCGCGCGGTTACACGCCGAACGCGCTTCGTACCGCTCGCCGCTCTTGGCTTCGGCGAGGTTGCCGCCGATGAAGTTCTTCACCACGACGGTCTTGGGGAAGCCGCCGTTGTCCTGGGTCTGGAGGGTCTTGGCCATGGGCCGCGGTTACCACGGCCCGGCCCGGCGGGTCACGACGATTGGACGATGAGGTCGTCGGTCCCGGTCTTCTTGGGGGCGTTGTGCTGCTGACGCGCCGCGGCCTGCTTCTCGCGCGCCTCGGCGCGACGCTTCCGCGCCCGACGGCTCCGCGCGATGGAGCGCTCCGCCACCGGGGGCACCACGATGTCGTACGCTCGCATCTTGCGGTACATCGTCGCGCGCCCGACGCCGAGCATCTCGGCCGCCCGCGACACACAGCCACCCGTGTTCTTGAGCGCGAACCGGAAGATCTCCGCCTCGTACACGTCGTAGGGCTGCACGAGCCCCTCGTCGTCGAGCGTCGGGTGCCAGCCCGGCGGCTCCGGCGCGGCCACCGGCGCGGGCGCCGGCTTCGGCGCGGCCATGACCGGCTGCGACGGCGGACGGACGACCGGGCGCGGCTTCGGCGCCGGCTCGTAGTTCACGGACAGGTCGACGACCACGCCGCCGTTGGCGTCGAAGCACGCGGAGCGACGAATCACCCCGACCAGCTCCGGAATGTTGTTCTCCCAGTCACGCCCGACGAGGTCCTGCATGACCGCGGGGTCGACCTCCGAGGCCGGCGCACCGACCGCGTGCTGGATGGCGGACACCGCGCGGTAGACCAGCTCCGGGATGTCCTCGCGACGGTTGCGGAGCGGCGGCACCACAATGGGCGCGCGACCGAGCAGCTGCGCGAGGTCCTCGCGGACCAGACCGGCGGAGACCTCGATGTCGATCGGACGCTCGATGCCGACGATCATCGGCGGCCAGCGAACGCCGCCACCGTTGAGGCGCGCCGCGGCGAGACCGTGCAGGAGCTTCGCGAGCCGGTCCTGACCGCTCTTGCCCAGCGCGACCAACGACTCGATGTAGACGATGCCGCCCTTGGCGCGCGCAAACGCGCTCATGGTGTCGGCCGATCCGAAGAGCTCCTCTTCCGCGTTCCCCTCCCGCGAGACGTGCACGAACGGCCCCCCGGCCCGCGGACACGTCGCGTGGTAGTGGCGCGCGACACCTTCTTGGCCCGATCCGAACTCCCCCTCGAGGACGATCGTGCTCTCTTGCCCGGCGAGCCGCTCGACGCGCGCGAGGACCGCGCGCATCACGTCGCTGTCCGCGACGAGCGTGTCGATCTGCGGGTCACGCGCCAGGCCGACCGGCCGCGCGCTCCCGGAGACCGAAGCCGGCGCCGCCGAGGGGCGCTCCGAGCGCTCCATGATTCGGCACAGCCGCTCGCCGTCGACCGGGCGCTCGAGGACGTCGAGGGCCCCGGCCTTGATGGCCGCGACCACCTCCGGAACGCGCGCCGTCTGCGCCACGCCGATGACGCGGGGTCGCTCGGGCGAGGCGATGACGGTGTCGACCAGATCGAAGCCGGGCTCCGAGAGGTTCAGGTCGACCAGCACGAAGTCCGGGCGCTGCTCGCGCATGGCATCGAGTCCCTGTTTGGCGTTCGGCGTCCCTCGAACTTCGTAGCCGCGCTCGGTGAGGAAGCGGGCCGCGTTCGTCCGGAAGCTCGGATCGCCGTCGATGATGAGGATTCGTCGGGGGTCCTGCATTTGGTGATAGCTATCGGACGCACACCGGCGGGGTTGAGGATACGACGACGCAGAAGCCGTGCCGAACGGACACGGCGGCCCGCTTTTTCGCTCCATTTTGGAAGCCAAACGCGCCAACCCCGCGGTCAGACGGCTGTTTTCGAAACAGCGGAGCGCCGCGCGCTGCGTCACCCCAAAACGTCTCATCCACGATCGATTCGCTCCGGATCGGGGGTGATCGCAATCTCCTACTCGCAAACACATCCCCGTTTCGCTAGCTTGAGGGGACGTGTCCGAGGTGGTCTCCGACATCCGCCCACGCCCGGGGGCGGCGACCGGCCCGAGCGTGCCCGCGCAGGAAACCGACGGGCTGGTTCTTCGCATCGGTGACCTCTTCGCGATCTCGGTCCCTACCCTCTTTGGCCTCGCGATCGTCTCCAGCTACCGAAACGTCCCCGACTGGGCGCCGGTGAGCGCCGCGTTGTTCGGCGTCGCGCTCCTCGGACTCGCGAGTCGCTTTTGGGCGTCGAAGAGCGACCACCCCATCGCGCAGCTCGTCGGCAACTTTTACATCATGCTGACGATCTGGGTGCTCTACTCGCGCCTCAACCCGATGATCGACCTCGTGTCGCCGGTCCCCTACGACCGCGACCTGCAGGCGATCGACCAGTGGTTGTTCGGCGTGCAGCCGAGTGTGTGGCTCGAACAGTTCCACCACCCGTGGCTCACCGAGATCGCCTACATCTGCTACCTCGCGTTCTTCTTCTGGCAGCTCGCGCTCGGGATCCTCTTGTACCTGCGCAAGAACAACGACTTCGCCGACTACATGCTGCGCGTCGTCATGTTCTACATGCTCAGCTACATCGTCTACATCATGGTGCCGGCGATCGGGCCGCGCTTCGATCTCGCGCCCGAGTACACCCGCCCGATGGAGGGTGTGTACTTCGCGGAGGCCATCCGCCAGACCTTCATCGACATCCCGATGTACCGCGACTGCTTCCCGTCGGGGCACACCGGGCTCACGCTCCTGGTCCTCCTCACCGCGTACCAAAAGCGCGCCTTCAAGTTCTTCGCGGTCATGTTCCCGTTCGCGATGATCCTGATCTTCTCCACGGTCTACTGCCGCTTCCACTACGTCGTGGACCTGCTCTGCGCGCTGCCCTTCGTCACCGGCGTCGCGTTCCTGCAGCGCTCCCTCGAGCTCGCGATGCCGCACGGCATCGTCGTGCCGCTGCCGCACAAGATCATGGTCAAGGATCGCGTCGGCGCGTAACAATCGCGCCGCGGTGGGGCGGAAGAAGAATCAACCCTTCAACAATCCGTTCGCCGCCGTCGGCGCGGATCTGAAGAAGCAGATCGTCAAGGCGAAGAAGGCCGAGAAGAAAGCCGCCGCCGAGCGCTACGCCAAGAAACCCGTCGTCCGCACCCCCGACGAACCGATGGACGACGCCGCGCTGTTCCTCGCCGCGGTGGGCGACGCCCAGAGCGTACACGACGGACGCGGCGTCGTGCACAAACCCCTCCCGCCGTCCGACGCCGGGGAGCTCCCGGTCTACGACGAAGAGGCCGAAGCCCTCGCGGAGCTCGCCTCGCTCGTCGACGGCACCGGTCACTTCGACATCAGCGACGGCGACGAGTTCATCGAAGGCTGCCGCTCCGACCTCGACCGGCGCATCCTGTCGAAGCTCAAACGCGGCGAGTACGCGTTCCGGAACCACGTCGATCTGCACGGCATGACCCGCGACGTCGCGCGCGACGCCGTCGAGAGGTTCATCGTCGAGTCGCGCCGCGCCGGGCACCGCTGCGTCCTGATCGTCCACGGCCGCGGCCTCAACTCGAAGGACAACATCCCGGTCCTCAAGGTCGCCGTGAAGGCGTGGCTCGAACGCGGCCGCATCGCGAAGAGCGTCCTCGCGTTCTGCACCGCGCGCCCGCACGACGGCGGCGCCGGCGCGGTCTACGTCCTCCTGAGACGCTGATGCCCAAAGCGGTCGTCATCGGCTCCGGGCCCAACGGCCTCGCCGCCGCAACCTACCTTGCAGACCGTGGCGTCGACGTCGAAGTCCTCGAAGCCGCCGACACGATCGGCGGCGGCACGCGCACCGCGGAGCTCACCCTCCCCGGGTTCCGTCACGACGTCTGCTCGGCCGCGCACCCGATGGGGATCCTGTCGCCGTACCTGTCGACGCTCCCGCTCGCGGACCACGGCCTGACCTGGCGCGCCGGCGCGGCGTCCTTCGCGCACCCGCTCGACGACGACGACGCCGTCCTCCACGAAAAGGATCTCGACGCCACCGCCCGGGCCCTCGGCGCCGACGCCGACGCGTACCGTCGCCTCGTCGAGCCTTTCGTTCGCCGCCCCGACGCCTTCCTCGAGGGTGCGCTCGCGCCCCTCCGCATCCCGAGCGCGCCGTTCCTCATGGCGTCGTTCGGGCTGCGCGGAATGTTCTCGGTCGAGCACCTCGCGAAGCGCTTCTCGGGCGCCCGCGCCCGCGCGCTGCTCGCCGGCTGCGCGGCGCACGGCGTGCTCCCGTTCGACCGCTGGATGACCGCCGCGTTCGGGTTGATCTTCTGCATCACCGGCCACGTCGAGACCTGGCCCGTCGCCGAGGGCGGCTCCAGCGCGATCACCACCGCGCTCGCGAAATATCTCGAAACGAAGGGCGGCCGCGTCGAGACGAACCGCCGCGTCACCTCGATGGCCGACCTCCCCGACGCCGACGCCTACCTCTTCGACACCGACCCCGCGCAGCTCGCGAACATCGCGGGCGACACCCTCCCCTCGGGCTACCGCGCGCGGCTGGAGCGCTACCGGTACGGCCCCGCGGTGTGCAAGGTCGACTGGGCGCTCGACGGCTCCATCCCCTGGCGCGACGAACGCTGCCGCGACGCCTCCACCGTGCACGTCGGCGGGACGTTCGAAGAGATCGCCGCCGCGGAAGCCGCCGTGTGGCGTGGCGAGCACCCCGAGCGGCCGTTCCTCATCGTCTGCCAACAGAGTGAGCTCGACCCGTCGCGCGCCCCCGACGGGAAACACACCGGCTACGCGTACTGCCACGTGCCGGCGGACTCGGACGTCGACCACACCGCTGCGATCGAAGCGCAGGTGGAGCGTTTCGCGCCGGGCTTTTGCGATCGTATCCTCGCCCGGCACACGATGACCGCGAAGGACTACGCCGCCTACAACCCGAACCACGTCGGCGGTGCGATCAGCGGCGGCGTCGCCGACATCGCGCAGCTGTTCTTCCGCCCCGTCGCGCGCCTCGATCCCTACCGCACCCCGAACGACAAGATCTGGATCTGCTCCGCGTCGACGCCCCCCGGCGGCGGCGTTCACGGCATGTGCGGCTACTGGGCCGCGCGCTCCGTCGCGAGGCGCCTGTGCTGAAACCTAAAGCCCCGCCTTACGACGTCCTCGAGTGGGAGAAACAACCGTTCGAGACGCGGTTGAAGATGGTGTGTGGCGCGTGGGCGCTGCACGGGTACGGCGCGCCCGTCACCGTGTACTTCGCGTACCTCGTGAAGATCGCCGGCTACGTCGGCGTGTGGTGGTGGTTGTGCACCCGCGTGAACGCCGAGCCCGGCTGGTGGTCCCAGCCCGACGCCCTGCTCCGCGCGGTGCTGTGGTCGATGCTGTACGAGGGGCTCGGCTTCGGCTGCGGGAGCGGCCCGCTCACCGGCCGTTACTTCCCGCCGTTCGGCGGCGTCCTCTACTACCTGCGCCCGGGGACGCTGAAGTCCCCGCTGGTCGGCGGCGCGAAGCGCACGGTCCTCGACATCCTCCTCTACCTCGCGTTCTGCGGCGCCGCCGGGTACGCGCTGTGGTCGAAGGACATCACGCCCACCCACCTGTTCGCGGTGCTCGCGCCGCTCGCCGCGCTCGGGCTCCTCGACCGTACGATCTTCCTCGCCACCCGCGCCGAGCACTACGCCGTCGCGCTGCTGTGCTTCGCGCTCGCCGCGGAACCCGTCGCGGCGTTGAAGCTGGTGTGGGTCGCCGTGTGGTGGTGGGCCGCAACGTCGAAGCTCAACCGCCACTTCCCGTCCGTCGTCTGCGTGATGATGAGCAACAGCCCGTGGGTGCCGCAGTTCTTCCGCAAGAAGATGTACGTGGCGTTCCCGGACGACCTCCGCCCATCCCGCCTCGCGACGGTGCTCGCGCACGCCGGCACCGTCGTCGAGTACGCGTTCCCCGTGGTGTTGCTCCTCGGCGACGGCGGCCCCCTCACCTTCGGCGCGCTCATCACGATGCTCGGCTTCCACGCCTTCATCACGAGCAACGTTCCGATGGGCGTGCCGATCGAGTGGAACGTCGTGATGGTGTACGGCGGCTTCCTCCTCTTCGGCGCGCACGCCGACGTCTCCGTGAGCACCGCGGGCTCAATCCCGCTCTACGCGATCCTCGCGTTTGCGCTCGTCCTCGTCCCGGCGTTCGGCAACCGCTTCCCGCAGTTCGTCTCGTTCTTGCTGTCGATGCGCTACTACGCGGGCAACTGGGCCTACAGCGTGTGGCTCTTCAGGGGCGACGCCTCCGAGAAGCTCGACCGCCACCTCACCAAGTCCGCGCCGCGCGTCTACGATCAGCTCACCAAGTTCTACGAGCACGAGACGATCGTCGCGATGCTCTCCAAGGTCGTCGCGTTCCGCGCCATGCACCTGCACGGGCGACTGCTCACCCTCCTCGTCCCCAAGGCCGTCGACGACATCGACGCCTACGAGTGGCTCGACGGCGAGCTGGTCGCCGGCGTCGTCATCGGGTGGAACTTCGGCGACGGGCACCTGCACGACCACCGCCTCCTCGCCGCCGTCCAAGACGCGTGCGGGTTCGAGCCGGGTGAGCTGCGCTGCATCTTCGTCGAGTCGCAGCCCATGCTCGACCCGAAGCTGTCCTGGCGGATCTGGGACGCCGCGACCGGCGAGGTCGAAACCGGCGAGACGTCGATCGACACCCTCGAAGCCCGCCAGCCCTGGGGCGCCGCGCCGAACACGTGACATCACCGTCGGTCGGCCGCATGATGGGCCCCCGGCGGCGATGACCACCCAGACGGAACAGAGCGTCGAGACCAACGTCGAGCTGAAGAAACGCGCCGGCCTGATCGCCTCGTTCTCCTACGCGATCGACGGCGTGCTCCGCACCCTCTGCTCCCAGCGCAACATGAAGATCCACTGGGTCTCCGGCCTCGCGGTCATGCTCGTGGGGATGGCGCTCGAGCTCGACCTCGCCTCCCGCGCCAGCGTCATCTTCTGCGTCTTCGTCGTGATCTGCATGGAGGTCCTCAACACGGCCTTCGAGGCGTTCGTCGATCTCCACATCAAGAACTTCGCGCGCCACGCGATGGTCGCGAAGGACGCCGCCGCGGCCGCCGTCCTCGTGCTCGCGGTGTGCGCGGTTGTGGTCTTCGCGGACGTGCTCTTCCACCGGTGGGCCATGGTCGAGGCCAGCGGTCCCGCAATTCAGCGCACCGTGCTCTGGGGCCTACCGCTCCTCGGCATGGTGGGGCTGATCCTCGGCATGACACGCCGTGTCGTCCTCATCGTCGCGCTCGGATTCGCCGCCGTCGGAGCCCTCTCCGTGCTCGCGTGGTTCTCGCGCGACGAGATCTTCAGCCTCGGCGCGCTCGGCTTCGTCGTCAGCGCAGTGGTTGCACGGCTCCGCGAACCGGCCCTCGAGGCGTAAGTCGCGCCGCCGAACGAAACGACTCAAGTTGAATCCAATCGCGTCCGATACATAATCGCGGAAGAGAGCAGATGGAGTTCATATCGCTCATCTTCGACACCTTTGGCTTCCCACCGCGGTGGAGCTGCGGCGTTTGGTCGCAGTCGCTCGGGTGGACGCACATCGTCTCGGACCTCGCGATCTTCGCGGCCTACGTCGCGATCCCGATCGTCCTCGCGTACTTCATTCGCGAACGACGCGACCTCCCCTTCCCGGGGATCGTGTGGATGTTCGCGCTGTTCATCCTGTCGTGCGGCAGCGGTCACTTGATCGAGGCCATCATCTTCTACTTCCCCGTCTATCGACTGTCGGCGGTCGTGAAGGTCGTCACCGCCGTCGCTTCCTGGGGCACGGTGATCGGTCTCATCCCGGTCGTACCCAAGCTCCTCGCGCTGCGTAGCCCCAAGGAGCTGCAGGACGAGATCGACCGACGCGTCGTCGTCGAGTCCGAGCTGCGCAAGAAGAACGAAGAGCTGAACGAGTTCGCGTACGTCGTCTCGCACGATCTCAAGGCGCCGATCCGCGCCATCGCGAGCACGGCGCAGTTCCTCCGCGAGGACATCGAAGACCGCGCCGCCGTCTTCGAGCACCTCGACACCATCGAACGACGCACCGTCCGTATGGAGCGGCTCATCGCGGGGCTGCTCGAAGTCGCGCGCGCCGGGCAGGTCACCGGCAAGGTCGAACACGTCGACCTCGACACGCTGGTGCGCGAAGTCGTGGACCAGCTCGGCGACGCCGCGAAGGCACGCGTCGAGCTCGAGGGGAACGTCCCCACCTTCTTCACGTACCGCCTCGGCTTGGAGCAGGTCCTCGCAAACCTGATCTCCAACGGCCTCAAACACTCCGAGAGCGACGGCTCCAAGGTCACCGTGTCGCTCGACGACGAGGACGGCGGCTTCGTGCGCTTCGTGGTCGCGGACGACGGCCCCGGCATCCCCGCCGAATATCGCGACCGTGTCTTCGGCATCTTCCAGACCCTCAAACCGCGCGACACCTTCGAGTCCACGGGGATCGGGCTCGCCGTCGTGCGCAAGGTCGTCGAGTCCGTACAAGGGCAGATCTGGGTGGAGGACAGCCCGAGCGGCGGCGCCGCGTTCGTCGTGCGCTGGCCGAAGCGGATCGAAACGGAGGCGTCGAAGCTGTGAACGACCTCGTCTACCGACTCTCCCACGATCTCCGCGCACCGCTCCGCGGCGCGGCTTCCTCCACGGAGTGGATCGTCGAAGGCCTCGGCGACGAGATGCCCGAGGACGTCGCCGACGCCGTGTTCTCGCTTCGCCACTGCGTCACCCGCATGCAGTCGCTGCTCGACGGGTTGCTCGAGGTGTCACGCGCTGGGAGCGCCGACGGCACGTCGACGTTCGACCTCGCCGAGCAAATCGAAATCGCGGCCGAAGCGATCGAAGGCCTCGACGTCGAGGTCCGCGGCCACGCCACCTGCGTCGGTCGGAGCGCCGACTTCTCGCGCGCCTTCGCTCCGTTGCTGGAGAACGTGCTTCACCACAGCGACGGCGCCACGCGCGCGTTCGTCGACGTGAGCGTCCAAGACGGCACGGCGTTCATCCTCGTGAAGGACGAAGGCCCCGGCGTCGCGGATCCGAACCGTGCGTTCGAGCTGTACGTCACGCGCTTCGGCGCCTCCAACCCGCAGCACGTCGGCGTCGGGCTCACGATCGCCCGCACCGCCGCCGAAGCCCACGGCGGCACCGTCACGTTCATCGCGGCGCCCACGCCCGGCACCACGGTCCAGATGACCTGGCCCTGCGCACCCCCCGGAGACCCACCATGACCCGACAAGCCCTCCTCATCGACGACGACATCGTCGACGTCGAGACCGTCCGTCGCGCGATTCGCCGCAACCGGATGGACGTCGAGCTCACCGTAGCGCACGACGGTGTCGAAGGACTCGAAGTGCTCCGGCGAGCCAGCACCACGCCGCCGATCCCGATCCTCCTCGACCTCAACATGCCGCGCATGAACGGCTTCGAGTTCCTCGACGTCATCCGCGCGGACCCGAAGCTGAGGCTCCACCAAGTCTTCGTCCTGACCACGTCGAAAGCCGACGTCGATCTGCTGCGCGCGTACGACCGCTGCGTCGCGGGTTACATCATCAAGCCGCTCACCTTCTCGAAGTTCTGCGAAGCCCTTCAGGCCATCGACGGCCTGTGGCGGGTCAACGAGCTCGTCCCAACGACCGCCGTCGGCGCGGAGCGCTGAAGGGGTCCCGGCGCGTGAAGACTCCAGGCTCCGACCACGCACGCGCCTCCTCCGGCCGCGTCCTCTTCGTCGACGACGACACCCTCTGCGCCCGCGCGTTCCGACGCTCGCTCGTGCGGCGCGGCTACGCCGTCGACATCGCGACGACCGCCTCCGAAGCCCTGTCGCTCGCGCGCCGCTTTCACTACGCCGTGATCGCGACGGACCTCATGATGCCCGACGCCGACGGCCTCGACATCATCCGCCGCATCCGAAGCCTCCAACCCGACGCCGCGTATCTGATGATCACCGGCAAGACCGACCTCCGCCTCCCGGACACCGAAGAGGCCGGGATGATCTCGCAGATCGTCTACAAACCCTGGGACGACAAGATGCTCATTCAAGCGATCTCGTCGGCCAGCAACCGCCACGCAGAACGCATCGCGGACCGCTTCGTCGCGCTCGCGACCGTCGACGAGAGTCAGGACGCACACGTCCTCCTCGTCGAAGACGACCCGACCGACGCCGCTCGCGTGCGGCGCGCGCTCAAGCGCGCTGGCCCGACACGCTACATCGTCACCCACGTCGAACGCCTGAGCGACGCGATGACGCTGCTCGGCGAGTCGTCCTTCGACCTCGTCCTCCTCGACCTGACCCTCCCCGACGCGCGCGGGCTCACCGCCATCGCGATGGTGCACGCGACCGTGCCCAACACCCCGATCCTCGTGGTGAGCGGCATGAACGCCGAGTCGATCGCGTACCAGTCGGTGCAGATCGGCGCGGAGGATCACCTCGTCAAGGACAAGGTCGACGACGCGAGCCTCGTGCGTGCCATGCGCTTTGCGATCGAGCGCAACCGCGCGCGCGATCGCATCGCGTACCTGTCGAACTTCAACGCCCTCACCGGACTACCGAACCGTTCCACCTTCCGTGAAAAGCTCGGCGCGCTGTTGCACGCGCCGGAGCTCGATGGGCGCGAGATCGGCGTCCTGATGTTCGACCTCGACGGCTTCCGCAACGTCAACAGCGTCTACTCCGCCGACGTGGGCGACGCCGTCCTCCGCGAGATCGGCGAGCGGCTCCGCGCCGAAGCGAAGAAGACGGAGTTCGTCGCGCACCTCGCTGGCGACGAGTTCGCGGTCATCGTGGACCACATCGACAACGTGCTCGATCTCGAAGACGCCGCACGCCGGATCCTCAAGGTCGTCACGATGCCGATGCGCCTCGGCGCGAGCGAAGTGATGACCACCGCGAGCGCGGGCGCCTGCGCCGCCGCCCTGGGCGACGATGCGGACGAGGTCATCCGCAACGCGGAGGAAGCGATGCTCGCCGCCAAGCGCAGCGGGCGCGGACGCTTCGCGATGCACCGACGCGAGGTCATCACCACCGACCTCGGCCGGCTCTCCCTCGAAGCCGACCTCGCCAACGCCCTCGGACGCGACGAGTTCGTCGTCTACTACCAGCCGAAGATCGACACCCGCGCGGGGCGCGTCGTCGGGCTGGAGGCCCTGATCCGCTGGCAGCACGAAGACCGCGGCCTCGTCCCGCCCGGCGAGTTCATCCCGCTGTTGGAGGAGACCGGCCTGATCGTCCCCGTGGGTGAGTGGGTCCTTGAGACGGCCTGCCGGCAGCTCGAAACGTGGCAGACGCGGATGGAAGACCCGGACCTGAGCGTCGCGGTGAACATCGCGGCGCGCCAGCTTCGTGATCCGATGCTCGTCGAACAGGTGTGGCGGTCGCTCTCCCGACTGAACGTGAACCCCAAGACGGTCGAGCTCGAGCTCACCGAGAGCGCGCTGATCGACGGGGACGACGCGCTCGAACGACTTCAAGCGCTCGGCGAGCTCGGCGTCACCCTCGCGGTCGACGACTTCGGCACGGGGTACAGCTCACTCGCCTACCTCGAGCGCTTCCCCGTCGACGTGCTCAAGATCGACCGCGCCTTCGTCGGGCGCTGCGACACCAACGACTCCTCGCGCTCGCTCACCAACGCGATCATCCTCCTCGCCCGCGCGCTGGAGCTCGACGTGGTCGCCGAGGGCGCCGAGACCCAGGCGCAAGTCGACTTGCTCTCGGAGCTCGGGTGCGACGTCGTCCAGGGGTACTACTTCGCCAAGCCGATGCCCGCCTCGGTGTGTGGCCGCTGGCTCGACGACTTCTCAGGCCGCCGCGTCGCCTGAGTTAGGCCATAACGGTCCCTCGCTTCGCGAGTGACCTCGGCACAGACCTCAGACCCGCCGCATTCGCGGCGGTCTTCGACGTAGGAGGCCGTATCAGATAGCCGGGGTGGGAGTGCCCAGGATCGGCTTCGCTTTCGGCGACGGGCGGGGACCTCCCCTCCGGTCAGAAGCCGTTCGTCTCGCCGGATGTGGCCCCTCGGCTTCGCTGTTTGCCGCGGTGGGCGAGCCGCTGACCGGAAGAGCGTCCCCGGCCGACGCCAAAAGCGAAACCGGACCTGGGCACTCCCCCGCCGGCTATCCGATACGGCCCCCTAGACCGCGGTCGGCTCGGCGCCGGCGGCGGACTTCGGCGCCTCGTCCTTCGCGGACGGCACGCGCCCCGCGTAGACCGTTGTCACGATGCCCGCGACCGCGGCGCACCACGGGAACAGGACGCCGCCGAAGGCGAGGCCCGCGACGACCAAGGGCGGCAGCAACGTCGCGACCCACGCGCGGCGGCTCGACGCGGAGGCGATCCGCTCCAGGCGATCGACGAGCTTCGGGACCTGGCCGATCGCCGTGACCGCGATGCGGGGGGCGGAGGGTTCGAGCTTCATCCCCGGCCGCGGGGACACGACGCGGAGGCGCAGCCCCTTGCTCGGCGGCTCGGTGGTCTCGGCGAGGAGCGTGCCGTCGCGGCCCTTCGTCGGCGGCCCGTCGCGCGTGACGCCGGCGGCCTTCGCGACGGCCTCGCGCGTCGCATCCGGGAGGCCCGGCATCAGCGTCGCCTCCAGCGCCTGCGCCGCGGCCTTCGCGTCGGCGTCGGCGCGAACGTCGATGCCGATGGCGCCGACGATCCCCTGCGCGGGCTCCCCGAGCAGGAACACCACCGGCTTCTGGCCGCGCAAGAAGTCGAGCGTGCCCTGCGTCGATTCGTCGAGCGCGAGCCCGTCGACCTTCTCGATGGCGGCCTCGGGCCCGAGGTACCAGCGACGCCCGTTCACCGTCCCGCGGTAGACGCCGTCGACCTTCTCCAACGCCGCGCCGGCCAGCGACTCGAGCTTCTTCTTCTCCATCGCCGCACGGACACTCGTGCGTTCGGGGATCGGGTCCTCCGACAGCAGCGCCGCAGAGAGCGCGAGGATCGTGTCACTCGCGACGTCGGCGAACGGTGCCGCCTCGACCGCGCCGGGCGCCGCGAGGAGCAGCGGATCGATCTGCCACCGACGCACGTGCGCCAGCGCGAGCACGTCCTTCGCCCGTGTGACGAACACACCGGCGCGCTTCGCCTCCAGGAGCAAACTCACCCGCCCGAGGGTCCCCGCGAGCGCAGGCGCCGCCGCGGCCGCCGCGACACACGCCGCCGCGACCCCCGGGAGCCAGGTCGAAACCGTCTGAAGATCCGATCGCCACAGCACGATCGCCACCGCACCCGCCCCCAACAACAACACCCACAGCGCCGCCGCGCGGTGCGCGCCGCTCG
The DNA here is from genome assembly GCA_040218735.1 of Deltaproteobacteria bacterium. Taxonomy (GTDB): domain Bacteria; phylum Myxococcota; class Kuafuiibacteriia; order Kuafuiibacteriales; family Kuafuiibacteriaceae; genus JAUHYN01. The sequence goes on from JAVJQW010000061.1 coordinate 300,371, forward strand.
TCTCCAACAGCTCGGCCCCGACCGACGCCGCGAAACGATCACGCTGCAGGATCAGGCTGTCGTCCTGGGTCGCGCCGACCGCGATCTGGAGATCGGGGATCGACGGGACCGTGCCGGCGAAGACGTACTCACCGACCTTCTTCGCGGTCGGGAGCCCGGGCCCGCACAGCTGTGTCTCGTCGACGAAGCCGGTGCCGTTGAGGATGACGCCGTCGACGACGAGCTCCTCCTCCATCTCGGCCGCGAATCGATCACCCTTCACGAGCGACGCCGCCGGGACGTCCGCGTGTTTCGACGCCTCTTCGCGAAGCAGACGGACGCGGTGATCGGCGTCGAGCGTGCGCGGCTGGAGGCGCTTCGCGGCGCGTGCCTTCTGCAGCCGAACGAACGAGACGAGGAACGTCACCGCCCCCGCGACCTCGAGCCCGGCCGGCAGATAGACCACGCGCTCGGCGGGCTGCCACAGCGCGAGGACCGGCATCGCCACGCCGAGGAGCGCCGCGATCGGCCACAGCCCGAGGTCCACGAACACGTCGCGCTCGGGGCGCGCGTACCACGCGAAGAACACGGCGACGCCGACGAGGATCAGCGCGGAGAACAGCACCGCGTCGTCCCGCGGTACGTCCGGCGCTCCGACGAAGAGGAGCCCGCGCAGCCCGAGGCCGGCCAGGAGCGCGATCGTCCCCACCGCGAGCCCGAGGGACGCGCGGGCGCGCCCCATCACCTTCGATTCGACGTCTTTGGAGTCGGCCAAGCCAGTGTTCAGCGCTTGTTCAGCGAGGCCGGACCGCGAGGGCCCACGGAGAGATGTCGTCGAGGTGGATCTTCTTCACGTGTTGACCGTCGGCCACGGAGATCGCGTGGATCGCGCCGCCCGTGCCGTCGACGACCTGCGCGGTGTAGACGTGTTTGCCGTCGCTCGCGAACGCGATCTGCGACGTCGGGTCCGGCGTCTCGACGCGGTGGCGAATCTCGCCGCTCGCCGCGTCGATCAGGACCACGCCGATGCCGACGTTGACCGCGACCGTCGCGCCGTCCGGCGACACCGCGACGCCGCGCAGCGGGTACGCACGGTCGAGCATCAGCGCCGACGTCGCGCCGCTCTTCAGGTCCACGACCAGGACCCGCGACGGGTAGCCCTCGACGGGGAGGTACGCGCGGCTGCCGTGGCGGACCGCTTCGTGACGCACGCGGAAGGGCTGGTCGGCGCCGCCCTGCCCGGCGAGCGGATCGATCTTCGTGCCGTCGGAGGACAGGGGCTCGGAGCCGCTGATGGTGCGGACCCGACCGTCCTCGGTGAGGACGAGATCGTGGCCGCCGTCTCCCGCGCGGCGCGCGGCGAAGAAGATGCGCTGGCCGATGGTCTCCTTGTTCGTCACGCGCTTGGACGCGACGTCGTACGTCGACAAGAAGAACGGCAGCACCTCACGCGACTTGTCCGGGTTCACGATCACTTGGTGCGACAGCGCGGTCACCGTCTTGCCGTCGTCCGCGATGTCGATCGCACGCACCGGCGTGGTGATCGGGTTCGCGAGCTGCTGATGCGCGTGCCCGTCGAAGACGAACATCCCGCCGCTCGCCGCGACGTACGCGGTGCCATCGTCGGCGAACCGAATCTGTCGCACCGCGCGCCCGAGCGGCACCGACGCGACGACTTCACCCTTCGCGAAGTCGACGACGCGCAGCACCGTCGACGCCGCGTACACGACGTCCGTCGGTCCTTCGACCTCGGGCGCCGCGGTGACCGCCTTCGCCTCGGTCGCGACCTCGGGTTTGCTCGCGTCTTTGCAGGCGAACAGGCTCGCCCCCGCCATGAACACGGCCAGCGCCGCGGTTGATGTCGTTCGCTTCATGGTCACCGCCCTACTCTCTATCACTGACCCTGCGTCTGGTTGCACCCCGTCCCCACGAAGTTGCCGCGGAGGCGAGGAACGATGCCGGGGGCCTCGTCCACGATGCGCGCGTAGGTGTGCAGCCCCAGCCGATACCACCCGCGCAGGAAATCACAGAAGTCGTCGCCGATCGTCCACGGCGCCGCGCCTTGCTCGGTGTGCAGCCACGCGATGTGGTGGCAGCCGCCGCCGCAGAGGTACCGCGCCCAGCACGCCTCACACGGCGCACGCGACGCGGGGTTCATGCCGTCGAGGATCTGCTGCCGCAGCCCCGCGTCGATCCCGGACTCGACGTGCCCCATCTTGAAGGCCTCCTGCCCCACGAGCCGGTGGCACGCGTACAGGTCACCCTTGTTGTCCGCGGCGACGAGCTTCGTCCCCGCGCCGCACGGCACCGGACGCGGATCGCCGATCGCGATCTGCTCGAGCACGGTGCGGAGGTTCGAAAACGGCATCACCTCGCCGGCCTTCGCGGCCTCGACGAAGTCGTCCGCGAGGATCCGCATCTCGTCGAGGAGCCGCTTCAGATCCTCACCCTGCAGATCGAAACGCTCCTGGCCCGTCGCGACCGGCGACACGCCGACCTCTTGGAACCCGACGCCGATCAGGTGTCGAACGATGCGCGCGACGTCGAGGCACTTCCGCGTGAGGGTCACGCGTGCGTTGGCCTTCAGCCCCGACTCGGCGATCTTCGCCATGATGACGTCGTAGCTCTTCGCGCCGTCCTGGATCGGGCGCAGGCGATCGTTGACGTCTGGCGGGCCGTCGATGCTGACGGTCATCGAGAAGCGCTCTTGCTCGAACCACTCCACGAGCTCCCGCGTGAGGAGCGTCCCGTTCGTCGTCAACGCGAAGCCGACCCGACGCCCCTCCTCGGCCGCGCGCCGCTTCGCGTACGCGTGCGCCGCGTAGACGACGTCGAGGTTCATTAGCGGCTCCCCACCGAAGAACGTGACACTCACGCTGCGGGTGTCGCCGAGCTGGTCGAAGAACTTCTTCGTGTGCTCTACGGCGAGCTCCGGGTTCATGTACCCGTAGTCGCCGCCGTACCGACCGTAGTCGGCGTAGCAATAACCGCAACGCATGTTGCAGTCGTGGCTGACATGCAGGACGAGCGCGGACACCGGATCCTGCGGCAGCGACGCCGGCACGCGCCGCACCGAAGGGCGGTCACTCGGCGTGAGGATCTGGAGCTGCTCGAACGCCGACCACGTGTCGTCCGCCTCGGTGTCGCCGAACGACGCCGCGAGCTTCTCCTTGAGCTGAGAGCGGCGCACGCGACCCTGCCCCGCGAGCTGCTCCGCGAGCGCCCAGGCCGGATCGTCGAGCTCCGCGAACGCAGCCGAGTCGACGACGAACACGAGGCGTCGGCCGCCCTCCTCGAAGGGATAGAAACGCTCCACCCGGAACAGATCGTCCGGGCGCGCGGGCATGGCTACGAGCTCAGCAGACATCCACGCTCCTTTCAGTAGAGTCGCGAGTCACGGACCCACGAAGGCGGCGAGAAGTGAACGGGGACGGTGACGTTCGTGCCGACGATACGCAGCGTCGCGGTGCCGGTGGCCGAGCCGCTCGTGACGTGACCGTCGGGCGAGACGTTCCCGTCGAACGGGAGGTCGCTCTGCCCGCGTTGGAAGCCACCCATCTCCCACGTCAGCGTGGTGGGGTCCGCGACGTCGTCGCCCTTGCCCCCCTCGCGGACGCCGTTGGGACCGACGCTGTAGCGCGTCGCGGTGAGGAACAGCTCGTTCTCCTCGACGCCGCCGCCGGTGATCCTCAGCCACGGCTCACCGAGGCGGTTGTTCGGCGTCCAGCCACCGATGACGTAGTAGTCGTCGGTCTCTCGGTCGTCGCGGATCGAAAGCTCCACGAGATCGATCGTCCCGGTGTTGTTGCAGTTGGGGTTCGACACGCCGACGAGCAGCCGCCACGTGCCCTGGGCGTTCTCGCCGTTCACCCGCGACAGCGGCAGCTCGGGCCGGCTCGCCTGCCCGCCCTGATCGTTGAACGTGAGATTGAAGCCGTTGCTCCCGCCGCAGAAGACACCGCCCGGCACGCGACCGGGATTCTGGCGCCCGCGGTACACGCCGTCGCCGCACAGCACGACGGGGTGGCCCGACGGCGCGATCAACGCGAGGCGTGTGTTGCGGTTGTTGCCGGAGAAGCTGATGTCGACCGTGACGTCGAGGTCCTCGATCGCAAACGAGTCGGCGACCGGGATGTCGACCGAGGTGTACGAGACCGTCGTGCCCGTGCAGACCGGCGGGAACGCCGCCTGCGGGCTGACGCCGTAGGTGTAGCGGTCCGCGACGCGCAGCGTGAACAGCGCGGAGCGCCTGAAGCCGTCGGCGTCCGTCACGCGGAGCGTGATCGGGTAGTCGCCGAATTCCATGCTCGCGCCCGTGAGGTGCCCCTCCGCGGAGAGCGTCACGCCCGCCGGGAGGTCCCCCGTGAAGCTCCACGCGTAGGGCGGCTCGCCGCCCGACGCCTCGAGGTCGTAGTCGATGCCCCGCCCCGCCACGATCTGCGGCAGCGCGATGGTCGCGATCTCCAGCGGCGCGAGGACCCGCAGCATCAGCGGCAGCTCCGCGCGCTCCGACGCGCTGTCGACGACCTCCACCGTGAACATGAACGCGCCGTCCTCCTCGGGCGTCCCGCTGAGCGCACCGTCGGTGCCGAGCGCGAGCCCGGCCGGGAGCGCGCCCGTCGCGATGGCGAAGGTGTACGGGGGGGCGCCGCCCTCGGCTTCGATCGTCGCGTCGTAGGGTGTGAGCACGCGAGCCTTCTCGAGCATCATCGTCGTGAACATCGGGGCGCGCGCTGCGACCATCAGCGACAAGCGCTGGGTCCGCGCGGCGCCGTCCGCGTCCTCGACGGCGACCGTCACCTGGAATGCGCCCGACTCCGTCGGGGTCCCCGCGATCTGCGTGCCGCTCACGGTGAGGCCGTCGGGGAGCGTCCCGCTCTCGAGGCGCCAGGTGTACGGGGCGACGCCGTCCATCGCTTCGAGGTCCGCGGCGTAGGCGTCGCCGACGCGTCCCTCGGGGAGGGTCTCGGTCACGATGGTGAGGGGATCGGGGATGACGTACAGCTCGATCGCGCCGGAGTCGGTCGCGCCGTCGGCGTCGGTCACCGTGAAAGTGAGGCTGCGGCGCCCGGGCTCGGTCGGGGTGCCCACGAGCTGGCCGGTGTCCTTCCGCAGCTCGATCCCGGCGTGGAGGGTGCCCTCGGCCACCGCGAAGCTGTACGGGGTCGTGCCGCCGGTCGCCGCGATGCGTTCGTCGTAGTTTTCGCCGAGGCGTGCCTGCGGCAGCTCGGCGGTGGCGAGCGACAGATCCGGGGTGTCTTCGCCGGAGCACGCAAACAGCGCGGCGGCGAGGACCAAGCTCAGACGACGATCGGGCATCGACGACCTACTTTCCGCGCCGAAACAGGCGCGCGGTACGCATAACAAACCGGGCCGAACTGCACCATCGGCGGGGTTCATCGGCGGGGTTCACGAGGACCGGCGGCGCAGGACCAGCAGGCCGAGCAGGAGGAGCCCGAGCGTCCCTTCGGAACCGCCCGAGTCGGCCGTGCAGCCGCACCCGCCCTCCTCGTCCGGCGGCGCCACGCCCGCGTCGGCGAAGCCCCCATCCCGTGTGCCGCCGCCGTCGCGGGTTCCCGCGTCGACGAAGCCGGCGTCGGGGGGATCACACGTCGACGCCGGATCGACGGTGAGCGTCACGTCCAGCTCCGCCATCAGCGCGGGGCCTGGATCCGTCTCCTCGAACACGACGTCGAGGGTGGATCCGCGCGGGTCCGCGCCGTTGTCGGCGACGAGCGCCTCCACGTAACGCTTCGTGACGGACTGGTACCAAAGGCGCGCGTCGACCTCGATCGTGTCGCCGGCGAAGTCGCAGGGGATCGTGGCGGTCACCGTCAGGTCGTCCCAGTGCGCGAGCACGCCGGGAGACACCTCCGGGTAGACCTTGCCGACGGGCGCCGTGGTCGCGGTGACGACGAACCCGCGGGGCGGGATGCGGTTGTCGAAGTAGATGGTGTCGTTGAGGACCAGCCGGTGGCCGGGCCCCACCCCGGATCGGCCCTGGATCGATGCGTAGGTGACGACGGGATCGACCGGCTCGCCGCCTTCGGCGTCGTAGGCGCCGCGCACCACGCCCACGGCGGGCGCCGCGACCTCGAGCCACACGCGCCGCCCCTCCGGGTAGCCGGTGGGGAGCTTGTGCCCGGTGAGGTTGGTGATCCGAAACGTCAGGTCGACGACGTCGCCGCGGCCCACGACGTCCGGGCCCGCCTCGAGCGCGAGATCCGCCGCCGTACGCAGCATGGCGCCGACCCGGGTCTGACCGCGGACGAGCTCCGTCGACAGGTCCAGGTCCGAACGGAGGAACGCCACCGCCCCCAACAGGAACGCGTTGCCACCCGCGAACGCGTGGCTGGAGCGGTCGGGGCGCACCGGCCCGCTCATCGCCACGCGCCCCTCGTCCGGCGGCATGTGGCAGTCCTGGCAGGTCTCCCCTTCGGCCGCGTACGCGCTCGTCGCCCACTCCGTGAACGTGGTCTGCTCCGGGAACGGCTGCCCGGTGGGGTTGCCGTCGAGATCGAGGCGCTCGACGAGCGGGTTCCTCAGGTCGTGGCAGCTCCCGCACATCCGGCCGTCGCTGAACCAGTCCGAGAACTCGACGCGGTGGGGGGCCTGAGGATCCATGATCGGCCCGCGCATGTAGATGTCGTCCGCGACGAGGTACTGCCCGTTGCGCTGCCAGGTCGAGGGCGTCATGCGGTGGCACGAGGAGCAGGTCACGCCCCCGTCGGAGTCGGTCAGGGCGCTGCCGTCGGTCGGGAAGCAGCGCCCCTCCATCCACGCGGCGGGCGCGTGGCAGCGCAGGCAGTAGTCGCCGGCGCCGGGGTAGTCCTTCTCGGCTTCCACCAGCGCGGACAGGAACAGGGGATCACGCGCCGCGTGGGCCATCGCGCTGCCGGCCCACGTCGGATACGCGGTCGCGTCCTCGTCGAACCCGCCGTGGCATCCGTTGCAGACCGCGGGATCTTGAAAGAACACGGAAACACTGCTGGTTCCCGGGAGCTCGACCTGCGCGGTCGACAAGCCCAAGAAGGCGACGGCGATGAAGCCAGCCGAGGTGACCACAGGGACGCTATAGCGCCTGTGTTGTCACGCGGGCCACGATCTTCGTCGATTGACAGGGCCGGGCGCGCTCCCTACATCCGACATCGCACCCCCGATGCCCACGCCGGCACGAAGGTCCTGAACACATGCGCATCACAAAGCTCTCCTCACTCCTCCTCCTGATCCCCGCGCTCGCGTGCAGCGGTAGCTCGAACAGCGATGACGACACCGTCATCATTCCCCCGTCCGAGCTGACCTGTCCGACGCCGACGGACGGCACCCTCTCCGTCTGCGACCTGAAGCTCGACGGCGGCGCCGGTCAGCCGCAGTTCGGCGACGCGGTCGTCGTCACCAACGTCGTCGTCACCACGCCGACCTACTCGATCCTCGAAGACTCGATGACGAACGAGACGACCCTCGGCGGGTTCTTCGTCCAGGACGCCCAGAGCACGGCGGAGCTCGCCGGCCGCTACGGCGGTATCCTCGTCACCTACCGCCCCGACATGATCGCCGGGACCCTCCCGAGCGAGGGCGACGTCGTGCAGGTGACCGGCAGCTTCCGTGACTTCGGTCAGGAGGGCGGCGCCCGTCAGAAGCAGATCGAGGCCACCGCGGTCGACATCATCAGCGCCGGCTCGGGCGCCGTGCAGGCGGTCTCGGTCGACGACGCCACCAGCATCATCGCGGGCGGCGCGCGCGCCGAGGGGCTCGAGGGCACGCTCGTGAAGATCAGCAACGTCGCTGCGACGGTCGTGCGCGACGTGCCCGGCTCGGGCGGCAGCGCGATCTTCGGCGCGTTCCAGGTGACGGGCGGGCTCGTCATCTCCGGCGAGATCTTCCAGTACCGCGCCATCGAGCAGGAGTCGTTCATCACGATCACCGGCGTCCTTCGCGTCGGCACCGCGCCGTTCGACAGCGGCATCTACCAGCTCACGCCGCGCAGCCGCGCGGACGTCGTCTCCTCGAACCCCACGCAGACGATCACCAGCATCCCCGAGCTCCAGGACCCGTCGACGCCCGACCGCCCGCAGCTCTGCTCGCGCTCGGGCGCGACGACGGTGGGGCGCTGCCCGCCGGTGCGCCTGTCGGACGTCGTGGTCACGGGCTCGGGCGGCTACGTCAGCTCGAACCTGCGCTCGATCTGGGTGCAGGACACGACGGTCGCCGACGGTCGATTCGCCGGGGTGAAGGTCGTGTACTTCGTCGACGACACCGGCATCCCGCAGGTCGGCGACATCATCGACATCGAGGGTGAGGCCATCGAGTGGTTCCGCGGCACGCAGGTGCAGAACGCGACCTTCACGCAGAAGGGCACCGTAACCTCGTCGACCGCGCCGATCGTGGTCGCCGCCGCGGACGTGGCGCGCACCTCGGCGCCCGAGACCAACCCCTACGAGGGTGTGCTCGTCGAGATTCAGAACGTGGCGGTCACCGAGCGCTGCGTCGACAGCAACGGCCGTGACTTCGGCAACTGGGTCGTCGACGGCCCGGTCTTCCTCGGCACCGCGTTCGAGTACACGTACAACGGTGGCTTCGGCCCCTCGACCGCGATGTGCGACATGCCGAACGTCGACTGCAGCTGCGCCGGGATGTCGCGCCCCGACGACCTACGCATGACGGGCGACAACTTCCGCGCGATCCGCGGCATCATGAACTACAGCTTCGACGAGTTCCGCATGGAGCCGCGCGGCGACGGTGACATCGTCCAGTAACGCGATCAGCGGCGGCGGCGTAGCGCGAGCACCAAGAAGGCCAGCGCGAGCGCAGGCCAGGCCGCGCCGTCCCCGCCCGTCGTCGTGCAGCTGCACGTCCCGCCGCCACACTCTGGATCGCAGTCGCAGTCGCTGTCGCAGCTGTTCGACGTGTCACACGCGCAGTAGCCCGAGATGTTCGTCGTGATGTTGCGACGGGGGGTCTCCTCGTTCGTGTCGAACGCCTCGGGCCAGCAGAAACCTTGCGTGGTGCCGGACGGCGCGAGGCAGCGCAGGCCGGGGGAGCAGTCGTCGACCTCGTTGCTCGTCGAGCACTCGCGCGTACAGAGTTTGTTGTCGCCGAAGACGGTGCACACCGTCGACTCACACTCCGCGCCCGACTGACACGGCTGGCCGTCGTACTTGAAACCTTCGCCCGGGACACACGCGCCGACGGCGAGGCCCTCGGTGACACACATCGTGTTCGCCTGGCACTGCGCCTGGCTCGTGCAGCTCGCGTAGCAGAGCGCCGAGTCGACGCCGAGCGTCTCGTCGAAGAGGCACTGCGCGTTGTTCAGGCAGACCTCGGGGAGGCACGGCTCGCCGATGCCCGCCTTCGTGAGGCAGACGTATGTGTTCATTCGGCCCGCCACCGCCGTGCACTCCTGGCGGTAGCCGCACCCTGCGACGCCGGGGGCGCACTCGGCGAAGCAGTACGTGATGCCCGACCCCGGCGCCCACTCGAGGCACATGTGGCCCGCTTTGCAGGTCCCGTTCGCGTAACAGGCCTCGTTGTGGCCGCCCTTCCCGCTCGGTGAGCACACGCCCGAGTTGGGGACACACACGCCGATCTGCGTCGTGTCGAGCTGCGTGAGCTCACACTGATAGCCGCCCGGACACTGACCGCTCGGGTTCGCGGGGTCACACGGTTTGGTGCAGAACGGCTGCCCGAAGTTGCGGAACGGGACCCCGACACACAGCCCGGACGAACACTGGTTGCCGTTGCTGCAGAAGTCACAAAGCTCGTCGGTCACGATCGCCGCGAGGCAGTAGTCGCCGACGGAGGTCGCCGTGCACGGGAACCCGGCCGGACACGTTCCGGGGTTGGCGACCGCGCACTCGGCCGTGCAGTAGCTCCGTCCGATCTCGTCGTCCTGCGCGCACAGGCTCGAGGCGCAGTCCGGGTTCGAGGTGCACGGCGCACCGATCGGTCCGCCGTTGCCGGTGCCCGGCGTCTGCCCCGGGACGGGCTGTCCGTTCGGGTACAGCGAGCAAACACCTTGCACGTCGTCCTGGGCGGCGCTGCGCTGCATCATCTTGTTGTTCGACGGGTACATCGCCGCCTCGGGATCGTTGGAGTGGTCCAGGCCGAGGAAGTGCCCCGCTTCGTGGAACGCCACGGTCTCGACGTCGACCTTGCCCGGCGTCCCCTGGCCGATCTCGGAGTCCACCGTGGTCCAGGTCCAGGTCAGGCCGTTGAAGATCATGTCGGCGTCGGTGATCGCGCGGCTGTCGTCGAGGGAGTAGAAGACGTACGTCAGCGCGAGCGTCGCGTCCTGCCCGGGCCACTGGTTCTGGGTGTCGACCCAGAAGATGCGATTCGTGCCGTCGTTCTGGACGACGCGCGGCGTGGTCCAGTTCCGCTCCGCGAACTTCAGGTAGGAGCAGGAGACCTCCTCCCAGGTGTTGAACGCGCGCCGGAGCGCGGCGAGCTCCGAGTCGTCGGGGATGTCGTCGGAGCCCAGCGGGTCGAGCTGATAGGGGACCGGCTGGTCGGAGGGGTTCTGCCAGCGCTGCCCCTGGGCCGAGAAGCCCGACGTGAAGAGCGCACACGCGACGACAAGGGGACGGAGGACCCGCATCCTTCGCATTGTCGGTGCCGGACGACGCTTCGCGCAACTCGCCACACTTCGAGTATCGGGTGTGCGGGCCGGTTGGTTGCGAAAATCCGACGGATGCCGTGCACACGCGGACGTATCGCGCTGAGCCGCGTGCGGGCCGTGGAGGCTCAACCTCGGTTGTCAGCGCGTCGAAAGGGAGGACATGCCGACGTCCCGCGCGCCCGCCCTCGACACCGACCAACTCGCGCCGCCCGACCCGGCCGCGGTGGGTCGCATCTGCGTCCACGCGGTCCTCGGAACGTCGGCGGCCCGCCACGTCGACCTGTATCGCCTCACCCAGCTCGTCCAGCAGCACGTGGTCAGCGGCTGCTACGGCCGAACCGTCGACTTCAACCCGGTCCTTCAGGAGCTCCTCAAGATGGAGCACGTGACCGAGGAGGACCTGTTCATCGGCCTCATCAACATGATCGAATGCCTGAGCTGGCTGGGGGTCAACATGGCGCTCCCGAAACTCTCGCTCAGCGAAGAGACCCGCCGCCACATCATCGAAGCCGGCGAGGCCGCGACGCACAGCGCGCGCGCCGCCTTCGAGCTCCGTCGGCTACGCGCCGCGATCCACCGCGTAGAACACCAACAGCTGGGGACACTGCTGGTGCAAGGCCACCACATCAGCGAGACGCAGCTCGAACAGGCGCTGGAGGCGCAGCAGCGACATGGCCGTCGTCTGGGCACGAACCTCGTCGAGATGGGTTTCATCTCCGCGCAGGCGCTCGCACGCTTCCTAGGGCACCAGCTCGAGTTGGAGTGCGTGACACGGATCGACGAGATCGATCCCGAGGTGCTCGCGTTGGTCCCGAAGGGCCTCGCGCTGCAGTACCGCGTGCTCCCGATCGGGTTCGACGAGAAGGGACGGTTGCAGCTCGCGATGGAGGACCCGCTCGACGTTCAGGTGATGGAGAAGGTCCACCTGCTGACGGGACGGGTCGTACACCCCCTGGTCGCGCCGGAGACGACGCTCGTGTACGCGATGAGTCGCTACTACGGCCACGTGCAGCCGTCGCGCGTGCGCGGCCGCTGAAGCAGGCTCGGCCTCAGCGTCCGAAGTAGCGGTCGATGTCCTGGACCATCTTCGGGACCTTGCGCTTGCAGATCTTCACGACCGAGGTCGCCGCCGCAGCGCGCACGCCACCGCGCGAGCCCTTGTCGCTGTCGGTGATGGTCCGGAGGATCTTCTTCGTCTTCCCGTTGATCAGCTTCAGCGTGAGCGTCGTCTTCACGACCTCGGCGCCGCGGATCTGCCCGCGCTTCTCGGCGCGGACCTGGCCCTTGATGATGACGTCGAAGTCACCGGCGATCTCGATCTCGTCCTCGTCCTCGTCGACGTTGGCGTTGATCTGATAGCCGCGGTTCGTCAGCGCCTCCTCGAGGCAGCCCCGCAGGTCCTCCGCCGCCGCGCCCGCGAGGGCGAGCCCGAAGCTCAGGTTGCCCGCCGCCTCCTCGAGGAGCGCGGTGAGGTCCGCCATTTTGTACGGCGACGGGATGCCACGGCCGTCGGTGCGCACGACGCGGAGGTCGGAGTTCATCGTCTCGCGGTGCACGAACGCGATGACCGCCTTCTTGAGCGCCTTGAGCCGCTGCAACTTGTCTTGCGACGCCTTCGCGGCGTTCAGGTTCGCGCCGACCTCGGCGTCCTTCGCCTGGATCTGCTCGCGGAGCGCCGTCGAAGCCTTCGCGCGGTCGATCACCGCCAGCGTGTAGAAGGTGCCCTTCCCGTCCGCCCAGCGGTCCGCGATCTCGGACATCGAGACCTGCTTGTCGGTCGACACCAGGGACATCTGCGAGACACTCGACGCCTCGATCCACGCCTCCCCGGTCTTCGAGGAGATGACACTCGCCGCGCTGTCGAAGCTCTTCACCACCGCCTGCACGTGCGACTCGAAGATACGGCCGAGCTCGGCGCGCGCGTCGTTGTCCGCGGCGCGCTGGCTGGTCCCGCTGCCGAGGCCACACAGGTATGCGTTGCGATCGCACTGCCCCTTCGTCCAACCGGGCTGCGGGCCGCCGACCTTCACGGTCGGTCCCGGCTCCGCCGCGGGCGGCGCGACCGGGGGCGGCGGCGGCGGCGTGTCGTCACCACCGGCGACCGCTTCGGGCGGCTCGGCCGGCGCCGGCGGGCGCGGCTTCATCTCACCCTCGAGATCGTCGAGGACCTTGCCGCCGTTTTTGTCGACCCAGTCCTTCATCGACGTGCCCATCTCGGCCTTCGCGGCCGCGATCGTCTTCGCCTTGTCGAAGTCGAGCTGCACGAGCACGAACAGCGTCTGTGCGTTCGGGTCGACCCACTGATTGGTCACCTCGGTGCCCGTCATGAGGTTCGCCGAGAACGTCTTCACGGCCTGCTCGACGTGCTGCTCCTCCGACGAGGCGTCCCCGGCCGAAGTCGACGCGGAGTAGTCCTTCATCAGCGACGCCGAGTAGGTCTCCAGGACCTTCGAGATCTCCGCGCGCCCGCGGTTCGCCGCGGTGTCGCGCGCGAGCGCCGGGTTCTTCACGCCCTTGACCGCGCCCACGCCGTAGATGACGCGGCTCTCGACGACGTTGCCCCGGTTCACCCAATCGGGTGCGCCCGCGGGTGCCGCGGGGTGATCGACCTTCGCCTGCGATCCGCCGCAAGCGGCGAGCGCCATGGCCGTCATCGTCATCGTCCAACTGAAGTGCTTCACGAGTGCCACCTTTACGTAATCCAGGACGCCACTGTCGGCGGCGTCCTTCAAGCTCGTCCTACCTTGTGCGCGCGCTCATTGGAGCGTGCGCAAGCTGATGATCTTCCGCTCGCCCGCCGCGACCTGCACCGGGATGGTCCGTGCGCCGCCGCCGACGAAGTCGATCTGCACCGAGTGCTGCCCGGCCGGGACCCACATCCGCGTCACGCCGATCGCCGCGGGGAGCGTGGTCCACGCGCGAAGGTCGGCGTGCTCCGACGCCGCCGACGCGACGTTGCCGATCAGACCGATGAGCGCACCGGCGACTTTACGACCCGTCGACGAGTCCTTGCCGCCCGACACGGCCTTCGACGTGCCCTTCGTCGCCACGTACTTCACGATCGCACGCGCGATCGCCCGCGCCTTGATCGCGGGGAGCCGGTGCTCGAAGTTGCGCAACGCGATCGTCGTGATCGGCTCCGCCATCACCGTCGTCGACGACGCCCCTGCCGCCGTCACCTTCGCCTTCGTGATCCGGAACGGCCGCGCCTCGAACTTCGGGATCGCGATCCGCATCACGTAGCCGTCCGGCATCCGACCGTCGATGAACAGGTCCTTCTTCGACGGCGCCTCGCCGGCACCGTGGAACACGATGAGCTCCGACATCCCGCTGTTGAGCTTTTCGTAGGTGTCCCCCGCGACTTGGAGGCGGCCCTTGAGCTCGTCGGCGTCGGCGGTCATCCCGGCGAGGTACGCGGAGCGCACCACGTCCTCCTTCAGGTACTGCGGCGCCGGCGTGCCGAACTTGCCGGCGTACTCCTTGTCGTACGCCCGCAGCGCGGCCTTGTAGGCGAGGTGCGCGTCGTTGTGGCTGCCTTCCATCTCGTAGAACAGCCCCACGAGCCACAGGATGAAGGCGTCCTGCTTGTACAACAGCCCGACGGCCTTGCCGTCGTCGCCCGCCTCCTTCTCGTAGTGGACCTGCATCTTCTTGAGGAACTCGTCGGCGCGGCGGGCCTCGACGAGCGCGTCGTCGATGCGCCCCTGCTCCACCGCGTTGAGCGCCGTGAAGAAGTACAGGAGGATCTTCTCGAACTCCTCGCCGCCGTAGTCCTGGACCGTCTCGCTGACGATGAACTTCGTCGCCTCCGAGGAGATCGACGTCGTCCACAGCTTCTGCATCTCGGCTTCTGCCGCGACGAAGTTCTTGTTCGATTTCTGATAGTCGCCCGCGTAGTGGTACAGCGTCCCGAGGTTGAGCCAGTACATGACTCGATCCTCTTCCTTGTAGGCCTTGTCCTTGGACGCCTCGAGGGCCGAGGCGGCCGCGCCCCACTCGCCCCGCACCATCTGCGGGCGCATCTGCGTGTACTGCGTGCGCAGGCCCTGTTGGCTTCGACAAGCCACGGAGCCCGACGCCATCAGGGCGACGACGGAAGCGAGAACGAAGCTACGCACGACGCGCTACCAGGAGGTTCCGGCCTGGTCGATCACCTTGCGAATCGTGTGGCTCTTCGTCCAGACCTTCTCGTTGGTCTCGACGTTGAGCAGCTCCATGTTCACGAGGTACGCGCGCACGCTCTTGCCGCCACCGTCGGTCTCGTTCTGCGAGTTGATGATGGTCTGGAGCGTGTAGTCCGCGCCGACCTCCATCTGGTGGCTCTTCGCGGTCTCGTCGCTGGCGTGCGTCGCCTGACGCGAGCGCTCGGAGACGTTGATGTCCTCCTGCCCGCCCGCGGCGACGACGCGCACGCGACCGGAGTTGAGGAGCTCCTCTTCCAGCTTCTTCGAGAAGAACTGCGTGTTGATGTTGCGATCGTCGGTGCGCTTGATGACACCCGCGAGCTTCACCACCGCGCGCTGGCCGCCGTTCTCCGACTGGTAGTTCGAAGACCACGGGTGCCGGAGGCAGGATTCGATCATCACCTTCGCGACCTGCTGCGCGTCGATGTCGTTCCAGTAGCCGGACAGGTCGCCGCCCGCCGTGCTGTCGGAAGACGTGCGCGTGACGCGCTTGTTCGGGCCGCAGGCCACCATCGTCGTGGTGAGCGCGGCGCAGATCGCCATCGTACGGATCGTGTTCATGATTCCCCTCGTGCCTCCTTACGCGGGTGGGGTCCTACCACCCGGTCGAGTCCCGCACCACCCCCACGGGGTGGCATCAAATCGAGGTCTCGAAGCGCAAGCGCCCCCAGACCTCGCCCGTGAATGCGCTGATCACCTTGAAGTCGGCGCGCCGACTCCCCGGGTCCCCGATCAACTTCCCTTCGATCAGGAAGTCGACGCCCTCACGGTGCAGTTTCTTCAGATTCTTCTTCCGCGCGGAGCCGCGGCCGAGGTCCATCGCCACCGGCGTGATCTCTGAGCCGGTCTTCGCGATGAACTTGTCCGACTCCTCGAGTCGCTCGAGCATCTTGTCGCGGAACATCGCGACGAGCTCGGCGTTGTCCTCCGCCTCGTCGTCGACGCGACCGATCGCGATCCGGTAGCGGTACCGCGAGTTCGAGACCCGCGCGCCCAGCCCGAAGCTGCCGCGCTTCTTCTTGTCCTTGTCCCGCTCCTTGATCCACTTCGCGAGGAAGCCGGATCCGCGCTCGTCGGGCTCCACCACGTAGACCACGCCGACGGGGCGATCGTTCTCGCCGAGCCCCTCTTCGAACACCGCGAGCGGCATCCCGGCCTTCGGCTTGCCGTAGCGCAGCTTCACGTGGACCTTCTTGCCGCCGAGCTCCTCGTCGACCTCGCCCTCGTAGCGCCACGCGTCGAGACGCTTCAGCGCGTCGATGCAGCGGTCGGCGGTGTCGTAGAACGCGCGCGCGTCGATGTTGAGGAACGCGTCGCTCTTCTTCGCCTGCGACCCCGTCCCGCTCACCAGCCCCGCGATCTTCCGCGCCGCGGTGCGGACCGCGCGACGCATCTTCTTCGCGTTGCGGAAGTCGACGTCCTCGGCCATCTCCAGCTCGAGCGTCTCCACGTTCGTGACGTGCACCGTCATCGTGAACGCGTCACCAAGATACGAGATCTGCCCGGACACGACGTAGTCGGCCTTCAGGAAGCGCCCGATCTGCCGGATGGTCTTCTGCTCGTAGAGCCCGGTCATCTCGCGCTCGAAGCGCTTCACGGCGTTGGTCGCGCGCTTCTCGTCGACGACGCGCACCTTCCGTGACTTCACGAGCTCGGTGATGAACGAAGGCTGGGCGTTGCGGCCCATGTTCCCGTACTTCGTCGGCGACGAGAACGGGAGCACCGCGACGACCTTCTTGTCGGCGTAGGCTTCGGCGGCGGCAGCGCAGAGGAGACCGGTGGCGACGAGCGTGACGCTCGTGAGGCGGGACAGGCGGGACATCGTTTCTCTCGATCCAGGTGCGCGAACGCGCGACCTACAGGTCGTCGAACATCGACTTCGACTTGTTCTTGGTCTTGTTGCCGGTGCGGCCGCGCTTCGCGTCGATCTTGCGGCTCGCGTCCTTCATGATCGCCTCCAGCTTGCGCGTCTCCTTGACGCGCTCCGAGACGAACTTGTCGAGCTTGTACGGGCGCGCCTTCGTGAGCTGCTTCGGCTTCACGGTCGGCTTCGCGATCGACTTCGACTTGCCGCGGACCTTGATCTTCTGCTCGCCGCGCATCCCGCGCGACACGGTCTGCGTCTCGGACGCGACCGACGAGAACTCCGGATCCTCGGCGACGACCTCGTCCTGCTCCGGCTCCACCACCGCGACGAGCGTCTTCCCGTCGCCGCCGTCGACCGTGTACGTCTCCCCCGCGGGCTTCGCGGGCTTGGTGTCCGTCGCCTTCGGCGGCGGCGCCGCGGCGACGACGGCGCCGCCGAACAGCGACTTGTCGACGGCGGCCGGCGCGTACGCGACTGTCATGTGGCGGTTCCGCTCCAGCCACTTCTTCGCGACCGAGCTCTTGAGGCTGAAGTTGATGTCGGTGATCGCGAGCCCGTCCTGCGCGCGGCGCGAGATGCTCGTGTTGATGCCGACCATGTGGCCGTACTGGTTGATCAGCGGGCCGCCGGAGTTGCCGCGGTTCACGGACGCTTCCGTCTGGTAGACGTCCTTACCGCCCACGCCCTGGAAGTCCGCGACGATCGACGAGATCGATCCCGTCGTCAGCGTCCAAAGGCCGCCCGTCTCGGGGTGTCCGATCGCGACGACCGGATCGCCGATCTCCACGTCGTCCGGGTTCGCCATCTGGATCGTCATCAGATCCGGCGGCGGGTCGACCATGCGCAGCAACGCGAGGTCGAGCTCGGGATCGATGTCGATGATCGTGGCCTGGTAGCGGTGCTTCAGGTCCTTCTTCATCGAGCCCTGGATCTTGTCCGGCTTGATGTAGACGAAGACCTTCTTGAACTTCTGCCCGCTCTTCGCGACGACGTGCGCGTTGGTGATCACCTGGCCATCGCTGGAGATGATCGAGCCGGTGCCGGCGCTGCCCTGCGCGGATCCGTCCGTCGCGAAGACGAGCACGACGGCTTTGCCGTACGTCTTGTAGATCTGCTTGGGCGAAAGCCCATCGGCGAACGCCGACGCGCTGACGAACATCAGCGCACCGGCCATCACCATCGATGCGGCGTAGGCTCTCTTCGACATCATCACTGCTCCATGGTCTCTTCGGGGTTGGCGGCGGGGGGTGGGACGTCTGCCGTCCCGGATTTCTTCTCGGCGTGTTTCGCTTCCATGGCTTCGAGCTCGTCGAAGGCCTTTTCCGCGCGCTGCCTCACCCCTTCGAGCGCCGCCTCGCGCTCCTCTTCGGGGTAGGCTTCCTTGATCTTCTCGGCGAGGTCGGCGACGGACTGGTCCTTCTTCATGCAGGCCAGCGCGTAGGTCATGCCGGGGTTCGCGACGTTGCCGTATTTGTCGTACCAGGAGTGGACGATCTCGGCGCCGTTGAGGACACCTCCGGCCACGGCGCTCTCCACCTCGCTGACGATGTACTGACGAACGCTCCCGCCGCGGTTGCTCTCGTAGTCGTACATCACGCTGTAGATCGTCACCTGAATCGTGCGCGCAAGCTCGTTGCGCGCGGCCTCGGCCGCGTACACGCGACCGTCCTGCTGATAGTAGGTCTTGTCGACCGCCCCCGTCGCACAGATGTACCCCGGCTTCGAGGGCGTCTCGTAGACCCAGTCGGGAACCTTCACGTCCGGCGGAGGCGTCTTCACGACCTTCACCGGCGGCTTGCTCCCTCCGCACGCGACGAGATGGGCGGCCAAGGCGGCGAGCGCAAAGCGCCGCATCATGATGATTCGGCTACTCGCCACCTCGAGCCTCCCTCCTCGGTTCGCGTGACCGACTACATGCCGTCGGCGTGCTTGGCTTCCTCGCGCTCGAGCTCGGCGAAGCTCTTCTCGGCCGCGCGCTTCACGCGCTCCTTGACCTTCGCGTTGAGCTCTTTGCTCTGGTCGAGCATGCCCATGAACTTCTCGAAGTCGAGACGCGCCAGGGCGTAGAACGTGCCATCCACGGGGTGAATCCACTGCTCGACGATCTCTACGCCGTTCAGGGTGCCGGCCGCAAACGTCTTCACGGCCTGCTCGACGTGCTGCTCTTCGGACGACGCGGAGAAGTCCCCGGCCGTGGTCGAAGCCGCGTAGTCCTTCATGAGGGACGCGGTGTACGTCTCGAATATTTTCTGCATCTCGGCGCGGGCCTGGTTGCCGGCCGCCGAGCGCAGGAGCGCGGGGTTCTTGATGCCGGACTTGGCACCGACCGCGTAGATCACGCGGGTTTCACCGCCAAAGGCGCCGCTGCCGCGGGTCACCCACTCGGGGTGCTCGACGACCGGGCCGTGGGCGGAGAGCTGGCTCTCTTGGTTGGAGCTGCCGGAGCAGGCGACCAAGGTGGGAAGGGCAAGGGTGAGTGCTGCGAACGCGAACCGATTCATGACTGAATGAACTCCTTGGACATAGGGCCGTGTCTACCACGCCCTGGGCTGTCATCTATCGCATAGCAAGACGCTTCAATCGACCGGTCGATGCAGACATGACCGCCCTCACGAGCCTGAATGCGGCCCCCGGGACCGGCTCGCCGGACCGCAAACGGCCCTCACCGGTGACCCAAGGCCTGGTCCCTGGTACGGGTGACTACGTATGGGGCGAAGGCGCAGGATCCGGCTGTGTCAGCTCACGCCCTGTCTGTGGAGCGGGGGCACCGAGGAGCGCCTGGCCCGGGTCATGGCCGCGATGGACCGCTCGGAGTTCGAGCTGACGTGGATGGGGTTCGGCCCGGTCCGCGAGGCGCTGATCGACCGCGCGGGGCCGTCGATCGACGTCGTGCCGTTTTTGCGTAACGTCGGCGGCGGCGTCGAGCCGCAGCTCGTGCTGCAGATCGCGAGGCAGCTGCGAAAGCGTCGCCCGGATGTCATGCACATCCACAACTGGTCGACGTCCCTGTACGGCATCGCCGCCGCCCGCCTCGCCGGCGTCCCGTGCGTCGCGTACGGGTTGGGGGGTGCGGAGAGCGCCGACGAGGCCCCACCCCGCCGCAAGAAGGCGATGCGAGCGCTCGCGCCCCACGTGGATCGCTTCACAGCGGTGTGTCGGTTCCTCGGGGATCGGATCCAGGAGAACTGGGCGGTCCCGTCCTCGCGGGTGTCGGTGCTGCGGACCGGGATCGACCTCGACTGGATCGACCGGGGTCCGAGCGGCGCCGAGATTCGGGAGCGGCTCGGCCTGGCGCCCGACGCGCTGATCGTCGGCGCGGTGAGCGTGCTTCGGCCGGTGAAGCGCATCCACGACCTGATCGAAGCGGTCGGGCGGATCGCGCCGCGGTTCCCGAGGCTTCAGCTCGTCATCGGCGGCAACCCGCTCGGCGTCTCCCTCGACGAGCTGCGCGCGCAGGCCGAGGCGCTCGGGTTGGAGGATCGGATCGTCCTGCTGGGCCGGGTCGTGCACCCGGAGCACCTGCTGCGAGCGTTCGATGTGTTCGTAAACTGCTCCGCGTTCGAGGGCGCGTCGAACGCGATCCTGGAGGCGATGGCGGCGCGGGTACCCGTGGTCGCGACGGCGGTAGGCGGCACGCCGGAGCTGATCGACGACGGCGTCGAGGGCCTCCTCGTCCCGCCCGCCGCTCCGGCCCGGCTCGGTGACGCCCTCGCCCGCCTCCTCGCCGATCCCGAGCTGCGGACGAGCGCGCAAGAGGCCGGTCGGCGCCGAATCGAGTCCCGTCACACGTTCACGCATATGGTGGACGGATACCTCGCCTTCTACCGCGAGAGCGGAGCGCGCGCCGCGGACGTCGGCCGCGCAGCCCGCACGGCCTCCGCAATGTGGACGACGCTTCAGCGGCTCGCCGCGTCCTGAGTTCGCGCCGGCGGCCACCGCGTGGGGAGCGGATGAACGAGACGCGCCGCGGTCGAACGCGGGAAGGTCTCGTCGCCGGCGAAGCCGAGGGCCTCCGGCTGCTCGGTGTCGCCCGGTAGGTACGCCGTCCCGAACAGGAAGTCCCACGCAGGGAAGATGATCGCGAAGTTCTGTCCGTGTGATACGTGCAGCGTTCGGTCGTGGTGCCAGACGTGGAAGCGCGGAGAGTTGATCACGTAGCGGAGCGGCCCCCAGTCCCAGCGGATGTTCGCGTGATTCAGGTGGCCGATCAGCGTGCCGACCACCGCGATCGCCAGCATAGCGCGGCCGTCGATACCGAGGATCACGAGCGGGAGGTAGGTGAGCGCCCGGTAGATGACGATCTCCATCCAGTGGAATCGGAAGCTCCCGATCCAGTCGAGCGCTTCGATGGAGTGGTGGACCTTGTGGAACGTCCACAGCCACGGGACGCGATGAAGTAGCCTATGGATCGACCACTCGAGGAAGTCCTTCAGCACGAGCACGACGACGAACTGAACGGCGAGCGGCGCGGCACCGAGCCACGCGATCGACGCCGGCTCGGCGAGCCCGACGAGCCCAAACAGGGCGGCGATTTCCTCGACAGCGCGCGCGGCGGGGATCGCGATCAGCACGCCCGCGAAGTGCCCGTTGAAAACGAGCCAGAAGATGTCCTGCAAGAGGTCGCGCCGGAGGACCGGCTGCTTCGTTCGCCACGTGAAGAGGCGCTCGAGCCCGAAGCTGAGCGCGGATACCACCAGCAGCCAGAAGAAGTAACCGCGAGGCTCCAACGACGGCACCTCGTCACATTGACGGCTCCGTTCGAAATATTCAATAATTCAATTGAATTGAAGAACAAAAAGTACAGCTCGTCGCCCCGTGCGTTCAAGGACGCGATCTTCGGGCACCTCGCGCGGGTGGGAAAAGCGGTCTCGAACCCGGTCCGGGTCGAGCTGTTGGAGCTGCTGTCGCAGGCGCCGCGAACCGTGGAGGCGTTGGCGAAGGCGTCGAACCAGAGCGTCGCGAACACGTCGCAGCACCTTCGGGTGCTGAAGAACGCGAGGTTCGTGGAAGCCGAGAAGCGCGGGCTCTTCGTCACCTACCGTCTCGCCGACGAAGTGGTCGCCGACTTCTGCGTTTCACTTCGGAGCCTCGCGGAGCGGCGCATCCTGGAGATCGAGGCGCTGACGGAGGCGTTTCTGAGCGAGCGCGACGCGCTCGAGGCCGTGGACCAAGACGACCTAGCCCTGCGCGTCGCGCGCAGCGAGGTGACGGTGCTCGATGTCCGTCCCGCGGAGGAGTACCGGGAGGCGCACATCGCGGGGGCGATCTCGGTGCCGCTCGAAGAGCTCGAACAACGGTTCAAGAAGCTGCCCAAGCGCAAACAGATCGTCGCGTACTGCCGCGGACCGTATTGCGTGTTCGCAATCGAAGCGGTCGAGCGACTCCGGCGTAGCGGCTACGACGCGGTTCGACTCGAGCTCGGAGTGCAGGACTGGCGTGCGCGCGGTTTTGCGATCGAGGGCGCGTCGTGACGTTCGTCTTCACGGGCCTCCTCGTCGGGGCGCTCTACGGGTACATCGCCAAGCGCGGCGCGTTCTGAATGAGCTCCGGCTTTCGCTTCGTGGTCACGAAGCGCGACACGACGAAGCTCGAGGCCTATCTCCTCGCGATCGCCGTGCAGATGATCCTCGTCCCGCCGCTCCTCCTCGTGATGGGCGTAGATCCGATCCATCCGTCGTTCTTCCCGGTCGGCGCAGTGGTGGGCGGGTTGTTGTTCGGGGCGTCGATGTCGGTGGCCGGTGGGTGCGCCGCGGGCGTGTGGTTCAAACTCGGCGGCGGGAGCCTCGAAGCCGGCGCGGCCGTCCTCGGGATGATCGTCGGCGCGGCGTCCTTGGAGGTGGGGCCACTCGCGTTCGTTCGGCGCACCCTCCACTCGGTGTCGGTGCCGTCGTTCGAGTTCGACGGTGCGCTCGCCGCGGTCAGCGTCGTCGCGGGTTTGGTGATCGCCGGGCTGCTGATGCGAGCGAAGGTCACGATGGCCGGCGACTGGACCTGGCGCCGGACGGGGCTGCTCGTGGGGCTGACGGGCGTGCTCGCGTGGCCGCTGTCGATCGCCGCGGGGCGCCCGTTCGGGATGGCCGTCATCCCGGGCGCGGTGTCGCTGCTGTCACGCCCACTTGGCGTGAACTACGCGGCGTCAGCGTGGGACCTGTTGTTCGTCGTTGGGGTTCCGCTCGGCGGCCTCCTCGCTGTGCGCGGCCGTGCCGCCTTCACGGCGATGCCCACCCTTGGCGCGGCCGCGCGCCGGTTTGCGGGCGGCCTCGGCCTGGGCCTCGGCGCCTCACTCGCCGCCGGGTGCACCGTGGGCCATGGCCTGACGGGGCTCCCCCTCTTCGCCCCGGGCAGCGCTGTGACGATGCTCGCGATCTTCGCCGGAAGCGTCGCGGCGCCCGTCGCCGCGGCGTGGCGGCAGAAGGCGAAGGTGAGCGGGCGGGCTTGATCGGCCGACCGAGACCGATTCCGATTCCGAGGCCGATTCGGAGGCCGATTCCGAGGCCGATTCCGAGGCCGATTCCGAATCCGAGGCCGATTCCGATTCCGAGGCCGAATCCATGGCCTCGACGGAGTCCGGGTCCGCGTCGAGCCCCCACCTCCCCAGGCGCCTCGACGCGCGCGCCCGTCACGGGCCCACCCGCCCGAAAGATTCCATGGCCTGGCGATCCACGGCGCTCCGTCGAGCGTACCGATCCCGAGGTCCCCCATGCGCCCCGACGAGCTCACCCGCCGCCTTGGATTCCACGCCGCCCTGCTCTTCGCGATCGGGGCGTTGACCGGCCTGCTGCTGGCGGGCGCCGCGACCGGGGTGCTGCCGGCGGAGACGGACGCCGTCCTCGCCGCTCACCTCAACGCGATCCTCGGGACGTTCCTCCTTCTCGGGTTGGCGTTCACGTCGCGGCACTGGTGTCTGTCTGAGCGCGGTCGACGCGCGCTCGTCTTTGCGTTCCTCGTCTCGAGCTACGCGAACTGGGCGGTGACGCTCACGAAGGCCTTCCTGCACGTGCGTGGGCTCGAGATCAGCGGCAACGTCACGAACGACGCGATCGCGGGGCTGCTCACGCTCTTCGTCGCCGTGCCGACGCTCGTCGGCGCCGCGCTGTGGACGTTTGCGATGCGCAAGCCGATCGCCGCCGTCGCCGCGAGCTGAGGCTTGTCCTCGAACCGCGCGCGATCGATACCGGGGCATGGCTCCGCCTCGCCTGCTGCTCGACGCGCTCGGCCTCGTCGAGGCCGCCGACGCCCTGGAGACCGCGGCGACGGTGCGCTTCCTCCGTCCGAACGGTGACACGACGAAGGCGGACGTCTGGCTCGTCCGAGACGCCGACCGCGTCTGGCTCGCAGCGGCGAGCAAACGCGGCGCCTGGTCCGTGGAGGCCCGCGACGCCGAAGACGCCGAGCTCCGACGCGCACTCACCCGCGACACGGTGACCGTCGCGGGCTACACCGCGCCGCTCCGCCGCCGAACGTCCGACGCCGCGCAGTCGATCCTCACCGCATTCATCGAGGCCACGCGCGAAACGTCCAAAACCGGTCGGAGCGCAGACGACGCTGGAGCCGAAGCCAACGCCACCGCCCTAGCCAACGCCACCGCCCCAGCTAACGCCACCGCCCCATCCGAAGCCACCGCCCCGGCTAACGCCACCGCCCCAGCCAACGCCACCGGCCCCGCCGAAGCCACCGCCCCCGCCGAAGCCAACGCCCCTTCCGAAGCCAACGCCCCATCCGAAGCCACCGCCACAGCCAAAGCCACCGACCTGGCCGACCCCAACGCCACCGCAGAAGCCGCCGGACCTGCCGACGCCCCGGAACGGGCCCCAGCCACCGAAGCTCCCGAAGCCACCGGCCCCCGTGGCTTGGCGGACACTCCAAAGGCGGCGACCACGAACCACTCGGCGCCCCCCGCGTTCCTCGACGTGGCCCCGTGGTGGTCCCACGTCCCCGCCGTCGAGGGCGACCCGTGGCTGTTCGCGGTCGTCACGCGCTCCACGCTGCCGTTCGTCGACGCCCGGTTCGGCGTCGTCGACATCCCGCTCGCCGTCGCCGTGAGCGAGCGCTCGCTGCACCTCGCGGCGTACCACGCGCGCTCGGCGCCGCGCGCCCGATGGGCACTCGACGGCTTCGACATCGTCGAGTCCGCGGAACACGTCATCGCGGCCTGCGCGCTCGAGGGCGAAGTCGAGCACATCGCGAAGCTCGGACGCGACGAGCTCCGTATTGGCCCGTGGCGGCTGTCGCTGGACGATGACGACGCGGTCGCGCTCGCCACCGTCGCGAAGCTCGACGGCGAAGCAAGACTCGCGTGGTTGCTCGAACACGCCCTCACCCGCCGTGACCCACGCGCCGCCGAGGCCTACGTCGAACACATCGTGCACCGGCTGAGCCTCGACCCCGGCGGCGCCGCCCCCTCAACCCCCCGATGGCCGATCCACGCCGCGCCGGCGCTCGCGGCGCTCGACCTCGCGACCGAGCGCTTCGACGATGCGCTCGCGCTCCTCGCCCAGCCCGGCGTCGCGCTCGACGCGCGCGCCGACGTCCTGCGCCTCGCCGAGCACGCGGCAGCGACCCTCGACGACGCGCTCCGCGATCGCCTCTCGATCGTCCCGTCCCCTCCGCCCGCCGCACCGCCGCGCGACTTCGTGTGGCCGCCCGAGAGCGCCGACGTCCTGTGGAGCGCCGCCGCAGCGCTGCAAGGGCGCGTGGAGGACGCCGTCGCCTACCTCGAGTCCGTCCCCGAACCGGAGCGCACCCACGCCCGCCTCGCGATCGAGGCCAACGTGGACGAAGGTGTGGTGTCGATCGACGCGTGGCGCGAGGTCGCCGAAGCGTTCGCGGCCACGGGCGCCTTCGATCGCGCCGCCACCATCACCGCGCGCGCCATCGAGCGCTCACCGACGGCGGCGCTATACGTACGCGCCGCCGGGTGGCGCTGGCGCGATGGTCAGACCGACGCCGCCTGCGACGCGATCGAAGCCGCGGCCGAAGCCGATCCCACCGCGGAAGAGCTCGCGTGGCTCGTCGCTGCCGTCGCACCGGCCGAGCGCGCCGAACCCTCCGTGGCCGAACGGCTCCTCGGGAAGATCGTGGAGATGACCAAGGGCGCCTCCGCGGATCCGCTCGAGGCGTTCGTCGAGCGCCTCACGGAGCGCGGGCATTCGCGCGTCGCGGCGAAGCTCCTCGTCGAGCACGCGTTCTTCGGACTCGTCGACGACACCGTCCTGGACGCCGCCGCCACGCGCTGCGCCGGAGCGCTCGACGCCCCCCACGAAGCGGCGCTCCTCGTCGAAGCCCTCGCGCGGCGCGCCGACGAACGCGAAGAGGAAACCGGTCCGCACTGGCTCCGCGCCGCCGCGTATCGCGCGCGCGCCGACGAACACGCGGTCGCCACGCACGACCTCGCCTGCGCGATCGCCGCCGACTTCCTCCGCCCCGCCACTTACCGCGCCGCGCTCACGACCGACCGTGTCGCGCTCCCGAGCGACGTCGAAGCCTGGTGGCGCCACCTCCTCGCGAGCCTCGAAGGAGACTCCGCGGAGCGCTCCCCGATCGGCGCTGCACCCAAGCTCGACGCCAACACGCTCGACACGCTCCACCCCGGAGGCGTCGGCTGGCTCGACCAGCTCCGGCAGGCGGTGCAGGAGGTCGAGCCACCGAGTCACGCTTCACTGACGCGCGGCCTCGAACGACTCTCCGCCGAGCGACACCCCGAGACCGCAGCAACGATCGACGATCTCTGCCGCGCGCTCGGCATCGCCCAGCCGGACTGCTTCCTCTATCGCGGCGACGACGCGCACGGCGTCTGCGTCTGGCCGATCGACAAGCCGGTACTCCTCCTCGGCCACCGCCACCTCGAGCCCGGCCCGTTCGAGCTTGCCGCGGATGCGCTCCGCTTCGTCATCGGCGTCGAGCTCACACACTTGGCCTGCCGCCACCCCCTGCTGTCGTTCGAAGCCGACTTCCTCGGCACGAGCCACTCCGTCTACCAACAGTTCGGCCGCTACGCCGGCGCCGCCGAGACCCTCGTCGACGTGGTGACGATGCTCCCGGGTGTCGACCAAGTCGCGAAGCTCCAACGCATCGTGAAGCTCTCTCGCCGGGTGTTCACGGCGAAGTCGGCCGTCGACAAGGTCGGCTCCCTCGCGGCCCCGCTCACGAAGCTGTTCGGCGACGGCGCCGACGGACCGCGCGGCATCGGGCGCAACGCGATGGCCGGCGCCGCCCTGCAATTCCGCATGCAGGCCGACCGCGCCGCCCTGCTCCTGACGCCCGACTTCGTCACCGCGGTCGACGCGCTCCTCGCTGCATCCGGACGCGCCGCCGACGACCGACGCGCGATCCTCGAGCGGGGCCTCGCGGCCGCGTTGGAGTCCGACGCGCTCGAGGGGCCGGAGAAGCTCCGCATCAGCGCGCTCGCCGAGTTCGCGGCCAAGCAGATGCCGTTCGCTCCGAGCGCGCGCGGCATGGAAAACGCGACCTGACCGACCCCCGGAGGGGTACAACCGGCCATGCTCCGCACACACGTTGGCGCCCTCGTTGCCGCGCTCCTCGTCACGGGTGTGACCCAGCGCGCCGACGCGCTGTCGTGTACACCGTGCGGCTGGGTCGACACCCCGCGCGTGCTCGATTCACTCCCGGAGAACTTCGAGATCCGCTTCGCCGGGGACGGCAACAAGATCGCGCCCGAGGCCCCCGTGCTCGCCGCGACCGGGACCGCGTCGGTCGCGCTGACCTGCACACGGATCGCACACCTCGACGGCTTCCGATTCCGCTGCCGCCCCGCGACGCCGCTCGTCGCGGGGATGACCTACGACCTCACGTACCCCTCTTGGTTCACGTCGATGCCCGTCCGCGTCGCGGCCTCCGCGGACCACACGGCCCCCGAGGCGCCATCGCTGACGGCGGTCACGCGCGTGATGGAGACCGACGCCGAGACGTTCCCGAACCTGCCGCGGACGGGGTTCCTCCTCGCGCTCGACACGGCGGAGGCAATCACCCTCGCGGCCTTCGAGGTCGGCGTCACCCCCGCGGGCGGTACGGAGTCGATCTTCTCCGGTGCGGCGCAGTCCGCTGCCCAGGGTGTGGAGGTCTTCCTCGGGTTCCAGGGCTGCACGTGCAGCGCGTTCTCGAGCGCCTTGCTCGAACAAGAGGTCGCGATTCGAGTCCGGGTCGTCGACGCCGCCGGCAACGTCGGCGCCTGGTCGACCTCCATCGAGAGCGAGCCGCCGGCCCTCGAAGGCGACGGCGGTTGCACCTGCGTCGGCGGGAGCACAGCGCACCCCGCCGGGTTCGTCTTGGCGCTCGGCGTGGTGGCCGCGCTCAGCCGACGCCGCCGCCCTTGATGTACTCCACGAGCTGGGTGACCACCGTGCCCCAGCCTTCCGCGAAGCCCATCTCCTCGTGCTGCTTGCGGCCGTCCGGATCCGAGTGCATCGCGATCGCGGTGTACTTCGTGCCGGTGTCGGTCGGCTCGAACGTCAGCGCCGCCGTGAAGTGAAAGCCGGGACCGTCGGGGGCCGGCTGCGGGCGGAACTCCGGCAGCAGCGCGCTGGTCCAGACCAACCGCTTCTCGGGGACGACCTCGAGGTAACAACCCGTGTTCGGCATCTCTTGGCCCTCGGGGGATCGCATCACCGTGAAGAACTTCCCGCCGGGGCGCAGATCGATCTCACACCGCGGCACGGTCCACGGCTTCGGCACGAACCAGTGCACGACGTGCTCCGGCTCGGTCCACGCGCGCCACACGAGCGAGGTCGGCACGTCGAGGACGCGCTCCAGCTTGAGGTCGAGTTTGGGGTCGAAAGTCATTTCTTCTTCTTCTCCGTTTTGCCGGCGCCTTGCGCCGACTGCTTGGCGAGCCCTTCGACGTACGCGTCGAACCGATCCAGGCGCTGCTCCCACTGCCGGCGCTGCACGCCGAGCCACCCTTCGGCGGCCTCCAGGGGGCCCTGCGCCATGCGGTAGGTCCGTACACGGCCCGTCTTCTCCGACCGCACGAGCCCGGATCGTTCGAGGACGTCGAGGTGCTGCAGAAACGATGGCAGCGCCATGTCGAAGGGTGCCGCGAGCTCGCTCACCGGGGCCGCGCCACCGGTGAGGCGCTCCACCACCGCCCGACGCGTCGGGTGGGCGAGCGCCTTGAACACGAGGTCGAGGTCCGCCTTCGCCATTTGCTTAGCCATCAACCTAACTATTACGCGACACCAAAAACCTAGGTCAATGGCTAACTTTCAAGACGAGGCGAATCGGCGCCCGAGGCGGCCGACGAGCGCACCTCGGCGATGACCGCCGATGCGTAGGTGGAATGGAATGGGACGGAGGAGCGCCCGCGAACGCGGGCACCCTGGCCTACTCGGCGGCTTCGTCGCCGACGGCGGCGGGCTCGAAGCCCACGAACTCGATGAAGCTCATCGGGGCGTTGTCGCCCTTACGCGGTCCGATCTTGATGACCCGCGTGTAACCACCGGGGCGCTGCTTGAAGCGCTCCGCGAGCTCGCCGAAGAGCTGGTCGACGACCTTCTCCACACGCGACGAATCCTCGCCGATCGCCTTCTTCCCCGAGCCACCGAGCTGCGAGTAGACCTGCCGCTTGGCGTCCGAGGTGCCCTTCTTGCCGAGCGTCACGAGGCGGTCCGCCACGCGGCGCAGGTCCTTGGCCTTGGCGTCGGTCGTCTTGATGCGGCCGTTCTCGATCAGCGCCATGGCGAGGTTGTTGAACATCGCCTTGCGGTGCGAGGCCGTCCGCGAAAACTTCCGAAATGCATTCCTGTGTCGCATGACCCGACTCCCTTACTTCTTCAGGTCCTTCGGCGGCCAGCTGTCGAGCTTCATGCCGAGGGAGAGACCCATCTCCGCGAGGATCTCCTTGATCTCCTTCAGCGACTTGCGGCCGAAGTTCTTGGTCTTGAGCATCTCGCTCTCGGTCTTCTGCACCAGGTCGCCGATGTACTTGATGTTCGCGTTCGCGAGGCAGTTCGCCGAACGCACCGACAGCTCGAGCTCGTCCACGGTGCGCAGGAGGTTCTCGTTGAACTTCTCCTCCGGCTGCGCCTCGACGATGATCTCCGGCTCCTGATCCTCTTCGAAGTTGATGAAGATCGAGAGCTGGTCCTTGATGATCTTCGCGGCGAACGCGACGGCGTCATCCGGAAGCACCGAACCATCCGTCCACACCTCGAGCGTGAGACGGTCGTAGTCCGTCCGCTGCCCGACGCGCGCGTTGGTCATGTGGTAGTTGACCTTCTTCACCGGCGAGAAGATCGCGTCGATCGGAATCGCATCGATCGGCATGTTGGCCGTCTTGTTCCCCTCGGCCTGCACGTACCCGCGACCCTTCTTGCAGGTCATCTCCATCTTGAGGTGACCGTCCTCGCCGACCGTCGCCACGACCGCGTCCTTGTTCAGGATGGTCACGCCGTCCGGGCACTCGATGTCCCCGGCGCGCACGATGCACGGACCCTTCTTGTCCACGCGCAGCGTCTTCTGGTCGAAGGAGTCCATCTTGATGAGGACGTCCTTCAGGTTGAGGATGACGTCCGCGACGTCCTCCGTGATCCCCGGAATCGACGTGAACTCGTGGAGCGCACCTTCGATGCGCACGCTGGTCACGGCCGCGCCCTGAAGCGACGACAGCAGCACGCGACGAAGCGCGTTGCCGATCGTGATCCCGAAGCCGCGCTCGAGCGGCTCGGCGAAGAACTTCCCGTAGCTCGGCGTCAGGCTGTCCTTGTCGACGGTCAGACGCTTCGGCTTGATGAGATCTCGCCAGTTCCTGTGAATGTCTCGCTGCATCGTCATACCTTCTCCTCACGCACCACTCGTCGCTCGAAGCGACGCACCTCTCGTGCGAAGAAAAGAGGCCGGCGCCCGTGAGGGTGCCGGCCTGGTTTCAAAGACTGTTTTCTAGACGCGACGCCGCTTCGGCGGCCGGCACCCGTTGTGCGGCAGGGGCGTCACGTCCTTCACGAGCGTGACCTTGATGCCCGCCGCGGCGACCGCGCGGAGCGCGGCCTCACGACCCGAACCCGGACCGTTCACGAGCACGATCGCCGTGCGCATGCCGTTGTCCATCGCGATGCGCGCCGCGTCGTCCGCCGCGACCTGCGCCGCGAACGGCGTCGACTTACGCGACCCGCGGAAGCCTTTGCTCCCCGCGGAGCTCCACGAGATGGCGTTGCCCGCCATGTCCGTGAACGTGATGATCGTGTTGTTGAACGTCGCCTGGATGTGGACGATGCCACTCGGGATGTTCTTCTTGGCCTTCTTCTTCTGGCCGGCTTTCGGGTTCGCCATCGCTCAGGGTCCTCGCCTTACTTCTTCTTGATGCTGCCCTTGCGAGGGCCCTTGCGCGTGCGCGCGTTCGTGTGCGTGCGCTGACCGCGAACCGGAAGCCCACGGCGGTGACGAATCCCCCGGTAACAACCGAGGTCCATCAGACGCTTGATGTTCATCGAGATGTCGCGACGGAGATCACCTTCGACCTTGTACTCGGTCTCCAGGATCTCACGAATCTTCGCGACCTCGGCCTCCGACGCCTCGTCGGAGTTACGGTCGAACGGGATGTCCGCCTTCTCGAGGACTTCGCGCGAGATGGCCGGCCCTACGCCGTAGATGTACGTGAGCGCGATGCCCATCTGCTTGTTGCGCGGCAGGTCGACGCCAGCAATACGTGCCACAGTTCGTTACCTCTTAGCCCTGCCGCTGCTTGTGGCTGGGCGTCTCCTTGCAGATGACGCGGACGACGCCACGCCGACGAATGATCTTGCACTTCGCGCACATCTTCTTGACCGACGTTCGCACCTTCATCGCACTACACCTTTCGAAATCGAAACCGGGATGGGCTACCACAAGGGGTCCAAGGCCCAAACCAAAAAATCGTCTTCCCCGCTAACGGGGTCAGGCCTCCACGATCCGGCCGATCGCCTCGAACACCGCATCCGGCGTTCCCAGACCATCGACGCGGGCCACGAGACCCTGCGCTTCGTAATGGGGAATCACGGCGCCCGTCTGGCTGTGGAAGGCGTCGAGACGAACCCGCACCTTCTCCTCCGTGTCGTCCGCGCGCTGGTACAGCGCCTCGGCCCCGCAGTTGTCACAGACGCCGTCCTTCGCGGGCGGCGAAAACTTCACGTGATACACCGTGCCGCACTCCTTACAAGAGCGGCGCCCGGTGATGCGCTCCACGATGGCGTCGTCCGGCACCGCGATGACGATGACCTTCGACAACGAGGAACCGTTCTTCGCAAGCATCGCGTCGAGCGCCTCCGCCTGCGCGACCGTGCGCGGGAAGCCATCGAGCACGAAGCCCGCCTTCGTGTCGTCCTCGGCGAGGCGCGCCTCGATGATCCCGACGATCAGCTCGTCGGGCACCAGCTTGCCCTCGTCCATGAACGCCTGAGCCTGCTTCCCGAGCGGCGTCCCCTCGCGCTTCGCCGCGCGGAGGATGTCGCCCGTGGAGATCTGCGGCAGCTGGTACTTCTCCTCGAGCCGCTTCGCCTGCGTGCCCTTACCGGAGCCCGGCGCGCCGACCAGGATCAGATTGCGAGGTGACGTCATCGAGGAGGTCTCCTAGGCACGCCGCCCGCGGATCTTGCCGCCGCCACCCGTGAAGCCTTCGTAGCTCCGCGTGATGAGGTGCGACTCGATCTGCTGAACGGTGTCCAACGCCACACCGACCACGATCAGCAGCCCCGTCCCACCGAAGTAGAACGGCAGGCTCGGGAACACGGTGATGAGCGCGTTCGGCAGCACACACACCGCAGCCAGGTAGATGGCCGCGCCGGTCGTCAGGCGCGTCAGCACCGTCTCGATGTACTCCGCCGTCCGCTTACCCGGACGGATGCCCGGGATGTAGCCACCGAACTTCTTCAGGTTGTCCGCTACGTCGACCGGATTGAAGATCACGGACGTGTAGAAGAACGTGAAGAAGACGATCATCCCCGCGTAGACGACGTTGTAGCCCCACTCCGTGGGCGCCAGCATCGCCTGCATCTGCTGCATGATGTCCGAGTCCGGGAAGAACTGGACGAGCGTCGCCGGGAACAGCAGCAACGAGGACGCGAAGATCGGCGGAATCACGTTCGCCGTGTTCACCTTCAAGGGAAGGTGCGTCGACTGACCGCCGTACATCTTCCGGCCCACGACGCGCTTACTGTACTGGACCGGGATGCGACGCTGCGCGCGCTCCACCCAGACCACGAACGCAATCGCGAACACCACCAGCGCGCCGATGACCAACAGCGAGATGGGCTGAATCGTCTCCGCGCCCACCATCTGGGTCAGGGTGACGAAGCCACCCGGCAGCCCCGCGATGATGCCCGCGAAGATGATCAGCGACATGCCGTTGCCGATGCCACGCTCGGTGATCTGCTCGCCGAGCCACATGATGAACGCCGTTCCCGCCGTCAGCGAGAGGATCGTCATCAGCTTGAAGGCCATGCCCGGCTCGGACACGACCGCCTGCCCCTGGAAGTCCAAGCCCTCCAGGTTCGTCGCGATGATCGAGCCCTGAACGATCGACAGACCGATCGTGCCGTAGCGCGTGTACTGCGTGATCTTCTTGCGGCCCTGGTCACCCTCCTTGGAGAGGCGCTCCAGGGTCGGCACGACCACCGTCAGCAGCTGCAGGATGATGCTCGACGAGATGTACGGCATGATCCCCAGCGAGAAGACCGATGCCTGCTCGAGGGCGCCGCCCACGAACAGGTTGAACATCCCGAACAGCGTACCGGACTGCGACTCGATGACCTGCTGCATCAGGCCACGGTCCACACCCGGGACCGTGACGAAGATGCCGAGCCGGTACACGGCCAGCAGCGCCAGCGTGAAGAGGATCCGTTGCCGAAGCTCCGGGACCTTGCCGATGTTGGCGAACGAAGCGGTCATGCCTGCTTCTTTTCAGCCCGCAGCGCCTTCCGCGAGTTCGTGCGAACCCACTTCTCGCGGTCGGGGATGAGCTCCACCTTTCCGCCCGCGCCTTCGATGATCGCCCGCGCACCCGCGCTGATGCGGTTCACCTTGACGCTGACCTTCGCCGTGAGCTCGCCGTTGCCGATGATCTTCACACCGTCGACGCGGCCCTTCGCGAGGCCGGCCTCACGGAGCTTGGTGATGTCCACCGTGTCGCCATCGTCGAAGCGGTTCAGGTGCGCGATGCGCACCTCCGCGAACGTCTTCTTGAAGTGGTTCTTGAAGCCGCGCTTCGGCAGGCGCCGGTGCAGCGGCATCGAGCCACCCTCGAAGCCCGGACGCGTGCCGCCGGACTTACGGGCCTTCTGACCCTTCTGTCCCCGACCGGCCGTCTTGCCGTTGCCGGATCCGAGGCCACGCCCCTTGTGCTTCGGGCGCCGGTTCGCGCCCGGGGTGGGCTTCAGTCTGCTCAGCTCGCCACTCATCTTCGTTCTCCTCGTCGACCCGTCGTTCCGTCGATCGCGTCGCTCAGGCGTTGGCTTCGGCGCGCGCCTTGCGGAGGCGGGCGCTGTCGCGATCGCTGTCGTCACCGTCGTAGCGCTCGACCTCGAGCATGTGCTGAAGCTTCATCACCATGCCGCGGATCGGTGCCGTGTCCTTCAGGACCTTCTCCTGCCCGCGCCGGAACAGGCCGAGCCCGTTCGCCGTACCGATCTGCTTGTCGGTGCACTTGCTCAGGCTGCGAATCAGCTTCACTTTGATCAGGCTCGCCATGATGGTTCTCCTCAGGTGGTGCTCATGCCCGTGGGCACCTGGAACTTGAGCTGGACCGCCTGAAGGTTGTCCGCCTCGATGTTTCGGCGCTCGGCCTGCCGCTTCACCGTGTGCAGGTGCTTCAGCCCCGACACCGCCGCGTTCACGACGTTGTGTTTGTTGGAGGTCCCGAACGACTTCGTCAAGACATCACGGATGCCCGCGCTCTCGAGCACCGCGCGCACCGGACCACCGGCGATCACGCCCGTACCCGGACGAGCCGGACGCATGACCACCTTGCCGGCGCCGAAGCGCCCGATGATCTCGTGCGGGATGGTGCGGTCCACGAGCGGCACCTTGAACAGGCTCTTCTCCGCCTGGTCGCGGCCCTTGCGGATCGCCTCCGGAACCTCGTTCGCCTTGCCGAGCCCCACGCCCACGTGACCTTCGCCATCGCCCACGACGACGAGCGCCGAGAACGAGAAGCGACGGCCGCCCTTTACGACCTTCGCCACGCGGTTGATGTGAATGACCCGGTCGACGAGCTCGAGCTCCTTCGGGTTGATGATCTCTCTTCGCGCCATGATTCGTATTTCCCTGCTCTTTCGAGGCCGGCCTTGGCTAGAACTTCAGCCCACCATCGCGGGCGCCCTTCGCGAGCGCGGCGATGCGGCCATGGAACGGCCAGCCGTTGCGATCGAACACGACCGCCTCGACGCCCTTGGCCTTCGCGGCCTCCGCCAGCGCAGCCCCGACCTTCTCGGCCGCCTCGGACTTCTTGAGGTCCTTGACGCCCTCGCGCGAAGTCTTGTCGCGCGTGGAGGCCGACGCGATCGTCGTCCCGCTGCGGTCGTCGATGAGCTGAGCGTAGATGTGCTTGGCGCTCCGATACACGGAGAGGCGCGGACGTTCCGCCGAACCCT
Source organism: Deltaproteobacteria bacterium (assembly GCA_040218735.1). Classification (GTDB taxonomy): domain Bacteria; phylum Myxococcota; class Kuafuiibacteriia; order Kuafuiibacteriales; family Kuafuiibacteriaceae; genus JAUHYN01. The sequence goes on from JAVJQW010000061.1 coordinate 335,594, forward strand.
CGACCTTGTTCCGGATCGACATCGCGCGCCGCAGGCGCCGACGTCGGTTGTCGTCTCGTACTTTGCGTCGCATGACTTACGCCCCCGTCTTGCCTTCCTTACGACGCACGCGCTCGTCGTCGTACTTGATGCCCTTGCCGTTGTACGGCTCGCAGGGGCGATACGCGCGAATCTCCGCGGCGACGCGCCCGACGAGCTCCTTGTCGATCGACTCGAGGCGCACCGTGGTGAGCTTCTCGACCTGACAATCCACGAGCTTCGGGATCGGGTGGTTCACTTCGTGCGACAGCCCGACCTGGAGGTTCAGGTTGTCGCCCTTCAGCTCCGCACGATAGCCGACGCCCGAAATCTCGAGCGCCTTCTTGTACGGCGTGACCACGCCTTGGACCATGTTGCCGATCAGCGTGCGGGCGAGCCCGTGCATGCTGCGCGCGACGCGGTCGTCCCCGCCGCGATCGACGATGACCACGTTGCCCTCGACCTTCACCGAGACGGCGTCGGGCAGCGTACGCTCCAGCTGCCCCTTGGGCCCCTTCACGGTCACGTGCAGACCGTCGACGGTGACAGTCACGCCGCTGGGGATCGTGATGGGCTTCTTACCGATGCGAGACATCTTCTAGCTCCTCACCAGACCGTGCACATCAGCTCGCCGCCGACCCGCTGGCGTCGCGCTTCGCGATCCGTCATCACGCCCTTCGACGTGCTGACGACCGCGATGCCGAGACCGTTACGGATCGTCGGGATGTGGTCTGCGTTGACGTACTGCCGAAGCCCCGGGCGACTGATGCGCTTGAGCCCCGTGATCACCGGATCGCGGTTGCGGTCGTACCGCAGCTGCACGGTGAGGGTCGGGCGCTCGCCCGCGTTCTGCACCTCGTAGTCCTCGATGAACCCTTCGGTCTTGAGAACCTCGGCGATGCGAACCTTCAGCTTCGACAGCGGCATCGGCACCTTCATGTGGCGCGCGTTGATGCCGTTCCGAATTCGCGTGAGCATGTCCGCGACAGGATCGTTGATGACACCTGACATGGTGATCTCCTCCGCCCCTTACCAGCTCGCCTTGACGACGCCCGCCAGCTGCCCCTGAAGGGCGAGCTCGCGGAAGCACACGCGGCAAAGTTGGAACTTCCTCAGGTACGCGCGCGGGCGCCCGCACCGACGGCACCGGTTGTGGTGCCGCACCTTGAACTTCGGCTTCCGCCTGGAAGCAACGATCTTCGACGTCTTAGCCATGAGCCTCTGCTCCTCGCCGACGGAAGGGCACACCGAGCGCCTTCAACAGCGCCATACCCTGCTCGTCGTTCTCCGCCGAAGTGACGAAGCAAATGTTCATCCCGCGGACCTTGTCGACCTTGTCGTACTCGATCTCCGGGAAGATGATCTGTTCCTTGACCCCGAGCGTGTAGTTCCCGCGGCCGTCGAAGGCCTTGTCCGAGACACCCTTGAAGTCACGTACGCGCGGGAGCGCGAGCGCCACCAGGCGGTCGAGGAACTCCCACATGTGCTTGCGGCGCAGCGTGACCATCGCGCCGATCGGCATCCCCTCACGCAGCTTGAAGTTCGAGATCGACTTCTTCGCCTTCGTGACGACCGCCTTTTGGCCCGTGATGGTCTGCAGCTCATCGACCGCAGCATCCAGGATCTTGTTGTTCGAGATTGCCTCGCCGAGACCCATGTTCACGACGATCTTCTCGAGCTTCGGGACCTGGCTCACCGACTTGAGGTTCAGCTCCTTCTTGAGCTGAGGGATCACCTCTTCACGGTACTTCGCCGCCAGGCGTGCCGGGGGACGCGGCTTGTCGGGCAGTACGGGCTTCTTTTCCTTCTTGCCCTTCTTGCCGCCGTCGCCGCCCTTCTTGGACTTCTTCGACTTCTTGTCGTCCGCCATCTCAATCGCTCCTATAGGCGCTCGTTAGTCGAGCGCCGTCCCGGACACGCCTTGTCCACGCGCGACGCGAACCTTCGACTCACCTTCGAGCTCGAAGCCGACGCGCACGCTCTTGTCCAACTTCTCGGAGAAGTACCGAACGTTGGAGATGTGAATGGGCCCCGGACGATCCAGGATCCCGCCCTGCGGCAGGCTCTGCCGAGCCCCCGCCTTGACGTGACGCTTCTGAATGTTCACGCCCTCGACCACCACGCGGTCATCCGCGCGGACCTCGAGGACCTTCCCCTTCGCGCCCTTGTCCTTGCCGGCGATCACCTCGACGGTGTCGCCCTTCTTGATCTTCGCCATCAGAGCACCTCCGGCGCGAGCGACACGATCTTCATGAAGAGCTTGCCGCGCAGCTCGCGCGCGACCGGCCCGAAGATACGCGTGCCGACCGGGTCCTGGTCCTTGTTGACCAGCACGCCCGCGTTCTCGTCGAACTTGATGTAGGTGCCGTCGTCGCGGCTGCTCGGGTAACGCGAGCGCACCACGACCGCCTTCACGACGTCACCCTTCTTGACCTTGCTGTTCGGCGCCGCCTCGCGGACCGAGCAGACCACGATGTCACCGATCCGCGCGTACCGACGCCGCGACCCGCCGAGCACCTTGATGGTGAACAGCTTACGGGCGCCGCTGTTGTCGGCCACGTGGAGGATGGAAGTCATCTGAATCATGACTGCTCACGCGTCCTTTCCCAGCTTCTTGGCGACACGCCAGTGCTTGGTCTTCGAGATCGGCGCGGTCTCGCGGATGACGACGATGTCGCCCTCCTCGCAGCCGATCGTGTCGTGTACGGCGTAGCGCTTCTTCAGCGTTACGTACTTCTTGTAGCGGGGGTGCTTCACGCGACGCTCGACGCTGACGATCACCGTCTTCGCCGACTTCGCCGAAACCACCACGCCGCGGCGCTGCTTCGTGCGACCGCGGTCGCCGTCGCTGGTGAGCGCCTTGGTGTCCGCCTTCGTGGCCGCCTCGGGCGCGCCCTCTGCGTTGTTCTCGGCTTCGCTCATGCCTCAGCTCCCTGGTCCTTCCGCTTCTCGCTCAGGATCGTCTTCGCCCGGGCGATCTCGCGGCGCGTGTGCCGCATCTTCGTCACGTTCTCGAGCTGCCCGGTGAAGTGCTGGAACTTGAGCTTGAACAGCTCCTCCGACTTCTCCCGGATGAACCCGTCGATCTCCTCCTCCGTACGCGTACGGAGGTCCGTCGACTTCACGATCTCGCTAGCCATAGATCTCTTCCTCCCGGCTCAGCACGCGCGTCTTGAGCGGCAACTTGTGCCCGGCGAGGCGGAACGCCTCCTTCGCGGTCTCGAGCGGAACGCCGTCGATTTCGTACAGGATTCGGCCCGGCTTCACGACGGCCACGAAGTGGTCCGGCGAGCCCTTACCTTTACCCATTCGAGTCTCGAGCGGCTTCTTCGAAACCGGCTTGTCCGGGAAGATGCGGATCCACACGCGACCACCACGCTTGATGTAGCGGGTCATTGCGATACGAGCGGCCTCGATCTGACGCGAGGTAATCCACCCGGACTCCAACACCTGGAGCGCCACCGATCCGAACGCGATCGAGCTACCGCGATAGGCGTACCCGCGCCGGCGGCCCTTCTGCTGCTTCCGGAACTTCTGTCGTGACGGCTGAAGCATCGTCTCGTCTCCTCAATGCGCCCTGGCCCTCAGGCTCAGCGCGCTTCCTGGTCCCGACGCGGCGGCCGCGGCACACGACGGTCACGCGCTTCGCGCCCGCCCTGCTGCAGCACCTCGCCCTTGAAGATCCAGCACTTCACTCCGCTCGTGCCCTGCTTCGTCTTCGCCACCGCGAAGCCGTACTCCACGTCCGCACGCAGCGTGTGGAGCGGGACGCGACCGTCGCGGTACCACTCGTAACGCGACATGTCGGCGCCACCGAGGCGGCCCGAGCAGGCGACGCGGATGCCCTTCGCACCGAACTTCATCGAGATCGTCACGGCCTTCTTCATGGCGCGACGGAACGCGATGCGGCGCTCGAGCTGCGTGGCGATGTTCTCCGCGACCAGCTGCGCGTCGATCTCCGCCTTCCGGATCTCCTGGATGTTGATCAGGACCTCGTACTTGGTGAGCTTCTGCAGCTCCTTCTTGAGCTGCTCGATGCCCGCACCCTTCTTGCCGATCACGATCCCCGGACGTGCGGTGTAGATGTTCACCTTCACCTTGTCCGCGGCGCGCTCGATCTCCACGCGGGAGATACCGGCCGAGTAGTGCTTCTTCTTCACGTGACTCCGCAGCGCGAGGTCCTCGTGAAGCCAGTCGGCGTAGTTCTTCTCTTCGAACCACTTGCTGTCCCACGTGCGCGTAATGCCCAGGCGGAAACCGATCGGATGTGTCTTCTGGCCCATGGAAACTCCCGTCTAGTCCTTCTGCTCGAGGCCGACGAACACGTGCGACGTCCGCTTCAGAATCGGCGTCGCGCGGCCCATGGCGCGCGGGCGGAACCGCTTGATCGTCGGTCCACCGTCCACCGTGATCTTCGAGATGAAGAGCTTGTCGACGTTCACGCCGGGCTTTTCGTCCGCGTTCGACACCGCGCTCTTCAGCAGCTTCGCGAGCGGCTGCGAGCTCTTCTTCTCGGTGAACTGCAGGATCTCGAGCGCCTCTTCGACGCCCTTCCCGCGAATCAGATCTGCGACCAACCGCACCTTCCGGGGCGCGATGCGCAGATGACGTAGCTTGGCCGTAGCGAGCATATCCATCACCTACTTCTTCTTGCCCTTGGTCGCGGCGTGCCCGTGGAACGTCCGCGTCGGCGAGAACTCGCCGAGCTTGTGACCGACCATGTGCTCGGTCACGAACACCGGAACGAACTTCTTGCCGTTGTGCACCGCGAACGTGTGGCCGATGAAGTCCGGGGTGATCATCGAACGCCGAGACCAGGTCTTGATCACCGACTTCTTCACGCCCGGGGCGTTCATCTTCTCGACCTTCTTGTCGAGGTGCTCGTCCACGAAGGGACCCTTCTTCAGTGAGCGCGCCATGTCTTACTTCCCACCCGACTGCTTGCCGCGACGCCGCGGCGTCACGATGAACTTCGTCGAAGTCTTGTTCGTGCGCGTACGTAGACCGCGCGCCATCTTGCCCCACGGGGTACGCGGCGGCTTACCGCCCTTGCTGCGACCCTCGCCACCACCGTTGTTGTGGTCGACCGGGTTCATGCAAGCACCACGGACCGTCGGACGAACGCCGAGCCAGCGCGACCGACCGGCCTTGCCCAGCACGATGTTCTCGTTCTGCTCGTTGCCGAGCTGACCGACCGACGCCATGCACGTCCCGAGGATGCGCCGCATCTCGGTGGAGGGCAGACGCACGGTGACGTACTTGCCTTCCTTCGCCATCAGCTGCGCGCTGTTGCCCGCGGACCGCACCATCTGGCCGCCCTTACCGGGCCGCATCTCGATGTTGTGGATCTGCGTACCGAGCGGCATCTGCATCAGCGGCATCGCGTTACCCGGCACCGGGTCGATCGACTTCTTCGAAGCCATCACCGTCATGCCCGGCTTCAGAGCGCCCGGCGCGAGGATGTAGGCCTTTTCGCCGTCCGCGTAGTGCACCAAGGCGATGCGCGCGGAGCGGTTCGGGTCGTACTCGATCGCCGCGACCTTGCCCGGCACGTCGATCTTGTTCCGCTTGAAGTCGATGACGCGGTAGCGACGACGGTGACCACCACCCTTGTGTCGGGTCGTGATGTTGCCACGCTCGCCGCGTCCGCCCGTCCGCTTCATCTTCCGGAGAAGTTTCTTCTCCGGCTTGTCCTTCGTGACTTCCGAGAAGTCCGAGGCCGTCATGTGCCGACGCGAGGGGGTGGTCGGCTTGAATGTCTTGACACCCATCTGGTCCTCCTTGCGCTAGGCCACGCCGCCGAAGAAATCGATGTCCTGGCCTTCGGCCAGCGTGACGATCGCCTTCTTCCAGTTGGAGCGCTTGCCGATGTGCCGGCCACGGCGCTTGATCTTGCCGCGCACGATCATCGTGCGGACGTCCTGAACCTCGACCCCGAACACCGACGAAACGGCGTGCTTGATCTCGGTCTTGTTGGCGTCGACCGGCACCTCGAACATCACGATCGAGGTCGTCTCCGACATCATCGAGCCCTTCTCGGTGATGCGCGGCTTCTTCAGAATGCTGTGCGGATCACGCGTCGTCACGCCGTCGCCTCCTTCAGCGCCTGCTCCTTGCGCGACGGCGCAGTCTGCAGACGCTCCACGATGCCCTCGACGACGTCCTTCGCGATGAAGAGGTGGTCGTGCTTGAGGATGTCGTAGACGTTGAGCGCCTCGACGGCCAGGAACTTCGACTTCTCGAGGTTCCGCACCGAGCGCGCCAAGCCCTCGTTGGCCGAGCTGTCGACCACGAGCGCCTTGTCCGTGTCGAAGCGAGCCAGCACGGCGGCGGCGTCCTTCGTCTTCGGCGTGCCGGGCTTCCAACCGTCGATGATGTGCAGCGTGCCCTGCTGAGCCCGCAGCGACAGCGCGGAGCGCAGCGCAGCGCGCACCATCTTCTTGGGCAGCTGGTAGCTGTAGTCGCGCGGACGCGGTCCGTGGACCACGCCACCGCCCTTCATGTTCATCGCCCGCTTCGTGCCGTGACGCGCGCGGCCCGTACCCTTTTGCCGGTACGGCTTCGCGCCGGAGCCACGAACCTCGGAGACCGTCTTCGTGCTGTGCGTACCGGCGCGCCGGTTCGCCATCTGCATTTTGACGACCTCCCAGAAGAGGTGCTCTCGGACGACCGCGCCGAAGACGGAGTCATCGAGCTCGATGTCTCCCGCCTTGCCGGCCTCCGTGTTGACGACGTCGTACTTCATGGTCGCCCTCTTAGCTCTTGATCTCCACGTCCACGCCCGCGGACAGGTCGAGCTTCATCAGCGCGTCCAGGGTCTGCGGGGTCGGGTCGTGAATGTCGACGAGACGCTTGTGCGTCCGAATCTCGAATTGCTCGCGGCTCTTCTTGTCCACGTGCGGTCCACGGAGAACCGTGTACCGGTTGATGCGCGTGGGCAGCGGGATGGGTCCAGCCACCTGGGCGCCGGTCCGACGCGCGGACTCGACGATCTCCGCCACGGCCTGATCGAGGAGCCGGTGATCGTAGGCCTTCAAACGGATGCGGATTTTCTGCTTCGCTGCCATCCCAATCTCTCTCCAATGAAATCCCGAAGGTCGCTGTTCCCTGAGGCGCAGTGACTCCTGAAGTACGGCACCCCGCGCGGACGCGGAGTGCCGTGTTCGTCAGGACAATCGATCTTCTTACTCGAAGATCTCCTCGACCACGCCGGCGCCGACGGTGCGGCCACCCTCGCGAATCGCGAAGTTCATGCCCTTGTCCATGGCGATCGGGCAGATGAGCTCGACGTCCATCGCGACGTTGTCACCCGGCATCACCATCTCGGTGCCCTCGGGCAGCGTGATGGAACCGGTGACGTCCGTCGTGCGGAAGTAGAACTGCGGCCGGTAGCCCTTGAAGAACGGCGTGTGACGGCCGCCCTCTTCCTTGTTCAGGATGTAGACCTGGCACTTGAACTTGGTGTGCGGGTTGATCGAGCCCGGCTTCGCCAGGACCTGACCTCGCTCCACCGACTCCTTGTCGATGCCACGCAGAAGGCAACCGACGTTGTCGCCGGCGATGCCCTTGTCGAGCAGCTTCCGGAACATCTCGACGCCGGTGACCGTCGTCGTGGACGTGTCCTTGATGCCGATGATCTCGACCTTCTCACCCACGGTGATGATGCCGCGCTCGATACGACCGGTGACGACCGTGCCACGACCCGAGATCGAGAACACGTCCTCGATGGGCATGAGGAACGGCTTGTCCTCGTCGCGCGCGGGCTCCGGGATGTACGTGTCGAGCGCGTTCAGCAGCTCGAGGATCGGCTCCTGACCTTCCACACCCTCCGAGGTGTACGGCGCGAGCGCCGAACCGCGGATCACGGGGCAGTCGTCGCCCGGGAACTTGTACTTCGAGAGGAGCTCGCGGACCTCGAGCTCGACGAGGTCGAGGAGCTCTTCGTCGTCGACGAGGTCGACCTTGTTCAGGAAGACGACGATGCGCGGAACGCCGACCTGGTGCGCGAGGAGGATGTGCTCCTTCGTCTGCGGCATCGGGCCGTCCACCGCGGACACGACCAGGATCGCGCCGTCCATCTGCGCGGCGCCGGTGATCATGTTCTTGATGTAGTCGGCGTGCCCGGGGCAGTCGACGTGCGCGTAGTGGCGGTTCTCGCTCTCGTACTCGACGTGCGAGGTGGCGATCGTGAGGATCTTCGTCGGGTCACGACGGCCCTGCGACGCCGAAGCCTTCGCGATCTCGTCGTAGGACAGGCGCTTCGCCCAGCCCTTCGCCGCCGCAACGCTCGTGAGCGCCGCCGTCAACGTGGTCTTGCCGTGATCGACGTGGCCGATCGTGCCCACGTTCACGTGCGGTTTCTTTCGCTCGAATTTTTCCTTGGCCATCTTGTTCCCACTCCATCACTGCCGCGGCGAGACGCGGCTTGGGTTGGCTCGAAGCGCTATAGGCGCCCTTGAGCCTTCGCAAGCACCTCCTCCGCAATGTGCGAAGGTACGGGGTTGTAGAATCCAAACTTCATCGAGAACGTGGCGCGCCCCTGCGTACGCGAGCGGAGATCCGTCGCGTAGCCGAACATCGTCGAAAGGGGCACGTCCGCCCTCACCACCTGAATCCCCCCACGGGGATCCATGCCCGACACCTTTCCGCGTCGAGCGTTGAGATCGCCGATCACATCGCCGCAATAGTCATCGGGCGTCGTGATCTCGACCAGCATCACCGGCTCGAGCAGGATCGCGGCGGCCTTCTTTACGGCCTCCTTGAATCCCATCGAGCCCGCGACCTTGAACGCAAGCTCCGAAGAGTCCACTTCGTGGTAGCTGCCGTCGAGCAGCGTTGCGCGAACGTCCACCACCGGGAAGTGGGCGAGCACGCCTTCGGATGCCGCCTCCTCCAAGCCGCGCTGGACGGCCGGGATGAACTCTTTCGGAATGGCGCCACCGGTGACCTTGCTCTCGAAGGTGATCCCTTCGCCGCGCTCGCCCGGCTCGATCTCCAGGACGACGTGCGCGAACTGACCACGACCACCGGACTGCCGCACGAAGCGGTGCTCGACCTTGGTCTTCTTGGTCACCGTCTCTCGGTAGGCCACCTGCGGCCGACCGATGTTGGCATCGACCTTCCACTCCCGACGGAGGCGGTCGACGATGATCTCGAGGTGCAGCTCGCCCATACCCGCGATGAGCGTCTGCCCCGTCTCCTCGTCCGTCTTCACGGAGAACGACGGGTCCTCCATCGCGAGCTTCGCGAGGGACGCGGAGAGCTTCTCCTGGTCCGCCTTCGTCTTCGGCTCGATCGCGATGGTGATGACGGGCTTCGGAATCTCGATCGACTCGAGCAGCACCGGGTTGTCGTTGGTGCAGAGCGTGTCGCCCGTCGTCGTGTACTTGAGGCCGACCACCGCGACGATCGCGCCGGCCGAGACCTCGGTGAGGTCCTCGCGCTTGTTCGCGTGCATGCGGAGGATGCGACCGATGCGCTCCTTCTTGCCCTTGCTCGCGTTGTACAGCGCCGTCCCCGCCTCGAGCTTGCCCGAGTAGATGCGGAGGTAGGTCAGGTTGCCGACGTGCTGGTCGGCCATGATCTTGAACGCCAGGGCGACGAACGGGCCCTTGGGATCCGGCTCGATGAGGACCGTCTCGTCCTCGCGACCCACGCGGTCGGCCTCGAGCTTCTTCACCTCGACCGGCGACGGGAGGTAGTCGACCGTCGCGTCGAGGAGCGGCTGCACGCCCTTGTTCTTGAAGGCGGAGCCACAGAGGACGGGGAACGCCTTGAGCTGCAGACACGCGGCACGCACCGCGCGGCGGAGCTCGTCCGGGGTGACCTTTTCACCCTCGAGGTACTTGCGCTCGACCTCTTCGTCACACTCCGCGACGACGTCGAACAGCGCATCACGCGCCGCTGTCACCTCGTCCTCGCGGTCGGCCGGGATGGCCTCGACGTGGAACTTCGCGCCGAGGGTCTCGGCGTCCCAGATGATCTGCTTCTCCTCGATGAGGTCGATGACGCCCTTGAGCTGGTCCTCGGCCCCGATCGGGAGCTGCACCGGCACCGGCACCGCGCCGAGCCGCTTGCGGATGGAGTCGACCGCCTTGTCGAAGTCGGCGCCCGTCTTGTCCATCTTGTTGATGAAGCAGATCCGCGGAACGCTGTACTTGTCGGCCTGACGCCACACCGTCTCCGACTGCGGCTCGACCCCGCTCACCGCATCGAACACCGCGACCGCGCCGTCGAGCACGCGCAGCGACCGCTCCACCTCGATGGTGAAGTCGACGTGGCCGGGCGTGTCGATGATGTTGATCCGGTGGTCACGCCAGGAACACGCCGTCGCGGCGCTCGTGATCGTGATGCCGCGCTCCTGCTCCTGAACCATCCAGTCCATCGTCGCCGCGCCGTCATGGACCTCGCCCATGCGGTGCTCCACACCCGTGTAGAACAGGATCCGCTCGGTCGTGGTCGTCTTACCGGCATCGATGTGCGCCATGATGCCGATGTTCCGAACGCGTGCGAGCGGAATCGCTTGTGCTGCGGCAGCCATGACGTTCTCGAGGGGTCGACTAGGGTCCTTTTCGGTTCAGGGGGTTCGAGCTACCAGCGGAAGTGCGCGAACGCCTTGTTCGCGTCCGCCATCTTGTGCGTCTCTTCGCGCTTCTTCACCGCGGCGCCACGGCCAGCGGCGGCGTCGAGGATCTCGCCCGCGAGCTTCTCGCGCATCGTCTTCTCACCGCGCTTCTCGCTGTAGGTGATGAGCCAGCGCATCCCGAGCGACGTGCGGCGCTCCGGCCGAACCTCGATCGGGACCTGGAAGGTCGCACCACCGACGCGCCGAGACTTCACCTCGATGCGCGGCTTCACGTTCTCCAGGGCCTTCTTGAAGACCTGGAGCGGGTCGTCGTCCGTGTTCTTGTTCGCGACGATGTCGAACGCGCCGTAGCAAATGCGCTCGGCGGTCGACTTCTTGCCGTCGCTCATGATCGCGTTGATGAACTTCGTCACCAGACGATCGTGGTACTTGGGATCCGGGAGCAGCTTCCGCTTGGGAGCTTCGCGACGCCGTGCCATCTGACTACCTCGCCTTCTTCACGCCGTACTTGGAGCGGCCCTTGTTGCGCTTGAGCTTGTTCGTGTTCGACGGGCCCTCGCCCGCCGACGCGTCCAGCGCGCCACGCACGATGTGGTAGCGGACACCCGGGAGGTCCTTCACACGACCTCCGCGCACCAGGACCACCGAGTGCTCCTGGAGGTTGTGCCCCTCGCCGCCGATGTACGCCGTCACTTCGATGGCGTTCGTCAGACGAACACGCGCCACCTTGCGGAGCGCCGAGTTCGGCTTCTTGGGCGTGGCGGTATAGACACGCACGCAAACGCCACGGCGCTGCGGGCAGTTCTTGAGCGCCGGGCTCTTGGTCTTGACCTTCGGCTCGTTCCGGGCGTTCCGAATCAGCTGGTTGATCGTCGGCATCCGCTCAACTCCAAGACCGACGGCCTCACGCGCCCTCCTCGACGAGAAGAGATACGTATCCGTCGATCCGTTCGCGCCCCCTCGCCTCGTCCTTACGAGGCCTACGAGGGCTCGATGGTTCTTCGTTTCAGGTGTGTTGGTGACTCTTCGGGAGTACGTTTCGTCAGCCGCGGGGGGTCACGGTCGTGACCGAGCCGCTTTGGCTACCGCCTCAGGTATAACTGCGCGCACGCTTTGCACCTGGGGTCGGTTCGAGTGTCTCGTCCGGCTGAGGGTTCTGAAGTGACGATCATTTCCCCACGCGCTTCAGGGCGAAGCTCGCGAAGACGATATCCGTCCGGATCGAATCCTCAGTGTGTCGCCAGCACCTCCTTTGCACCTCGAAAACGATCCCGATCCCGTTGTGGGTCGGTCACGTACCCGCGGTGGAAGCGCGCATAAATCAAAAGTCGGCGGGCGGGTCAAGGCCCAATCGACACCGACCTTCGGTTTGTCACCGCCGCCGTCGTCCGGCGAGGCAGAGCCCCACCACGACCGCGAAGATCCCCGCCCCACCGAGGCCCTCGGCGGGCATCGCGACACACGTGCAGCCGTCGTCGCGGAGGCTCCCGCCGCCGCCTCCCCCGCCGCCGGATCCACCGGAGCCGGTGCCCGCGTCGACGAAGCCGGCGTCCACGGGCGCTGGTCCCCCATCGCGGGGCGGCGGCGCCGTCCCGAAGTCCGGGGGGAGGATGCCGGGCACGTCGCACCAAGTACGGGTGCCGTCGGCGCAGGCGGCCTGCATCCGGTCGTCGATCCAGTCGAGGTAGGCGTCCACCCGTGTGTCGATGCCCCCCTTGGCGCAGTCGCTCTGGTCGTAGGCGTGGGACGTGATGCCGACGACCCGGCGCCCCGGCCACATCCCCGAGGTGACGTGCATGTAACTCGGGCCCCCGGAGTCGCCGTGGCACTTGCGGGACGTCGTCTGGTCCCCGCCGACCTGGAATTCGTGGGGCCCGACCTCGTTGATGAAGGACTCGGCGCAGTGTTTGGCGCCGACGGTGCCGGCGGGGGGCGGCATGAAGATGTTGCCGCCCTCCATGGTCTGCTGGCCCCAACCCGCGATCGCGACCTCGGCCCCCGTGACGAGCTCCGCGGCCTCGTCGGCGGTGATCACGATCTCCGGGTCCACGTCCATGAGCGGGCGCGACAGGAACATCAGGCCCACGTCGTCGAACTTGCCCGGGCCGTTCACCATCGCCGTCGACTCGAGGTCGAAGCCCTCGTGGAAGACCACCGCGGTGGCCTCGATGGCGTCGGCCGGGAACGTCATGCTCTGACCGGAGGCGAGCCCGGTCAGGTCGGGCTCGAACGTCACCGAGTAGACGAAGTCGCGCGGCGTCCCGAACCCGCCGGCGATCGCGGTGGGATCGATGCAGTGGGCCGCGGTGAGGACCACGTCGGGCGCGATGAGCGTCCCCGTACAGACGACGGTCTTCACCGGGAAGCTGCCGAAGCCGCCGAGGTCGATCTCCCCCTCGGCCAGGAGGGCGACGCTGGTCGGCTCGTCCGCGATCGTGCAGGCGGCGCCGTTGATGATGCCGGCCCGGGTTGATGCGACGGCCCGGGTTGATTCGACGGATCGGCTGGACTCGACCGGGGCCTGTTCGACGCAGGCGGTCAGGAGTAGCGGGACCAGGAAGAGTCTACGCATGGCGGGCGGCATGTTGCCCGCCCGGGTTGCGACGCCGAAATCGGAGACTCGTCCGAGGTCACAGACGCCCTACGGCGCCCTCTTGTAATGAACACACCCGTGGAGGGCCGCCGGCCTGAAGTTGCAGTGCTGAACCCAGCTCGCCGTGAGCTCGTCGACCTCCACCTCACCGCCCACAGCCACCGTCGTGGTCACGATTGTGTCGATGGTGAACGCGCCCGACAGCATGTTGCATCCCCGACCATCGCCCGAGACGTCGAGACCAGGGTGCCCCGGATCGGCGAAGGATGCTCGCATCGCGTCGGTGTATTGGCCGGGGGCGAGCTCGACGCCGAGCTGGTTCGTTCCCAGCGTGACGTTCCACCACAGTCCCTGTCCGTCGTCGGTCGGATCCACCGAGAACCTCAGGAAGTCACAGGCGGTGCCCGTCGAGGTCGACACCCTGCAGCGACCGCTGAAGTCGGCCGACGTAATCTCGACGAAGCCAGGGTGGATCGGGTCCGTGTTGTCGGGGTCCGGTGGATCACTATTGTCGATGTCGCCCCTCAGAATGAATGTATTGACGGCGCCGTTGCGGCACCGCTCCGTGGAGATCGAACCCGCCTCCTCTTCGACCACGACCCGAACGGAATCGGCGGCGCTGTAGAAGCCATCCGATACGGTCACCCTCGCCTCGAACACCCCGACCAGGTCCGGTGTGAAGGCCGGGCTCGCGACGGTCGGGTCCACGAAGGCGGCCTGGCTCCCCGGAGGGATCACCGCGAACGTCCAATCGAAGGTCAACGGATCGCCGTCGACGTCCGAAGCCGTCGCCTGGAGGCGTACGACGTTCCCCGGGCCCGTGACGAGATCGAGCCCCGCGTCCACGGTCGGCGGCGTGGCGGAGACCGCGTACCCCACGCGAACCGAATCCGGATCGCTCGACAGCTCGCCGTCGCTCACCACCAGCGAGAGTTCGTAAAAGCCCGGGATGTCCGGCGTGAACATCGGCTCGGGGCTTTGGGGATCATCGAGCGCGACCTGGCTGCGGTCTGGCCGCAGCACGAATTCCCACCGGTACGTGAGGGGGTCCTGGTCGGGGTCCGAGCTCCCGCGCCCGCTGAGGTGAGCCAGTGCGCCCTCCGGCACGAGGAAGTTTTCGCCGGCATCCGCCGTCGGGGCGAAGTTGCGCGCCGTGATGACGGTGGTGGCCTCCGACGCGAGCTCACCATCGCTGACGACGAGCTTCGCGGTGTACTCACCTTCGACGTCCGAAATGAACGCAGCCGTGTCGTCCATGACCTCCAGCGTCGCGGCGCTCCCGCTCGGAGCGTCGAGCGCCCAGCTGAACGTCAACGGCTCGTCGTTCGGGTCGGCGCTCATCGAGCCGTCGAGCTCGACGCGCGCGTTGCGAGGTACGCCGACCAGCCCCCGAAGGACCGCGACGGGCGCCGCGTTGCAGCTGTCGAGCGCGACGTCGAGGCGAACCCGAGGGCCGGCCTCGGTACCTTCCCCACATGGCCGACGGCCGCACCCAACCAGCACGGACGTAGCCACGACGACGATGGGGAGCAGCCGCATTCCATCAAGAAACCACACAACCGAAGTCGAGGACATAGCTGACGCCTTGGGTCCGTGAAATACTCGGACGCGTGAACGAACACGCTCCGTGGGCGGGTGTCGTGCTGCTCTCGGTCTGCTTCACCACGGCGACCCCGGCCCACGCGCAGAGTGACAAGCCCAAGGCCCCGCCGCGTCCCGCGGTGGGATGGTCGACCGAGCTGTTGGATCCGATCGGTCTGACGCGCCTCCATCTGACTTCGCGGGCCGTGTTTGCGAACAAGACGGGCTACGCGGTGGAGGGCAAGGTGCAGTTTCGTCTGACCGACGGGATGGCGCTCTCAGCGACGCTCCCGTTTGCGATCGACGCGTCCGACGGCACGGTGGGGAACATCACGGCGGGGTTCACGTGGGCCGGGACCTCGGGCGATCACGCCGAGGGCTTCGACTTCGGCGGAGGCCTCGACGTGTACCTGCCCGTCGCCGGCAAGAACGTGGGCAACGGGCTGGTCGCCGCGCTTCGTGCGTACGAGCCCATGCTCTACGTGCCGGACCTGTTCTCGTTCCGCGCGCGCGGCTATGCGGCGTACCGGACGCCCCGGTTCTTCGCGGCCGCCGAGCTCGGCTTGGTGCCGGCGTTCTACCTCGAAGGCGGAGGCGGGACCGCGATCCTGCTCTCGGCCGCCGGCCGCGTCGGCGCGACGCTGGGATCCGTCGAGCCCTATCTGGAGGTTGCTGCGACGCCCCAGATCGCGGGCGACGGGGAGATTGCCCCGCCGCTGCTCGTCACGCCCGGCGTGCGCTTCCACATCGCGGACATCTTCGACCCGGCGCTGTTCGTGTCGTTCAACTTCGTCGAGGCGTCGGCGATCATCGTGGGGCTCGATCTCGCGCTCGCGTTCCGCCCGGGTGAGAAGGACCGGCTCGAAAAGTCCTACGAGGACGACTTCCTCGACGGCGGCTTCTGAGCCGCGTCCGATTTTCGAACACCGAGCGTCGGACGAACGGACGTTTCGGACTTCGTAGGTCCGCCGCGGTGCGGCTACGCCTGGCACGGCGCGTGGAGTCGTGCGCGCCGTGGCGACCAAGCCCCATGACCACCTCTTCCGGTACGTGTTCGGTCTGCCCGAGTACGCGGCTGCCGTGATGGAGGCGTTCCTCCCGGAGCACCTCGCGCGGCGGCTCGACCTGTCTCGCCTGACGCTGCTGGATCCGTCGCTGATCGACGCGGAGCTGAAGAAGACGATCGGCGACTTCGTCTACGCGGTCCCGATGACGGCCGAGGGATCGTCCGTGGTCGTCTGGCTGCTCCACGAGCACCAGTCGACCTCGCCGCGGCGGATGGCGCTGCGCCTGCTGAGGTACATGGTGCGGCTGTGGACGTTCGCGAAGGTGGGGGAGCACCTGCCGCTGATCGTGCCCGTCGTGTTGAGCAATGCGCTTCGGCCGTGGCGGGCGCCGCGGCGGTTCTCGGAGCTGTACGGCCTGAGCGAGGAGACTTGGGCGCCGTTCGCTCGGTCCGCCGTGGACTTCGAGTACGTGGTCGCGGACCTCGCGGCCGCCAGCGAGGAAGCCATCGCGGCGCGCGTGCCCTTACCGTTCCTGCGGCTGGTGCTGTGGTCGCTGCGTGCGCGGGGCTCCCCAGCGACCGAGCGCGACGCCGCGTGGATCGCGATGTTCCGGGCGCTTCGGCCGCTGGAGAAGCAGGATCCACTGCGCGCGTTGGTGCGTTATCATTTGAGCATGACGAAGGGCGCCGCCTCGAGGATCATCGAGGCGGCGGCCGAAGCCGACCGGGAGGTCGAGATGACCGCGATGAGCTTGTACGACCGCCTCGTCGAGCGAGGCCGAGAAGAAGGGCGCGAGCAGGGCCTGCGGGCGGGACGTGAGGAAGGCCGCGAGCAAGGCCTCGAAGCCGGACGTGAGGAAGGCCGCGAGCAAGGCCGCGAGCAAGGCCTCGTAGCCGGACGCGAGGAAGCCCGCGAGGAAGCCCGCCGCGGCGTCGCCGCCACGCTGCGACAACTCCTCACGCTGCGGTTCGGCCCCCTCGACGCCGCCGCGCTCGAGCGCATCGACGCCGCGCCCCTGTCGACCCTCGAGCGTTGGACGCTCCGCGTCCTCACCGCCGAGCGCCTCGACGACGTCTTCAGCTAGGCTGGGGCCCGGCGCGGAGCGGCGGGTCCGCAGACTGTGCCGAGCGCTCCCGCGGAGCGGGCGTGCGTCAACGGCCTAGCGCACCACGCCGAGCGGCGTCCCCTCGGGCGCGAACGCGATCAGCACGTCGTCGTCCGTCGTCACCCCCAAATCCGTCCGCGCCTGCGGGGACAGATCGATCACCCGCCCCGTTCGAGTGTGCGGGCCCCAGTCCACGGCGCGCGCGACGAGCGTCGCCCCCGTCGACGGGTTCATCACCACGAAGCGCTGCCGGCGCCAGAACGAGACGCTATTCGGCGAGTACGCCCACCGCATCGCGACGAAGTAGTAGTCCTCCGGCCGCGACGAAAGCGTGCTCGCGCTCGGGTTCGTCGGGCTGTTGAGGCTGCGCAAGCGCTCGCCCGTGATCGCGCCGGTCTCCGTCGACGACACCCCGCTGTCGTTCGGCCCGCCGAACCAGCTCATCCGGCCCCGCACCCACGACAACCCCTGATGCGTCATGACGGTGCCGAGCGGCTCGGTCGCGACGCCGAGCGTCGCATTCAGCGTCGGGTTCGCCAGCCCCTGCCGCGGGATCTGCGATCCGCCGAGCGTGAGGCCGGCGTGCGGCATCGTCGACATCGGCGGAGCGCCCTGCCCCCCGCAACCCTGCGCGCCGGTCCCCTCCTCGCAGGTGCACGTCCCGCAGCCGTTCGTTCGTGTGCGCCACGCCCCGTCGCAGCACTGGTAACTCGTCGAGCACGCGAGGTGCCCGTAGACGCCACCGAAGCTGTGCGCGCAGCTCTGCCCGGACGGCGGCGGCGGGGGCGGCGCGTTGCACCCCGACTGCCCGCTCGTCTCCGTGCACGCGCACGTCCCGCAGCCGCCCGCCTGCGTTCGCCACGTGCCATCGCAACACTGGTAGTCCGCCGAGCAGCCGAGGTGCCCGTACACACCGCCGAAGCTGTGCGTGCAGCTGGCCCCCGTCGAAGGCGGCGTGGGCGGCGGGGCCGGGGGCGGCGTCGGCGCCGAGCATCCGGTCTGACCGCTCGTCTCCGTGCAGACACAGGCGCCGCACCCGCTGCTCTGCGTTCGCCACGTACCGCCGCAGCACTGGTAGTCCGCCGAGCACGCGCCGTCGGCGTACTGCCCGCCGAAGCTGTGGGTGCAACTGCCCCCCGACGGCGGCGGCGTTCCTCCACCCGCGCCACCGCGGAGGGCCTGGGCGTCACTGACGATCGAGGCCATGCGCGGGTACAGGCGGCTCCCCGGGCAGTCGGTGCTGGAGTACTCGCGGTGCCCCTTGATCGCCGACCTCGTCAGATCGATCCCGTAGATCGACGACAGGCGCTCCACCAGCCGCGCCGTGCTCGCCAACATCGCGGCCGGGGGCGTCAGGTTGTGGAAGTTGCCGATGTGCGAGATCCCGATGTTGCCGGTGTTGTTGTTCGCCGCGTGGACCCCTCGGCGCGACAGCTCGCGGCCTTCGTAAATCGTGCCGTCGACATCGATCAGGAAGTGGTACCCGACGTCGCACCAGCCCTTGTTCGCGTGGAACGCCTGGATCCCGCGGAGCTGTCGGGTCGGATCCGAAGACGCCCCCTCGGTGTGGTGAATCGCCATCCGATACTTGCTGGGGTTCGACGCCATGCTGCACCGGGGCGACGCCGCCCCCCACTGCGCGCGTGTCACGATCGACAGCCCGGACAGCTCCGCGCGCAGACCGCTCGCCGTCGTCTCGATCGCGGGCTCGGGCACCTCCGTCGGCGGGACCACCGAAGCCCAGCGCAACGTCGACACCACCTCGAGGGACGCCCGCGAAAAGCGCAGATCGACGGCATCGGCGTCCGCGAGATCGATGCGCACCACGTGCTGATCCCGTTCGCTCCACACGACCTCGAGCGGCGCCCACGATCCGATCGCGACGCCGTCGAGCCGCGCCCGCGCCTCGAAGCGTGGCGCCTCACCCGGCGCGCCGAGCGCGACGAGCGCCACCACCCGCTGCGGCCCCTCCGCCTCCAGCTCCGCCGCGAGCGTCACGTAGTCGCCATCGACGTGCGTCGCGAGCGTCTCCGCCGAGAGCATGCGGTCGGCGCCGTCCCCGACGTCCGACAGATCCCGGCCCTCCGGCACACACGCCGCCAGCGCCATCACCATCCACGTCCCGAGCATTCGCGCGATCGATCGTCCCATCGCGTCCACCCTGACCAAACCTGACGGCAGCGCCCTTCCAGCCGCCTACGTATGTGGACTCGATGATCCATGTGTGCCGACCGACGGTCCGTACAGACGTTGTGAAAACCTCGGTCGAGGTCGCACCATGGCGTCGTGACGTCACCGTTCGACCCGCCTGCGCACACGTCCCCTGCATCTCCCGCGGCCGAGCCCGGCGTGCTCGTCTGGGCGAAGATCTACACGACGGTGATGGCGCTGATGAACCTGTGCCTCATCCCGGTGGGCGGCGCGATGTTCTTCATCGACGTGCCGCCCGACGACACCCCGCGGTGGATGTTCCTCGGCCAGGCCGTGTTGGTCGCGGGGATGGGCGTCGTGTTCGGGATCGGGAACCTCGCTCCGTGGTTCATGCAGCGGAGCAAGGCGAAGTGGATCGTCTACATCGTGCTGATCGCTTGGTCGTGCACGAGCTGCTGCACGTGGCCGTTCTCGATCCCGCTCCTCATCTTCTGGCTCAAACCCGAAGTGAAGGCGTACTTCGAAGAAGCTCAGGCGTAGGCGACGGGGTTCGTGAGCGCGCGTGCCGACGCACGGTCGGCGGCCGCCCCCATCGGATCGATTGGGTCACGCAGCTCGGCACGCAGCGCGAGCGCCGGCGTCGCGTCGACACCCTCGCGCGCGAGGTAGCGGTTGAGGCAGGCGATCGCCACGTTCGGTCGTCCCGCCGAAGCCTCGGCTCTCGCCCGCGACAGCAGGTGGTCGGGACGCTCCGGCGCGAACACCGACAACACCTCGAAGATCTCCGCCGCCTGCGCATGGCGCCCCTCGAACGAGGCCGCCTCGGCCAGCGCCTCGAGCCGAGCGAGGGCCTCCGCCCCGAGCCCGAACAGCGCACCAAACGCGATCCGACCTTCACAGGCGGCGAGGAGGTTCGTCAGGTTGAAGGGCGACTTCATGAACCCGAGCCTAAGCCCGCCGCCGACGCGGTTCGATGACCGCGCGCTTACGTCGCCGAGGACGCCGCAGGCCGGCTGGCCGGCCGGAGAGCGGCGAACGGCCCCCCGGCTATCCGACACACGCTCTTGGGCCCAACGCCGTTCACCTGGCAGATCTGGCCACCTGTAAAGGCCGAAGGCGGAGAATGACGCGCCCGACGCACCTTGGAACCATCGCCCGACACTGGAGTGCCCCCGCCGGCCCACGGCCCGCGCTCCACGTAGGCTGGAGGACGGCGGTCGACTCCGCTCGATGGTCGGCGACACTCGCCATGCTCCCCACGTCGCGCTCGCTGCGCGGTCATCCCCCAGGTGGATCTTCGCGGCTTTGCCCGCGAGTAACCCAAGCCGCCTTCGACGCGTTCACGAGACCATTGGATTTGAGGGTCGGATGATTGCGCCGGCGCCGGTCGAGGGCTGCGATGGACCGGTGAGATTCGCCGGCTGGGTAGGGGGAATGGGCGGTCGCGCAAGTTGAGTTGCGGAAGAGGTTTCTTTCTCTCTCTTGGGGGTTGACGGAATTGGAGGCCCCGTCCGGGCCATCTCCTCGACGAACGCAGTCCGTTTCGAAGTTTTCGAGCTTGGACAGTCTTGCGGCGCTGACGGTCAGTCTTGCGCGTCCTCGCGGTTCGCAGACCGTCCTCCTCGCTCCGTGCCGAATCGCGTTTCGAGGGCTCGATGATACCTTCGATGCGTGAGCCCGGACCCTTGCAACCTGTCTTGCATGACCCAGAACGATCTCCTGAGCGGACTTCGCGAAGCGCTTCAAATGGAGCGATGACATCCAAGATGAAGTAGGCGAGGTGGCCGTCGGGCAACCAGTCCGATGGCGACGGCGGAAGGAGATGCGACTGCATCGGCGACCACGGTTTGTAGGACTTCACATCAGCACGAGATCACGACGACGCTGCCGTTGGGATCGGGCAACTCGTCGAGCGGAGCGCAGACATCGGGCGCGGCGATTCCGACAGCCGGACCGCCCCGCCGATGCACCCAGGTACTGCCGAGCGTCGCAACGCGATCCCCGCGCCGGACGGTCGCCCGGCAAGCCGAACCGAGGTCGCCGCGCCCGATGTCGGAGCGGAGTGGGAGCCTGGGCAGCGCGTCGCATTGGCGGGGCGTTGGGTCGAAGCTCCACGGGTCACCCCACTCATCAG
>JAVJQW010000070.1:0-489369 GCA_040218735.1 Deltaproteobacteria bacterium
TTGCCGCCCTCGTACCCGTCCTCGCGAGCGCGCCTCAGGAGCTCCAACGTCATCACGTCGGGGTCCTTCTCCAGCCACGCTGCGACCGTCCCCTCGAACGCCGCGACCTTCGACGGGCGCCCAACGCCACGCTTCCGAACCGCGCTGGCGTCGTCGAAGCCCTCGACCCGCTCCTCGCCTTCGATCCGACGAACCGAGCGCTCCGACACACTCTCCGCGACCTCTCGCTGCTTGTGCCCCGCTGAACGGAGCAGTTGGACCTCATGTCTCTTCATCTGGCCGTGCATCCTTCGCTCGCCCTCCGCGCTTCGCAGCGCCGGGGACGTCGGGTTTATCCCCGGAAGCCTCAGCCTCCGATCGGCCAGATTTTCCGGAACGCGACCGGCCAGAATTTCCGGAACTCACACCGGGCGCTTCCGGGAGGATCTCTTCTTTCGACTCAACGCATTTCCGATTCGACTCCCTCCGCTATTCGATCGGATCGGCGATATTCCACAGCTTTCGGCGGAACTCGTTGGTCGGCACGCCGACGCTTTCGGGATTCAGCCGCTTCCGCTGTCGATGCGTGCGACGTGCTGGCTCATGGCGCAGAGTTGGCCTGGCAACGTTCGCGAACTGGAGAACGCGCTGGGGGTGCTGCGCTTGTTCGCGCGCATGGCGACGGCGCAGAGGGGATCGAGCCGCGTCACCTGGCCGGCGCTCAGAGGAGCGCGACGGGCTCATCAGGTTCGTATCGCGAGGCCATGGCTTCGTTCCAGCGCGAGATCATTCGAAGCGCGCTCGGCGAGACCCAAGGGTGCGTGCGTGTGGCGGCTCGACGCCTTCGAATCTCCCGAGCGCATCTACTATTCGTTGATGGATAAGCACGACCTGAGGGGAGAACCCGAGTGCTGGTAGTCATTCCGCCTCGGCCGCCAGCGACCGTCGGCCTACGAAGTGCTCACCTCACCAAAAGAGCGTCTCAGGGCGACAAGACGACGCTGGACTGCGCGGGGTCGAGCGCAACAACGGGCTCCAACCCTTTGCTGCGCTTGAACCGCATCGCGTGGACGAACGTCGAAACCACGTCGGAGGCATCGGCCCGGACAAAGTTGATGCGACTCATCGGGGCCCGGACGCAGAAGACCGACAGAATCACGCGGGGCTCTTCGTGCCCGGTCGCGGTGTTGAGCATCGAGGTCGTTACGTTTGACAGGACGGTCTCGATGGGGAGCACCGCGAGCAGCTCTCGAGCGGCGCGTAGCGCCGCACCGCAAACGAAGTCTTGGTAAGTCTCCCAGAAGAGCCCCTGCGGCATCTTCTTCGTGGAGAGCTTGCCGGCCTTGGTCAGTGACTTCACCTGGGTCGGGACGACTTCCGACCCCTGAATGTCGAGCGTGACGACGGCAATGTCGCTGTCGTGCCATGAGACCGCGAGGCGACACCCGAGGTCGGTGAGTTCCTGCAAGGCCTCCGTCTCATCGATCACCCGGTTGTAGGCGTCGGTGTCCTTTGCGAGAACGCCACGGGCGAGCTCGACGGTGGACTGCCAGTCCTCGAGCGCCGCCCGGTGCTCTTCTCCCACGCGGCGGCGTTGAGCATCCTCCGTCGCGAGTGCTTCTTGAAGGTCGGCGTTCATTCGCGCGAGCTTCTTCTTGGCGCCACCAAACAGCTTTTGAAGGCCCGTCGGTCGGAAGCTCTGGATCGCCTCGTTCAGTTCTTCGCTCACCGTCGTGTTCACGCTCGCCATCGTGGGCGCCGGGCTGGACGCCACCGAATCCCACACGATCGGCGCCGTTGCGTCCTGGTGCACAGACGTCAGCAGGGACATGTGGTTCTCGTAGACGTTGACCTCGTAGCGGGCGTCGCGCTTGGCCTGGTCGCGCTCCTGCGCCTGTCGCGCCCGCGCAAAGTCTCGGCGCTCGCGCTCGAGTTCACGCTGCCGACGCTTCTGAGCGCGCTCCGCCTCGCGTCCGGCCCGCTCAAGCTCCGCAAAGAACCCTCGACGTCGTCCCATAGCTGCCTCCTCTTGGTCGACTCGCCCAGCCGACCTCAGACGACCTCGACCGCATCGGGCCGCGTCGCTTCCTCTTCGATGGCGAGTGTCTTGCGAAACTGCTCCGCCTCCGGCGTGAGCACGAACGTGATGATGCCGAAGTGCCGCGCGACAGCCTGGCGGATCTCTTCCAGCGTGACCCGGAAGTACTCCTTGCGGTTGTTCACCTTGTTCACGCGGCGCGCATCGAACTCGCGATGCAGCGCCGCTTCCAGGGCCGGAGCGTCTTCGCTGTAGATGACGGCGTGCACGTCGAACGGGAAGGGTACGGATGCGTCCCCGAGCTCCTTGACGCGCACGAGAGGATCGAACCGACGCGTCAGACCGATCTTGTAGACGCCATCGCCGAATGAACCGATATTCGAGATGACGTACACGTGACCCGAGCGGGTGAGCTGCGCGCGTGCGATGGCCTTGGCCTTGCGGTCAATCGCTGCGCTGAGCTCGGACTCGAGCTTCGCCACTGCAGTCTGTAGGCGTTCGTGCTGCTCCGCGGTCGCGGCCGCGAGCTCGGCGCGCGCGGCTTCGAGCGCCTCCTGGCGCAATCGCTCATCTTTTTCAGCGTCTTCGGTCGCCCTCTTCAGTTCCTTCTCGGCCTTCTGCTCCTCGCGCATCTGCTCTCGGAGCTCACGCTGGACCTCCTTCTCTTCCTCGACCTTCTCGCGGTGCTCGTGAACCAAGCGGAGCTCGTCGAGCTTGGCGCGCAGATAATTGCTCGTGATGGAGACCTGCTTGGAGGCCCCCAACGTGTTGATCGCATCGAAGGACTTCTCGACGCGACTCTGCAGCTTCGTGATGTTGTTGTACTTGACCTTCGTGACGGCCGCATCGCACTCGCCGTTGAAGGCGCGGAGCATTAGCTTCGATTGCTCGCGCACCATCTTGCGCCCACGCGCCGCGCTCCCGTCGACGACCACGTTCGTCGGACATTCGGTCGCGTTCCCCTCCTTGATGAGGCGCTTCTGCTCCGCGCGCACCTCGTCGAGACGCGCCTTGTACTGGCTACTGTCGTCGAAGTCGTAGGTCGGGCGATAGAAGCCAAAGGACTGGACTTCGAGCTCCTCCTCCACGGCCACGAGCGTCGTGCGTAGCTCATCGAGTCGACGCTCCATGTCCTGCAACTCGCTCCGCTTCGACGTAAGGACCGCGTCGAGCGTGGCCGCTTCGCCGGACGCCTGCGCGACCTTGGGTGCCTGCGAGACGTGCTCCTGCAGCGCACGACTCTGATTCTCCAGATCGACTTCGAGAGCGCGAACACGAGCGGATGCCCGGAAGTAGAGAATGCTGAAGCCAAAGGCTCCAAGAGCCATCGCGGCGGTGAGAACAACCCAGACTGACACGAACTACGGCATCGTAACGGTGCCGTCGTCTCGATCGCACCTGCACGAGAGGACAGGTTGGATTTAGTTGGCCCACTCTGCCGAGACCGGCGATCACAGGAGTGATGCTTCGCGCACGGGTTCGGCGTCTCGTCGACGGTACCGGTCCAACCGGACGGCTGTTCGACCTCTTCTTTCAAGCGCTCATCGTTGCCTCGATGATCGCGTTCGTCGTCGAGACAGAGCCGGAACTCGAACCCGACGTCCGCGCGGCGTTTCAGGTCTTCGAAGTCGCCACGGTTGTAGCGTTCACGCTCGAGTACCTCCTGCGTCTGTGGGCGGCGCCACGAGCGCTCGGATTCGTGTTCAGCTTCTGGGGAGTCGTCGACCTGGTGGCGATCCTACCGTTCTTTCTCGGCACAGCCGTGGACCTTCGCTCGATTCGGATCCTGCGCCTGCTTCGACTCGTTCGACTGCTCAAACTCGCGCGCTACACATCGGCGGTCGCGCGATTCCGACGCGCCTTCGTTTCGATGCGCGCCGAACTGACGCTGTTCCTCGTGACGAGCGGGATCCTCATCTACATCGTCTCGGTCGGCATCTACTACTGCGAGCGCGATGCGCAGCCGGACGTGTTCGGCTCGATCGGCGCGTGTATCTGGTGGTCGATCGTGACGCTGACGACCGTCGGGTACGGAGATGCGTATCCGATCACCGCGGGAGGTAGAATCTTCACGACGGTCGTCCTGGTGATTGGGCTTGGCGTTGTTGCGATCCCTTCCGGGATGGTTGCGAGTGCCCTAACAACAGCGACGCAGCCGGAAGAAGACGAGGAGCTTTGACCCGTACCTGAGGCTCTTGGAGTCAGCGGCCCCGGAAGCGTGATAGTCCGGTCCCACGTCGACGGTCGCAGATCCGAGGCTGCGTCGTCAGCGCGTCAGAGCTCGGCGACGGGGAGTGTCACCTCGACGGCCGTACCGACGTCGACCTCGCTCGTCACGCGCACCGTGCCCCCGGCGCCCTTCACGACGCCGGCGACGATCGACAAACCCAGCCCCGTCCCGCGGTCGCGTTTGCTGGTGTAGAACGGGTCGAAGATACGCTCGATGGTCTCCGGCGGAACTCCGACGCCCGCATCGTGCACGCCGAGGCGGACGAAGGTCTCTTGGCCCGTCCGTTCGACGGAGGTCGCCACCCGGATGGCGCCTTCGCGCCCTTGCATCGCGTGGACGGCGTTGGTGACGAGGTTGACCACGACTTGTTGCAGACGCGTGGCGTCGATCCGCACGCCGTGCGCGCCGCTGGCGAAGTCGAGCTCGAGGGGGATGCCAGCCGCCGCGCGGCGAAGGAGCGGTGCCGAGCGGTGAAGCTGCTCGTCGACCTGCACGATCTGAGCGTCCGGTGTGCCGCTCTTCGAGTACGCGAGCAACGTGCTCGTCAGGCTCTCCACCTGGGCCAGCGCGGCTCGCTGGTCCTCGACCGCCTCGGCGAGATCCTCCAGGCCGAACCCAGCGATCTCCTCGGTGGTGTTGCTCAGGACCTGGAGGGTGTTGCGGACGTCGTGCGCGACACCCGCGGCGAGCATCCCGAGGCTCTGGAGTCGCTGCGCGTGGTAGCGCCGGGCCTCCTCGCGGTCACGATCCGTCAGATCGACGCCGAGGCGCGTGAGTCCCTCCGGGTCACCGCGTGCGTCCCGAAGCACGACGTTCGACCACAGAAAGCGCCTCAGCTCGCCGGACGCGGTTCGGATCTCCTCCTCCTCGCGCATCGGGATGTCGCCACCCACGATGCGCTCCGCGTACGCACTCCGCGCGCACTCGACGTCGCTCGGGGGCACGACGACCTCGAACCACGAGCGCCCCTCTAGACCCTCGCCGCCGACGACCCGGTCGAACGCCGCGTTGGCGAACGTGACGTTCCCGGTCACGTCGAGCATCACGGCGTTGAGGTCCGGGCTGTCGAGCACCGCACGAAACCGTCGCGCGAGCTCGGCGTTTTGCTGCTTCACGATGTGTTCGTCGGTGACGTCCGTGAGCATCCCGTGGAGGGCGACGGGGGCCCCGTCCGCGTCCAGCACGAGGTTACATCGGTCTCGGATGACGCGTTCACGCCCGTTCGGGAGCATCAGCCGGTAGGTCACGTCCGGATCGAACTTGCCTTCGAGCGCGCCCCGAAAACGTTCGATGACGGGACCACGGTCTTCGGGGTGGATGCAGTCGACCCACTTCTTCACCCCACCGGACGACAGCCACGCATCACGCGTCATCCCGCCGAGCTGCTCGATGTTCGAGCTGATGTACTGCAGCACACCCGAGCGTGTGTCGAACGAGTAGATGGTCACCGGCAGCGACTCGACGAGGTGCGCGTAGCGGGCTTCGCTCCACTCCGCGCGGACGTCCGCGAGGACGCGTCGTTCGCTCTCGATCGGATTGAGGAGGATCGTCCCGACGAAGTCGGCGAAGAACCGCTCGTCGTCCGACCAGTGGCGTTCCCCGCCGTCGGTCTCGTGGCGCACGACGCCGAGGAGCCGCCCGCCCGAAGCGAGGGGTACGTCCAACACCGCGCCCGGCGCTTCGAGGGCCACGGGGTGACCGACCTTCAGGCGATCGACGTGAGGCCACGCCACGACCGGGACGGACGCCGGGAGCGCCTCGGGTGATCCGTCGTCACCGCCGACGGACGCGATGCGTTCCATGGCCTCCCCCTCGACCATCCACACACTGATCCGTGTCACCGCGAGCGCGCGCTTCGCGACGCGGAGCATCGGTTCGAGCGTCTTCTCGATCGCGGCGAGCTGGAGCCGTTCGTTGCGGGCGATCCGCAGGATCTCGGCGGTGGCAGCTCTCAGCGAGATCGATTTATCGTTGCGTTCGGAGAGCATGCTCACCGCTGGGGGTAGAAGAACCTCAGCGTCGGGTTGTTCGATGCGTTACACACCACCGCCAGGTCCGTCGTCTGGTTCCCGTCGAAGTCACCCGCCGCGAACTCCGACAGCGGTGAGCACGTGTCCGATCTCCGGACCGCGCACTCTTCGACGACGATCCCCGTCTCCGACTCACCCAGGGCCGCGTTACTCGCGCCCAGCCAGATGTGCATCTCACCGCTCGTCCTGTACAGGACCGCCGCGTCGAGGTGCTGGTCGCCGTTGAAGTCACCCAGGCGCACGCGCTGGGGGTCACGGGGCTCGTCGCGGCCGTCGATCTCCCGTGGCTCCAACAACAGGCGGACGCCCGGGCGCTTCAGGGGGTCGTTGTCGCCCGAGCTCAGGTCCTCCGGGGAGCCGTAGATCAGACGCACCACGCCCGGATCGTCCGGGCCGCCGCCGGTGATGTTCTTCGCGGCGACCGTGAAGACGTCGTCGTAGACGTTGCAGGTCGGGTCGTTGATCGGGCACGAGAACGCACCCGCCGCGACGTCGCGCACCGACATGCCGTCGCGCAGCGAGCGGACGCCGCCGCACTGCAACGTCGAGCGGCCGTTCTCCAGGCGCGTCGCGTAACGCAGGTAACTCCCGCCCGTGGCGCCGATGAAGAGGTCCGGGCGCGTCGGGTCGGGGGCGTCGCCGCCGAACGTACCCATCGCGATTGCGTTCGGGGTCTGACCGTAACGGCCGCACTCGCAGTCGCTGCCGTACATCGAACCCACCTGCGCCGTCGAAGTCAGGTGCAAGAGCATCTCCGCGCGGATCTCCGTCGCGACCGTCAGGTCCGCGAGGCCGTCGTCGTCGCGGTCGCGCGCCACGAACGCGACACGCGTCTGGAAGCCAACGCCGTCGATCTCACACTGACAGCCCGCCGGCGCCGGACACATCGCCGAGACGTCCTCGGCCGTCTCGACACACATGCCCTCGTAACACGTGTACCCATCGGCGCACGTGCCGTTCGTGCACGTACCCTGCTCCTGACAGAACCAACCACCACACCGCGTCGGCAACTCACCCGTGCCGCCGTCGTGCGGGATGAGTTGCCCGTCGCGGAATTCGAACACGTAGATGCGCAATTTCGTGTCGTTGTTCATCCCGCGACCACTCACCGCGACGGCCACCATCGGACGCGCCGGCGGGCCACCCAACCCATCCGGCTCCTCATAGTAATAACCGTGCACCGCGACCGCCGTGCGCTCGGCGAAGGTCTGCACGATCGGGTCGAGGCGGTCCGGGTGCCACAGCTCGAGCCGCGTCTGCATCGTGTCGTCCCGCAGAATCGCCACGTGCGCGCACGCATCGACGTTCCCCGGCGAACACTGCCCGTCGATCCCCGGCACCGTGCTCACCGACTCCGGCATGAACTGCTCACCGAGCTGAATGTCCGCCTCGCAGGAGAACGACTCGATCGCCTCCACGCACTCCAACGTGTACTCGACCGGCGGCGTCGAACGCCCGAGGACCTGCGCGGTCACTCGAATGTCCGCCGTGCAATCGTCGAGATCGATCGGCGCCTGCGCCCGACCCGTTTCGTCCGTCAACACGACTTGCCGCGCCGGGCCCGCGTTGCCACCGACCTGGTCCACCGCGAACACGATCGGGACGTTCGACACGTTGTCACACTGCGAAGAGGGCTGCTGGCAGTCGAAGCAGTCCCCTCCCCCGCCCTGCACGTTGTCGCAGCTGACCGCGTCCAGGCACACCGCCGGACCGGGCGCGAGCTCCTGACCCTTCGCACCCGCCAACGCGCCACGTCCGTCGCACGGCGCGAGCTTGAACTCCGTCGGCGCGACCGGGAGGAGCTCCACACTCACGACCTCGCCGTCACCCTCCGGATCCGCGAGCAGTCGACAGGCACGCTTCACCGCCTTGTCGAGGTTGCTGTCCGGGTGTGACGCCTCCTTCGTGCGCACGCACGTGCTGCCCGCGAGGAGCGTCGCCGTCGTCAACGACGCCTTCTTGTCCGGCGTCCGCGCCTCACCGCGCGCCTCGATGTAGAGCATCGCCGCGCCCCACGGGTTGTTCGGGTCACCGGTGTCGGGCTGGCCGAACTCCATGACCCAGCTCGCGTCCTCGAAAGGATACGGCTGCTTGCTCCGAAACCGCAGGACCGTGCCGAGGTTCGGGAAGGTCTGGATCGTCTCGGGGTCGATCATCCGCGTCGGCGGAAACACACCGACCATCGCACCCGGCACGAAGTTCGGGGTGTCCGAGTCCTCCGGCGTCTGCAGCGGGACGAACGCCGTCACCGCGATCTCCGACGTGGACTCCAACGCCGCCTGCGACGGGAACGTGATCGAAAACTCGTCCTCCACCGGCGCACACGCCACGGCGACGACTGCGAGCAACCCGAGCTGCGCTTTCGACTGCATCACGAAGCGAATATTGGCGCGATTCACCCCTACGCGTCACCCCTGCCGCGCCGAGACCGCGAGAATCCTCCGGGGCGCCGCAGCGGTCGCCTTCGGACCCCGCCGCGATTCAGGCGGCTTCGGAGAGGAACTCGTTGTTCTGCTCGACGCGCCGCTCGCGCCAGATGGCGCGCGAGCGCTCGAAGATGCGGCGGCTCTTCACGGGGTTCTCGACGCGACGAACCTTGCGGCTCTCGCTCTTCATCTCGAGATAGCCGCTGTCCTTCACGTGACAGAGGAACGCGCGGCGCAGGCGCGCCTCGAGCTTGCGGACGCGGGCGCGGTTCCAACCCATCTTGCGGGCCGTGATCTCCTGCGAGCACTGACCGAGGAAGCGGAACCGGAAGAAGCGGCGATCCTCTTCGGTCTGCGCCTCGAGGAAGCCCATCAGCAGGCCGTAGATCTCGAGACCCTCGACGCGCTCTTCGCTGCTGACGTCCTGCTCCTCGCCGAACGCCGCGCGCTGCGACAGGACCCAGCTCTCGAGCGGCGACAGCTCCTCGGAGGGGGCATCACGCATGAGCGCCTCGCCGACCGGTATCTGGCGCCGACGCGCCGACAGATCCGTGATCACGCAGTTGCGCGCGATCGTGAAGAGGTAGTTCTTGTAGGGGCGGACGCCGTCGTAGGACTGGCGGGCCTTCGCGCCGAACGCGCGGCGGAAGGTCTCCTGAATGATGTCTTCGAGATCGTGCTCGGTGCCGAGGCCCGAGAAGTACATCTGACGGCCGTCGCTCTTGAACGCGAACCCTCGGAGCACGAAGTTCTTCAGGGGCCGCTCGTAGATCCGATACACCTGCGCGAGCGTCTCTTCGTCGCCCTCTCGGAACTTGGCCAGGAACTTCGCGTTCTTCAGGAAAGGATCCACGGGACCCAAGTGTTTCCAAGCACCGTGCCAGAGCGCACGAACCCGGGGGTTTTCGAGTCTTCTCGGGCGTTTGCCGAACACGAACGAAATCCGGAGCGATTTCGACGCGATGCGTTGCAGCGCAGATCGCGACATCGGTGTCAGGGGCCGTTCGGAATCTTCTACCGGGTTGGCCCGGCACCGGGTGCGGAACGATTTCCGCAGGGTTCGTGTTTGACCCGGCCCGGGCGCGCGCTCAACGTGGACGGGCGATGGCCGAGCTGACCGACCGCATCCTCCTCGACATCCGCGACGACCTCCGCGGCGTCCGCGATGAGGTCCGCGGCCTCCGCGAAGACGTGACCGGGCTCCGCGAGGACACGAACCGCCGCTTCGCCGAGACCCACGAGCGCATCGATGACACCAACGCGCGCCTCGGCATCCTCGCCCAGCTCACCCGAAGCATCGACACGCGCCTTCAGAAGATCGAAGACCGCGAGCCGGATCGGCTCTTCCTCCCGCGCCGCGTCGACGTGCTCGAGGAACGCATGGATCGGGTCGAGGACCGACTCGACCCGAAGTGATCAGTCGACGCTGATCCCCTGCCCGTAGCGCAGCGCGATGAACGCGCCCTGGTTCGAGAGCACCAGCAGCTCCGGGTCCCGGTAGGCCGGCGGCACCGAGATCCCGCCGCCCAATGAGAACAGCTGCTTCGGGCGCCCCGTGTCGACCTCCAGGAACGCGATCGGCCCGCCCGAGCTGCCGACCGCCACGAGCTGACGCCCGACCGAGACCGGCGCCGTCGGCGAACCGTGTTTGAGGCGATATCGCCAGCGCACCGTCCCCGTCGCGCGGTACAGCCCGACGACCTGCCCGTCACCGTCGGACGCGACGAGGAGCCCGGAGCCCACGTCCTCGATCCCGGTGATGCGCATCTGCTCCTGCTTCCACTGCGTGCGGCCGGTTTCGGCGTCGAGCTTGTACAGGCCCCCGTTGTAGCTCGCCGCGATCAGCGCCTTTCCGCCGTCCACGATCAGCGGCGCCGCGTCGACGTCCGCGAAGAACTCGCGCGACTTCCCGAGCACCGAAGTCCAGCGCTCCTCGCCCGTCTTCGCGTCGAGCGCCATGAGCGCGCCGTCGGAGTAACCGACGTAGATCACCCCGCGCGCCGCATCGAGGACCGGCTTGGCCTGCCCGCGCACGGAGATGCCCTCCGGCGTCGCGCGCTTCTTCCGCCACAGCTCCTTCTTGTCGACGAGGTCCACCGCGACGAGCACGTTCGGCCGCACCGGTACGTAGGCGACCGTCCCGCTCAGGGTCATGGGCCCGCCCATGCGACCGCCGACAGCGATCGAAAACCGCGTCTCGCCGATCTGCTGGTCGACCGCGATCAGGTCCTGGTCGGACCCGAGCACCAAGAGCCCGCGAAACTCGGCCATCTCCCAGCCGATTTCGCCGAGGCCCTTGCGCTCGAAGAGCGTCTCACCCGAGTGCAGGTCGACGCCGTAGAGGGTCCCGGTCCGTGCCCCCGCAAACGCGCGCGCGCCGTCCTCACTGACATACGGCCGCGACCACTCTTCGGGGTGACTACCGAGGAGCTGAAACTCCGCGACGTTGATCTTCCAACGCGCGCCGAAGATCACCGAGAGCGAACCGGTCTCCGGCTCGACCCAGTGTCCGGTGTTGGGTGCGGCGGACGCGAGGGACGCCGCCAAGACGAGCGAGATCACCTGAGCGTCTCGAGCCGCTCCTCGGCGAACGACTTGAGCGGCGTCTTCTTCGCCGGCTCGCCGTCCTTCGCCTCCGCGCGCGGATCGTCCATGTCGACGAGCGCCTGGTAGGTCGCGATCGCGCCCGCCTTGTCGCCCTTCTTCATCAGGACGCGCGCTTTGTGTTTGAACGCGTAGTCCTTGTAGAACGGCTGCTCGGACGCGAGCTGCTCGTACTTCGCGAGGGCGTCGTCCAGCTTGGTCTCGGCCTCGTAGGCGTACCCCGCCCCTTCGAGCGCCATGAAGCGCAGCGGCGCCGACTTCTGCGTCTTCGAGAGGTACTCCTCGAACAACGACTGCGCCTTCGCGGGCTCCCCGAGGCGCCGCGCGAGCTCACCCTCGTACACGGCCGCGATCGCCGCCGCCGCGTGCCCGGAGTGTTTGCTGCGGAACGCGGTGAACTTTTCGCGCGCCGCCTTGTACTGCCCGGCGGGCGCGGTCGACGTCAGGACGGTCTGCAGGCTCGTGGCCTCTTCGAACGACTCGACGGCTTCGGCGAGCTCCATCGTGACGGCCGACTTGCCACGATCGCCCTCACTCATCATCACCTGCGCGCCGATGATTCCACCCAGTCCGACCACCAAGACGCCGATGACGGTCTTGATGTTCTTCTCGAGCCAGTTCATCCCGCTCGTGGCCTTCTCCATGAAGGGATCGGGCGCCAGAAGCTCCTGCGCTTCTTGCTTCTTGCGAGCCATTAGGGGCGCCTTTTCCTCGCGGCGAAGCACCGAAGTCAAGCGAGCAGTTGACCGGGACGTCGGCCGGGGACAGCGTCCGGCCGACCCGTCATGCGCCGCCTCGCCCTCGCCCTGCTCCTCACGCTCGTCAGCGCCACCGCGAACGCGGCGGAAGACGAGCTCGTCCTCGCCGTCGAGCCCGGGTGGGCCCTCCTGACGACCGACCCCGTGGAGCAGCACGGCGGCGGCGGCGGGCTCTCCGCCTGGCTCGGGCTGAACGACGAGCTGTGGCTCGCGCTCTCGGCCGGGGCCTCGGCCGTCCCCGCGCGTGACCCGCTCCCGTCCGCCGTCCTCTACGAGGCCTTCGGGGGGATCGTCGCCGCGCTCGACGTCTTCTCGACCATCCCGTTCCTCGAAGCCCAGGCCGGCTTCGTCGCGACGAAGGACGCGGTGTCCCCGACCATCCGGTTCGGAGTCGGCGCCGACTACTTCATCACCCGCACGATCACCGTCGGCGCCGTCGTGCGCGTGCGCCCCGTCGACGAAGCCATCGGCGGCACGTTGGTCTCCGCAGGCGCGCGCCTCGCCCTTCGACTCGAGCTGTAATCCGTAGGGCGCGTTTCCCTCATCCGGGCGTTTCGTGTATCAGACCGCCCGTGCAGGTCCTGGAAACGGTCGTCGAGGTCGCCAACGAGCTGGTCTGGGCGACCCCCACCCAGCTCCCCTGGCTCGTCGCCCTCCTCCTCGGCACGGGCTTCTACGTTACGGTCCGGCTGGGGTTCATCCAGCTTCGCCACGTCCGGCACGCGTTCCGTGTCGTGGCCGGCAAATACGACGATCCCAACGACGAAGGCGACATCAGCCACTTCGCGGCGCTGTCCACCGCGCTGTCGGCCACCGTCGGGATCGGGAATATCGCCGGCGTCGCCACCGCCATCCACTACGGCGGGCCCGGCGCCATGTTCTGGATGTGGCTCACCGCCCTGTTCGGCATGGCCCTCAAGTACGCGGAATGCACGCTGTCGATGCAGTACCGCGTCTTCGACGACAACGGCGACGCAGCCGGCGGCCCGATGTACTACATCGAGAAGGGCCTCGGCTCGAAGTGGAAGCCCCTGGCGATCCTGTTTGCGTTCTGCGGCGTCGTCGCGAGCTTCGGCGGCGGCAACATGAACCAGGCGAACAGCGTCGCGGTCTCCGCCGTCACCGAGTTCTCCTGGGACCCCTACGTCGTCGGCGTGGTCCTCGCGGTGATGGTCGGCGCCACGGTCCTCGGCGGCATCCGCCGCATCGCGAGCGTCTCCAGCAAGCTCGCCCCGAGCATGGCCGCCCTGTACGTGCTGGCCGCGCTCGTCATCCTCGTCCTCAACGCCGGCGAGATCCCCGGCGCGTTCTTCACCATCGTGACCGACGCCTTCAACCCCAAGGCGAGCCTCGGCGGCTCCGTCGCCGGCACGTTCGCGGTGACGCTGCTGTGGGGCGTGAAGCGCGGCCTGTTCTCCAACGAGGCCGGTCAGGGTAGCGCCCCGATCGCCCACGCGGCGGCCAAGACCGACGAACCCGTCCGCGAGGGCGCCGTCGCGATGCTCGGGCCGCTGATCGACACGCTGATCATCTGCACGATGACCGGCCTGGTCATCACGATCACCGGCGTGTGGGATCAGAAGACCGACGGCCTCGGTTTGGTCGAGCACTCCACCGCGATCCCCGCGCAGCTGTTGAACGCCGACAGCCCCACGGAGTCCGTGCGGGTCGGCGAGGCGCTCGCGGCCGTGGAGGCCGGCGTTTCCAAGCAGTCGTTCGAGGTGCGCGACGGCGAGGTCACCGGCCTCGCGTTTGTCTTCAACGACGCGCTCGTCGACGGCGCCAAGCTCTACGACGACGACCAGAAGCTGTTCACCGGCACCGTCGAGTTCGACGGCCTCGGCCACGTCACCCCCGGGAACCTGTGGCTGCGCGGCGACCGCCTCTACAACAGCTCGGCGCTCACCGCGCTCGCGTTCGACCGCGGCCTCAAACCCATCGGGAACTTCGGCAGCCTGATCGTCACGCTGTGTGTCTTCCTGTTCGCGGTCTCCACGATGATCTCGTGGTCGTACTACGGCGACCGCTGCGTGACTTACCTGTGGGGGAGTAAGTTCGTCCTCCCCTACCGCGTGATCTTCACGCTGTTCGTCTTCCTGGGATCCATCCTCGCGCTCGAAGTGGTCTGGGCCTACGGCGACCTCGCGCTCGGCTTGATGTCGGTGCCGAACCTCATCGCCGTCGTGCTCCTGCTGCCGAAGCTGCTCGGCGCCACGAAGGACTACTTCGATCGCATGAAGGTGGAGGACGCCAAGTCATGACCCAACGCGGACAGTGGGGCTCACGCCTCGGATTCGTGCTCGCCGCGGCCGGCAGCGCCGTCGGCCTCGGCAACATCTGGAAGTTCCCATACATCACCGGCGAAAACGGCGGCGGCCTCTTCGTGCTCATCTACCTGGTGTGCATCGTGGTCGTGGGCCTGCCGATCATGATCGCCGAGGTCCTCCTCGGTCGCGCGACGCAGCAGTCACCCGTGCCCGCGTTCGCCGGGGACAGCGGTAAGTCCGCCTGGCAGATCGTCGGCGTGATGGGGGTGATCACCGGCTTCGTGATCCTCAGCTACTACAGCGTGGTCGCGGGCTGGTCGCTGCACTACGTGGTGCTGTCGATCCTCGGCACGTTCAACGGGATGCCGGTGGAGGACATCGGCAAGACGTTCGGCGCGGTCTATCAGGACCCGACGATCAACCTCGGCTGGCACGTCGCGTTCATGGGCGCGACGATCGGCATCGTCTACACCGGCGTCGGCAAGGGCATCGAAGCCGCCGCGAAGATACTCATGCCCGCCCTGTTCGTACTCATGGGTGGCCTGCTGATCGACGCGTTCTTCCAGCCTGGGTTCGGCAAGGCGTTCGACTTCCTCTTCAAACCCCACACCGAAAAACTCACCGCCGCCGGCGTGCTCGAGGCCCTCGGTCACTCGTTCTTCACGCTGTCCCTCGGTATGGGCGCGATGCTCACGTACGGCAGCTACCTCGGTAAGAAGGACGACGCCGTCTCGGCCTCCGGACTCATCTCCCTGCTCGACACCGGCGTTGCGCTCGTCGCGTGCCTCATCCTCTTCCCGATCACCTTCTCGTTCGGGATGGAGGCGGAGGCCGGTCCGGGGTTGGTGTTTGTGTCGATCCCCGTCGCGCTGTCGCAGATGACGGGCGGTCAGTTCCTGTCGATCGCCTTCTTCTTCATGCTGTTCTTCGCGGCGCTGTCGTCGGGCATCTCGTTGCTCGAGGTCGTCGTGAGTACCTGCATCGACAAGTTCGGGTGGACGCGCGCCAAGGCGGCGGTCTCCATGGGCGCGGCGATCTTCCTGTTCGGCATCCCCTCCGCGCTGTCGGGCGCCGAGGAAGGTCCGTTCTCGACCGGCTGGAAGAGTGTGTTCGGCAAGAACTTCTTCGACAGCTTCGACTACCTCGCGTCGAACTGGTTCCTCCCGCTCGGCGGGCTCCTGATCGCGGTCTACGTAGGCTGGGTCATGCCGGACCAGCGGCGCCGCGCCGAGTTCGAGTCGGGCTCGCGCTTCGCGTCGTTCTACGGGGTGTGGCTCGTGTTCCTGCGCTTCGTCGCGCCCATCGCCATCATCATCCTCTTCCTCTATTCGATCGGCGTGATCGACAAAGCCTGGCTGAGTTAGTGCTGACGGTCTTCGTCCTGTCGACGTTCGTCCCGTACTTCGCGGTGACGATCTGGTTCTTCGTGAAGACGACGCGGGGCCAGAAGAAGTGATCTGGAAGGTCACGATCCTGGTCCTCTACCTGATCGCGCTCGCGGCGATCGGGGTCATCGCGAGCCGGAAGGTCGACGACATCAGCGACTACTTCGTCGGCGGCAAGAAGCTCGGCTACTGGCTCGTCTCGTTCTCGTCGCGCGCGACGGGTGAGAGCGGCTGGCTCCTCCTCGGACTCACCGGAATGGGTTACCTCATCGGCGCCCAAGCGTTCTGGATCGTCATGGGGGAGATGTTCGGCGTGACCGTGTGCTGGGTGGTCATGACTCAGCGCTTCAAGGCGCTGACGGATCGCTACGACTCCATCACCATCCCGGACTACCTCGAGAGCCGCTTCGGCGACGTCGGGAACGCGCTCCGGATCGTCTCCGCCGTGGTGCTCGCGGTGTTCGTCACGGCCTACGTCTCCGCGCAGTTCAACGCGGCGGGCAAGGCGTTCGAGGGGTTCCTCGACATCCCGTACCAGTGGGGCGTCGTCCTCGGGCTGGTGGTGGTCGCGTTCTACTCGGTGGCGGGTGGGTTCGTCGCCGTGGCGTGGTCGGATCTGTTGCAGGGCGTACTCATGTTGCTCGGCCTGGTCGTCGTGCCCGTCGCCGGTCTCATCGCAGTCGGCGGCATCGACGCGCTCGGCGTGAAGCTCGGTGCGATCGATCCGAACCTGCTGTCGGTGTTCGGCGAGGGCGGCGCCAACGCGCGAAACGTGGTGGGTGCGCTGGGCTCGCTTGCGATCGGTTGGGCGTACCTCGGCTCGCCGCAGCTGTTCGTCCGGTTCATCTCCATCGCCGACCAAAAGGAGATCCCGCGGGGCGCCCTGGTCGCGGTCGCGTACACCGCGCTGGTCGGCCTCGGCGCCGTCGTCACCGGGATGTGCGGCCGCGTGCTGCTCGGCTCCCTCGCCGACCACGAGCTGGTCCTGCCGGAGCTGTCCGAGGCGCTCCTCCCCACGTTCGCGGTGGGCTTCCTCGTCGCGATCGTGCTCGCCGCGATCATGTCGACGGCGGACTCGCTCTTGGTGCTCGCGGCGTCGGCGCTGGTCCGTGACCTCTACCAGAAGGTCTTCCGCCCGAAGACGCCGGACGTCGCGCTGACGAAGGCGTCGCGGTGGATGACCATCGCGCTCGCCCTGTTCGCGCTCGCGTTCGCGCTGACCGAATCGCGCGTCGTCTTCTTCTTCGTGCTGTTCGCCTGGGCGGGGATCGGCTCGGCGTTCTGCCCGGTGATCTTCCTGTCGCTGTTCTGGCGCCGCCTCACCCGCCAGGGCGCGCTCGCCGCGATGATCACCGGCTTCGCGGTCACGATCTTCTGGAAGCTCGCCCCCGCCGCGTGGCTCGGCCAGAGCCTGATCGACACCCTCGCCCCGCCCGACAAAGCCGTCGGGGAGCTCGTCGCGGGCGACCTCGTGTACGAGATGATTCCGGCCTTCGTCCTCGCGACGGTCGTCGCGGTTGTCGTCAGCCTGCTGACCCCCGAACCGGCGAACGCAGCGGCGGATCTCGAAGCGACCAAGGCCGAAGTCATCGACCTGTGGTCGTAGGCACCATCCCCCGACCGGCCTAGAACTGCCCCTTCATTCCGAAGATCGGGAGCAGCGGTAGCCCCGAGACGTTCTCCTGCTTCGTGTAGTCATAGTTGTAACCCACGTCCTCCGCGTTGGCGCGGTTGTAGACGTTGCTGAGGCTCAGGTACGCGGTGAGTTGCCAGACGTCGAAGACCCATCGTTTATCCACCCGCAGATCCAGCTGGTGAAACGCCGGGAGGCGCGATGAGTTCACAGCGCCGGGGATGGCTTCGAAGCTGTCACGTTCCGCGCGCCACACACCGCCGAGCAGCGGCGTCATCGGGCGGCCGCTCACGTAGCGCCACCGCGCGCCCACCGACCACGTCGGTCCGAAGTGATACGTGCCGACCATCGTGAGGATATGCGTCTGGTCGTAGTCGAACAGGCGCGAGGATCCCGTGCCGCCGTCGGTACGCTCCGCGCGGCTCAGCGTGTACGAGAGCCAGCCTTCGAAGCCGCGGTGACGCTCGGCGCGGATCAGGACCTCGGCGCCGTAGGCTCGGCCGCGGCCGTCGTTGTCGTAGACGCGGGGGGTCGCCACGCCGTCCACGACGTCGACCTCCTCGGTGCCCGCGACGACGTCCTGCAGGTCCTTGTAGAACAGCGTGAGGTCGGCGGAGAGGAAGTCGTACGGCTTGTACGCCGCGCCCACCGCGTAGTGGTTCGCGGCGATCAGCGACAGGTTCGGGTTGCCGTACGGCCGGACCGTCTCGTCGAGCTCCGGCTGTTGGTGCACACGCCCCACGCCCGCCCGCAGCGTGAGCGCGTCGGTCCACGCGAAGCGCGCCGTGATGCGCGGGTCGAAGCCGACCTCCTCCACGAGTGAGAAGTAGTCGGCGCGAACGCCCGGGACGAGCGTCAGCCGGTCCACGACCTCCAGCTCTGCTTCGACGTAGAGCGCCGAGACCGACGACACCAGGCCCTCCCCACGAGCGACGAGCGTGGCCTGGTCGAAGTTCTCCAGCGACTGCCCCTCCTTCGGCGGCCGCGGCGCGGTGATGTCGAAGTTGACGACCTGGTGGTGCACGTCGAGCCCACCGATGAGTCGAACGCCCTTCGTGACCCGGACGTCGAGCTCGTCGCGGACGTAGAGGTTGTCGAGCCGCGCCGTGAAGTCGAACCGGCCGAAGGCCACGGTCCTCACGTCGTCGCGTCCGATCGCGACGAGCGCCTCGTTCTCGATCTTGGCGCTCGGGCGGAAGCGGTGGCGCGCGCTGACGCGGTGGAAGGTGTTCGAGCTCTCCAGGGCGCTCCCGGTCGCGCGGCTGTCCACGCTCGCGACGTCGTCGAACAACAGCGACATGCGTTCGTCGGAGCCCAGATAGAACAGCTCGAAGTCGTGCGCGCGCGTCGGGCGCCAGGAGATCATCGACTGCACATCGTAGTAACGAGGGGCGGCGACGAAGCGCAGCCCTCCGTCCTCCGGGAGCGCCGCGAGGATGCCGTCGACGTGACTTCGACGCGCCCCGAACGCGATCGCGAGCTCGTCGGTGATCGGCGCCTCCACGTACAGGCCGACGTCGAGCATGCTCACGTCCAGCTCGCCGTGCACCTGGTCCGGCGCGAGCCGTTTCAACCGAACGTCGACGATGCCGCCGGTGCGGCGTCCGTAGCGCACCGAGAAGTTGCCGGGGACGAAGTCGATGCGGTCGACGAGCTGCGGCGCGACCACGCCGCGCAGCCCGAAGTGGGTCTCGATCAACACCGGGATGTTCTCGACCATGGTGAGTGAGTCCTGCGGCGACGAGCCCCGGACCGCGTTGCCGCCGCCGAGACCGGTGCGGGCGACGCCCGGGAGGTTCTCGACGACCAACACGGGGTCGCCGAGTGTGCCGGGGACGCGGACGATCGCCTCCGTCGCGAGCGCCCGCCGCGTGACCTCGCGCTGGACGCGCTGCGCCTCGACGATGACGTCGTAGCCGTCGGTGTCGGAGCGCTCGAGGTAGTAGGTCACCTCGGTGATGGCGTCGGCGACCACCTCCTCTTCGCTCTCGGCGAGGGTGTAGCCGGCGAGATCGATCTGCACGATCCACGCGCCGGGCTCGAGGTCGAAGAAGACAAACGCGCCGTCACCGTCGGTGACCGCTTCGTAGGCCTCGTCGGCGAGTGACGCGGTGACCAACGCACCCGCGAGGCGCTTGCGCCGCCCCGCCTCTCGCACCACGCCGCGCAAGCGAACCTGCGCCTGCGGCCGCGGCTCGTCGCGCGTGATCACCGGTGGCGGCAGCGGCGGCAGCGTGAAGTGGTAGGTGTAGTCGAGGACGAACGGGACCGGGGTGCCGTCGACGAACGCCTGTGAGAACCGCAGCCGTCGCGCCGCGGCGCTCGCCGCCTCCGCGAAGGACGCGGTGACGGAGGACGTCGCCACCCGCGTGGGATCTTCGGCGACGGTCGCGGTCGAGACGACGGTGACGGCTTCGACGCGCCCATCGACGTCCACGTCGAGGCGCAACTCCACCGTCGCGGCGATGCGATCGGCGAGCGCCTGCGCGGGGTACGTGGGCTCGGCGGGTTCGATGAGGCGCGGCGCCTGCGTGGCGAGGTTCGCGGCGGCGAGGAGGAGCAGGAGCGCGTTCACGACGCACCCCCTTCGACGACGGCGCGTCGCACCAGCCAGCTCACCCCGCCACGGTCGTCGCGGAGGACGAGGTACAGCGTGACGTCGCGCGGCGCGGTCGGGAGCGTCCAGGCGTTGCGGGTCAGCGCGGCGAACGTCGCGGCGGCGTCGCCCGGAATGAACACCGTCCGCATCGCGTCCGTCTCGCCGCCGGTGACGAACCAGGTCGCGCGGAGGATCTCGCGGTCGTCCGCGTTGGTGCCGTAGGTCTCGGCCGCGGCCTCGGGGACGAGGAGCTCGAGCTGCACCTCGCCGTCGATCCGCGCGCCTTCGATCGGCTTCATCGCGCCCGCCACCTCGACCCGAACGTCGTCGAGGTGAGGGTTCAAGTTGCGGGGGGCATCGTCGAGCACGAGCGGCAGCGCGTGCAGCGCGATGACGCGCTCCCCCGCGGCCGACTCGATCTCGAGCCGAACGTAGAGCTCGGGGCGATCGCTCGCGCAGTCCAGGCGCGGCGCGCCGTTGGGTGCCTCGCGTTGGGCGGCGACGTCGCAGAACGCGTCGGTGACGCTCGGGTCCGCCGGCCACGCGAACGTGGCGGACGTGGACGTGGAGAGCAGCGCGTTCGGGAGCTCAGATTCGATCTCCCCGTCTTGGATAGCGCAGGTATGCCGCTCGCCGGGGCCGCGCGTGACGGCGCACCAGCGCCACGTGAAGCGCGGCGCGTCGTCACCGACGACCAGCGCGGTCAGCTCGACCCGTTCGCCGGGCCGAAGCTCGGGCGGGGTCGCCTGGATCGCGAGGAGCCGAAAGCCCTCGACTTCGTTGTACGGGCTGAAGTCGTCCCCGCACCCGCCGCACAGGGCGAACGTCGCCAGGACGAGGCCCAAGGGGGCCACGTGGGTGGAGTGGTTCATGTCGAGCGTCCTTCCTCGGTCGTCGTCAGGTGGAGAGCCGGAAGTGG
The DNA here is from genome assembly GCA_040218735.1 of Deltaproteobacteria bacterium. GTDB lineage: Bacteria > Myxococcota > Kuafuiibacteriia > Kuafuiibacteriales > Kuafuiibacteriaceae > JAUHYN01. Next base: position 20,869 of record JAVJQW010000070.1, read on the forward strand.
TAGGTGAATCGGAGCACGTATGGGATCGGGGCGCCGCCGCGGATCGCGGGTCGGAAGCGCTCGCGCTCGGCCGCGTCGCGGGCCGCGTCGTTGAACGCTTCGTGCTCGGAGCGGACCACGAGCCGCACGTTGTGCGCGGCGCCGTCCTCGCCGACCGTGAGCTCCACGGTCACGCGATCCTCGAGGCCGCGCTCCCGGTAGACCTCGGGGTACGGCGGCGCGCGGCGGCGGAGGCGACGCGGCGGCTCGACGTCGTCGTCACCGGTTCGTGGGCCGCGGTACCGCGCGCGTCGGTTCGCGGGGGGCGGCGCCTTCGCAGCGACGGGCGCATCGGCCACGGGCGCCGACGCCACGCGCTCGGTGGCGCCGAGCCGGGTGTTGCCGACCGCGAACGCGGGGCCGGCGCCGCCGGGGACGGTCGAAGAGAGGCGGAGCCCGACACGGAGCCGGGGCGGCGCGTCCGCGACCGCCGGCTTCGACTCGGCGGAGCGCGGCGGCGCGGTCTCGGTGCGCTTCGGCTTCGAGGGCTTCGGATCTAGGGCCTTCGCCTTCGCGCGCCGCGGCTTCGACGGCTTCGGCTTGGTGCGCTTCGCCTTCGCGCGCTTCGGCGCTTCGGGCGTCACGACCTCCTCCGCCGCCGCGACGACGCGCGGAGCCTTCGCCCGCAGCGTCACCTCCACCGGCGCCCGCTTCGGCTTCACCGCGCCGCGCGACGCCTGCGTCGTCCCCGCCGCCAGCAACCCGTGCGCGAGCACCGCGGCCACGAGGTACGGAGCGAGCGCCCAGCGCCGCCGCCGCGTCGCCAACGGATCCCGCGTCAGCGCCGGGAGCCGAATCCAACGCGCCGCGGGGGACGCCGTCCACCGACGCCGACGCGCTCGCCGCTTCGCCCGACTCATCGCTCTGCCTCCCCGCGCATCACGTCGAGCGCGAGCGGCGCGACGCGCTGCTTAAGGGCCCGGCTCGTCATCGCGTGCTCCACGTCGAAGGCAAGCCGCGCAATGCGCTGCTTCGTGGCGTGACGCATCGCACCGCGCTCCCCGTCGCGATTGCGCGGCGTGAGGACGCTCTGCCTCACCATGGTGATCGCACCCCGGTCCGCGTCGAGCGCGGAACTCCCCGCGCGACTCATCGCTCCGCCTCCCCGCGCTCCACGTCGAGCGCGAACTGTGTGACGCCGTTCTGCTTCACCGTGTCGATCGCGGCGACGACGCCGCGGTAGGGCGCCTCCGCGTCCGCGGAGATCACGGCCCGGACCCCCGGGTGCTCGGCCGCCACCGCGCGCGTCCGCAGTCCGAGCTGCGCCGCGTCGACGGCTTCCCCGTCGAGCCACAGCGTCCCGTCGGCGCGCACCACGACGTTGAGCGTCCGCTCCACGCCCTCCCCGGCGCTCGCGGCGCGCGGGAGGTCGACCGCGATCGACGCGTTCGCAATCGCCGTCGAGGTCACCATCAAGATGATCAGCAGCACCAACACCACGTCCACGAACGGCGTCACGTTGATGGCGGCGATCGGACCACCGTCGCTCGGCGTCGAAGCAGCCATCACGCCACCTCCCGCGTCGCCTGGCTGTCGAGCTCGCTCAGCAGCACCTTCGCGAGCGTCGATGCGCCCGCGACCGCCGCGCTGACCCGCGCCGACAGGACGTTGTAGGCCACCACCGCCGGCACCGCGACGAGCAGTCCCACCGCCGTCGCGATCAGCGCCTCCGAGATCCCCGACATGACCGACCCGCTCGCCTGCGAGAGATCCCCCGACAGGTCCGCGAACGCCCGGATGATGCCGAGGACCGTCCCGAACAACCCCACGAACGGCGCGTTGCTCCCGACCGTCGCGAGGAACCCGAGCCGTCGCCCGTACCGCAGCCGCTCGTGCTCTGTCGCGCCCTCGATCAGGTGCTCGACCGCGTCCGGCCCCTTGTGGTGCGCGCGGAGCCCGAACAGGACCACGTTCGTCTCGAGCGCGTCGTGCCGCGCGAGCAGCTCCGCCGCGCGAGCGATCTGCCCGTTCTCCAGCAGCTGCGACAGCTCGCCGCGGAGCTCGTCCAGGTCCACGCGGCGACGAAAGAGGAACACCCACCGCTCGAACGCGATCGCGATCGAGGCGGCGGAGAGGCCGATCAGGAGCCAGAGCACCCATTCGGCTTCGAAGAGGGGGAGCGACATCAGTTGCGTCGTGTTCACGGCCCTTCGAACACCGGCGCGCCCGCCAGGTGTCACCGCAATCGTCACGAATCTTTTTTTCGATCCGAGGTGACAGATCCGTCGGCCCGCGGTTTTGAATCGACGGCGAGCGTGGAAGTCGAGGTCGAGGACTGGTACCGGCGCTTCGGACCGATGGTGCTCCGTCGGTGCCGACGTCTGCTCGCCGACGAAGAACAGGCGGTCGACGCGATGCACGACGTTTTCGTACAGCTCCTGAGGAACGAGGATCGGCTCGACGGCAGCGCGCCGTCGTCGCTGCTCTTTCGGATGGCCACCAACGTGTGCCTGAACAAGATCCGCACGAAGAAGCGGCACCCCGAGGACAAACAAGCCGAGCTCCTCGACGCCCTCGCGGCGCTCGACGATCCCGAAGCCCGCACCGGTGCTGCGCGGTTCCTCAGCAACCTCTTCGGACGCGAGCAGCCCTCCACCGCGACCATCGCCGTCCTCCACCTACTGGACGGCATGACCCACGAAGAGGTCGCCGAGGTCGTGGGGCTGTCGGTCTCCGGCGTCCGCAAACGGCTGCGGGTGCTGCGCGCCAACGCCCTGACCCTCGCCGCACTCGAGGCACGAGAGGAGCGCGCATGACCGAGCCGAAGAACGACCTGTGGTACGAGCGCGTCGCGCTCGGGGAGATCACGCCGGACGAGCTGACGGCGGAGGAGCGCGAGCGCGTCGACGCCATCGTCGCCTCTAACGCCGCGATCCTCGAACACCTCCCGCCGGCCGGCGTGCGACGCGAGGTCGAGCGCCGCTCCGCCACCACACCCACGAAGAAGCGCTGGCCGCTCCTCCTCGTCCCGACCTTCGCCGCGGCGGCGGCGCTGGCGCTGGTGTTCGTCGGCGAGTCCCCCACGGAGCGCACCAAGGGCGACGCCCGCCTCGTCGTACACGAGAAGACCGCGACGGGGATCGAGCAAGTCCGCGCCGGCGACGCGCTGGAACGCGGCGCGCTCCTCCAGGTCGGCTACACGCCGGGCGGCAATGGGTATGGCGCGGTGGTTTCGATCGACGGGCGCGGCGTCGTCACGCTGCACTGGCCCGCGAGCCCCTCGGCCTGGTCACCGACGGTCGAGACGGAGGGCGGGACGCTCCCGTCCGCCTATGAGCTCGACGACGCCCCGCGCTTCGAGCGGTTCTTCCTCGTCACCTGCGCCGAGCGCTTCTTGGCGCGCGACGTCGTGGATGCGGCGGAGTCCCTCGAAGATCCCGAGGCGGGCGCCCTCGCGGTGAAGGACGGTTGCCGGACCCACAGCCTCGCGTTCAAGAAGAAGGAGCCGACCCGATGAGCGCCACCCTCGCCTTGCTCCTCGCTCTGTCCGGCGCCGCCGACGCGGACCGCGTCGTGGTCCGCCGCTTTGCCCTGATCGCCGCGGCCAACGACGGCGGACGCGAACGTCCGCGCCTTCGCTACGCAGTCACCGACGCACGCGCACTCGCAGGCGTGCTCGAAGAGCTCGGCGGCGTCGCGCCCGAGGACCGCGTAATGGTCGTCGAGCCGACGCGCGACGAGCTGCTCGCGAGCATCGACGCCCTCGAAGACCGCCTGCAGGCCGCGCGCGCCGAACGTCCGGCGCGGTTGGAGCTGGTGTTCTACTACTCGGGCCACAGCGACGAGACCGGGCTGCTCCTCGGCGAGGAGGCCCTCCCCTACGGGACGCTGCGCGGGCGCCTCGACGGCCTCGCGGCGGACGTCCGCATCGCGATCCTCGACAGCTGCGCGTCCGGTGCGATCACCCGCAAGAAGGGCGGCAAGCTCCGCCCGCCGTTCCTCGTGGACCGCTCCTCTCAGGTGAAGGGCTTTGCGGTGCTCACCTCGAGCTCCGAGAACGAAGCGGCGCAGGAGTCCGACCGCATCCGCGGCTCGTTCTTCACGCACTACCTCGTGAGCGGGCTGCGCGGCGCGGCCGACGTGACGACGGACGGGCGCGTCACGTTGAACGAAGCCTACGCATTTGCGTTCCACGAGACGCTGCGCCGCACCGAGAAGACACTCGGCGGCGCGCAGCACGCGGCGTACGACATCCAGCTCGCGGGCAGCGGCGACCTCGTGATGACCGACGTGAACGCGACGAGCGCGACGCTCGGCCTCCCCGAGTCGCTCGGCGCGCGGGTGTTCGTGCGCGACGAGCGCGGGAAGCTGGTCGCCGAGCTCGACAAACCCGGCGGCCGGCGCGTCGAGCTGGGCCTCGCGCCGGGGCAGTACGAGATCACGCTCGAGTCGAAGCGAACGTTCAGGCGGAGCGACGTCGCGCTCGTCGAGGGCAAGACGATGGAGCTCGACCCGGCCGCGATGACGCTGGTCGAGGGCGAAGAGACGTTCCTGCGCGGCGACGACGAACCCGACGACTTCGTGCTCCTCGACTTTGGCGTCCTCCCGGCGCTGTCGCTCAACGGCAACGACGCCAGACGCAAAGTCGAGAACCACGTGATGATCAGCCTCGGCTGGGGGCACGCCTACCGCCTCTCGGGCGCCGCGCTCGCGCTGGGGGCGGCGAGCACGTCCGAGAACATGACGGGCGTGCAGCTCGCGGTCGGGGTCACGAGCGTCGGCGGCTACGCGAAGGGCGCGCAGCTCTCGGCGGGCGTGAACTACGCATCGGTGATGGACGGTTTGCAGGCGACCGCCGGCGTCAACGTGGCGGGACGCTTCCTCGGCGCGCAGCTCACGAGCGGTGTGAACTTCGCGCAGCAGCTCACGGGCCTGCAGATGGCGGCGGGCCTCAACGTGGTCGACGAGGGGCGCGGCGCCCAGCTCGCGATCGTGAACGCGGCGCAGCGCTTCGTCGGGTTGCAGCTCGGGCTCGTGAACCTCGCCAGCCACAACGACGGGCTGCAGCTCGGGCTGCTGAACCTGTCGGACTCGAACGACGGAGAGAGCATCGGCCTGCTCAGCTACTCGCTGGAGGACGGGATCCTGCGGCCGTCCGTCTTCAGCAGCGACGTCGGGCTCGCGAGCGTGGGCCTGTCGATCGGCACCGGCCACCTCTACACGCTGTTCTTCGCCGGCACCGGTTCGATCGCCAAGCGGGAGTCGGTGTCCTTCGGGCTCGGGCTCGGCGCGACGTTCCCGGTCGGCGAGCACTTCCGCGTCGACGTCGACGTGCGCAGTGGCACCGCGTGGGCGACGCAACAGCTCGACCGTCCCTCTCAGCTCCTCAGCACCGCGCGCGTGCGCCTGGGGTGGCGGGTGCTGCCGTGGCTCACGCTGTTCGCGGGCCCCGCGTACCACGTCGCGGTCGACTCCGAGGTCATGACGGACGAGGACCGCATCGCGCCGAGCTACGCGTGGGCCCACGGAGACGACGTGCGCTCGTGGCTGGGCGGGTCGGTCGGCGTCGAACTTTTTCGCTGACGCGTGCATCCGTTCGCTCCTCGCCGTCGAAGGCACTGAGGGGGAGCGGTACGGCGTCCGCGCTCCTTCGACCGAAGTGTCTCGGACGCCAAGGAGCACAGGATGTCCTCGACCTCGAAGTGGCTCGCGCCACTCCTCCTCACGCTAGGGCTCGCGCCGTCGGTGTCGCTGGCGGAAACCGCATCCGACGACACATCGCAGTGCGTCGAATGCACCGACCGGACCGGAAAACACGAAGCCAACGACACGAAGGACTACTGCTGGCGCCTCGGCAACGTCCGCGAGCCCGACGCGCAGGGGCGCTGCCCCACGGGGTGGCGTAAGTCGACGATCGGCGCCGAGAGCCGGCATCAGAACCGGCACCTCGACAAGTGTGAGGTCGCGGCGGCGCTCGCGGAGCCTCCCCAGTGCGAGGCCGGGTGTGACGGCAGCGCGAGCATCACGCGACGGCGCGTTACGGCAACGAGCTGCCTCATCGAAAAGAAGCGCGACTGCGCCCCCATCGCCGCGTGTGCCAACGAGAGGAGCCCGTCGTGAAGATCATCACTGCATGCTGCCTTGCGCTGCTCCTCACCGCTTGCCACGTCGACCCCCAAGAGCCGGGCGCCACCGTGGACCAGGCCGTTCGATACGAGACCGAGTGCGTGGGCGCCGACTGTGACGACGTCGAAGGGTCGGCGACGTTCTGCGGAGGGGACCTCGTCTGCCATCGCCCAACCCAGGGGTACCGGCTCCCGACGGTGATGCCGAACGGACAGCGCTCCTGCCCGCCGGGCTTTGCGTTGACCCTGGTGGGTGCGCCGAACCAACGCAACCACGGCGCGTGTGACGTCGCGAGGGCGTTCGCCTGGCCGCAGCCCTGCGAGGTGGGGTGCCAGGGCGACGTTCGCCTGCCGGTCACCCCGGCCGTCGCCAACGGGTGCTGCACCTTCGACTTCACGCGCGACTGCGACCCGGCCCCCATGTGCTCCGCCGACGAGGACGAAGCCCGCTAGCAGATCGGCGGCCGAGAACACGGGTGAGGTGCCCCCACGCCCGACCCGTGTTAAACACCCGACCTGTGCGGCCTCGTGTGCTCGCGATCGCCCTGCTCACGCTGAGCGTCTCTGCGCCGGCGTGGGCGCAAGACGTTCCGATCGCGGCGGAGGACGACGCCGTGGAGCCCGGCTTCGAGGAGGAGAGCGCACCGCCGCCTCCGCCACCCAGACGCCGACGAAGACGGCGCCCCTCGGACTACGAGGCGGTGGACGCCTCGGATCCTGGGCGCAACGAACAGTTCGTCGAGCTCATCAACGCCACGCGCGGGGAGATCTCCCTCGGCGAGCTGATCGAGGAGGTCCTCGCAGACGTGATGGCCGAGCTCGACCGGCGCCCCGTCCAGCGGATGTCGCCGATGGCGATCCGGGAGATCAGCCTCGGCGCCAACGTGAAGAGCAGCTATCGAAAGAAGCTCGAGGCACAGCTCGTCGCGGCGATGCACGCCGGCACCGACATCGACCTCGTCGAGTGCATCGAGTGCAAGGCGACGCGCACCCGCATCGAGGACGGCAAGTGGATCGTCACGCGCGGCCTCGTCACCACCGACCAGATGCGTGAGGCCGGCGCGCGGCTCGGGGCGAAGACGTTCCTGGACGTCGCGTTCGGGTTCGATCCGGAGAGCGGCACCGTCGAGATGAGCTTCACGGTGATCCGCGCCCGCGACGCGCAGATCATGTGGGCCGAGACGTTCCGCGCCGACGAGAGCACGCCGATGTTGATGCGCGCCTCCGAGGCGCCCGTGAAGCGCAGCGATCGCCTGCGCGACCTGGAGATGCTCCTCGAAGGGCGCCCGTTCTACGGGTACATGGCGTCGGGCGGCTTCGCGCTGCTCCCGTACGACGACCCGATGCTCGGCGACATCAGCGGCGCCACCGCGGGTTACCGGATCTACGAGCGCTTCGGCGAGGACCGCAACGTCATGTTCGGCCTCGACCTCATGGCGTTCTTCAACCCGGATCGTCTCTCGGGCGGTATCCTCTCGGCGGGGTCGTGGTGGGTTCCGATTCGCCCGGACCTGGTGAACCCGGAGCTGCGCATCGGCGCGAAGGCGGGGGCGTTCATCGCGGGGCCGGAAGGGAACGCCGCGATCTTCCAGCTCGGCGCGGAGGTCCTGCTTCGCTATCGCTTCGGGCTCTACGCGTACGTGCTGTTCATGACGAAGTCCGCGTTCAACGACAACCACCTCGGCGGGGTCGGCTTCTCCGCGGGCATCTCGTTCAACTGGTGACCCCCATGCGTAGCGTCTCGATCCTCGCCCTGGCCCTCGCGCTGTTCGCCTGCTCCGGGAACCAGCGGACCATTCGCATCCCGGACAGCGTCGTCGCGGATCCGAAGAAGGCGAAGACCACCCAGGAGCGGGTCGCGCAGCCGTACGTCGTGAAGATGTCGGACGGTAAACGGACCTGGCAGATCGAGATCCCGGTGAACGAGGGCTCGCCGACGTTCTCAGCGGCCATCCCCCTCGACCTCGGGCAGATCGCCCAGGACCCGCCCGACATGCCGCCGACCGAGGCGGACCGCGAGGTCATCGAGGCCAAGCGCGCCGCGGGCGAGCCGATCGCGGAGCCGAAGCCGGGGGAGTCGCCCAAGGCGCAGAGTTACCTCGCGACGCTCGCGCGCGTCCGCGAGCTGTACAAACGCCGCCAGTACGAGCTGGCGCTCGTCGACCTCGTGAACCTCGATCGTCAGTACCCCGACGACGAGCGGATCCTGGCGATGAAGGGCACCCTGTACCGAAAGCTGGGCCGACGGGACGAGGCCAAGCGCGCCTGGGAGCGCGTCCTCGCGCTCAACCCCGACAACGCCATGGTCGGGCGCGCGCTGGAGCAGCTCTTGGAGGAGACCGAATAGATGCACGTCTTCGTCGGGTTCGCCGTCATCGTCTTCGCCTTCGTGGCGAGTAAGTACACCTCGGAGGCGCTCGCGTTCGGCGGGCTGCTCAACCCCCCGGCCCTCGTGCTCCTGGCGCTCGGTCCGCTCGGTGCGTCGCTGGTCGCGCACCCGTTCTCGGAGTGGAAGCGGAACCTCGCGGTGCTGCTACGGGCGTTCCGGCACGACAAACGAACGAACTTCCTCGTCGCGTCCCGCGAGATGGAAGCCATCGCGCGCGCGGTGCGTGAGTCGCGCTGGCAGGACGCCGAGGACGTCGTCGCGCGCGCCGAGTCGGAGCAGGTGAAGGCGATCGCGCCGCACCTCCTCGCGCGCCTCGAGCTCGACGCATTGCACGAGGCCATCGCGAGCACGTCGTTCGGGTGGATGGTCGAGGTGAAGGCCGCCGACGACTTCATGCAGGGCCTCGCCCGCTTCTCTCCCGCGTTCGGGATGATCGGCACCATCATGGGGCTGGTCGATCTGTTCAAGAACATGCGCGACAGCGCGAGCCTCGGGCCGGGCATGGCGATGGCCCTCCTCGCCACGCTGTACGGCTTGATCCTCTGCTACATCTTCTACATGCCGCTCGCGCAGCGGATCCGCACGTACCTCGTCGCGGGCGCGCACGAGCAGCGCGTGATCGAGCGCGCGGTGAACATGATCATCGCGGGCCGCCCGGTCGGTGAGGTGAAGACCGCGGTGCTCGACGGCGCGAGCGAGAGCAACGGACACTCGGCGGCGGCCTCGGTCGGCGCGCCGGAGCAGTCGCGAGGCTGACGTGGCCAACGGTCGTGGCAGCGGTGTCGAGGCGGCGCAAGACCTCCTCGCGAAGGCGGAAGACCAGGAGGATCCGTGGCTGATCAGCTACGCGGACCTGGTGACGAACCTCCTCGCGTTCATGGTGCTGCTGGTGTCGATGGCGGGGATCTCGTTCGAGTCGATCGAGGCGATCCCGGGCGTGTTCGCCTCCGACAAGGAGCCCGCACCGCTCAAGACGTTGTCCGCGGAGATCATGAAGCTCGCGGAAGAGGAAGGCCTGAAGGGGCGCGTCGCGACGGACGTGGACGCCGAGGGCCTCGCGATCCAGCTCGAGGATCGCATCCTCTTCCCGTCGGGCGTCGCGTCGCTGACGTCCGAGGGTGGCGCGCTCGTCGACAAACTCGCGCGGCTGTTCTCCAAGATGGAGGACCGCTATCGCGTCCGCGTGGAGGGGCACACCGACGACGTGCCGATCTCCACGGCGAAGTTCCGCGACAACTGGGACCTGTCCGCGGGCCGCGCGCTCGAAGTGCGCGGACGGCTCGCGTCGGCGGGGGTGGACGAGTCGCGTTTGTCGATCGTCGCGTACGCCGATCAGCGGCCGGCGAAGGTGCCGCAGGGGCTCTCGATCGACGAGGTGCGCGCGCGCAACCGGAGGGTGGTGATCCGTGTTTTCTACTGAGGTCCTGATCGCGGCGCTCATGCTCACGGCGCAGGCGTCGAGCGTCACCGTCGACTCCGTGCGAACGCAGACGCGGATGCTGCTGCAGTCGATGTGTGACGACCGCTGCGACGTCGTCGACGTGCAGATCAAGAAGCGCCGACGCGCGCCGGTGGGAGGTGTCGAGCCGGGCTTCGACGACGCGCCGCAGCTCGCGCCGGTGCCTTCGGAGATCGCGCTGACGCTGCTGTTCGACAGTAAGATCACCAAGGCGCACCGCGCGTTCATCAGCGACCGCGTCAAACATCGCATCTCGGAGATGGGCCTGCCGGTGCTCGTCACCGAGAACGTGCGGCCGTTCCCGGATCCGCTCCCCTTCCCCGAAGAACCGCAGCCCGCGATCCCGCCGCCGCCTCCGCCGGCTGCGCCGGTGATCGTTCAGCCGCCGGCCCCCGCGGCGCCCGCGCCGGCGCCCGTCGCGGCGAAGGCGGACCTCGAGGAGACGTTCTGGCTGGAGATGATCAAGTTCCTCCCGGTGCTGCTGATGTTCCTGCTGCTCGGGTGGTTCCTGATGCGGGTCCTGAAGCGCATGGAGAACCTCACCTACGCGCGCGGGTACGAGGAGGAGCCGGAGCACAACCTCACGGTGACGCCGGAGGTGATCGAGGACCGCACGGGCATGCCGGTGACGGCGCAGCCGCTGCCGCCGCCGCGCTCCGACGAGCTGGTCGAGGACCTGAGGATGTACCGCGGGAGCACGCGCCGGATCTTCCGGCGGCTCCTCGTGCAGGGCGACCACGACACGGTCGCGCGGTCCGTCGCGTTGCTCGGGGACTTCGTGGTGCAGGACCTGTCGCACGACCCCGACGTGAAGAAGGCGCTCGGCGCCGCCGGCGCGAGGACGTCGGAGATCCTGCGTTCGCCGATCACCGACGAGGAGCGCGAGGATCTGCTGCGCACCGTGCAGGCCGAGCTGGTCGCGGACCGCGTCGCGAACCGCGCCGAGGACGTGCGCGAGGAGTTCGAGCAGCTGCTGGGCTGGGGCCCGGAGGCGTTCGCCGCGCTGTTGTCGCGGCTCGACGAGCGGCTGGAGGTCATCATGCTCCGCCACGCGCCGGGGCACCTCACGGAGAGCTACCTGCGCGGCATGTCGCCCTCCACGCGTGCGGCGGTGGTGCGCAAGCTCCTGGAGGCGCCTGCGGCCGAGCCCTCGGAGATCGAGGTGCTCGCGGCGGCGATCGAGACCCAAGCGCAGGCGGCGCTGGTCGGCGGCTACGAGGCCGACCACATCGTCGACCTGCTCGACTCGCTGCCGGCGTCGGAGCAGGAGTCGGTGGTCTCGGACCTGGAGTCGACCCGCCCCGACTACGTGCGGCGAAACCTCGGGCAGCTCCCGGTCGAGTCGGCGCTGCTGCGGGTCCCGGACGAGGCGCTCGCGGCGGCGTGGGCGAAGGTGCCGTTCGAGGACTGGCTCGCGTATCTGCGCGTGGCGCCCCAGGACATCCGCGCGCGTGCGCTGCACGTGTGCCCGGCGCGCCTGCGGGAGTCGGTGACCGAGGAGCTCACGCTGCGCGTCGCGGGCGACCCGGTCGCGGGGACGCGCGCGCGCCGCAAGATCATCCAGGCGGCGCTCGGCGCCGTCCCGAGCGGCGCGCTCCTCGACGCACCGCTCCAGGTCCCCGCGAAGACCTGAGCGCCGACCGTTCGAACGTTCGAACGTTCGAAGTCTCATCCCCCGGCCCTGATTTCGGCGCGCCGGCTCTCTTTTTCCCGGTCTGTGACTTTCGTTACGCGCAGGCCCGCCGATTCCAGTGACGAATGGCCCGTGACGTCACCAACCTGCGCGCCCGCGTGGTACAACAAGAGGTGATGCAGCGGCTCGCACCCCTCCTGCTCCTCGCCGCCGGCTGCACGATCATCATCAAGCCCAACATCGGGGACACGCCGGTGCCGGTGCCCATCCCGCTGGTGTGCGCGCCGAGTGAGACCGCGCCGAAGGCGCACATCATCTTCACGATGCGCGTCGAGAAGACGACGGTGAACCTCGCCGAGCACTACGGGCAGTTCATGGTGAACACCACGCTCATGCTCGCGGGGGCCGGGCTGCAGCCGACGTCCGCGGTGCTGCTGCGCGCCGACGAGCGCCCCATCCCGAACGAGGTGATGGGCGCGTGGGGCTGCGACGTCGAGGAGACGCCCGAGTCGCTCCCGCCGACGCAGGTGATTCGGCACTACGCGATCAACGCGCCGCTCGAGCCCTCGCCGCTCGGGTGCGCGACCGACAGCGTGCTGAAGGCCGGCGCGTCGATGACCGACGTCCTCACCCAGTACCCGCCGGAGCTCGGCGGTGAAGACGGCCTGCGTGTGTTCCCGCGCGGCACGCCCGACGTCCTGTTGGTCGTCCACCTCGACGGCCTCCCGCGCCGCACCGGCCTGAACGACACCGAGTGCGCCGAAGCCCCGAAGCTCGCGTCCGCGAGCCCCGACGGCGCCGCCGGCTGGGTGGTCTACAACGACGGCGGCATCGCGATGGACCGCGTCGTCCACTGGTTCATCGCGACCGACGAAGCGATGGACCGCGCGACGTTCGTCGAGCAGTGCCGGCGCTTCGAAGCGTTCCCGACGGACGTCCTCGACGTCCTCGAGCCCTCGCCTCGCCTTCTGTACGCGCCGATCGCGGAGCAAATCGCAGGCAACGGCGGCCACGCGACCTTCCTCCCCCTGTGCGAGATGCTCGGCGCGGACGCCGGCTTCTTCAAGGAGCAGGGCGCGCTCATCGGCGGCATCGTCGGCCTCGAGGTCGACCCGGACAAGGTCATCGAAGTCATCGAAAACGGCGGCGTCGTCCCCGAAGGTGAGATCCCCGACGGCCTCCGTCCGCCGGGCTGATTCGTGCCCGCCCCGAAGCGACCGCGGCGTCCGCCTCGGCGCCTCGCCCGCCGCCCCCGACGTCCGCCGCGTGAGCCCACGCGGTGGCCGCTCTTCGCGCTGCTGCTCCTCGTGCCGCTCGCGTTCTACGCCGGCCGAACGACCGCCCCCTCGCCCGAGATCCCGCCGCCGCCCGAGCCCTCGCCCGAGCCCCCCGCGCTCGCGGTCTCGACGTCGACGGCGGGCCTCTGCCCCTGCCCGAAACCGCCGCCGCCGCGGAAGCCGGCGAAGCCGAAGAAGCTCACGAAGAAGGCGCCGCCGCCCGTCGTCACGCCGGACTTCGAGCGCGCCGACCCCACGAAGGAGACGGCCGCGTACCTCAAACGCGCGAGCCGTCGCCTGGCGAAGTGCGCCCCCGCGCACGGCGCGCAGACCCGGGTGCACCTGGAGGTCACGGTCGAACCGAGCGGGACGATCACCGTCGTTCACATCACCAACGTCGACCCGGTGCCGGGCGCGATCGCGACGTGCGTCGACCGTGAGATGAAAGCGCTCACGCCCCCCGCGTTCGACGCGACCGAGCCCGCGACGTTCGGCCTCACCGTCGTGCTCTGAGTGACGCGTCGGTGTTAGAGTCCATCGCCGTGCGAGCTGTCGTCGCCGCGTTGCTGCTGTCGATCACGACCGGCTGCGCCCAGGTCGCGTTCGTCGACCCCGACGCCGACCTCAAGGCGCAGCTCGTGATCGAAGAGGCCCAGCGTCTGACCGTGACCGACGACCCGCGCGTCTACTTCTTCGTGCGCATCCGCGGGCGCGCCGGCGAGGATCTGATTCGCCTCTCCGCGTCGGGGCCGGACGGCGCGTTCGCCCTGCCCCTCGACGACGCGCTGCGCCAGGACTGCGGCGTCGGGCAGCGCTGCCTGTCGATCACGCTGCCGCCGGGCATCCCGTCGGGCCTCACCGCGCTGACGCTGGAGGCCCCCGCGATCGGGCACCGCGACACCACGCAGATCGAAGAGCGCAACCTCAACGCCTATCAGCTCGTCGCGGAGCCCCTCGCCGGCAACGAACAGGTGCGCCTGCAGATCAACGACCCGATCCGCGCGGCGTTCCCCAACACGGAGCTCGTCGACGGCGAGCGTCAGGTCGAGCTGTTCCCGCGGAAGTTCGAGACGATCTGGCGCCCGGGCCCCTGCGGCGATCCGTTCGACGCCACCGCGGACACGTGGAAGGAGGCCGCCGCCCTCCCCGTCACGCTCTCGGCCACCTTCAGCGAGGACGAAGACCCGTCGGTCTGCCTCGGCGTCCGTCCGAACGCGCCCGACGGCGGGGACACCGTCGCGACGCGCACCGTGGGCGCCCGCGCGGTCATCACGACGTTCGACCACACCTACGTGCCACCGACCGAATCGAGCCCGCTGGTCTACCTCACGGTGTTCAACCTGGAGCTGCCGAGCGAAGCGCGCTGCACCGAGGCGCAGGCGCAGGTGTCCGCGGCGATCCGCGACGCCGCGATCGACATCGCCGCGTCCCTGGAGGGGGCGCCGGTGCTCGAGCTGTCACCGCTCGACCTCGCGGACCTCGACGGGGAGCCGTGCCGCCAGTACGACGAGCCGTCCTTGGCCGCCGACATCCTGTTCGATCGCATCCGCGCCGACGTCGAGACGGAGTACGGCCCGACCCGTCAGGTGCGCGCCGTGATCGTCTACGTGACGAACCTCCGTATCGAGATGCCGGAGGGGCTCTCGCAGGACTTCGCCCAGCTGAGGAACCAGTTCGATCTGTCCGACACGATGCGCGACTTCGTCGTCGCGATCGCACCGATGGAGGCCCACGAGGGCCTCGACACCGACGAGACGCTCCCCTGGCTCGCCACCGAGGAGCCGACGTTCCGCACGTCGATCCGGAGCCTCCTCGCGACGTCGTGGCCGTTCAAGACGATGATCCACTCGCAGAACACCATCGTCCCGCTCACCGGCGAAGACGACGCGACGCGCTTTCAGTACTACCGCGTCTGCCAAGCGAGCGTCGGTGCGCTGTTCCCGCTCGGCGAGCCGCTCCCCGACGCCAACGCGCTGATCCCGCCCCCGAGCGGGCCGGCCTACCGCGTCGACCTCCCCGGGCAGACGCTCGAGCCCGCCATCGACTATACGTCGCCGATCATCGCGTTGAGGTGGCAGGGCTGCGAGGCGCTCTGCGACCGTCCGCCCCCCTCCGCGCTCCCCGGCAACGACACGGCGTGGCTACTCCAGGAGGGGTGTTGATGCGGGGGGTGATCGTCGCGGGTGTCACGCTCCTCGCGTCGACGGCGTCGGCCGCACCGCCGCCCGTGCCCTGGGAGGTGACCGGCACGTCGTCGACCGCGGCGGTCTCGGTGGAGCCGGACACCGCGCACCGTGTCGAGCGTCGTTTCTTCGAGAAGCAGGATCACTTCCTGGTGAAGACCGGCTTTTCGTACCTGTCGCGGGGGGACTTCTATTCGAACCCCGGCGTCTCGATCGATCTGTCCTGGTACCCGCTGGAGTTCTTCGCGATCGACTTCGTGTCCTCGACGATCTTCTTCTCGCAGCTCAACAACACCGCCACCGAGCTCCGCGAGACGTTCGGTCTGCTTCCCGACAGCCAGAAGCCATACGCACGCGTGACGGCAGGCGGGCGGTTTGCGTTTGCCTACGGCAAGGTCCTCATCGAGGAGCTCGGCGAAGTCGTCCACCTCGACGCGAGCGTCGGACTCCACCTCGGCGTCCTCGCGACCGACCGCGCGGTGAACCTCGGCGGCGACACCGGCCTCACGTTCCAGGCCGCTGTGTTCGAGCGGTTCGTGGTGTGGTTCGACTTCTCGTGGTTCCTCAGCTTCGAGGAGCGCTCCGACGAAGGGACCGTCGCGTCCGGCCCGATGGGCACGGTGGGGTTGGGTCTGAAGCTTTGATCGCGTTGTGGGTCACGCTCGTAGCCGCGAGCCCGGTCGGCGGCGTGAGCACACCGACCGACGACGTCACGGTCGTGGAGCGCTTCCTCGCCGGGGATCTCGTCACGCTCCGCCGGGCCACCGTGTTGCGCGCGGCGGCCGGAGAGCGCGTGGACGTGGGGCTCCTCGCGCTCCTCAACGACTACGCGCGGCTCGTGCGCTGTCGCCCGATCGATCCCCTGCCCGCGGACGAACGTGAGCCGTACCGGACCGTGCGCAAGCTCGTGCGGTTGGAGCGCGTGCGGCTCGAACGCCTCGTCCGCGACCGCGCGCACCGCGGCTCGACGCTCGTGCACCTGCTGGGGCCCGAGCGGCTCTATCAGCTCGCCGAGGCCGAGGACCGGCGCGTGATTCGGTGGCCGATCGAAGCCGAGACCTGGCCCGGAGAGATCCTCGCGCCGACCTCCGCGGAGCCCGACTGCCCCTCGATCGCCGGTGGGAAGAAGGAGCGCCCGGAGGCGGTGCACCGGGAGCACCGCCGGCTCCGCATCAACGCGGAGCGGAGCGGCGTGGCCGACCTGCTCGACCACTTCGACCAGCTCCCCGATCGCACCGCGTCGCGCGTCGCGCTGACGTACCTCGCCGACGCCGAGGGGGTGGCGGGGTTCGCGATCAACGCGCGCTGGCGGCGCGTGCTGGAGGCGACCGTGGCGCGGAGCCCGGACGACGTGCGTCCCGCCGCGCGGTTGTTACTCGCGAAGATCGCAGAGCGCAGTAACGACGGCGCGGAGGTGGAGCGCCTCTATCGCGCGTTGCTCGCGGACCCCGCCCGGAGCGCCGCGCAGGACAGCCGCGCGCGGGTGCGTCTGGTTAAACGACTCGAGCCGCAGTGGACGGCGATCCTCGACGTCATCCGCGGCGCCGAGAAGATCCGGCCGGCGGACGAACCGGTGCTGATCAACGCGGAGGCGCGTGCGCTCTACAGTCTGGGGGAGACGGAGCAGCTCATGACGCTCGGCCGACGCCTCGTGCAGCGTGAGGATCTATGGCGGGGAGCGAACGACGGACAGCTCGGGCCGTTCATCCTGCAGACCAACGAGCTGCTCACGCTCCTCGCGCTGGACCTGTCGCCGTCGCGCGCGATCGCGTGGCTGGACGAGATCGCGATCGCCGGAGACGAAGCGCGGTCGGAGCGGCTGGAGCAGCTCGCGGAGCGCGCGCGCGAGCGTCGGGACTTCGAGCTCGCCGTGGCGCTGTACGATCGGCGCCGAGCCGAGGTCCTCGAAGGCCTCACGCGGCGCGGCCCCCGCGCGGCGGCGAAGGACGCGGAGCTGATCGGGCGGCGTGCGTATATCGAGTACGACCGCGAGGACGTCGAGGCGTTCGCGGGGTTCGTCGACGCGCTGGTCGGGCTCGCGACCACCGAGCAGGGACGACCGATCGCGAGGTACGCGCCGCACAAGGCGATCGCGCGGCTGACACAGGACCTCCTCGGGCGCCTCACCGACGACGTGAAGGATGATCCAGAACGTGAGAAGTTCGCTGCGGTTCTGCTCGACGCGGGCACGAAGCTCACGGTGCAGCCGTCGCGCTATCGGCGCGTGCTGGAGCGCTTCCAACCGGACCTGATTCGCCTCGCAGGGAAGTGGGCCCAGGGCCGCGTCGCGAAGCCGGACGCGAAGAAGACCAAACGCAAGAAGGCCAAGCCGGTGAAGCAGCTCGGGCAGGTCGTGGTGCAGCGCCTCCCGCCGAGCCTCGAAGCCCCGGACCACGCGACGCCCGTGCCTGCGGTCGCGACGTTCCTCATGTACCCGACCCCCGAGGGCGCGTGGCGTGAAGGTGCGCCGTGGATGTCGCTCGTGCCCAAGAAGAAGAAGTCGAGGTGAGCCGCGCGCACCCGACCTCCCCGCGCTGCGTGGGGTGCCGGATGGTCGTGGGGTACTGCATCTGCGACGCCATCGTCCCGATCGAGACCGAGACGCGCGTCGTGCTGATCGTCCACTGGATGGAGTGGAACAAGACGACGACCACCTCCGCGCTGCTGAACCGCGTGCTCGTCGACGCCGAGGTGAAGAAACGTGGCCACCGCGAAGCGCCGCTCGACCTCTCGGAGGTCCTCGACGATCCGACGCGGCGCGCCGTGTTGCTCTACCCCAGCGAGGACGCCGTCCCCCTCGACGCCTTCGAACACGACGGCCCCCTGACCCTGATCGTCCCGGACGGCACGTGGCGCCAGGCCCGCAAGGTGCGGTCGCGGGTGCCACGCCTCGACACGGTCCCGGCCGTCACGCTCCCGATCGGGGCGGCCTCGGGTTATCGGGTCCGCAAGAACGTCCGGGGGGACTTCGCGCTGTCCACGGCGGAGGCCGTGGCGCGGGCGCTCGGGATCTTGGAGGGGGCGGCGGTGGAGGCGGCCGTGATGCAGCCGTTCTCGCAGATGGTCGAGCAGACGATGCGGATGCGCGGCCGTGAACTTCGCGAGTGACACCCGAACGTTTCGAAGGTAGGATATTTACACACGTGGCCGTCACCGGGTTGTCGAAGTACCTGTTCCGTCCGGTCGAAGACGTCGTCCGCGACCTCTCCGCGCTCCCCGTCGCCGAGCAGGAAGCGACGATCGCCCAGCTCCTGGAGGCCAGCGAGCACACCGCGGAGATCGGCGAAGTCGCGATGAGCGCCCTCGGGCTCGACGACGGCAAGCTCCTGGAGCTCGCGCTGGAGGAGCCGTGGCGGTCGGGGGTGATCGGGGAGCGCTCCCTGGTCGGCGTTCGGACCGCGCAGAACGCCGCCGCGACCCTCACGAAGGCGCAGGAGGCGCAGCTTCTCTCCCTCGGCGTCGGCAAACACGACTTCGGGCTGTTCCTCATGGGGCGCCCGGTCCTCTTCGAGATGCCGGCGGTGACCGATACCCAGGAGGCGCTCGGCGGGTTCGTGAAGCTCACGGACGACGCCATCGCGAGCGGCATCATCCTGGTGAAGGACCAGGGTGGCGGCGCCACGTCGTTGTTTGCGTTCCGGAAGCGGACGTTCGAGGTCGCCCGCGCCTTCGACCGCCCCCACGTCGACTTCCTCGGCTGTGAGATCAAGAATCATCGCCTAGGAAGGCTTCTGGCTCGCCAGGGGTTCGAACCGGCGACGGTCGACGTCCCCGAAGATCTCGGCGGGGGCACGATGGCCGTCATGCACAAGCGCTACGATACGAGGGACTCATGAGCTACGACCGCAGACGCTACGAAAAGCTCATAGCCGGCGGCGCCGACGCCGCGGCGGTCTACCGCGTGGCGCGCGCCGACGGTCTCGCGACCGGCCCCTGCATGCGGCTCCTGCGCGAGCTGTTCGATCTCGGCGTGGGCGACGCGAAGGAAGTCATGCTGGTCGCCGACGGCGTCGCCGCCTCGCGTGACGCCCACGAAGGCCGCATCGCCGACGCCCTCGAGAAGGCGTTCGACTGACGCCGCCTACATCCGTTCGCCGACGTCGTTCAGATCGATGCGCAGCTCCGAGGCCTTGTCGGCCTCGACGCGCACCGTCGATTCGTATCGCTTCTTGATGTCCGGGTTCTCGAGCACCAGCTGGTGCAGCCCCTCCGTCAGCGTGAGCTTCGGGAGCGGCGTGAGGCCGATGTCCTTGCCGTCCATCGTGACGCGCGCCCAGGGAGCGACCGCGATGCGCAGCCAGCCGTGGCGCGCGCGGATCTCGATCTCGTAGGCGCGCGTGGCGTCGACGTCGAGCTCGCGGGTGCGGTCGAAGCCGATCGCCTCGTTTGCGACGCGGATCAGCACGGGGCCCACCGGGACCTCGAAGGGACCCGCGACGCCCTCGCCGTCCGCTTCGCCCAATACGTCGCCCTGCGCGTAGACGATCGCGCCGGGCTCCGTGAGGACCGTCAGCTCCCCGGCCTTGGGTGTGGGTCGAACGTCCTCGGTCCGCGCGGGTTCGCGGTCGAGCACGAAGCGCGAGACGATCACGCCCGTCACCACCGCCACCACGATCGCCGCGCCGACGAGGATCCCGATCAGCATCGTCCGCTGCGGGGACGGCTCGTCGATCGGCGGCCACTCCTCCTGCGTCTCCTCCGCGCGCGGCGCACGCCGCAGCGACGCCGCCGATACGGGCTCCGTCGGTTTGCGCGCCTCCCGGCTCTTCTCGGTGCGCGCCTTCTCGCGACGCACCTGCTCGGTGTGTTCGTCGCGTCGGCGGACGCCGCTCGAACGCTCCGGCGGCACCGGCTCCGGCGGCAGCGATTGGGCACCGATGCCCCCCGAGACCAGCGGGCGATACGAAGGATGTGCGGCCACGGTCGGCGCCTCGTCCGGCGCTCCGCCGCGATCGGCGTGGGTGTGGTCTTCGGTGCCGTCGAGCTCGCCGAGCTCCGTCCCCTTGCGGTCCGGCCGGACGATCTCGGTGCGCTTGCGCCGCTCGCCCGCCGACTCCGCCGGGTCCACGATGTCGGGCGCGACGTAGGCCTTGTGCGCGATGTCCTCGAGGTCGGCCTCCAGCGCCGTCGCACCCCCGCCCTGCAGGATCCCCGGCGGCAAGAACCCCGGCCCCGGCGCGAGCGCCTCGGGGCCCGACGGGTCGGGGATGGTGGCCGGAGCGTCTCTTTCCTCGATGACGGAGGGCTCGAACGTCTCCTCCTGCGGCGCCGCGCGGTTCGGGGTCGTGGAGTCCGCCATCTCCTCGCGGACCTCGTCGGCGTCGGGGAGCGCGGGCTGGCCGCTGTCCTCCTCCTCCTCCAGGCGATCGGAGAAGAGGTCCTGCATGAAGTCCGCGACGACCTCGCGCTCCACGTACAACTCCGAGTCGTAGAGGAAGTCGTACAGCGCGGCCGAGAACTCCTCGGCGTCGTCGTAGCGGAGGTCCGGGTCCTTCTCGAGCGCGCGCAGGAGCACCTGCTCCAGCTCCGGGGGGTAGTTCGGCAGCGCCTCCGAGGGCGGCACGAACTCACACTTGATGATCGCCTGCAGCGTCGCCAGCTCGTTGTGGCGCTTGAAGAGGCGCGTCCCGGTCGTCGTCTCGTAGAGGATGATCCCGAGCGCGAAGATGTCCGTGCGGTGGTCGATCGGATCCCCGAGCGCCTGCTCGGGCGACATGTAGCTGTACTTGCCCTTCAGCACCCCGGCGCGGGTCTGCGCGACCTTGTTCGCCGCCTTCGCGATGCCGAAGTCCACGACCTTCGCGTCGCCCTCGTAGGTGACGAGGATGTTCTGCGGCGACACGTCGCGGTGCACGACGCCCATCGGCTTGCCGGTGAGGTCCCGCAGCTTGTGGGCGTACCCGAGGCCGAGCGCGGCGTCCGCGATGACCCGGATGGAGTGCGACAGCGGCAGCGATCGCTGGAGTTTGTACGCGCGGTTGTAGATCCGACGGATGTCCTCGCCGTGCACGTACTCCATGGCGATGTAGTACGCGCCGTCGATCTGCCCGACGTCCTCGATGGAGACGACGTTCTTGTGTTTGAGCTGCGCCGCGATGCGCGCCTCGTCGAGGAACATCGAGACGAACTCGCCGCTCTTCACGAGGTGCGGGAGGATGCGCTTGATGACGAGCGGCTCCATCGGCGCGTCGCGCCGGTGGGCCAAGAAGATCTCGGCCATCCCCCCCGTCGCGATGCGCTTCTCGAGCCGGTATTTCCCGAAGTCGCTCGGGAGGCCTTCTTCGGGAAGGTCGACCACCGCCACCTCGGAAGGTACCACGGTCAGGTCAGGTCCGACACGTCACCGGCACCCTCGCGGATGACGACAGGTGCGTCGTCTGACCAGTCGATGACGCTCGACGACGTCACGGGCACCAGCCCCGCGTCCACCACGACCCCGATCCCCGCGGCTGAAAAGGCCTGAGCGAGCTCGGCGGGATCCGAGATCGCCCCTTCGTCCTCCCCCGGCGGGATCGCGCTGGTCGACAGCATCGGCCGCCCGAGCGCCTCCACGAGCGCGAGCGCGACCGGGTGGTTCGGCATCCGGACGCCGACGGTGCGCCGCTTCGACTGGCCCAGGCGCGGCGCCTCCCGCGTCGCCCGCAGGATGAACGTGTAGGGTCCCGGCAGCACCCGGCGCATGAAGCGGTGACACTCGTCGTCGACGATCGCGTACTGGCTCACCTGCGACAGGCTCGAACAGATCAGCGACAGCGGCTTCTTCTTGTCGAGTCGACGCATCGAGTACATCCGCTCGACCGCCGCGCGTTCGTCGAGGGCGGCGCCCAACCCGTAGACCGTGTCCGTCGGGTAGATGATGACCTGCCCCGAATCGAGGAGCGCCACCGCCGACTTCAAGCGGTTCGGCTCCGGCCGTTCGGGGTGCACCTCGACGCGTGTGACTCGTGACTTCGCCAAGAACGGCGCGGCGTTAGCACACCGTAGGGCCCGTGGCGAGCCTGCACGACGTCTTGACACAAGGGCCGCCGAATCCCTACAAAGCCTACCTTAGCGGGGACGATGGACGGGCTGGGAGCAATGCTGGAGGTCATGACGTCGAAGACGACGGCCTCGGAGCGCTACGTCGACCCGACGGTGCGTGTCAGCACCGACCTCCTCCGCGAGGCGAGCCGCCTCTGCCCGGACGCCGACGCCGACACGGTCGTGCGGCGCGCGCTCGAGGAGTTCATCGAGCGGCAGCGCTTCCTCAGCTGGGTCGCCGCACACGAAGACAGCTGACCCGTCGGCGAACTTGCCTTCGCCACCCCTTGACCCCGACCCCGATCGAGAGTGTTTACGTCGACCCATGCCGGGCGGCCTCACTTACAAAGACGCAGGCGTCGACATCGAACGCGGTGACGCGCTCGTCGAGCGGATCAAGACCGCCGCGGCGCGAACGCGTGGACCGGAGGTGCTCGAGGGCATCGGCGGGTTCGCGGCGCTCGTTCAGCTCAAGCCGATCCTCGAGGCGGCCGGCGGCATGGACGACCCGCTGCTGGTCTCCGGCACCGACGGCGTGGGCACCAAGCTCGCCGTCGCGTTCGCGATGAACCGGCACGACTTCATCGGGCAGGACCTCGTCGCGATGTGCGTGAACGACGTCCTCACCACGGGCGCCCGCCCGCTGTTCTTCCTCGACTACTTCGCGACCGGCGGCCTCGACCTCGACGTCGCGGCTGAGGTCGTCGAAGGCATCGCGCGCGCCTGCACGAACGCTGGGTGCTCCCTGGTCGGCGGCGAGACCGCGGAGATGCCGGGCCTGTACCAGCCGGGCGAGTACGACCTCGCGGGCTTCGCGGTGGGCATCGTGGATCGGAAGAACCTGATCGCCGGGCAGGACGTGAAGGCCGGCGACGCGATCGTGGGCGTGGCCTCCACCGGCATTCACAGCAACGGCCTGTCGCTCGCCCGCAAGGTCTTCGTCGACCACGCGGGGCTCGACTACAAGGACACCGTCGACGAGATCGGCACGACGATCGGCGACGCCCTCCTCGTCCCGACCGCGCTCTACACGGACACCGTCCACCGCATGATCGCGAAGGCGGCCCCCAAGGCGCTCGCCCACATCACGGGCGGCGGCATCCCCGGCAACCTCCCGCGCGTGCTCCCGGACGCGCTCGGCGCGCGCATCGACAAGTCGACGTTCGCGGTGCCCGGCATCCTCCGCGCGCTGCAGCGGCTCGGCGGCGTGGACGAAGCCGAGATGTTCTCGACCTTCAACATGGGCCTGGGCCTGATGGCCGTCGTGGACCCGGCCAACGCAGACGCCGCGGTCGAAGCGGCCCGCGCCGCAGGTCACGAGGCGTCGGTGGTCGGCGAGATCACGGACGTCCCCGGTGTGACGATCGAAGGAGCCTGAGCCGTGGTGCGAATCGGCGTGCTCGCCTCCGGTTCGGGGACCAACTTCCAGGCGCTCCTCGACGCCGACCTCGGCCCCGGGACGATCGCCGTCCTAGTCGTGAACAAACCCGGCGCCCAAGCGATCCAACGCGCCGAAGCCGCCGGCGTGCCGCACGTGGTAGTGCCGCACCGCGCGTTCGCGGACCGCGCCGCGTTCGACGCCCGGCTCGTCGAAGTGCTGCGTGAGCACGACGTCGAGTGGGTCGTCCTCGCGGGGTTCATGCGTGTCCTGACGCCGGTGTTCCTCGACGCCTTCGCGCCGCGGGTCGTGAACGTGCACCCCGCGCTGCTGCCGTCGTTCCCCGGCGTGGACGGTCAGCGCCAAGCGCTGGAGGCGGGGGTCGCGATCGCGGGGTGTACGGTGCACCTCGTGGACCACGGCGTCGACACCGGCCCCATCCTCGCGCAGGCCGCCGTCGGTGTGCACCCCACGGACGATCTGGACGGGCTTCGGCGCCGCATCCTCCGCGAAGAGCACCGGCTCCTCCCCGGTGTCGTGCGCGCGATCTGCGAGGGGCGCCTGGTGATGTCACCACGTCCGCACCTCACCGGGTTCGACGGGGCGATGTCGTCGCTCGTGAACCCGCCGGTGGGAGATCCGCGGTGAGTCGGCACTACGACGTCGTGGTGGTGGGCGGGAACACGGCGGCGGTCGTGGCCGCGGCGCTCCTCGCGAAGCGCGGGATGCGCGGGTTGCTGATCGACCAGGGCGAGCTCGCGTCGACAGACGCCAACCTCCTGCCGGACCTCGTCCTCTCCGACGAGGCGTCACCGGTGATGCGACACGTCCACTCGGAGCTGGGCGTCGCGGACCAGGTGTCGAAGCGGACGCGTGTAGATCGGCCGCTGCTCCAGGCGATCTATCCCGACCAGCGCTTCGATCTGTTCGTGGATCCGATCGAGCGTCAGCGCGAGGTCGAGCGGGTCTTCGGCTCCAAGTGCAACGCGGCGTTGGCGATCACGACCACGCAGATCACGAACGGCGAAGCCGAGGCCGGTCTGTTCCTCGAAGAGGCGG
The DNA here is from genome assembly GCA_040218735.1 of Deltaproteobacteria bacterium. Taxonomy (GTDB): domain Bacteria; phylum Myxococcota; class Kuafuiibacteriia; order Kuafuiibacteriales; family Kuafuiibacteriaceae; genus JAUHYN01. The sequence goes on from JAVJQW010000070.1 coordinate 45,371, forward strand.
GCGAGCTCCCCGCGACGGGGTTCTTCGGGCGGCGCGCGTCGGCGAGCGCGCAGCGGAAACACGAGTCGTTGGGGCGGACGATGAGCGTCGGCGCGGCGACGGACGACCTCCCCGTCGAGCTCACGGAGATCTTCGTCGCGATGCTGCCGTTCCTCGGTTACTTCGACGCGCGGAGCCCGACCGACGTCACGATGGCGCGTTTCTCGCGCCTCACGGCGCGTTTCATGCGGGGGCTGTTCGGGCTCCCGGACCGCAGGCCGCTGCGCGAGCTCTTCTTGTCGGTGGCGGAGCAGCGGGCGTTCGAGGTGATGCGTACGGCGGTGGAGTCGATCGATCCCAGCGGCAAGGTGGTGAACCTGACGGCGGCGGGTCAGCGCGATCCGATCACGGCGGACGCAGTGATCGACGCGTCGTGGGATCTGTCCGGCCTCGACACCATCCCCCACAAACGCCAGAAGAAGGACCTCGCGCTCACGCTGCAGAACGCCAAGCCGCGCGGGTTCCTGCACGCGCTCGGCATCGAGGTGGACGCCGCCGTCCTCCCGCCCGGGATGGCGGAGCACCTGCTGCTGTTGAACGGCCGCCGCGACCCGGATCGCGTCGACGCCGAGGACCCGGACAGCGCGGACCGGGCGATCTGGATCTCGCAGCGCCCCGGTCACGCCTCGGAGCGCGTCCAGCTCGTCGCGGCGCAGGCGGTGTCCTCGGTGCGGGCGCACGCGCAAGGTACGGACGAGCTCGAAGAGGTCATGCGCGCGCGCATCGAGCGCCTCGCGCCCTTCCTGATGGACGGCGCGCCGGAGTTCTCGTCGCTGTCCGGCCGCGGCGCGACGAAGAGTGAGCGCTCGCTCCTGACGCACCCCCTCTACGACCCCGAGCTCGACCCGGTGCTCGGGCTCACCGGCATCAGCATGCGCACGCCCTACAAGCAGCTGTTCTGTGCGGGGCCCGCGGTCCTCCCGGGGCTCGGCGCGGAGGGCGCCTACCTGTCCGCGCTGCAGGCCGCGGACGCGGCCGAGACGTTGCTCAAGAAGACGAAGCGCCCGAAGACGCTCGGCGCTCGCCTCAAGGCCGGTTAGGCCTCGCCTACTTCACGGCGATTGCGTCGATCTCGACCTGCGCGCCCGCGGGCAGCGCCGCCACCGCCACCGCCACGCGCGCCGGCGGCTTCCCGGCGAAGTGCTCGGCGTAGATCGCGTTGACCTTCGGGTAGTCGGCCATGTCCACGAGGTAGATCGTCGCCTTGACGATGTCCGTCATCTGCATCCCGGCGGCACCGAGGACCGCGGTGAGGTTCTTCATCACGCAGCGCGCCTCGGCCTCGACGCCCCCCTCCACGATCTTCATCGTGGCCGGGTCGAGCCCGACCTGCCCCGAGCAGTAGAGGGTCTGGGTCGGCTGCTCCACGAGGACGGCCTGGCTGTAGGGGCCGATGGCGGCGGGGGCGGACGGGGTCGCGATGGTGCGGTTCATGGGCGGGTCATGCCAGCCGCCCGCCGCGACCGGCAAGCCCGAAAAATCGACGTCGCTTCGCGAATAAACCGACGCCTCACCAGTAAGGAGGGGTGAAGGGAGTGATGACGATGATGATTCGCCAGTACGACGTGCAGGGCCGCTTCTTGGGGATCCCGTACGACTGGAGGCTGCCGCGGCTGCAGAAGGTGAAGGACCGCGTCTGGAACGAGCGCGGCGCCCTCTTCCCGCCGAAGGTCTTCGGCTGGGGGTGGACCATCAACCTGAAGCACCCGGGCGCGAAGTGGCTCTTCGCGGGGCTGTTCGGCCTGATGGCCGTGCTGGCGCTGTTCGTCGGGTGACGAGCGTGCCAGCGTTGGCGACGGCGATGGCCGAAGGGCTCGACCGAGACGTCCTCACGGCCGCCACGCGGCGAGGCTTCGTGGCGGCGCTGAGGATCCTGAAGAACCGCGACGAGGCGGAGGAGGCCTGTCAGGAGGCCGCGGCGAGGGCGTGGGCGGCGCGCGATCGGTACGATCCGTCGCGGCCGTTCTACGCCTGGTACCACCGCATCCTGAAGAACCTGTGCCTCGACCGCCTCGCTTCGCGGAACAACAAACCCGCGGACCCGGAGGCGGCGGAGCAGCTGCCGAGCGAGGCGACGCAGGAGTCGTCGATGCTCGCGGCCGAGGACGAGCGCCGCGTACACGCTGCGATCGAAGCGCTGCCGGAAGACCTGCGCGCGGTGATCGAGCTGCGGCACTTCGAGGACGCGAGCTACGCGGAGATGGCGGACATCTTGGAGATCCCGATCGGGACCGTGATGAGTCGCCTCTACCGCGCACGCAAGACGCTGAAGGAGGCGCTGTCATGACGGTCAAAGACGAAGCCTACTTCGAGGCGCTGATGATGAAGGCGGTCGACGGGTTCCTCGATCGCGCGGAGGCGGAGGAGCTGGATCGATGGCTCGCCGCGAACCCGGACCGCGCCGCGGAGCTGGAAGAGATGACGTCGATCAAGGAGGTGACGGATCAGATGCGACAACGATTGATGGCCGACGCACGTATCGAGCCCTTCCGAGAGGACGGCGGCGCCCGCGCGATGTCGTGGCTGCTGTTCACGCTGATCTTCGCGGGGCTCGCGCTGTTGTGCGGGTTCGGCGTGGTGCAGATGTTGTCGAACCCCGAGGTCCCCGGCGCGGTGCGTTGGGGCGCGGGGCTGGCGACGGCGGGGACCCTCGGGCTGTTCGCTCGGGTGTTGTGGACGCGGATTCGGTCGTTGGGATCGGATCCGTACGAGGAGATCGATCGATGAGTGCACTGATTCACGCCAAGACCGGCGAAGTGACGGGCATGCGACGCCAGGTCCTGATCGTCACGACCGACGAGGCCCCCGGCCGCGAGATCGTCGAAGTCTTCGGTCTCGTCCGCGGCAACACGATCCGCGCGCGCCACCTCGGGCGCGACATCGGCGCGCTGCTCAAGAACCTCGTCGGCGGCGAGATCCGCGAGTACACCAAGCTCATGGGCGAGAGCCGCGAGCAGGCCCTCGACCGCATGGCCGAGCAGGCGGTCGACCTCGGCGCCAACGCCGTGGTCGGCGTGCGCTTCACGACGAGCATGCTCATGGGCGGCGCCGCGGAGCTGCTGGCGTACGGGACCGCGGTGAAGCTCGCCGAGGTTTGAGAGCAGCCGCTACGCGACGCGACGCGCGCGCGGGTCGCGTTCGCGCGCACGCTTCACGAAAGCGGTCGGCGTGAGGCCGACGAGATCTCGGAAGTCGGCGATCAGGTGGGCCTGGTCGTAGTAACCAGCCTCCACCGCGACGCGCGCCCAGTCGGCGCAGGTCTCGGCGATTCGTACCGCGCGCTGGAGGCGCATCGCGCGCGCGAACGACTTGGGCGACACACCCACGTGCTCGGCGAACACGCGGCGAAGGTGACGCGTCGACACGCCCAGTCGATCCGCAACGTGCTGGACGCGGGCGCCGTCCGTCCGGATCGACGTCAAGGCGCGCCGTGCGAGGCGCGCCGACGCGGGCTCGTTCAGTGTGACGCCGCGCCGACGCACGGCCTTGTCGAACCGCTCGAGCACCTCGGCAGCATCTTCGGCGTGGAGGACGTCGCCCACGAGGTCCTCGCTCTCGGGCCCCCAGAGCGACTCGAGATCCACGAACGTGTTGGTCAGCGCGCTCGCGGGAACGCCGAGCACCGGGCCCGACCACCCGGGTGCCAGCTCGATCTCGACCGCATGAGAGAAGTGCGTCGCGTCCTTGAGCAGCGCGCGGGTACGCGGCCCCACGACGGTGATGTCAGCGCGTCGCCCCTGCTCCACCACGCGGAAGATCAGCGCCGTCCTCCCGTCGGGAAGACGGTCGACCCGGCTCGCTCGCCCTCGGGTACGGGACACACTTCGCACGGTCCCCACGTATCCGGCGCGCTCGAGCCTCGGCATCCCCCAGCATTGTCCTCGCCGCGCCGCCGAGATTCCAACGTCCGGTTCTTCCAATCGCCGAGACCCCGCGGCGCGGTACCACCCGCCCATGGCACACCACCAACACCCCATCCCCTCCGGCTTCTCCCCGGCCACGACCGCGGACGAGGTCCTGGCCGGGCTCGACCTGTCCGGCCGAAACATCGTCGTCACCGGGGGACACTCCGGGCTCGGCCTCGAGACGACCCGCGCCCTCGCTCGCGCAGGGGCCTCCGTCTTCGTGGCATCGCGCAGTGTCGAACGCGCCGAAGCCGCCGTCGCCCAGCTCGAAGGTCGCGTCGTCGTCGAACAGCTCGATCTCGTCGACCCCGGCTCCATCGACGCATTCGTGAATCGCTGGCGGGCATCGGAACGCCCCCTCCATGTCCTCGTGAACAACGCGGCCGCGACGTCGTCGAAGACGGTGGTCCGCGACGAGCGCGGCTACGAGCGTCAGTTCTCGACGAGTCACCTCGGCCACTTCCAGCTCACCCTCGGACTGCGACCCGCGCTTGTCGCCGCCGACGGGGCACGCGTCGTCATGGTGTCGTCCGGCGCGCAGCGCTTCGGTCGAATCCGCTGGGACGACCCCAACTTCGAGAAGGAGTACGACGGGTCTGCCGCCTACGGTCAGGCCAAGAAGGCCAACGTGCTCTTCGCGGTGGAGCTGGATCGTCGCTGGGCCGCGGACGGAATTCGAGGCTTCGCTCTCCATCCTGGGGTTGTCGTCGGCACGACCTTGAACAGCGCCGTCGGCGACGCCGCGTTGCGCTCGATGGGTTTGATCGACGAAGCCGGTCGCCCGATCATCGATCCCGAGCGGGGGAAGAAGACCCCTCGCCAAGGCGCCAGCACGATCGTCTTCGCGGCCGCGAGCCCACGCCTCGACGGCTACGGTGGCGTCTACCTGCTGAACAGCGACATCTCTCCTCTCGACGACACCTCGAGATCCCTCAGCTCGGATTCGATCCCCGCCGAGGCGACATCCTCGTCTATCGACCCGGACGCCGCGCGGCGCCTCTGGGTGATGAGCGAGCGGCTCGTCGCCCCGGCCTAGGGCACCCGCGTCGGGATCGCCACCAGCGTCAGGCGCCGACGCGTTCGACGGAGTGGACGCCCGCGAGGTTGCGGATCTCCTTCATCACCTCGCGCAGCTGGCCCGCGTCCTTCACCGTCACCATGAACATGTTGATCGCGCGGCTGTCCTTCCGCGCGCGGCAGTTGGCGTTGAGGATGTTGACGCCGGCGCCGGAGAAGGCCTGCGACATCGTCGCGAGGATGCCGGGTTTGTCGTCCGTGATGACCTTGAGCTGAACGGAGCGCGGTGCGCTGCCCTTCTTGTCCCAGCTGACTTCGACCTTGCGCTCGGGATCCAGCTGCAGGGCCTTCGGGCACGCCATCGCGTGGACCGTGATGCCTCGCCCGCGCGTGACGAACCCCATGATCGGGTCGCCCGGCACGGGCGAGCAACACTTCGCGAAGCGCACGAGCATCTCGTCGATGCCCTGCACCGTCACGCCGGACTGGCTCTTGGTCTTCTTCGCGACCGCCTCGATGAACTGGCCGAAGCGGGTCTTCGGCTCCTTGTTGTCCTTCGGGCCCTTCTCGAGGACCTCCTCCGGGAGGATCTTCTCGAGGATGTCGATCGCCTTGATCTTGCCGTAGCCGAGCGCGGCCACGAGGTCCTCGCCCTTTTGGTAGCGGGTGTTCTGCGCCGCCTTGTCGAGCGCCCCGCCCTTGATGAGCTTCGCGAGCGAGCGGCCGTAGCGCTTCGCCTCCTTGTCGAGGATCTCGCGGCCCATCGCGACCGCGCGCCGACGCTGCTCCTTACGCAGGTACGCGTTGATGCGTGTCTTCGCGCGCGCCGTCTTGACGAAGTTGAGCCAGTCCTTGTTCGGGCGCTGGGTCGGCGACGTCATGATCTCGATCGTGTCGCCGTTCTTGAGTCGGTAGCGCAGCGGGACGATGCGTCCGTTCACACGCGCGCCCACGCAGTGGTGACCGACTTCGGTGTGGATGAGATACGCGAAGTCGATCGGTGTGGAGCCGCGCTTGAGCTCCTTCACCTCCCCCTTTGGGGTGAAGACGTAGACCTCGTCGGAGAACAGGTCGACCTTGACGGTGGAGATGAAGTCGGTCGGGTCCTTCAGCTCCCGTTGCCACTCCATGAGCTGACGCAGCCACGCGAATTGTTCGTCGTGCGCCGACAGCCCCGGCTTGCCCTCCTTGTAGGCCCAGTGCGCCGCGATGCCCTGCTCCGCGATCTCGTTCATCTGCTCCGTGCGCATCTGAATCTCGATGCGTTGCACGTCGGGTCCGATCACCGTGGTGTGCAGCGACTGGTAGCCGTTCGGCTTCGGCATCGCGATGAAGTCCTTGAAGCGCCCCGGCACCGGGCGCCACGTCGCGTGGCAGATCCCGAGCGCCTGGTAGGTGTGCGCGACGTCCTTCGTGATGATGCGGAACGCGATGATGTCGTTGACCTCTTCGAACTCGATGTCCTGGGCCTTCAACTTCCGCCAGATGCTGTACGTGTGTTTGACGCGCCCCTTCACGCGGCACTCGACGCCGCCCTCCTTCATCTTGTCGAGGAGGATGGACTGCACCTGCTCGATGTAACCCTCGCGCATCTTCGCGCTCTTCTCGAGCTTGCTCGTGAGGTCCGCGTAGTCCTTCGGATAGAGGTAGCGCAGGCAGAGGTTCTCGAGCGCCGCCTTCATCCAGTAGATGCCGAGGCGGTTCGCGAGCGGCGCGTAGATCTCGAGCGTCTCCTTCGCGATCTTCTCCTGCTTCTCGGACTTCATGTGCTCGAGCGTCCGCATGTTGTGCAGGCGGTCCGCGAGCTTCACGAGGATGACGCGTATGTCCTTGGCCATCGCGACGAGCATCCGGCGGAAGTTCTCCGCCTGTTTCTCGAACGCGGTATTGAATGGAATGTTGAGCTTGGTGACGCCGTCGACGATGTCGGCGACCTCCTGCCCGAACAGCGACGCGATCTCCTCCGACGTCGCCGCCGTGTCCTCGACCGTGTCGTGCAAGATGCCCGCGCTGATCGCGTACTCGTCGAGCTTCATGTCGGCGAGCAAGCCGGCGACCTCGAGCGGGTGCATGAGGTACGGCTCACCGGATTTGCGCACCTGTCCCTGATGCGCGCGTGCGGAGTAGACGTACGCCTTCTTGATGAGGTCGACGTCGGCCCCCGGGTGGTACTGCTGGACCCGATCGATGATGTCGTTGAGGCGAAGCATCTGTTCGCTCGTCGTGGGGCCCTCAGAAGCTAACACCGTGCGTCAAAGGCGCCAATCCCGGCGAACGTACGGTGCGTCCTTTCGAACCGAGGGCGATCGAGCGATTGTCCCGGCCGTCGGGGATCGCTAGGGTGCCAACGCAGACGATGTCCTCGGGACCGCCACCATCGTCCGAACCGTCGGGCGCCGCGGAAGACGACGCGACCTCGCAGTCCGAGACGGTCCGCCCCTCGGCCTTCACGCCCGAGGAGGACGCGCTCACGGATCCTCCGCACGCGCGCATCGAGGCGCTCGGCGGCACGATACGCACGATCCCCGCCGGCGCCGCGCCGAGCGACGCGATGGACGCCGAGGGGGATACCCGCGCGGACGACTCCCCGTTCGCCGGGCTCCTCGCGGAGGCCAAGTCCGAGACGGACATGACGCCGCAGCCGGAGGACGAGGAGGAGGAGAAGACGGACGGACCGCACACCAAGCGGATCCGCCCCGAGCTGGAACCCGACGAGCCGCTCCCGCGCGCCGTGGCCGACACCGTCGCGGAGCAGCCGGCGATGACCGAGCGCCGCGTCGGCCCCTACCGGGTGCTCGAGGAGCTCGGCTCCGGCGGCATGGCGGTCGTCTACAAGGCGGTGCAGCCCGCGTTGGATCGCCTCGTCGCGATCAAGGAGCTGCGCGCCGAGTACGTGCACGACAAACAGATCGCGACGCGCTTCGAACGCGAAGCGACGAGCCTCGCGACGCTGCAACACGGCAACATCGTCCACGTCTACGACTACCTCAAGGACCTCGAGAGCGCGTACATCGTGATGGAGTACGTCGACGGGATCGACCTGTTCGACGTGCTCGCCGAGTCGGACAAGGTCCCGCCGGACATCGCGGCGATCGTCGCGGCCGAGGTCGCCGAGGGGCTCGAGTACGCGCACTACCGCGGCATCGTTCACCGCGACATCAAGCCGTCGAACATCCTCCTGTCGAAGCGCGGCGAGGTGAAGATCATGGACTTCGGGATCGCGCGTGATCCCGGAAAGAGCGAGCTGACGCAGGTCGGCCTCGCCGTCGGGACGCCGGCGTACATGGCGCCCGAACAGATCCGCGGCGACACCATCGACTTCCGCACCGACGTCTTCGCGCTCGGCATCTGCCTGTACGAGATGCTCTCCGGCCACAAACCGTGGCCAGAGGAGGAAGGCCGCAGCGTCACCGTCAAGGTGCTCGACGAACCCTACGTCCCGCTGGAGAAGACCGCGCCGGGGGTGCCGCCGGAGCTGTCGCAGATCGTGTCGCGCTGCCTCGCGAAGGATCCGGGTCGGCGCTTCGCCACGACCTACGAGCTGCGCTCCGCGCTCGAGAGCTACGCGACGCGCGAGGTCCGCTCGGACCCCCGCACGCGTATCGCGCTGTACCTCAGGAACCGCGGCTTCATCTCCGACGCCGAGGCCGCCAACTTCGTCGACACCACGCTGCTCAACGATGCTTCGATGCGCCGGCGCGACGAAGGCATCCCGCTGCCCCCGGCCGACGTGCTCCTGAAGCCGGTCGGTCTCGCGCACGCGTTGGCGCTCGCGGTCATCGTGATCGCGGGGCTGCTGGCGGTGTTCTTCCCGATCGGACAGTCGCTGGAGGGCACCGCGCGCGCCGCGCCCGACACCGGCGCGGCCGCACCGCCGGTGGACGTGGAGGCGGTCGTCGCCCAGCGTGTCGCGGAGGAGCTCGCGAAGCGGCCCACCCCCAAGGCGGCGCCGTCCCGGGGGGCGCTGGGTAAGAACGCGGCCCCGCGCGCCCCGCTGAACGGGGACGAAGGCTTCGTGCGCGTCGTCGTCAAACCGTGGGCGCGGGTGTTCGTCGACGGTGACTTCTACGACTACACGCCGTTCGCCAACGCGATCCCGCTCGGGCCCGGGCGTCACCGCATCGGCCTGCGCAACCCGTACTACGAGGGCGTCGATCGGTACGTCGAGGTCGAGACCGGCAAGACCCAGACCGTGAAGATCAGCCTGATCGCGAAGGACCAGGCGGAGACCGCGGACCGATGAGAGCGCTCGTCGTCCTGCTCGCGCTGACCCCCGCGCTGGTACCGGCGACCGCGATCGCGAAGGGACCGATCCTCCACAAGGTGCGCTCGACGCAGGAGACGTACGCCGCCCTCGCGGATCACTACTACGGCAAGCGGTACCTCGAACGGCACCTCCGGCTGTTCAACCGCAAGTCCGAGCCGCTCGCGAAGGGCACCACGATCCTGATCCCCACCTACCGCTTCATCGCCGCGAAGCCGGGGCAGAGCCTCGCCGACTTCGCGCGCACGTACCTCAATGACGAAGGCCGCGCGCCCTACCTCGCAGCGATCCACGGCCTCAAACGCGGGCGCATCCCGCGCGGGAAGCGCCTCAAGGTCGTGCAGTCGCTGGGGCACGTCGTACGGCCCGGGGAGTCGCTGAAGGCGATCGCGCGGACGTATTACCGGGAGACGAACCCGAACCGGCTGCGATTGTTGATGCTCTACAACAAACTCGAGACCGCGCGCGTACGGGTCGGCATGACGCTCCGGATCCCGCTGGACAGCAAGGAGTTCTCGCACCGCCGCGTCGCGGAGCGCGCCGAGGAGCAGTTCGATCTGCGCGGCGAGGTCGAGGCGAAGGTCGTCAGCGGCCCCGTCGGGCCGCCCGTCATCAAGGGCAAGCGCCGGATCGTCCGCAAGGAGCGCCGCGAGCGCGCCGCGGCGGACCTCGAACGCATCGAAGCCAACCTCGAGACCGCCGAGCGCCTCTACGACGACGGCGAGTACACCGACTGCGCGAAGCTCACCGCCGAGGCGTTGGCGACCGTCGGTACCGCACCGAAGGCCACACGCGCCGAGCTCATGCGGGTGTCCGCGTTCGCGCTGGTCGCGCTCGGCGAGTACGGCGAGGCGCGCGCGCGCTTCGTGGAGCTGTTGTCGGTGGAGCCGAAATACGAGCTCGACCTGTACCAGACGTCGCCGAAGATCCTCGACGTCTTCCAGTCCGTCGCCGAACGCTGACCTCGAGGGCGGGACCGGCGCCGGGGCGCGCGATCCTCAGGACGACGGGGCGTCCGGCTCGAAGGGATCGACGTCCGCCTTCTTGGCGGCGGTCTTCTTCGCCGCCGTCTTCTTGGCGGCGGTCTTCTTCTTGGTCGTCGTCTTCTTCGCGGTCGTCTTCTTGGCGGCGGTCTTCTTCTTGGTCGTCGTCTTCTTCTTCGAAGCCGTCTTCTTGGTGGTCTTCTTCTTCGTGGCCTTCTTCTTCGTCGCCTTCTTCTTGCCGCCGCCCTCGCCGCGCGGGGGGAACTCGAAGCCGTGGCGGCCGTTTTCCTTGAGGTGCAGCGTCGCCACGAACGGGCGCCCGCGGCGCGAAGTGAACTCCTGGAGCAACGGGGTCTGCCCGTCCTTCACGAACGACGTCGCCTCGTCCCGCGTGATCTCGCGCTTGCACACCGTGCGCGGCAGCAGGAACGGGCAGTACGTCATCTCCTCCGGGATCTCCTTCTTCTTCACCGGGAAGAGCGTGGTGTCGTCGCGCTCGAGCGCGCGGAGCACCTTCAGGCCGCTCTCGCAGATGAACGTCGACCGCGTCTCGACGACGTTCGCCTCCTTGCACTGCGGGCACTGGCCCAGCGGAGAATCGTCGACCTCGTACTCCGGCATCCCGAGGTCGTCGGCGCTCTCGCCGCCAGCGACGCGCTTGAGCTGCACCTCGCCGTCCGCGATCTCCAGCTCGCCGCGGTAGGTGCGGCCCTGGCGCGTCATGAACCCGTCGAGGATGCGCGACTTCCCGTCCGCGAGCAGCTCACGCACCGTGCGCCGATCCACGTAGCGCCCCGACTTGTCCTTCCAGATGCGGAACGGGCAATCGACGATCTCGGGGACCTCGTTCGGATCCTCGCCGGCCTTCTTCTTGGCCTTCTTCAGCTTGCGCGCCGCCTCCAGGCCCTCCGGCTCCTTGCACCGGTAGAACCAGGAGCGCTCGTAGACGTCCTTGCTGCACAGCGGGCACTTCCCGAGCGACTCGTCGTCCGGGAACAGATCCACGAACTCGAAGCCCTTCGTGAGCTCCACGATCTCCTTCGTGTAGTCGTAGACCTCCTTCATGAAGTGGTCCGACTTCAACGACCGGTGCTCGACCTCCGACAGCTGCTTTTCGAGCTGCCCGGTCAGCGCCGGCGACGCGAGCCGATCCGCGTTCATGCGCCGCAGGATGTCGATGAGCCGCAGCCCCTTCACGCTCGGCCGCAGCACGCGGCCCGCGCGCAGGACGTACGCCTTGGAGATCAGGTTCTCGATCGTGTCGGCGCGCGTGGCCGGCGTCCCGATCCCGGAGTCCTTCATCGCCTCCGCGTAGTCCTCGTCGTCGACGGCCTTCCCCGCGTTCTCCATCAGCGAGAGGAGCCGCGCTTCCGTGATCCGCGGCGGCGGCTTGGTCTCGTCGGCTTCGACCTCCGTCTCGCCCGGCCCCACCGGCACGTCGTTCGCCTCGTCGCCGTCAGCGAGCGGCGGGAGCTTCATCGACGATCCCGCGTCGGGATCGGGGAGCACCTCGCGCCAGCCGGGGATCTGCAGCACCTTCTCACGCGACCGGAAGTGCTCCTCCTCGACCACCGTGGTCCGCTCGACGCGGGACCAGATGGCCGGCGGGTGGAACGCGCCCATGAAGCGCCGCGCGACGAGGTCGAAGAGGCGCCCGTCGTCACCACCGAGGTCGGCGACGATCGTCCCCGTGGGCACGATCGCGAAGTGGTCGGTGACCTTCGCGTCGTCGAAGATCTTCTCCGTGTTGAGGAGGCCGTCCTTGGCGAGGCGCGCGCTGGCGGCGGCGAAGCGCTCGTCCGCGCCGAGCTGGACGATGACCTCCTCGACCACCGCGCGGTAGTCGTTCGGGAGCGCCCGCGTATCGGTACGCGGGTAGGTGAGGACCTTGTGCGCTTCGTAGCAGCGCTGCGCCGCGTTCAGCGTGCGGCGCGCCGACCAGCCGAAGCGACGGTTCGCCTCCCGCTGCAGGGACGTGAGGTCGAACAGCGGCGGGGCCGCCTCGCGGGACGGCTTGCGGGTCTCGGAGGCCAGCGCCGGCTTGCCTTTGACCTTCTCGAGGATCGCGTTGGCGCGAGCCTCCTCGAAGATCCGATCCTCCTTGTCGTCGTCGTTCTCCGCCTTGAAGTTGGGATCGAACCAGACCGCGTCGTAGGGCGTGCCGGCCTGGTCGAAGGTCGCCTTGATGCGCCAGTAAGGTATGGGAGAGTGCTCGAGGACCTCGAGCTCTCGATCCACCAGCATCCCGAGCGTCGGCGTCTGGACGCGGCCGGCGCTCCAGGCCTGGTTCTCGCTGCGGCTCTTGAGGCGACGGGTCAACGCGCGCGTCGCGTTCATGCCGATCAGCCAGTCCGAGTAGTTGCGGCAGTGCGCGGCCTCGGACAGCCCGTCGAACTTGGTGCCGTCCGTCAGCTTGGAGAAGCCGTCGGTGATGGCCTTCTTGGTCATCGACTGGAGCCACAGGCGCTCGATCGGCTTGGCCGACTCGAGGTACTCGACCACCTCGCGGAAGATCAGCTCCCCCTCGCGCCCGGCATCGCAGGCGTTCACGACGTTTTCGACGTCGTCGCGGTGCAGGAGCTTCTTGATGGTACGGAGGCGGTCCCGGGTGCCCTCTTTGGGCTTTAGGGGGAACCGCTCAGGCAGGATCGGGAGCGTGTCCAGCGTCCACCGCTTGTACTTCTCGTCGATGTCCTCGGGGGCGACCAGCTCGAGGAGGTGACCGACGGCGAACGTGACGATGTAGTCGTCACTCTCCCAGAAGCCCTCTTCCTCGGTGAAACCCCCCAGCGCGCCCACGATGTCGCGTGCGACGCTGGGTTTCTCAGTGATGACCAGCCGCTTGCCCACGGCGGGAGAAAAGACACACCGGCCGGGGTCTTGGCAAGGGTGCGGTTCAGTCAGCGCGCTTCTTCGACACGTGGATGATCTGCGTGTCGGCGTCGACCGAGACGATCACGACGGTCATGAAGTGGCCCGCCTTGACCGCCGTGGTGAGATCCACGGGGCCCGCCTGGTACTCGTCCGCGGCGAGCGTCCCCTCGATGCCCGGCTCGAGCTCGAGGTACGCCTCGTCGCGCTGGACCTTCAGCACGCGGGCATCGACCTGCGAGCCCGGCGCGAAGCGGTCCGGCATCGCGCGCCACGGATCGTCCGTGAGCTGCTTGATGCCGAGCGAGAAGCGCTCGTTTTCGACGTCGATGTTCAGGACCACCGCCTCCACATCGAGCTCCTCTTCGTACAGCTCGGCGGGGTGCTTGAAGCGGCCCGACCACGACAGGTCGCTGATGTGGACGAGGCCGTCGATGCCCTCTTCCACGCCGACGAAGATGCCGAAGTCCGTGATGTTGCGGATCGGCCCCCGGATGACGGTGCCGACCGGGTACTTCTTCGACAGGAGCGTCCACGGGTTCGGCTCGGTCTGCTTGATGCCGAGCGAGATCCGCTTCTGCGAGATGTCGATGTCCAGGACCATCGCCTGCACTTCGTCCCCGATGGCGTACAGCTTCGAGGGGTGCTTGACGCGCTTCGTCCAGGACATCTCGGTGATGTGGACGAGGCCCTCGATGCCGGGCTCGAGCTCCACGAACGCGCCGTAGTCGGTCAGGCTGACCACGGTGCCCGTGACGCGGGTGCCGGTCGGGTACTTCTTGTCCGCCTCGATCCACGGGTCGTCCTGGATCTGCTTGAGGCCCAGCGACACACGCTCCGTACCGGGATCGAACTTGAGGACCTTCACGCGGACCTCGTCGCCGACCTTGAACATGTCGGAGGGGTGGTTCAGGCGCCCCCAACTCATGTCCGTGATGTGGAGCAGGCCGTCGATGCCGCCGAGGTCGATGAACGCGCCGTACTCGGTGATGTTCTTGACCACGCCGTCGAGGATCGCGCCCTCGGTGAGCTTTTCGAGCGTCTCGGCCTTCTGCTTCTCGCGCTCCTGCTCGAGGACGAGGCGCCGCGACAGGACGATGTTGTTCCGCCGCTTGTTGAACTTGATGACCTTGAACCGGAACTTCTCGTTGATGAGCTTGTCGAGGTTCCGGATCGGCCGCAGATCCACCTGCGAGCCGGGGAGGAACGCCTTCACGCCGATATCGACCTGAAGGCCACCCTTCACGCGGGCGATGATCGTGCCCTCGATGGTCGACTCTTCCTCGTAGGCCTTCGCGATGTCGTCCCAGATTCGCATCCGGTCGGCCTTTTCCTTGGACAGGACACAGAGGCCGTCTGCGTTTTCGCGTTTGCTCTCGATGAAGACGTTGATCACGTCGCCGACCTTGACGGTGGTGTCGCCGTCTTCGGTCTTGGGGAATTCCTTGAGGTCGACCACGCCTTCGGACTTGAATCCGAAGTCGATGATCGCCTGGTCCTTGCGGAGCGCGACGACCGTCCCTTTGACGATATCGCCCTCACGGGTCTCGTCTTCGCGGAGCGACTGCTCCAGAAGATCGCCGAAGGACATCTCCTCGTTCGTGTGTGTGTTGGTTTCGGACATCAGTTCTTGGTTGGTCGGACCTGTCGGTCCGAGTTCCTTTCGCCGCGCATCACCACGCGCGCCTCGGGCTAGCGGTTTCGTCGTTTCCCAGCTTTTGGGTTGGATGAAGCGGCCCCCGGACGGCGTCGCCTGGCTCGTCGGCAGGGCGGGAACCTAAGGGTGCGATCCAATGATGTCAAAGGGGATTTTGCGGGCTGTCGACGTTCAACCTCGGCCCATCCCGACCGATGTGTTGGGGGGATGGAAGCGACCTTTCGGAGGACTCGGCGGTTCGCCGGGGACTCGACGGATCTCCCCCTCCACACCGGCACGATCGGCTGCGTCCGATCCGCGATCCGATCCGCGTCGGAGGATGTGTGGATCCGGCGCGCACCGCGCGTCGAGCGACGAAAGTTTCGGCGGGGATCGGTTCGCCGCGTGCCGCCGATGCGGCCTTCGAAATGCGCACTGCGAGGCAGATCTGCGCGGTTTGACAGGCGAGCGACGGGCGGCTAGATTCGCGGCGCTTTTGACGCCAGGGGCGTATCCTCGGGTGCGCGTCCGGCCAGAACGACAAGCGATAGCCGACACAACGAACGACAGTAATTCGGACAGTAGTACGGGCTAGGGGAAGCGAAAGCGGCAATGGCAGAACTCGGGCACATCATCGAGACCGGCGGTCTCCCGATGATCTTCAACATCTTCTTCTTGATGGTCTCCATCGCCATCATCATCGACCGAACGATCGCGGTCTTCTTCCAGCTCAACCTCAACGGTGAGCGGTTCATGGCGCAGATCGAGAAGCTGGTGGTCAGCGACAACATCGACAAGGCCGTCAAGCTGTGCAACGCGGCGCCGAAGGCCGCTCTGGCCCGTGTGCTCCGCGCCGGGCTGACGCGCGCCAACCGCGGCGTCCTCGAGATCGGCAACGCCATCGAGGAAGAGACGCTGGCGGTCACGCCGCAGGTGACCAAGCGGGTCTCCGCGCTGTGGTCGCTCGCGAACATCGCGGTCCTCGTCGGCCTGTTCGGCACGGTCCTCGGGCTGATTCGCGCGTTCAAGGCGATCGGCTTCGCGGCGCCGGAGCAGAAGCAGGCGCTCCTGACGGCCGGTATCTCCGAGGCGCTGAACAACACGGCGTTCGGGCTGATGATCGCCGTCGTCTGCATCGTCGGGCACCTCGTGGTGAGCACCCAGGCGAAGCGCATCGTCGAGGACATCGAGCTGCACAGCCTCAAGCTGGAGAACATGCTCGCTCGGCGCGCCGTCGCCGAAGACCGCTGAGTCCTGATCCGTGGCGAGCTCGGACAACAAAAAGGGGTATCAGCGCGCTGATGCCACCGGGACGGGGACCTACTCCCACCAGGACTTCACGTTCGTCCGGAAGAAGCGCGGCAAGATCCACCATGACATGGGCGAGGAAGAGGGTGGTGAGCTCAACATCATCCCGTACCTCGACATCATCATCAATCTCATCATGTTCCTCCTGGTCGCGCAGGCGACCCTGGTCTCGCTCGGCATGATCGACGTGACCGCACCGAGCTACTCGATCGCGGGTCCCGCCGGTGGAGCCGGGGAGAAGACGGAGAAGCCGCTGCGGCTGACCGTCGGGATCGGTGGAGATGGGTTCTACGTCGCGGCTTCGGGCGGTGTCTTGGGGAACGAGGAAGGCACGGGTGAGCTGACGCCGGACGGCGTGGAGCGCACCAAGCCGACGATCCCGATGAAGGCGGACGGATCGTTCGACTACCCGGCGCTCGCGCGGAAGCTGCGGGCGATCAAGAACAGCTTCCCGAAGACGACGTCGGTGTATGTGGCGGCGGACGAGAACATCCCGTACGAGGTGATCGTGAAGACGCTGGACGCGTCCCGTGAGGACGCCAGCGGGCAGCTCTTCCCGAACGTCGCCTTCACCCAGATCAACTGAGCGAGCGCATGACGAAGCAGGAATCCCAGCCGACCCAGCAGGCCATGTACGACGCTTCGCGGAAGCGTCGCGTCGGCAAGCGTCGCAACCGCGACCACGGCGAGGACATCACGTACCTCAACATCACCCCGATGTTGGACATGATGACGATCCTCCTGGTCTTCCTGATCAAGAGCTTCGCGTCGTCCTCCGCGGACGTGAACGTCGCGAACCTCACCCTGCCCCACTCGACGACCAAGCTGGAGATCAGCGAGGCGTTGCAGCTGATGATCACGCCGAACGAGATCCTGCTCGACCAGAAGGTCGTCACGCAGCTCACGAACGGCACCATCAACGCCGAGGACCTCCCCGAGGGGGCCAACGGGTACCTGATCAAGCCGCTGTACGACGTGCTCTCGTCGCGCGCCGACTACTTCAAGAAGATCGAAGAGTTCGGCGGCTCGCAGTTCGTCGGGAAGGTCGCGGTCATCGCGGACAAGACGATCAGCTACAAGACCCTCTTCAAGGTCTTGTACACCGCGGGCCGCGCCGAGTTCGGGTACTTCAAGCTCTTCGTCCAAAAGCCGAAGGCGTAGCCCTTCTCAGAAAAGCCGAAGGCCTAGCCTTCTCAGAGAAACCGAAGGCGTAGCCTTCTCAGAGAAGCCGAAGGCGTTAGCCTTCTCCCCGCTCACGCCGTCTTGCGGCGCACGATCCCCACGATCTCCTCGACCACCTGGCGCTTCGTCTTCCCCGTGGAGTCGACGATCGCAGCGTCCTCGGCCGGGCGCAGCGGCGCGACCTCGCGGCTCTCGTCGTAGGCGTCCCGACGTCGGATGTCGGCGAGGACCTCTTCGAAGTCGGCGTCCGAGGATTCGTCGTCCTCGAGGCGGCGGCGTGCGCGCTCCTCCGCGGAGGCGGTGAGGAAGACCTTCACATCGGCGTCCGGGAACACGACGGTGCCGATGTCGCGCCCTTCGAGCACGGCGCCTTCGGGGTGTGCGCGGGCGAGCGTCCGCTGCATCTGGAGCAGGCCCTCCCGCACGGCGCCGATCGCCGAGATGCGGCTGACGGCCTTCGTGACGGCGGCGGTGCGGATGTCGGAGGAGATGTCGCGGTCCCCCAGGTAGACGGTCCGACCCTCGAAGCGGAGCGCCTCGAGCTCAGGGAGCAGCGCCACCACCTGCCCGTCGTCGTCCCCGACGCCGCGCTCGAGCGCCAGGAGCGTGAGGGCGCGATAGATGGCCCCGGTGTTCACGCGCGTCAGGCCCAGCGACTGCGCGCACAGCTCGGCGATGGTGCTCTTTCCCGCGCCCGCAGGGCCGTCGATCGCAACGATGATCGGCATCGCCCGCTCGTTGTCGAACGCGGTGCGCGGGGGATCAAGCGCTTTCGGCCGCGATGCGTCGGGGGTGGCGCCAGGCCTCTGCGCTTCGTTCGTGAGGCCGTGGGGGATCAACAAGGAGGCGAAGAGACGGGGAGATGCTCCGCGCCCAACCGCCCGTCGATACGCCCACGACGGCGCTAGCGAATCAGGTTCACGCGCCGCGTGATGCGCTGATTCGGACCGACGTCGACCTCGAGCTCGCGCCTCAGGTTCAGCCGATCGTTCGACACCAGGATGACGTGTCGACCCGGTACGACCTTCCGGAACTCCACGGGGAGCGGCAGGCGCTTTCCATTCAAACGAACCACACTCCCCTGCGAAGGCACCGGGCGCACCGTGAGGTAGCCGAACACCTTGGGTGACAGCGCAAACGAGACCCGCGCGTTGTCGTTGGTTCCGACCGAGACGATGCGTGTGTCGTCGCCGTAGTTTTCACACTCGACCTTCACGGTGTGCGTCCCCGCCTTCGCCTCGTAGCCGGAGAGCGGCGACGTGCCGACGTAGGCGCCGTCCACGAAGACCGAGCACCCCGTCGGGGACGTGTCGACCTGGATGCGTCCGGGGGCGATCTGTCGTTCGTCGATCGGGAGATCGAAGAGGACGTCGCGGGTCTCGCCGTCCTGCACCACCACGACCTTGCTCTGCGCGAGGTGGCCCTTGAGCCGAACCTTCACGTTGACTTCAGCTCCGGCGGTCAGGCCTTCGATGGTCGCGGGGGTTTCGTGCTCGGTGCGTTTGCCGTCGAGGTAGATGCGCCCCCCCGGCGGCTGCGAAGTGATCAGGAGCGCCCCGCGCTTCCGCACGAGCGTGAAGGTCAGCTCCTTCATCCCCTGATTCTCCCAGAGGGTGATCTTCTCGGAGTGCGTTCGGTAACCCGCGAGGCTCAGCTCCAGGTCGAGCGGGACGTCGGTCGGGAGGTCCTCGATCTCGTGCGGCGTCACGGACCCCATGCCGATCCCGTTCACGGTGATCGTCGCCCCCGGCGGCTCGGTGACGATGCTCAGGACGGTCGGGCGCGTGCCGGCGTCGACGTCCTCCGTGAGGCCGGCCGAGGCACGCATCTGTTGGGCGTCGCGCGCGACGTTGCCCATCCAGTCGCTGGTCTTCTGGATGCCGCCCATCGCGACGAAGACAACCCCCAGCAGGAGGAAGACCGCACCGGCGATGCCGCTGAGCCAGCGCCTCCGATTCTCACGCCACGACAGCTCGAGGTCGGAAGCGAGCGCCGTGAGGTAGCGCGCCAGCTTGACCCGTTGCGGGACCGCGGGCTCGGGGACCGGCTGATCGTCGCGGCCGGGGAGCGGCATCTTCACGACGGGCGTTCCGTCGCTGGTGATCTCGACGCGGCTGACCCGCGACGGGTTCAGCTCGTAGTCGGGACGCAGCATCCGCGTGACGTCCTCGACCGGCATCTCGGAGTCCTCGCGCGCCTTCACGATCTGCGAGGTCTCGATCAGCTTCGACTCGGCGTTGCCGTGCGCCTTCACCCGGCGCGGCGTGGGCGCGGACGTGGCCTTGGCGGCGTCGATCAGCTTCTGGCTGTCGGGCTCGCCGAACAGGTCGTGGGTGAGGTCCTTGAGGCGGTTCTGCCCGGGGACAGGACGCTCCTTGCGGGCGTACCGCATGAGCGCGTCGCGCATCTCCTCGGCGGACTGGTACCGCGTGTTGACCTCCTTATCGAGCGCACGCATCACGACGGCCTCGAGGTCCTTCGGGTAGCCCTTCGCTTTGTGCGACGGCTTTGGGATCGGGTCGTTGACGATCGCGCCGAGGATCCCGCCGGGGCCCTCCTTGTTGAACAGGCGCGAGTTCGTGGTGATCTCGTGGAGGATGATGCCGACGGAGAAGAGGTCCGAGCGCCCGTCGAGCTCCTCGCCGCGCGCCTGCTCCGGCGACATGTACGACAGCTTGCCCTTCGTGAAGCCGGCCTCGGTCTGCGTGAGTCGCGCCTTGGCCTTCGCGACACCGAAGTCGATGAGCTTCACCTCCCCGTCGTAGGAGATGAGGACGTTCTGCGGCGTCACGTCGCGGTGGACGATCCCGAGGTGCCGGCCCTTCGCGTCACGAGCGCTGTGCGCGCATCCGAGCCCGGCGAGGAGCTCCGCCACGACGAACGCGAGCAGGCCCCGCGGGAGCGGGATCTTCATCGACTTGGCGCGCTCGGAGACGGCCAGGAGGCTGTGCCCCTGAACGAACTCCATGGCGATGTAGTAGTAGCCGGCGTGCTTGCCCTGGTCGTAGACGCCCGCGATGTTCGGGTGGTCGAGGTGCGACACGATGCGCGCCTCGTCGATGAACATGCGGATGAACGACTCCTCGTGCGCGAGGTGCGGGAGGATGCGCTTGAGCGCGCAGATGTCCCCGCGCCGGTCCTGCGCGAGGAAGATCTCGGCCATGCCCCCCTGCGCGAGCTTTCTGAGGAGCCGGTATTCGCCGAAGTCGACTGGGAAGTTGTCCGCCACCGGGCGCCTCAGAGCATCGCCAACAGACGGGGCGGACGTCCAGAGCTTGGAACGTCCTAAGTGGCCGTTTCGACGTCGGCGCCAAGGGTCCTCAGCGCGTCGACGAACCCCGGATAGGAGACATCGGCGACCTCGAACCCTTCGATCTCGGTCGTACCGTCGGCTGTGAGCGCGAGGACGGCGGCCGTCATGGCGATTCGGTGATCCTGCGAGGCGGGGATCTTCGCGCCCGAGAGGCGCGCAGGGCCGCGGACGACGAAGCCGTCCTCGGTCTCGTCGGCGTCCGCACCGAACGCGCGCAGGAGCGCCACGGTCTCGGTGAGGCGGTCCGACTCCTTGTGGCGCAGCTCCGCGGCGTCGGCGACCGTCGTCTCCCCCTGGGCCTGCGTGGCGAGCGCGCCGATGAGCGGGACTTCGTCGATCGCGCGCAGGAGTGTGTCGCCGTCCACGCGTGTCGCGGTGAGGCGGCCCCCGAAGAGGTCGGAGACGCCGACGCGGGCCGTGGGCTCGAAGCCAACGTCAGCGCTCGGGTCCAGCGCGAGGACCGCGCCCATCTGCACCAGCACGTCGAGGAGCCCGGTGCGGGACGGGTTCACGCCGGTGTCGACGAGGAGCTCGGGGCGGTTCGTGAGCACGGCCGCGGTGATGAGGAACGCGGCCGCGGAGAAGTCGGGCGGCACGTCGTAGCGCTCGGCCGTCCAGGGCTCGCGGACCGGCTCGATGATCGTGGTGTACAGGTCCGGGCGCTCGAGCGTGACGCCGAGCCCTTCGAGGAGGCGTTCGGTGTGGTCGCGCGACGGGCGAGGCTCGACGACGGTCGTGGGGCCGTCGGCGAAGGCACCCGCGAGGAGGAGCGCCGACTTGACCTGGGCGCTCGCGATCTCGAGGAGGTGGGTGTGGCCCGTCAGTCGGGCGCCCTCGATGGTCAGCGGTGCGCGGAGCGGGCCCTCGTTCGAGTGCAGGCGCGCGCCCATCGTTTCGAGGGGGCGGAGGCGTTCCATCGGGCGGCGTCGCAGGGAGGCGTCGCCGTCGAGGGTGAAACGGCCGTCGGCGCCGGCGAGGACACCGGCGAGGATGCGGAGCGTGGTGCCGCTGTTGGCGCAGTCGATCGCTGCGTTGGGTGGCTTCAGGCCGCGTGGGTGTGCGACGCCGTGGACACGAACGCCGTCCGGCGCCTCGTGCAGCTCGACACCGAGCGCCGCGAGCGCCCGGAGCGTCGCGAGGTTGTCGGCGCCGAGGATGGGGGCGGCGACGAAGGACTCCCCGCCGCCGAGGGCGGCGAAGATCAGGGCGCGGTGCAGGATCGATTTATCGGGCGGGAGCTGTGCAGTGCCCGAGAGGCGGGCGGGCCCGCGGACGATGAGGGTGGTCACTGGAGCATGTGGTCGAAGTCGCCACCGAACTCTTTTTTGTCCGGGATGGTGAACTTGAAGTCGCGGCGTTCACCGGCGTCGAGCAGGCCGCCGAGTCGGGCGACGTTCTCGATGTGGGAGCCGATGACCTTGCCGTCGGCGTCCTTCGGGTAGACGTGGACGAAGACGCGATCGAGGGCTTGGTCGCCGTCGTTGACGATGCTGCCTCGGACCTCGAGGAGGCCGGGGACGGGCTCGTCGCGATCCGGCTTCATGTTGGGGCCGATCTCGAGGCTCTCCACGCGGACGTTCGCCTTGATATAGGCGCGGCGCTCTTCCTCGGTCATCTTGACGACGGCGGTGCCGGCGTCGACCTGCACGAACTGCTGCGGGACCTTCTTCTTGGCGTCGGTGACGTCGCGCCCGCGGAAGTAGGCGTACGCGAGGAGCATGCCGGCGACGACGAAGACGAGCACGATGACGGTCCCGGACCGTCCGCCCTTCTCTGCCATGCGGGGAGCGTCTGGTGCGTGTCGACCCGAGTCAAGCGAGCAGCTCTTCGAGCAGCTCCGCGGCGACGAGGTTCTGCGCGCGCGAGCCGACCGTCATGCGGATCGTCTCGGGGAGGTCATAGCCGCGCATGTCGCGCACGAGGACCCCGCGCTTCTTCATCGCCTCCACGAGGGGAGCGGCGGCGCGACCGAGCTTCACGAGGAGGAAGTTGGCCTGGCTCGGGACGACCTCCAGGCCGAGCGCCGTGAAGCGCTCGGTGAGGAGGGTCATGCCCTCCCGAACGAGGCGTTGGCTGGTTCGCAGGTGCGCGTCGTCCTTCAGCGCCGCGAGCGCGGCTGCTTGCGCGACGGTGCTCGTGTTGTAGGGCTGGCGGACGCAGTCCATGAACCGAACGAGCGAGGGGTCCATCACGCCGTAGCCGATGCGGAGGCCAGCGAGACCGAACGCCTTCGAGAAGGTGCGGAGCACGACGAGGCGGGGGTGCGCGCGGAAGTCACGGACGCCGTCGGGGTAGTCTTCGGCGACGGCGTACTCGTGGTAGGCCTCGTCGAGCACGACGATCACGGAGCGCGGGATGCGATCGAGGAACGCCGCGAGTTGGCGACGCGGGACGTAGGTCCCCGTGGGGTTGTTCGGGTTGGCAATGAAGACGATCTTCGTGCGCTGATCGACGAGGGCGGCGAGCGCGGAGAGGTCGTAGCGATCGTCGCGTAGCGGAGCGATGAGGATCTCGCGGCCCGCCGCCTGCGTCACGAGTCGATAAACGACGAAGGACGGCCACGCGGTGACGACCGTCTCTCCCCGGCCGACGAAGGTGCGTACGAGCAGCTCGATGATCTCGTTGCTGCCATTGCCGACGGCGATGTGGTCGGGGCTGACGCCGTGCCGCTCCGCGAGCGCTTCGCGCAGCGCGATGCTCCCGCCGTCCGGATAGAGGTTCACCTCTTCGAGGGCCGCCTTCGCGCCCTCGATCCCGAGCTTGCTGGGGCCGATGACGTTTTCGTTGGCCGCGAGGAGGCAGAGGTCCTGCTCCGGCACCTGCAGCTCCTTCGCGAGGAGCCGCCACGGGCGACCGGGGGTGTACGGCGTCATCGACGCGATCTGCGGCGGCACGAGCGTCGACGCGGAGAGCCCGGCCAGCGAACGCGCCGCTTCGGCGATCGCGCGCGCGGCCTCGGCCTCCGTCACGGCGGGCGCGGAGCGCTCCGAGGGGCTCTTGGGATCCGTCACGCGCGCTTCCCTCGCGCGCTGGTCGTGGAGCGCCGGGCGCGCGTGGATTTCTTTGCGGCCGCCTTCTTGGGCGCGGATTTCTTTGCGGCCGCCTTCTTGGGCGCGGATTTCTTTGCGGCCGCCTTCTTGGGCGCGGATTTCTTTGCGGCCGCCTTCTTGGGCGCGGAGTTCTTTGCGGCCGCCTTCTTCGTTGCGGATTTCTTTGCGCCCGCCTTCTTGGCTGCGGATTTCCTTGCGGTCGACTTCGTCACTGCGGATTTCTTTGCGCCCGCCTTCTTGGCTGCGGATTTCCTTGCGGTCGACTTCGTCGCTGCGGATTTCTTTGCGCCCGGCTTCTTCACTGCGGATTCCCTCGCCGCCGGCTTCTTCGCTGCGGACTTCGTCGCTGCGACCTTCGTCGCTGCGACCTTCGTCGCTACGGACTTCTTTGCGGCTGCCTTCTTCGCTTCGGATTTCCTTGCGCCCGCCCTCTTCACTGCGGACTTCCTTGCGCCCGCCCTCTTCACTGCGGACTTCTTTGCGCCCGCCGCGCTCTCCGAGCTCACCGCGTCGCGCTCCCCCGCTGGCGCCGACGAAGAAGCGTCGGCCGGCGCGTTGCGGTCACTTTCGACGAGGTCCTCGACGCCGGTCGGGTGGGGCTCGGCCGGGGCGACCGGGAGCGTGCCCTCGGCGGCGAGGGCGCCCTCCTCCATGGCCTCCGGGGCGGGGCTGTCGGGATGCACCGGCTCCGCAGCCACACGCTCCGCACGTCGGGATCGCTCGGGGGCGGTCGACTTGCCCAAGGTGCTCGGCGGTGCGACCGGCACGCCCAGCGCGCCGAGGCGTCGGAACTTCTCGTAGCGGTCCTCGATCAACGCCGCGGGCTTCATGCGGCCGAGCTGTACGAGCTGCTTCGAGACCGCGGCGCCGAGGCGCTGCGCCGCCAGCGGCACGTCGCGATGGCCGCCGCCGACGGGCTCCGTGATCACGTCATCCACGACGCCCAACTCGACGAGATCCGGCGCCGTGAGTCGAAGCGCATCCGCGGCGCGCTCCGCGTAGGCCGCGTCCTTGAAGAGAATCGACGCGCACCCCTCGGGCGAGATCACCGAGTAGATGCCGTACTCCATCATCAGCACCCGATTTGCGACGCCGATGGCCAGCGCACCGCCGCTGCCGCCCTCGCCGATCACGACGGTGACCACCGGCACCGAGAGCGCCGCCATCCCCTCGAGCGCCTCGGCGATGGCTTGGGCCTGTCCGCGCTCTTCGGCGCCAATCCCAGGGTACGCGCCGGGGGTGTCGATCAACGTCACGATCGGCAGCCCGAACCGCTCCGCCACCCGCATCAGACGCAGCGCCTTGCGGTAGCCCTCCGGTCGCGGCATCCCGAAGTTACGCGTCAGGTTCTCCTTGGTGCTGCGCCCCTTTTGGTGGCCGATCACCATCACCGAACGCCCGTCGAGGCGCGCGAGGCCACCGACAATCGACCGGTCGTCCGCGAACCCGCGGTCGCCGTGCAGCTCGACGAAGTTCGAGAACGCGTGGCTCAGGTAGTCGAGCGTGTAAGGTCGCGACGGGTGCCGCGCGAGCTGTACGATCTGCCAGCGCGACAGCTTCGAGAAGATCTCCTGCCGCAGGGATCGCGCGCGATCTTCGAGCGCCGACAGCTGGCGTTCGAAATCCGGGCCCTTCTTCTTTCGCTTCGTCTTCTTCCGCGGCTTCTTGTCCAGCCCGGTGTCGACGATGTTGGCCAGGCTGTCCCGACCGGCCGCCTGCCGGCGAAGCTCGTCGATCTGTCGCTCGAGCTCGAGGACGGGTCGCTCGAAGTCCAGTTCCCGCGTCACGGCCGGGGACTACACCACGCGTACCGGTGCCGGAGAAGAACGAAATTCGAAGCGCCTCAGCTCCGCCAGCGCTCCACGAGCTGCGCCACCAACGCATCCGGGCCGGCTTCTGCGTCGACCCACCACACGTCCGGCTCCTTGTTGAACCAGTTCTTCTGACGCTTCGCGTACTGCCGGGTCTCGATCGTGGTCCGTTCGACCGCCTCCGCGTGCGTCATTCGGCCCGCCAGGACCGCGACGGCGTCCCGATACCCGATGATCGACAGCCCCGGCGCGTCCGGCGCGATCCCCGCATCCAGAGCCGTCTTTGTCTCCTCCAGGATCCCCTCCGCGAACATCCGCTCCGTGCGCTCGGCGATCCGGGACCACAACGTCTCTTTCGGCCACGCCGGCGCAACCCCGACCAGCCGGTGTCGCTCCTCCGCGAACCGGTGAGCCTCCTGAAACTGAGAGATGGGTCGCCCGGTCTGCCGAAACACCTCGAGCGCCCGTCCGATCCGCTGCGGGTCCTTCGATTCGATCCGCGACGCCGCCAGCGGATCCACACGCCGCAGCTCCTCGTGCATGACCTCACTCCCGCGTTCGGCGAGCTCTTCGCGCACCTTCTCGCGAACCTCCGGATCGATCGCGGGCGCTTCGAAGATGCCTCGCGCCAACGCACGCATCCACAACCCCGTCCCGCCGCAGAGGATCGGCACCCGCCCCCGTCCGCGAATGTCTGCGATCGCCTCGTCCGCCGCCCGCGCGAAGTCGGCGGCCGTCCACTGCTGGTCGGGGGGCAGCACGTCGATCAGGTGATGCGGCGCGGCCGCCTGCTCCGCCGGCGTGGGCTTGGCGGTTCCGACGTCCAGCCCGATGAAGATCGCCGCCGAGTCGCAGCTCACGATCTCCCCGTCGAGCTGGGCGGCGACGCGGATCGCGAGCGCGGTCTTCCCGGAGCACGTCTGCCCCATCACGGCGATGAGCGGTTCGGTCACGAGCGGTGGAACATCTTCGCGAGGGTCGAAGCCTCGAAGTCCACGAACACCGGACGTCCGTGCGGGCAGTGCGCCCCGAAGTCGATCGTATCCATCTGAACGAGCAACGCCTTGATCTCCGGGTTCGTGAGGCGGTCCCCTGCGCGCACCACGGTGTGACACGCGGCGCACGACAGCAGCGCCTCGACGCGCTCCTCGTAGGGCGTCGTCTGATCGACCTCCTTCAGCTCGTCGAGGAGGTCCAACACGAGCGACTCCAACTTCACCGTCCCGAGCGCCACCGGACACGACTTCACCACCCAGGTCGCGCCCCCGAAGGGTTCGAGTTGGACGCCCAGCTCCGCGAGCCGCTCCCCCTCCGTCTCCGCGATCGCCGCGCGCGCGGGATCGAGCTCGATCGACAGCGGCACGAGCAGCGGCTGCACCTGCAGCGCCTTCGCCTTGCGCTGCGTTCGCATCCGCTCGAACGCGATGCGCTCGTGCGCCGCGTGTTGATCGATGATGACCATACGGTCGGGCCCCTGGCACACGAGGTACGTCGACAACACCTGCCCCACCGGCTCCAACGCCCCGAAGTGCACGCGCCGATCGGGCGTACCGTCGAACGCAAACGCGTCGCTCATCGACGGGGGACGCAGCTCCGGCCGCGGTCCGCTCCGCTGCCCGAACGCTCGCGCGAGCCGCGCGCCGTGCGCGCCGCCGTAACCGGAGGCGCCGTCGCGGCCGAACGATGCCCCCCCGGCCGGCCCGCCCGTCGACCGTCCGTCCGCGCCGCCGCGCGACGGATCGTGGAAGCCGCGTGCGCCGGCACCGCGACCCGAGGGCGGCGCGCCGCGCCCCCACGCTCCGGCCGCGGCCGGATCCGCGTACGCCGAATCCGTCGGGCGCGCGCCGACATCCGAACCGTAGGCTTGGTCTGCGCTGGCCCCGGCGGCGCCTCCGGCGCTCGACCCGTGCGCGAAATCTGAGGGGCTTCGCGAGCCCGAACCCGAACCCGAACCCGAACCCGAGACCGAGACCGAACCCGAGACCGAGACCGAGGCCGAATCCGATCCCGAATCCGATCCCGAATCCGGTCCCGAATCCG
This sequence comes from Deltaproteobacteria bacterium, assembly GCA_040218735.1. Lineage (GTDB taxonomy): Bacteria > Myxococcota > Kuafuiibacteriia > Kuafuiibacteriales > Kuafuiibacteriaceae > JAUHYN01. Next base: position 72,790 of record JAVJQW010000070.1, read on the forward strand.
ATCCCGAATCCGATCCCGAGACCGAACCCGAGACCGAGGCCGAATCCGAACCCGAGACCGAACCCGAACCCGAGACCGACGCCGCATCCGATCCCACGCCCACCCGCGCACCGCCACCGTAGCGCCCCGCCTCCAACCACGGCTGCGCCGTCAGCGTCCGCCTCAGCGTCCCGCTCACTGCGCGGTGGACGTCGCTCGTCCGCGCGAAGCGGACCTCGGTCTTCTGCGGGTGTACGTTCACGTCGAGGGCCTCGGGATCGAGGTCGATGTACAGCACCACCACCGGGTGGCGCCCGCGCTCCATGATCGTTCGGTAGGCGTCGGTGATTGCGTGCTGGATCGTCCGGTCGCGGACGAAGCGTCCGTTCACGAACGTGTAGATCCCGCGCGCCGTGCGCTCGGAGTGCTCCGGCGACGACACGAATCCCGTCACGCGGATCGCCCAGTCCATGCCGTCGTCGGGGATGGCGTAGAGGTGGTCACCCGCGCGCTTGCCGAGGATGCGTCGCACGCGGCCGATCGGATCGCTCGGCGCCTCCGGGGGGATGTCGAGCACCACGCGTCCGCCGTGGGTCAGCGTGAACGCTCGGTCTCGGCGGGCCAGCGACAGGCGGACCAACGCGTCGGTGATGTGACTCATCTCCGTCGCCGGCCGCTTCAGGAACTTCCGCCGCGCGGGGACGTTGTAGAAGAGGTCACACACGTCGATCGACGTGCCCTCCGCCGCCCCCGCCTCGACCACCGTCTGCAGGTGCCCGCCCTCGACGAACAGCTCCGTCCCCACGTCTTCGCCGCGTGCTCGCGTCACCATCGTGAAGCGACTCACCGACGCGATCGACGGGATCGCCTCCCCCCGAAACCCGAGCGTCCGCACCGTGGTCAGGTCGTCGGCCGTCCGTATCTTCGAGGTCGCGTGCCGCTCCAGGCACAGCCGCGCGTCGGCCTCGTTCATCCCGTGACCGTCATCGACGACGCGGATCCGCTCCACCCCGCCCGCCTCGACCTCCACGCGCACCCGCTGTGCGTCGGCATCGAGCGCGTTCTCGACGAGCTCCTTCACCACCGACGCCGGCCGCTCCACGACCTCGCCGGCCGCGATCTGGTTCGCCACCGCCTCCGGCAACCTGACGACACGACCGCTCATTCGGGCGCGGAGCATAACAGACGACCCCACCGGCGCCTCGTGCTACGCCCCTTCGTCATGGGACCGACCTGGGTGCTCGGCGATCCCCACGCCGGCCACGACGCCGAAGCCGACGCCGCGCTCCTCGAGCTTCTCCATCGCGCCGCCGAACACGCCGTGGACCTCGTCGTCATGGGCGATCTCTTCGTCGCCTGGATCGCGCGCCCGCGCTTCTTCACGCCCCTCCAGGCGAACGTCGTCGCCGCCCTCGAATCGGTCCGGAACCGCGGCGGCCGCGTGCGCTTCGTCGTCGGCAACCGCGACTACCTCGTCGACGGGCTCCTCGGCTCTGCCTTCGACGCCGTCTACGCCGACGAAGTGCTCGTCGACGTCGGCGGCGCCAAGACGCTCCTGCTGCACGGTGACGGCCTCGACCCCGAAGACCGCCCGTACCGAGCCTGGCGCGCCTTCTCGCGCAGCGCCCCCGCCCGCGCGCTCCTCGAAGCCCTCCCCGGCGCCGTCGGCCGCCAGCTCGCGGAGCGCACCGAGCGCGGCCTCCGCGACGTCAATACGCAGTACAAGACCGGTCCGCTCCCCGTCCGCGCGCTCCAGGCCGTCAGCCGCCGCGCCGCCCGCGCCGGCGCCGCCCGCGCGATCGTCGGGCACTTCCACGACGACGCGACGATCACGGCCGACGACGGCGTCCCCGTCCACGTCGCCCCGGGCTGGTTCGAGCGCCGCGTCGTCCTCGAAGCGACCCCCGACGCGCTCCGCGCGGTCGCTGGCGGTCCGAGCGCGTCGAGGTCCGAAGATGTACCGACCGGCACTCAGGGTTCCGATTGACCGGACCGAAGGCGTTCGACTAACGCTCCAGGTCGCATGAATCGGCACGTTCTCTCCCTCGCCTTCGGGAGCGCCCTCCTCACCGTCGCCTGCAGCGGCGGCAGCTCGGACGACGACGACACCACCAAACCTGGCCTCTGCCTCGACGTCAGCGGATCCACCGACGTCGGCGGCCTCGCGATCCGCAACCCGGAGTCCGAGGTCGCGGGGTGCCGCGGCGTGGACGGCAGCAGCGCCGAGGTCCGCATCTGCGAGGAGAAGGCACCCGACCTCTCCTGCGTCGACATGAGCGAGCCCCTCGGCACGTCCGTCGACGTGACGTTCACGGGCTGCGTCAGCTCGTTCGGCCTCGACGCCCAGTCCGACGGCCTCGTGGTGACGATCCTCGAGGAGAGCGTCGCCGGCATCGCGACCGATCCCGGGTACAACTACGCCGGTACCCCGGCGATGGGACAAAACGCCGAGAAGACCTCCAGCGCGTTCCTCGGGCAGGTCATCTCCCAGAGCGTGCCCGCCTCGACGTGCATCGACGGCGGCAGCTTCTCCGTCGCGGACATCCCCACGGAGCGCCCGCTGATCGTCCGCGTGACGGATCAAAACCAAGACATCGCGGATCGGCAGTACGTCGACACGTATCAGTACAACGTGATCCTCAGGAACTCCGCCGTGCGCGACGCGACGACGATGGAGCTGCTGACGGACACGTCGAGCTGCTCACCGACCACCTGCATCGTGCAGGACGACGTGAACACCGTCTTCGAGACGACGTTCACCACCATCGCCCTCACCGCGGGTGTGTCGAACATCGACGGCGACGACGACCTCTACGACGGCGTCGGCCAGGGGCACGTCGCCGGAGAGATCCAGGACTGCACGTCCGAAGACACCATGAAGAACGCGGTGGTGGCGCTCTCCTCGAACGTGAAGAAGCTCGCCTACTTCAACGTCGACTTCCCGCCCGCCGTCGCGAACCTCGAGGACCCCAAGGTCGACCAGACCCGCAACCGCACCAACGCCGACGGTCTGTACGCAGCCATCGCGGTCGACACGCAGGACGGCGGCGAAGCGATCACCATCGGCGCGGCGATCACCACGGACGTCTGCGGCGCCGACGGTGAGTGCCGGTGCAACGACGACGGGACGCTCAACGAAGCGAACACTATCGAGCCGACGATTCAACAGCTCGGCACCCGGGAGATCTACGTCTACCCGGACTCGATCACGATCCTGACGTTCGACCGGGCGCTCTACACCGCACCCTGAGCGCGAATCACGCCGAGCGCTTCTGCGCTTCGGGCGCCGTTCCGAAAACATAGTCCCAGATCGGCGAGGACACGCCGTAGCGCGTCGGCTCGTGTTTGAAGTGGTGCGCGAGGTGGTAGGCGCGAATCCACTTCAGCACGCGGTTCTTCGGCGCGAAGTGGTGCGTGTAGTAGTGAATCATGTCGTACGCGAGGTACCCGGTCACCAGGCCGGCGAACGCCGCGTAGCGGTTCACGTCGCCGAGGCCCTCGGTGTACAGCCACCAAAAGAGCGCCGCGAGCGGCAGCGAGATCGCCGGCGGGAAGACCAGGCGCATCTTGTCGTTCGGCCAGTCGTGGTGCACGCCGTGCGCAAGCCAGATGAAGCGCTTCCCGAGCTTCGACTTCGCCTCGTAGTGAAAGAGGAGTCGGTGGAGCCAGTACTCCATCAGCGTCCAGTTCACGAGGCCCGCGAGGAACAGCGCGGCGAACAGCAGCACCGAGTTGCCGAGCGCGAACGCGCGGAAGCTCGTCCACGCGATCATCGGCAGGAAGATGACGGGGGGCTGCCAGGGCGGGATCCGCGAGAAGAACTCGAACAGATCGCTCTCGAACATCCGCTTGGACTCGCTGTCCTTGGCCACCTTCACCGCTCGCATGACGCGGGGCGCAAGCTAGGGGACGGGACGCCGAGAACGCAAGGGATCTCAGCAGGTTATTGCGATCACTTCCAACCGGAAAGTCGGATGGTGCGGGCCTTCGACAGCTTGGATTCGACGTCCGACTCGACCGCGTCCGCGGCTTCGAGCAGACGCAACGCCGCGGGCTCCGCACGCACGCACATCGACTCGAGCAGCTCGGCGCCGGCGCGGAGCGCACGCGAAGCCGCGTCGAGCACGTCCTCGTCGCTTCGAAGCCCGATCGCGCGACGCCCGCGGTGCAGGCCCTCTTCGATCTGCTCCGCCACGAAGGCCGCGTGGGTCCCGGCGACGAACTCCGCCACGACCACCGCGCTGGTGATCTGACCGCAGCCGCTCTTGAGCTTGTCCTTGGGCCGCAGCGTCGCCAGCATCCGGTGCGCCACGCGCCCCGCGTCGATGTGGCCCTTCACGATGCCCTCGGAGACCCCGTCGTCGCCGAGCGCCATCAGCGCCCAGACCCAACGATTCACCGCCATCGACGCGATCAGGGACAGCCGCCCCGACTGCTTCAGCACCTCACCGAGCGTCGCCCGCCGCGCGAGGTTCGCGGTGGCCTGCGCCTGCGCGTAACGAATCTGGACGAGGCCATCCCCCGCGAGCTCGATCGCCGGCGCGTCCGTCGCCTCGGAGGACAACGTCTGCGCGCGCGCTTCGAGCTGCTTGCGGAGGGTGGTGAGCTGCTGCTCGACGGCGTCCAGTCGGTCCGCCGCGGTCCTCAGGCGTTCGACGTCGAACGCGAGGCGCCTTCGAATCTGAGTCGCATCCATCGCTTCTTCCTTCGAAGGGAAAACCTCGCGCCCGCGCCGTCGATGCCCTTGGCTTCGACGGACGTCAGTTGCAGTCGGCGGAGACGTTGATCATCTCCGTCGCCTGGCTCTGACTCATCGCGCCGCAGCTGTTGATGGCGTCCAGCCCCAAGAAGTACACGCCGTCGCGCTCCGGGATGAACGTCGTCGTCGACATCTGCTGCGAGAACTGCGGCTCCGGCGGCGGCGCGAACAGCCACGACCACGTGTAACCCACGATCGTCGTCGTCATCCCGTCGCCGCCCGGCATCGACATGTCCGCGTTGATCGTCACGGGCTCACCGACACACGGCCGCATCGTCTCGACCTCGATGATCGGGATCGGGAAGAAACACGGATCGTCCATCGCCTCGAGGATCACGATCTGATCCGGGTTGCCCGGGTCGTTCGTGTAGACGTGCAGGTTCACCGTGTCCGTCGTCGAGATGTCGTTGTTGTCGTAGGTGATCGGGATGTCGAAGCGCCCCGACATCGGCGGGAGCGTCTCGTTGATCGTGCACGGCACCTGACCGCCGCAGACCGGAAGATCGATCGTGAAGTCGTCCTTCGAGGAGTTGTCCTCCAGGATGTCGATGCGCTCGATGACGCAGTCGCCGAACCCGGTGCTGAGAATCGTGAGGTTCTCGGTGCGCGGCGGGTACGGCGGCTCCTCGTTCGCCGGGAGCGCAAACACCAGTCGCGCCGGGACCTCGCATCGCGGCACGGCGCCGGCGCGGAAGTCGAGCTCGAGGCGCCCGTTGTTCCGGATGTCGTTGCTCGCGATGACGATCGTCTCGACGTCGATGCCGCCGTCCTGAGGCGTGTACGAGACGTTGATCGTGAAGCGGCCCTGCGGCTGGATCATGAACGGCGCCGCGCCGACGTCCGTGGTGATCGTGAGCTCGGGGTTGCCGCTCTCCACGCCGATTGAGCTCACGTCGAGGATCGCGTTACCGGAGTTCTGGCAGCTGAACGACGTGGTCGCGGTCGTCGCCTGCTCCACCGGCCCGAGGTCGCGCTGCGGCGGCGAGCACTGCAGGTTCGCGGCCGCGCCGTTACCGTTGATCAGCATCGACACCACGCGGTTGTCCGGCGCCGAGGTGAAGAACCGAAGGCCGTTGCCCTCGCTGGGGAGGCCGCCCCACGCGCCGGCGGCGCCGCCGTCGAAGCGCAGCTTGAACCGGCGCGTGCCGGAGGTGCCGCCCGCGTCGATCGGGACCTCAAGGGGGTTGGCCGCCGAGATGTCCAGCGGGTTGCCGTCCAGGTCGCGGATGGAGAAGCCGACCTCCTCGCCCTCGATCGTCGGCGCGTTGGCCGGGTCCTCGTCGAGGTCTCGGACCTCGATCGTCACGCCGTCCACGGACAACGTTCCGACGGGTTTGTCGTTTCGCCACTCGTTCTCGATCTCGATGATCAGGTCACACGGGTCGCCGCCCGCGGTGACCGCGCCGAACAGGATGCCGTTGCAGACCTGCATGTTCGGCTCGTCGACGTTGCACTGCACCCCGCCCATCGTGACCGGGCAGCGGATCGTGACGGTCGGCGCCTGCACCGGCTGCGCCGCGACCGTGATCTCTCGGTTCCCCTCAGTGGAGTTGTCCGTGATGCTGAGGACGCCGGAGTCCGGGTCGCCCGGGCAGTCCGGGAGCAGATCCGGGTTCACGTCGTTGCCCTGCCACGCGTCGGGGCACGGGCGATACGTGACGGTGATCGTCGCGGTCTGGCTCGGCGACAGGCCGGTCGTGAACGCGTCGTCGACGACGATCGTCCACTTTCCGGTGTCGTCCGCGTCGAATTGCTCGACGAGCTCGACGATGTTGTAGGCGGCGCTACCGTCGTTGCGCACCGTGATGCCCACGGTCTTCTCCGAGTCCACGGAGACGTCGCCGAGGTCGAGCACCGTCGCGGGGGTGTAGTTGGGGCTGGGGAGGAACACCGGGTCCTCACCGCAGTCGCAGTTGACGGTGGTCGCCGCCGCGAGGGTCGCGTACAGAAACGTCTGAGTGAGGCCAAGGGAGCGTCGTCGAGCAATGGTCATGGCGTGGTCCTTCACTGTCGGGCGCTACCAAGGCGCCGCCGCGTGGTCAATCCGAACGGTCGCAGCGCGGTCTGCGCCGACGCGAATTTGGATGGTACGATGACCGCCAGGCGTCAAAATGTCACGCGGCTCGCCCCCGCGGCCCAGCATTCGTGAAGTCCCGTCGCGTCATCGCCGCCACCCTCGTCGCGCTCGCCGTGCCCCTCGCCGTCCACGCGGCCGGTCGCTCTGCGCGCATCCGCAGCTTCGCCAACCGGTGGCTGGGGACGCGGTACCAGTGGGGGGGCACCGGACGGAGCGGCATCGACTGCTCGGCGTACCTGCGTCAGATGTACCGGGACCTCTTCAACATCGAGCTGCCCCGGACGACGCGCCAGCAGATTCGACTCGGGCTCGACCTCCCGATCGATCCCACGAACCTCGGGCGGACCCTCCTCCCCGGCGATCTGATCTTCTACGTGGATCGCGCGGGCGTCCCGAACCACGTCGTCGTCTACCTCGGCGGCAACCTGATCACGCACAGCGTGAGCGGGCGCGGCGTCGTCGTGGATCCGATCCGCAAAGTGTACGGCCGACGCATCGTCGCGCGCCGCTTCCTCGTCCCGCGCGGAGGCGGCAGCGGCGGTGACGACGGCGGAGGTTTCGCGCCGATCCCCGCGGCCGGTCCGATCGTCGCGAAGGACATCCCGTGCCCGCCTTCGTTCAAGCCGAAACGCAGTGAGGTCCGACGTTACGCGAACCGCCCGCTGCCCGCCGTCGGCAAACTCGGCGAACGAGCGATCTGCGACTTCCGCGCGCTCGCGGACGCGCTCGAAAAACGCGGCGGCAAACACGCGAAGCGCAACGCCGTCACGCTCGACGAATATGCGAAGTGGCTCGAGAGCATCGAGGCGCTCAAGGGCGTGATCGACGGAGACTGACCGACGATGGCGACGAAACGTTTCGCGATCCTCGGTGAACGCGAGAGCACCGCGGTCAAGATCGCACGCGTCCTGTTGCTCGGCGCCGCGACCACGTTTGTGTTCGTGACCGGCCTCGCGATCATCGTCGTCGCGGTCACCGAATGAGCACCTCGGAAGACGACGCCCCCACGCTGCGCTGGGCGGTGCTCGCGCTGCTCGGGCTGCTGATGTTCGGCAGCTACTACGGCTACGACGCGATCGCGCCGCTCGCCGAGATCCTCGGACGTGAGCTCGGGTTCACGGACACCCAAATCGGCGGGCTCAACGCGATCTACTCCGCGCCCAACGTGGTCATGGTGCTCGTCGGCGGCGTCCTCGTGGATCGCATTGGCCTGCGCCGCGTGATCCTCGGAACGTCGATCGTCCTGTGCGCCGGTGCGTTCCTCACCGCCGCGCGCCCCGACTACGCGATGATGGCCGCGGGGCGTCTGCTGTTCGGCCTCGGCGCGGAGACGATGATCATCGCGGCGACGACCGCCATCGGGCTGTGGTTCGCGAAGAAACACCTCGCGCTCGCGATGGCGATCGCCGTGAGCCTCGCGCGCGCCGGTTCGTACGCCGCGGACGTCTCACCGGCGTGGGCACCCGAGCTCTACGCGGCGGGTTGGCGTCCGCCGCTCCTCGTCGCCGCCGGGTTCGCGACGCTCGGTCTGGTGGGGGCGGTCGGCTACCTGTTCGTCGCGCGACGCGCGGAGCTCGGCGCCAAGGAGCGCGCCGAGCGCTTCGAGTGGAGGACGCTCCTGAAGCTCGGTCCGCGTTACTACATCCTCGTCGCGACCTGCGTCCTGTTCTACGCGACCATCTTCCCGTTCCGCAGCACGTTCGCCGTGAAGTACTATCAGCACGCGCACGGGCTCTCGCTCGAGGACGCGAGCACGACGAACGGCATCGTGTTTTTGACCGCCGTCGTCGCGACGCCAATCTTCGGGGCGCTGGTGGATCGGTTGGGGCGCCACCGCGCGTGGCTCGTCGGCGGTGCGCTCGTCCTGCTGCTCGCGTTCGTCCTGCTGCTCACCCGCGCCGACCCGCGGATCGCGACCGCCCTGCTCGGGATCAGCTTCGCGCTGGTCCCGGCCGTGTTGTGGCCCGCCGTCGCGCTGACGGTGGAGCCCCACCGCCTCGGCACCGCCTACGGCTTGATGGCAATGCTCCAGAACCTCGGCCTCACCGCGGCCAACGTCATCGCGGGCCGAATCAACGACGCGTCGGGCGCGGGCGCCGCCGACCCCGGCGCCTACCGTCCGATGCTGTTGTTCTTCACCGCGCTCGCGCTCGGGGCCGCAGTCACGGCGGGCGCCGGTTTGATTCGCGGACGTCGAGAGACGATCAGAGGTACTTAGAAGTACTTGATCGTGTTCGTGACGAGGTCGCGAGCGACCTCCTCCGGGGCGACGCCCTTCTTCTGCGCCACGACCCGGATCTTCTCGAACTCCGCGGGCGACAGGTTGAGCTCGAGGGTGTGCCGCGCGCCGTTCTCCTGACGGATCGACGAGTCCACGACGATGAGCGCGGCGGACTTGTCGCTGCCTTCCTTCGCCTTGCCCACGGCCTCGCCGACCATGACGTCGTGTTTGCCGGTCGCCGGCACCGGCGGCGGCGTCTTTCCGCGACGCGCCTTCGCAGCCTCCGCGGATCGTTCGCGCTCGCGTTCGATCTCGTCCGCGAAGATCTGCTTCATGAAGTTCGCGAGGTGCGTGTTCGTCGGCGTGAACGCAGCGACGGTGTGCAGCCACTGCTGGATGTCGAACTGCATGTCGCGCGCGGTCTGGTAGCGCTCCTCGCGATCCTTCGCGAGCGCCTTCATGAGAATCGCCTCGATGCCCTCCGGGATGTCCTCGCGGAAGTACGACGGCGGATAGATCCGGCCGTCGATGATCGACTTGAGGATCGCCATCTCGTTCTCGCCGGTGAAGAGCTTGTAGCCGGTGATCCACTCGTAGAGGACGACGCCGAGCGTGAAGATGTCGGACCGCTCGTCGAGCTTCTTCCCCATCCCCTGCTCCGGGGACATGTACGAGAGCTTGCCCTTGATCTCGCCGGCCTTGGTCTGGTCGGTCTGCGAGTTCGCCTTCGCGATCCCGAAGTCGAGGATCTTCACGTTCCCGTTCCAACCGACCATCACGTTCTCGGGCGTGATGTCGCGGTGGACGATGTTGAGCGGCTCGCCGAAGTCGTCGGCCTTGGTGTGCGCGTACGCGAGGCCGTCCAGGACGCGCTCGCCGATCGCGAAGGCGTACTCGATCGGGAACGTGATCCCGAGCTTCTCGGCCTTCGGGATCACACGCGACATGTCCCGACCCGAGATGTACTCCATCGCGATGTAGAAGCTGTCGTTGATCTTGCCGAGGTCGAAGATCTGGACGACATGCGGATGTTGCAAACCTGCGGCGAGTTTCGCCTCGAACAGGAACATCTTGAGAAAGGCGTCCTCGTTCGACAGGTGCGGACGAATGCGCTTGATCGCAAACGTCTTCTCGAAGCCCTCGAGCCCCGGGCGCACGGCGAGGAAGACCTCCGCCATACCGCCGACCGCGATCCGCTCGAGGAGCTTGTATTTCCCAAACCAGACGGGTGCGTTTCGGGAGACCAAGTCCGGCGGGACGCTAGACGGGTGACCGCTCGGCTACAAGCCGACCGTTGCCCGACCGGCGGCCGGGTCTCGGGGCTTTCCACGCGGGGTCCGGAATTCGGCTGAAGGATTCTCCCCGCTCCTCACCCGATCGATCGGACTTCGGTTCAAGGATCGAATACCCTCGTTTTCACGCCAATTTCACCCGATTGCCCCGTGATCTTCCCCACTTGACGGAAAAGCCTGACAGGCGGACCCTACCGGCGGCCTGGGATGAGGACGCGTCGCGTGAGCGGTATCAACATGGGCGGTCTCGATTGCGAGACGCCGCTCCCGTGCGCACTGAATTCCCTGAGGCCATCGGCTGCTGAGCTCCTGTTCGCCGCGTCTTCGAGGCGCGGTCCGATGTTTGGTTCCACGACAGAGCCGAGGGAAGCAAAACCATGTACTCCACGCACGCAAGCACAACTGAAACAAAGGGGGTCGGCCTCGCCCGGCTCCTGACGACATCCGCCGCATTTGCGGCCGCGCTCACCTGGGCTCCCCAGGCGAACGCAGAGATCGCGGTGATCTCCACCGCACCGGTGGTCTATACACCGCTGGCCAACCCGACCGTCCTGACCACGTCGGACGACGACTCGGTCTTCCAGGTCACCTCGCCGTTCCCCATCCGGTTCTACGAGCAGCAGACGACGACGTTGGGCGTGAGCACCAACGGCACGATGACGATGGACGGCTCCGCGATTTCCTACACGAACATCGCGATGGGCACGACGAGCACGCCGAACAACGTGCTCGCCCCGTGGTGGGACGACCTCCGTCTCAACGCGGCCAACAACGGCCGCATCGCGCACGCGACGCTCGGCACGGCACCCAACCGGACGTTCGTCGTCGAGTGGCACCTCGTGAGCGAGTGGGGCAACGACCCGTCGACGTTCTCGATGCAGGTCCACTTCCACGAGGGTGACGCGATGAACTTCGACATCCACTACGGCCCGACCGGGAACAGCCCCGCGTTCTCGGCGACCGCGGGGATGGAGAACAGCCAGGGGATGATCCCGTTCATCTTCCCGGCCTCGCAGTGCACCACCCTCTGCAGCGCGACCGACTTCGCGGCCCTGTCGGGCAACATGGTCACCGTGCAGAGCGGACCGGCGCCGTCGCTGCTCGTCTCGCTCGGCAACGCACCCGCGAACCTCCCGACCGGCGGCACCGCGATGGGCGACCTCACGCTCACGAACCTGGGTACGAACGACGCCGTGGGCACGCTGACGTCGGTCTACCTGTCGTCGGACACGACGCTGGACGCCATGGACACCCTCGTCGGCACCGCGACGACCACCATCCCGTATGGCAACACGACCACGCCGGTCACGCTGACGATCCCGGCCAACGCCACGCTCGGGAACAACTACCTCATCGCCGTGGTCGACTCGAACGACCAGTTCTCGGAGGACTTCGAGAACGACAACACCGCGACCACCGTCGTCTCCGTCGGTTCGGACGTCGCGGCCGCCGCGCTGCGCGTGACGAACGGCGCCGCGGGCATCAACGGCGGCGCGCCGATCGACTTCGAGGTCGACATCGCGCAGGCCGGCTTCCCGTACGCGGGCGGCGTCGACATCACGTTCTACGCGTCGGTCGACACGCTGTTCGACGCGATGGACACGCCGATCGACACGGCGTCGTTCAACCTCACGGGTGACCCCACCGAGACGCTGAACCACACGGCGACCTTCCCGGTGCTGCCCCCGGGCCAGTACTACGCGATCGCGCACATCGACCCGATGGACGTGCTCCCGGAGACGAACAACAACAACAACTTCGGAACGACGACGTTCTCGTTCAACAGCGGCCCGGACTTCACGGTCGACACCGTGACGATCCCGCGCGGCCTGTTGCCCGGTGACACCGGTACGATCGCGACCAAGGTCGACAACGTCGCCGTCCCGTTCACGGGGCCCGTGCCGTACACGCTCTACCTCTCCGAGGACGGCGTCATCGACATGATGGACACGGTGATCGGCAACTACGTCATCAACTTCGCCGGTCAATCGAACATCGTCGACAACCAGTCGTTCATGGTGCCGGCGTCGCCGCTCGGCTATTACAACGTCATCGCCGAGGTCGACCCGGCGGCCGCGATCGTCGAGGCCTCCGAGATGAACAACGTGCAGGTGTCGTCGAACCCGGTCGCGAACGCGGTCGACTTCGCCGCGGCCCTCGCGACCTCGAGCCCGAGCACGGTCGAGGTCGGTGATCCGGTCAACGTCACCGCGGAGATCTCCAGCGACGGCGTCTCCTTCGTCGGCAACGTGCCCTTCCAGGTGCACCTGTCGCCCGACCCGATCTTCGACCCCGGTGATCCGGCCGTCTACCGCGGCTTCGTGTTCTTCCCCGGCGGCAACGGCTCCGGTCAGATCGACGTCACGTTCCCGCTGCAAGCCCTCCCCGGTCAGCCCGCGCTCATCGCCGGTGGCTTCACGGTGTTCGTGGTCGTCGACCCGGACAACACCACGATGGAAGCGGACGAGATGAACAACGCCGGCCCGGCCAACTCGATCACCATCGAGGGCGCCGACCTGGTCGTGAACTCGATCAGCGGCGCGGCCACCGCGTTCATCGGCCTCCCCTACGAGGTCACGATGAACGTCTCGAACGTCGGCGTCGCCGACGCGCGTGCCTTCCGTTACGCGTTCTACATGTCCGACAACGACATCATCCGCGTCACCGACCGCCGGGTGTTCGTGTCGAGCACGGCGACCATCGCCTCGGGGGACAGCGAGCAGTTCACGGACTCGTTCACCATCCCGACCTTCACGTCCACGCGCACGCAGTACCTCGGCGTCATCGTCGACATCTTCTCGGTCGTCCCGGAGACCTCCGAGACGAACAACGCGCGCCGCATCGTGAACCCGATTACCGTCGTGTTCCCGATTCCGGATCTGCGCGCGGAGATCGTCGGCACAGCGACCGCGGCCGCCGCGGGTGAGGATCTGTCGATCACGCGCATCCTCGAGAACGTCGGCGTCGCACCTTCGGGTGCGTTCGAGTACAGCTATTACCTGTCCACGAACGCGCAGATCGCGACGGACGACATCCTCCTCGGGACGTTCAACAGCGCATCCCTCGCCGAGGGGAACGACGACTACGGCGTCGACACCGTGACCATCCCGCCGTCGGTGATGGAGTCGAACTACTACGTCGGCATGATCGTCGACCCGAACGATCAGGTCGACGAGGTCGACGACACGATCGAAGGCAACACGGCGCTCGGCCCGCAGATCCCGGTCTACCGGTCCACGCTGCAGTTCCAGACGGACGCGCTCCCGGCCGGCACCATCGGCGTGCCGTACGAGACGGCGGTGTACGCCACCGGCGGTCCGCTGCCGATCACCTGGGCCATCCAGACCGGCAACCTCCCGCCGGGCCTCGAGCTCGACGCGGCGTCGGGGATCATCTCCGGCACGCCGACCGACGAGGGCAACTACGAGTTCGCGGTCCGGGCGCTCTCCGGCACGGCCTACGCGGAGCGGACCTTCCAGGTGCGCATCACGTCGCCGACGGTGCAGCTCGCCATCGCGACGCCGACGCTGCCCTCGGGCATCGCCGGTCGCCCCTATCGCGCGGACCTGATCGCGGTCGGCGGCACGGTGCCGTACACCTGGTCGGTCATCTCGCAGCTCCCGACGGGCCTCGAGCTCGCGCCGAACGGCACGCTCAGCGGCGAGCCGCGGACGCCGGGCAACTTCGGCCTCACGGTCAGCGTGCGCGACGCGGTCGGCAACACCGCCACCCGCATGGTCGCGCTGAACATCACCAACGCGAACCAGACGATCCAGATCTCGCAGCTCCCGCTGCCGACCGCCGAGGTCGGTGAGGAGTACTGCGATCCGGAGCCCGTCCTGTTCGGGGCGGAGAACGGCGTGGGGCCGTACTCGTGGTCGATCGTCGGCGACGCACCTCCCGGGATGCGCGTCGAATCGAACGGCGAGCTTTGTGGCGTGCCGACGCAGGTCGGTGAATTTGGTTTCGTGGTTCGCGCGCAGGATTCGACGGGTCTGTTCGACACGTCCCTGTTCGTGCTCGAGGTGACGGACGGCGACGACCTCGCCATCTCCACCTTCAACCTCGATCCAGGAGAGGTGGGTAAGATGTACACGCAAGACTTGACCGCCATCCGCGGGACGCAGCCCTACGCTTGGTCGGTGGTGACCGAGTGGGGCCCGATCGCGCCCGGCCTCGCGCTCAGCGAGGATGGCTTCCTCAGCGGCACGCCGACGTCGGACGGCACGTTTGCTTTCGTGGTCCGCGTCGTCGACGCCGCGGGTCGCCAGGACATCCAGACGCTCACGATCGTCATCGACCCCGCGCCGGTTCCGCCGGAGGACGACTCGGGTTGCTCGTGCGCGGCCACCGAGACGGAAGACACGTCGCCGTGGACGAACGCGATGATGCTGCTCGGCCTGGGCGGTCTCGTGGCGCTCCGTCGGAAGAAGAAGTCGATCGCGGCGCTGTTCGCGGCGGCGGTGACGATGGCGGCTCCGAGCTTCGCCGAGGCCCAGTGCCCCGCGCCGGAGTTCGCAGTGACCTCCGAGCCGCTGACCAACTACACGATGCTGCCGAGCCCGACGACGATCACCACGAACTCCGACGACGGGGTCTTCGCGGTGACGTTGCCGTTCCCGTTCAGCTACTTCGGGACGAACCACACGTCGGTGCGCATCAGCGCCAACGGCGCCGTGCTGTTCCCGCCGCAGACGAGCATGACGTTCGTGAACGCCGCCCTCGGCGACGACTCGTACGACACCTCGATCTTCGCCTTCTGGGACGACCTCGACCTGAACTCCGGCACGGGTAACCTGATCGGCTACCAGGTGCAGGGGACGGCGCCGAACCGGACGATCACGTTCGAGTGGCGGAACATCAACCACCACTCGTACTCGGCGTGGACGGTGAACTTCCAGGTGCGCCTCTTCGAGGGGCCGCTCGGGAAGATCGAAGTCGACTACTCGACGCAGACCGGTAGCGGCTCGCCGACGGCGACGATGGGGATCGAAAACGACAACGCGACGATCATCATCCCCTTCACCAACCCCGACTGCAGCCCGTCCTGCGGCAACGCGGACTGGCCGACGAACACGCGGCTGACCATTCAGCGTGGGCCCGAGGTCTACGCGGTCGGCGTCGATGCGCCCGGCGTGGCGTTCCTCGGCGCGCAGGCGCAGGTCCCGGTCACGGTGTGCACGCCGTACACCCAGCCGATCGGGTTGTTCACGGTCGACGTCATCGCGTCGATGACCCAGAACATGATGAACCCGGTGCTGATCGGTCAGGGCCAGACGTCCCTCGGCGCGAACGGTCAGGCGACGTTCAACGTGACCACGACCATCCCCACCATGTTCGGCGAGAACCCGATCTACATGGGGATGATCGCGGACTCGGGCAACGTGATCGCGGAGATCGACGAGACGAACAACACGGCGGTCGCTCCGGCGCCGACGCGGTTGATCGTCGGCCTGCCGGACCTCGCGGTGCAGCGGGTTCGCATCTCGAACCGCAACATCAACGCGGGCGACACGTTCGACGTCTACACCACGGTGCAGAACGTCGGCGGTGAGCCGGCCGCGAACGCCGACGTCGCGATCCTGCTGTCGACCAACCCGGTCATCAGCCGGCAGGACGTGCTGCTCGACCAGTACACGGTGTCGCTGGAGGCGGGTGAGTCCGTGACCACGACGACGAGCGTGACGATCGACGCGATGACGAACTCCGGCACGTACTACATCGGTGCGTACGCGGACTACAACTCGTCCGTCGAGGAGCTCGCGGAGTCGAACAACGGCCGCTCCGACATCGGCACGCTCACCGTCACGGGCGGCGCGCTCGCCGTCGCGACGACGCGGTTGCCCGGCGGGTACGTCGGCATCTCCTACAGCGCGTCGTTCGTCGCGGCGGGCGGGGACGATTCGGATCGCACCTGGGAGATCACGCAGGGCTCGCTCCCGGACGGCCTCGACATCGTCCCGAGCACCGGGGAGATCTATGGTCGCCCGACCACGCCCGAGACGCAGACGTTCACCGTGCAGGTGACGTCCGGCGGCGAGACCGCGACGCGGCAGCTGATGATGACGGTGGCGGATCCCAGCGAGCCGCTCACGATCGTGACACGCTCCCTCGCGGCGGGTGTCGTCGGACAGGAGTACAGCTTCCCGATCGTCGCGACCGGCGGCGGGACGGAGACGAGCTCGCTGACGTGGAGCAGCTCCGGCCTCCCGGACGGCTTCGAGGTCACGCCGATGGGCGTCCTCATCGGCACGCCGATGACGGCCGGCAGCAGCACCGTGACGATCACGGTGAGCGACGGCACGGACACGACGTCGCGCGACATGACGCTGAGCATTCGCGACAACGCGAACCTGCTCATCGTTCCGCGGGTCCTCTCGACCGCGCGCTTCGGCGAGGCGTACTCGGAGCAGCTCGAGACGACGGGCGGCAACGCGCCGATCACGTTCCTCATGGGCGAGATCGGGCAGATTCCGCCGGGCCTCACGCTCGCGCCGGACGGCTCGATCACCGGTGAGCCGACGCTGGTCGGTCGCTATCGCTTCGAAGTCGTGGCGCGCGACTCGGGCATCGGCCCGGCCGCGGCGACGGACACGAACACGTTCGTCATCGACGTCGTGAACACCGACGGCTTCTCGATCATCACGAGCGAGCTGCCGGAGGGCATCGTCGGCCAGGGTTACGAGGGAACCATCGAGGCCAGCGGCGGCCTGCCGCCGTACACGTGGACGATCCGCGAGGGTCGCCTCCCGGACGGCCTGCTCGCCGACACGAACAGCGAGGGCAAGTACCAAATCGCCGGTCAGCCGATGGAGTCGGGCCTGACGAGCCTCCTGGTCGAGGTTCGGGACAGCCAGGCGCGCACCGCGGTCCGTGCGTTGGCGCTCTCGGTCCTGGAGACGGCGCCCGTGGTCGTGGACCCGAAGATGGGCACCGACGATGGGTGCGGATGCACGGCGTCCGAGTCGCGCACCGGCTACGGCTGGGCGGTCCTCGGCCTGCTGGGCGTCGCGCTCCTCGCTCGGCGTCGCCGGTCCTGACGTCCCCGCGGGCTCGGGTGGTCCGGCTTCGGCCGGGCCACACGCCGCCCCACCCCGCCTTTTAGGCGCGCTCCGCGCGAATTCTCGTTCCCGACCCCGATCCTTCCTGCTAGCCTGCCGCGGTCCATGACACGCCGCGCACTACGCACGCTCGCACTCTCGGTCTCGGTTCTTGGCGGTCTCACGCTCGCGCGCCCCGCGTTCGCGCAGCTCGTCCCCGGGACGCCCTACCAACTATCCCGCACGCCGATCACGTATCAGCCGCTGTCGAGCCCGACGGTGATCTGGACCGACGTCGACGACAGCGGCGCCACGGTCACGCTGCCGTTCCCGGTGACGTACTACAACACGACGCTCACGAGCCTGGCCGTCGACTCGAACGGCGCGATCGGCTTCCCGGGCGGGACCTCCGTCACGCGCTTCAACCGCGCGCCCGGAACGCCCGGGACCCCCGCCGGGGTGATCGGCGTCTTCTGGACGGACCTCGAGCTGAACCCCGCGACGGGGAACTACGTCGGCTGGCAGGTCGAGGGGACCGCGCCGAACCGCACGATCACGATCGAGTATCGCAACATCAGCTTCTACTTCGATGCGGCGAGCAACATGAGCATGCAGGTGCGCTTCTACGAGGGCGCGTCGGGCCGCATCGACATCGACTACGGCACGCTCGTCGGCACGCGCTCGAACGTCGTGATGGGCATGGACAACCCGATGAACATGCAGCCGATCCTGTTCCCGGTCAGCCAGTGCACCAACAACTGCACGAACACGGACTGGCCGACGAACACGCGCATCAGCGTCACGCAGGACCCGGGCGTGGAGCTCGTCGCCGCCTCGGTCGAGGCGCCGGAGTTCGGCTTCCTCGGCGCGCAGACGCAGGTGCCGGTGACGGTGCAGAGCCTCCACGGGAACGCGATTGGCCCGTTCACGGTCGAGGTCGTCGCCTCGCAGACGCAGAACCTCGCCAACCCGATCTCGATTGGGACCGCGACGATGAACCTCGGTCCGTTCGAGCGCGAGACGCTCAACGTCACGACGGTCCCTCCGCAGTCGCTCGGCGTGGGCGCGGTGTACCTGGGCCTCAACGTGGACTCGAACGACGACATCACGGAGGTCGACGAGACGAACAACACGATCGCTTCGCTGACGCCCATCCGCCTCATTCAGGGTGCGGCGGACCTCGCGGTGCAGCGCGTGCGGACGTCGCAGTCGATGATCGCCTCCGGCGACACGATCGACGTGACGACGACGGTCCAGAACGTCGGCGGTGAGCCGGCGCCGGCGACGGACGTCGCGATCATGCTGTCGACCAACCCGGTCATCAGCGCGCAAGACGTCTTGCTCGACACCTACTCGGTGACGCTCTCGGACGGCGAGATCGACATGACGACGCGCCCGGTGACGATCCCGGCGCAGACGAACTCCGGCACGTACTACATCGGCGCGCTCGCGGATCCGATGCGCACGCTGACGGAGCTGTCGGAGTCGAACAACGGCCTCGCGGACGACAACGTGCTCGTCGTCGCGGGTGGCGCGCTCGCGATCACCACGTCGCGCCTCCCGGCCGCGGCGATCCAGATCCCGTACAACGTGCTGATGCAGGCCGTGGGCGGCGACGCCAACGACCGCACCTGGTCGATCTCGGCGGGGAGCCTTCCGAACGGCCTCGATATCAGCATGAACACCGGGGAGATCTTCGGCCGGCCCACGATGGCGCAGATGAGCCAGTTCACCGTCCAGCTCGTTTCGGGCGGCGAGACGGCGACGCGCCAGCTGACGCTCACGGTGAACGACCCGACCGAGCCGCTCACGATCGTTACGCGCACCATCGCGGACGCCGTCGTCGGGCAGGAGTACACGTTCCCGCTCGTCGCTACGGGCGGCGCAGGGACCAGCTCCGTCGCATGGACCGCGACCGGCCTCCCGGACGGGTTCGCGATCGCGAGCAACGGAGTCATCGCGGGGACGCCGATGATGGCAGGTTCGAGCACGATCACCGTGATGGCGTCGAAGGGTGCCGAGACCGCGTCGCGCAACCTGAACCTCCGTGTCCGGAACAACGCCGGCCTCCTCATCGTGCCGGAGGTGCTCCCGACGGCGCAGTTCGAGGTCGCCTACTCCGCGCAGCTGTCCTCGACGGGCGGGGTGCAGCCCATCCTCTGGACGGTCGACCAGGGCCAGCTCCCGGCGGGGCTCGCGCTGACGACGGACGGCGAGATCTCCGGCACCCCGCTGCAGGCGGGCCGCTTCTCCTTCGTGGTGGCGGCGCGTGACTCCACGCCGGGCAACCCGGCGACGGACGCGAACACGTTCGAGATCACCGTCGATGACGATGGCGGCCTCACGATCCCGACGGCGATGCTCCCCGAGGGCGTCATCAACACCGGCTACGACGCTTCGATCGAAGCGATGGGCGGCACGCCGCCGTACAGCTGGCGCGTCGTCGAGGGCCGCATCCCGACGGACTTCGTCGCGACGCCCAACGCGGAGGCGACGGCGTTCCAGATCCGCGGTCAGACGACCGAGGCGGGCACGAGCAACTTCATCGTCGAGGTGATGGACAGCGCGAACCGCACCGCCGTGAAGGCGTTCTCGATTCGCATCCTGGAGACCGCGCCGGTCGTCGAGATGCCTCCGGTGGACGAGGGCTGCAGCTGCACCGAGACCGAGGGTCGCGGCAGCGCGAGCGCCCTGCTCCTCCTCGTCGGCCTCTTCGTGGTCGCCCGTCGGCGTCGCTGACCCCGAGCCGCCGGCGGCGCCCGCCGCCGGCCCCCCTCACCGCGTCGAGAAGACGTCGCTCGCTTCGAGCTCGTGACGAACGAGCTTTTTCAAACGCACGTTCTGTGAGGCCTGCACCAGGTCCTCGGCGCGCTCCAGCGAGATCTTCGCGCGGTTTTCGTCGCCCTGCGCGCGGTAGACCCGGCCCGACTGGACGAGGCCCTCGATCTGGAGCGTCTCGTTCTCCAGCGCTTCCGCGATCTCCAGGCCCGCCTCGATGTGTTCGATCGCTTCGGTGAAGCTGTCGTAGTTCTTCTCGATGGCGACGGCGCCCAAGTAGATCTGCGCCCAGCCCTCGTAGAGCGAGAAGCCGATCTCGCGAGAGATCGCGAGGCAGCGCATGAGCTCCGCCGCGGCGCGCTCCGGTCGATCCGAGCGGGCGTGGTGAATCCCGAGCTCACCGTGCCAGGTGGCCTGACCCTGACGGCTCCCGGTCTCCTTCGCAATCGACAGGGCCTGCTGCAGCTTCTCCGTCGCGCCCTCGTCGTCGCCGAGGTTCGACATGAGGCTCCCGAGGGCACCCGACCAGCGCTCGAGATCTCGGCGGACCCCCCGAGCCTCCGCAAGCTCGATCGCCTCGGAGAAACACGCGAGCGCCTCGGACTCGTTGCCGCGCGCGGCGTGCACCTCGCCGATGTGGCCGAGCAGATCCGACAACGCGCGGGTGTCGCCGCGTCGCCGCGCGGTGGACAGACCGCCCTCGAGCTTCTCGAGCGCGCCCACGAAGTCCCCCTGGAAGAGCAAGACGACCCCGACGCGCCCGTCGAGCTCGTCCGCGAGCTCGTCGAGGCCGGCGTCCTGGGCGATCTGGTGCGCGGACTCCAGCACCGCCCTCGCCTGCCCGTACTCCGCCCGCGACATCCGCGTGGCGCCCTCCAGCGCGAGGAAGCGCGCGCCGAGGGAACGCGTCGGCGCGGGGCGCGGGACGGAGAGGAGCGTTGCGAGGGTCTCGTCGAGGCGCCCCAAGGCAAACTGGCTCGCGGCGCGGCGCAGGACGAGCTCGGCGCTCATGACCTCGGGCGCGCGGGCGTTGAGCGCCGCCTGCGGGTCGGCGCGTTCGAGCGCTTCCTTCGGACGGCCGAAGTCCAAGAGCAGATCGATCTGGAGCAGGAGCAGCCGGAGGCGTCGGGTCCCGCTCGCCGGCGTGCGCGGCGCGTCGTCGATCACCGCGGTGGCGTCCTGGATGCGTCGCATCGCGGCGTCGATGTCCCCGCGCGTCGACGCCGCACGCGCCATCATCTCGAGGTACCGCACCGCGCGTAGCGGGCTCCCGCCGGCTCGGAAGTGCCGCGCAAGGACGTGCGCGAGCTCCGCCCGGCGCGTCGAGAAGCGGCGCTCCAACCGGTGCGCGATGCGCAGGTGCAGGTGCGCGCGCGGCTCGGCCGGCAACGCGCGGGTGACGGCCTCCCTGAACCCCTCGTGATAGAACCGGTAGCGCACACCGTCGTGGGAGACGTCCTCCATCAGGAGGTTCGCCCGCACCAGCTCGTCCATCGCGTCGAGGAACGCGTCCTCCTCGAGCTCGGCCACCGCGGACACGAGGTCCGCCGGCAACAGGCGCCCCAGAAGCGCGAGGCGTTCGAGGAGCTCCCGCGACCGCGGCTGTAGGCGCTCGAGCTTCGCCAACGCGGCGTCGTCCCCGCGGGTCGGTCGCGGCCGCCGCGCGCGGGTCGGCGGTCGTTCGGACACGGCGACCGGCACCGCGTCACGCGGCGTGACGTCGTCGACCGCCGGTGTGCCGTGCGCGGGTGTGACGTCCTCGACCTCCTCGGACTCGAGCGCTTCGTCCTTGTAGAACCACGTGCCTCGACGACGCTCGAGGACGCGCTCGCTGACCCAGGACTCCATGACCTCCTGCACCATCAACGGGCGGCCGTGAGTCACGCGCACGAGCTCGTCCACGAACTTGCGCAGCGGGCGGTGCACGCCGGTCATCGTGCGCACCATGTCGAGGACGCCGGTCGCGGGGATCGGGCGCATCGTGAGGCGGTGCAGCCCGCTCCGTTCGTCGAGGCGACGTACGAGCTGCTCCGACTGGTCGGGCCCCTCCGCCAGCGAGCGGCGCGTCAGGATGATCGCGACCGGGCACACCGTCTCGTCCGACTTCCCGCGCGGCCGAGGCGCGAGCAGCGTCCGTGCGGCGTCCCACAGCAGCTCGAGCGTCGATGAGTCGGCCCAGTGCAGATCTTCGATCGCGAGGATCGTCGGCCGCGTGAGCGCGAGCCGGCCCATCACCCCGACGATCGCCTTGTGCAGGCGGACCTTTCGCTCGGAGGCGTCGAGGTGCTCCGTCGTCGCGGGCCCGCCGAGGCGCGCGAGGCGCGGCGACACCGCATGCACCAACGCCGCGTCGCGCCCCACGATCTTGCGCACCACGTCGTTGGGCGCCTTCGACGCGATCGACTCGATCTCGTCGAGCACCGTCTCGATCGGCGCGTAGGCCTGCGACGGCTCGGGCTGGCACGGCCCGATGACCATGTTCATCTTGCGCCGAACGCGGCCCTTCAGCTCCTGCAGCAGGCGGCTCTTGCCGATCCCGCTGGGGCCCTCGATCAACATCAGCTGGCCGCGGCCCGCGGCGGTGGACTCTGCGAGCTCGATGAGCGCGTCCAGCTCGTCACCGCGCGCGACGAAGCGCGGCGCGAACAGCTGCCCCGGGAGCGACGACTCGACCTGCGAGCTCGTTTGTTCGTCGTCGGTCAGATACGAGAACGCCTCCTCGGCGGTCTGCAGGCGATCGAGCGGGTCCTTTTCGAGGAGCTTCTGCGTCAGCGCCGCGAGCGTCGGGTCGGCCTTGTCGTTGACCTCGAGGACGTGGGTCGGCTTCGTGTTGACGTGGTGGTGCAGCGCCGCCGCCGGAGGCTCGACGGGGAACGGGTAGTCGCCCGCGAGCACCTCGTACATCAGCACGCCGACGGCGTAGAGATCCGAACGACCGTCGATCTCCCCGCTCGTGACCTGCTCGGGCGCCATGTACGCGAAGGTCCCGAGGAGCCCGCTGCTGCTCGTCGGCGCGCGAAGCAGCCGCGCGACGCCGAAGTCCATCAGCTTCACGCGCCCGTCGCTGCACACCAGGATGTTCTCGGGTTTGAGATCGCGGTGGACGATCCTGCGCACGTGGATGTGCGCGAGCGCGCCGAAGATCTGCCGCAGGCAGCGCCGCATCTCGCGATCGCGCACCGGCCCCTCCGGGAGCGCGCGCAGGTGACGGCGCACGTCCTTCCCATCGAGGAACTCCATCGCGATGAACGGGACGTCGTCCTCGATGCCCGCGTCGAGGACGCGGACGATGTTCGGGTGCCTCAGGCGGGCGAGCGCGCGGAACTCACGTTTGAATCGAAGGACACCCTCGGCCTCCTCCGCAGCGTGCGGAAGGAGGACCTTCAGCGCGATGCGGCTGCCGTCACGGGTGTCGTTCGCCTCGTAGACGACACCCATCCCGCCCGCGCCGACGCGTTTGACGAGACGATAACGTCCGATGGTGGTCGGTGCGGCCATGCCCCGCTCCGACGGATCCTACACGTCCGCCGGCACTACTTGGACATCTTGTCGCCGAGGCGGTCGATGATCTTTTGCTTGGTGTCGGGGTCGGTTTCGACGTCGTCGCCGATCCCGGCCTCTTGACGCATCTCGTCGAGGCGCCCGCTCTTCTCGAAGGCGCGCATCTCGATGGCGAGGAGTTGCTGCCGCAGCGCCTCGTTGTCCTGTCCGACCTGCTCGAGCTCGAGCTCGTCGGGCACGGGGAATCCGTGGCGCATGCGTACGACTTTCTCCTCGGCCGGGGTGATCCCGGCGACCGTTTCGGTGGTGACCTGGGTGGAGCGCGTGGCTTTCGACCCGGAGGCGGTCCGATCCGACATGTTGAAGAAACGGTAGTGGAGCGCCCTGGGGCCGTCAAATTAATGACATGCGATCTTCTACGACATCAGGAGGACGCCGCGGATCACTCGGCCGCGCATCGAAACCCGATGGTGTTGTCGACCTCCGTGGGGGCCTTCGCCCGCCGCGCCGCGACCCGCACGGTGTGGCTCGTGTCGCGGTAGCTCCCGCCCCGAACGACCCGCTCGCGGCCGGATTTCGGGCCCGCGGGGTCGGTCGTGTCCTTGTTCTTTCGGTAGTGCGTGGGATCGAAGTAGTCCGCCGTCCACTCCGCGACGTTCCCCGCCATCTGCAGCACGCCAAAGGGGCTCTCCCCGCCCTCGTAGGCGTTCACCGGCGCCGTCTTCCCGTGGAAGTCGCCCTCCTGGACGCTGTTGGCGTTCTTCGGGTCGAACGCGCCGGTCCAGGGCCACTTGCGGAAGTCGGCGCCCTTCGCCGCGTACTCCCACTCGGCCTCGGTCGGGAGGCGTTTGCCGAGCCACCGGCAGAAACGCTCCGCGTCCTCCCAGGTGACGCCGACGACCGGGTGGTCCTCCTGCCCGAGGTCCGGGTCGTCGAGGTACGCGGCGGGATCGCACGCCTTGGCCGCGATACACGCGCGGTACGCGGCGTTCGTGACCTCCATGCGGTCGATCCGGAAGCCCTGCATCTGGAGCTTCCGCTCGGGGTACTCGTCCGGCTCCCCGGAGTTGTCGCCCATCGTGAACGATCCCGTCGGAATCGAGACCATCGGCGCGACGACGTCCTTCGGCGCCGCAGCCGGCGCATCGCGGCGCGCGTGCGAGTAACAGGACGTCGACAGTCCTGCGGCCAAGAGGAAGGCAGCCCAACGCATGGTCCGACAGATACCACACGCGTCGCCGATGCATCGTGTCCGTCATCGGCCCGATGACGCCGGCCCCGCTGAGCCGCGTTGCATGCCACCGTGCGCCGGTTCTCGCTCGCCTGTTCGCTCCTGATCCTCGCCGCTTGCAGCGCAGACACCGGGGACCTCGTGCCCGGCGCCTGCAACACCAACGACGACTGCCTCGCGACCGAGTGGTGCCGCATGGGCGCCTGCCAACCCGGCACCGGCAACGCCTGCGAGGAGGACGGCGACTGCGGCGCCGGCGAGGTCTGCGACGTCGTCACCGACTGCGGCGCGACCCGGTGCAGCGGCAACACATGCGTGCCCGCGACCTGCGAGGACCACGAAGACTGCGACGAAGGCTTTCTGTGCGACGACGGCACGTGCGTCGCGGGCCCCGACTGCGAAGACGACGAGGACTGCGACGCGGGCCTCGTCTGCGACGAAGGCACCTGCACCGCGCCGGGCCCCTGCGAGTCGGACGACGAGTGCGCCGACGGTGACCTGTGCGTCGATGGCGAGTGCGGTCCCCCGGTCCCCTGCGAAGACCGAAGTGACTGCGAAGACGGCCAGATGTGCTTCGACGGCGCGTGTCGCGACGCGTGCACCGAGGACGCCGACTGCGCCCCGCCGCTGTCCCGCTGCGACACCGATGCGATGGAGTGCCGGCCGGGCTGCTTCAACGACGGCCAGTGCCCCGAAGGCACGATCTGCGAGGGCTTTCTGTGCGTCGACGCCGAGTGCTCCAGCGACGAGGAGTGCGACGGAGAGAACGTCTTCTGCGACGGCGGTCGCTGCGCGGACTTCGAGCCGTGCGGGATGAACGGCGAGTGCCCGACCGGCTTCGTCTGCGACGAGGCGACGATGCGTTGCACCGCCCTGCCCCCGTGCCGCACCGACCGCGACTGCGGCCCGGAGGCGTACTGCGAGGACGGCTACTGCCAGCCCGCCGCGTCCTGCGCGAACATGACCTGCGCCGAGGGCTTCGAGTGCATCGGCGACGTCTGCGTGCCCTCCCCCTGCCGCGGCGACGCGGATTGCACGGCGCCCGAGGTGTGCATCGGCGGCGTGTGCGGCGAGGCCCCGAGCACGGAGTTCGTCACCGAGGTGCGGATCGTGTCGCCGGCCGGCACGGTGCGCCCGGGGACGACGTACCGGCACGTCGCGCTCGCGCTCGACCAGGCGGGCCGCGCGGTGCCGGGGGTGACGTTCGACTGGAGCTCGACGTCCACCGCGGTCGCGACGATCGCCGCGAGTGGCGTCGCCACGGGCGGCGCAACGGCGGGGACGACGCAGATCCGCGCGAGCGTCGACTCGGGCATCGGCCCCGTGACCTCGAACCCCGTGGTGCTGACGAACCTCGGCGCGTTGGCCGCGACCGATCTGCGAGTTTCGGTATCGCGGCTGGTCGGCGGGTTGCCGGTCCAGGGTGCGCAGATCGAGGTGCTCACGGCCGGCGGTACGGACTCGGCGGTGACGGACGCGACCGGCACGGCGGTGTTCACGCGACCGACCGGCGCGTTCACCGTGACGGCGGCGCACACGGACTTCGACTGGGTCTCCGTCGTCGCGCCGACGACGTACGACCTCGCGCTTGCGCTCCCGCCTAAGTCCGCGCTCGGGACGACGGCCGGCGTGAAGGGCGACGTCGACCTCGCGCGCGTCGGGCAGCAGGGGGCGGTCGAGCTGTCGCTGTCAGGGGCGTCGCTGCCGTCGCCGCTGTTCTCGTTCGACCCCGGCCAGCTCTTCGGCACCGGCAACTTCAACGTCGAAATCCCGATGGTGGGGTCGGTGCCGATCCCCGCGGCGAACACGATCGGGATCGAGCTGATGGGCTTCCCGCTGTCGTTGAAGGACACCTACTACGCCGAGGCGCAGCCGGGCGTGCGCGCGGTGTGGAGCTTCGGCGGGCGCATCCAGCTCGGCGCGGGGGGCCTCGGTCCCGAGGCGTTCACGAACTTCCTCGCCGCGATCCTGCCGTTCTACCAGCGCTTCGAGCACGCGGTGCTCCCGGCGGTCACGTTGGTCGCGCGCCCCGACATCGTCGACGCCAACGACGTGGACGGTGACGGCGACACGTCCGAGATGGTGCCGGACTGGAGCGGCTTCCCCACGCGCCGCGTGGAGCCGGACACGGAGCAGAACCTCCGCTATCAGCTGTCGGTGGCGCCGCTGCCGTTCGTGACCGGCGGCAACGCCAACACCCTCATCGTGCTTTCGGGGACGATCGTCCCGGGGCTCGGCTTCGTTCCGCTCGGCCTCGACGGCCAGAGCGACATGGGCGGCACCGGCATCGTCGACTCGTTCGTCACGAAGATGGCGCCGCGCCACGGCGGGCTCGAAGCCGGCACCTACGCGGTCCTCGCGATCGCCGTGCGCCTCGACGGCGCGGGCATCGCGGGCCCGGGCTCGGTGCGGCTGTACACGTCGTCCCGCCTACCGACGGCGGTCGCGCTCGCCGACGGCTGGCTCGACGTCCCGGCCAGCACGCAGTGGAACCCGATGGCGCGCACCCTCACCGCCGGCCAGCCCCTCGGCGCGGACCTCTTCCACGCCACGTTCGTCTCGGCGAACGGCGGCTGGCACGTCTACGCCGCGCCGGATCTCGACGGCGTGGTCGACGTCCCGCCGACCCCGATGGGCGCAATGGACCGCACCTTCTCCGCGGAGGTCACGTTCGACGTGATCGACCTGCAGGCGGGCACCGACGCGGGGGCGATCTTCGACGCCGCGGCCGGCGGCGCGCTCGCGGTGGACGAGGCGACCCGAGGCTTCGCGCGCGCGGTGGTGGAGTAGGCGCGCGCCTAGACCATAACGGTTCCTCGCTTCGCGAGGGACCTTGGCACAGGCCTCAGACCCGCCGCATTCGCGGCGGGCTTCGACCTAGAACTCACACCAGTTCGGCGTGCGCGGGAACGGGATCACGTCGCGGATGTTCTGCATCCCCGTCGCGTACATGATGAAGCGCTCGAACCCGAGCCCGAAGCCCGCGTGGGGGATCGTGCCGTACCGGCGCAGGTCGCGGTACCAGCCGTACTCCTCGACCGGGAGGCCCATCGCCTGGATGCGGGCGTCCAGCACCTCCAAGCGCTCTTCGCGCTGCGAGCCGCCGATAATCTCGCCGACGCCCGGGACCAGCACGTCCATCGCGGCGACGGTCTTACCGTCGTCGTTCATGCGCATGTAGAACGCTTTGATCTCGGCCGGGTAGTCCGTGACGATCACCGGCTGCCCGAACTTCTTCTCGGTGAGGTAGCGCTCGTGCTCGGTCTGCAGATCGCTCCCCCACTTCACCGGGTACTCGAACTTCTCACCGCTCTTTTCGAGGACCTCGATGGCCTCGGTGTACGGCAGCCGCAAGAACTCCGACTCGGCGACCTTCTCGAGCCGCCCGATGATGCCCTTCTCGATGCGGTCGTCGAAGAACTGCATGTCGTCGGGGCGCTCCGTGAGCACCGCGCGGATCAGGTACTGCAGGAACTCCGCGGCCAACGCGGCGTCACCCGCGAGATCGCAGAACGCGAGCTCCGGCTCGATCATCCAGAACTCCGCGAGGTGACGCGCGGTGTGGGAGTTCTCGGCGCGGAACGTCGGCCCGAAGGTGTAGACGTTCCCGAGCGACTCGCAGCACGTCTCGACCGAGAGCTGCCCCGACACCGTGAGGAACGTCTTCTTCCCGAAGAAGTCCTCCGCCGGATCGTGAGCGACAGGCTCGCCGGGATCCTGCGTCGTCACCCGGAACATCTGCCCGGCGCCCTCGGCATCCGACGCCGTGATGATCGGCGTGTGAATCCACAGAAAGCCGCGCTCGTGGAAGAAGCGATGCACCGCCTGCGCGACGCAGTTGCGCACCCGCATCACCGACCCGAACGTGTTCGTCCGCGTCCTGAGGTGCGCGACCTCGCGCAGGTACTCGAACGTGTGGCGCTTCTGCGCGACGGGGTACGTCTCCGGGTCGTCGACCCAGCCGATCACCCGCACCGCCTCCACGGCGAGCTCGAGGGACTGGCCCTTGCCCTTCGACTCCACGAGGGTCCCGTCGACCGAGACGCTGCAGCCCGTGGTGAGCTTCTTGATCTCGGACTCGTAGTTTTCGAGGTCGCTCTTCGCGACGAGCTGGAGCGTCGCGAAGCACGACCCGTCCGACAGCGCGATGAAGGAGAGCCCGGCCTTGGAGTCGCGGCGCGAACGCACCCAACCCTCGACCGTCACCTTCGAGCCTACCGTGAAGTCCCCGCCTTCCTTGAAGATGGCGTCGATTCGTACCCGCGTCATGAGGGCCGGGACGCTAGCTCATCCGACCGCCGTGGGCCACCGTGACCGGCCCCTCGTGACGTCAGCGTCCGGCACCGAAGATGTTGTCGCAGACCAGCTCGTCCGCCGCGGCGCACTTGCCGCCGAGGCACAGCCCGAACGGGCAACCCGTATCGAGACCTTCGTTCGCGCAGACTTCGCCGACCACCTTCCGCGACGGGCACGTCTCGGTCGCGAAGTCACACAAACCCTCGGCGCACGCGTGCGCGTCGATCGACGAAGAACACGTCGTCCCCGCCACCGCGAGCGCGCGCTCGCACGTGCCCGTCGCGAAGAAGTCCGAGAGCAGGTCACCGTTGGCGTCGACGCACGTCAGACCGATCGCGCAGACGCTGCTCGCGTCACAGGCATCGCCCGCGTCCAGCAGCTCGGCGCGCTCCGGCGCGGCGAAGTCCGGCTTGCTGCAGAGCCCACCCTCGATCGTGTCGGCACAGACCAGGCCGAGCTGGCAGCCGCCGCTCGAACCGTTGCACGCGCCGCCCTCACCCGCCGGGGTCGCGCAGGTGTTCGTGTCGAAGTCGCAGAAGAGCCCTTCGTTGCACATGGCGGCGAAGAAACACCCCTCGCCCCGCGCGGCGCGGTCGACACAGACCGGGGCGGCGGAGCCGTCACCGTACTCGCAGTAGGAGCCGCGCTCGCAGCAGGACGGATCCGAGCACGCCTCGCAGGACGACCCCTTGGCGATGGTCTCGGCGCACAGGGAGTCACCGGTCTCTTGGTAGGCGCAGAAGCTCCCGACGGCGCAGCTCACCCGGTGGTCGTCGCCGGGGAAGTTCTGTTCGCACGCCTCGCCGATCGCACCGAGCGGTACACATCGTTCTTGGGCGTAGCTGCAGTACTGGCCTGCGCCGCAGCTGCCCTGGGTGCAGCTCTCCGCGCGCGGCCGACACGTGCCGGGGCACGCGAGATCGTAGGTGCACTCGAGGTCTTCGCCGCAGTCGTCGAAGACCAGCCCGCTGCACTCGGCGCCCTCCTCAGCGGTGCCCTTCGCGAGGTGGTCACACATCGCCAGGGTGTCGTTGAACCCGAAGCGGAGCGCGGCGACCTGGTCGCACTCGAGGCCTTCGAACACGTCGATGCAGGCGTCGAGGCGCCGCACGTCCAGCGCGACGCCGAGGTCGGTCAACAGGGGCTTGGTGAAGGCGGCGCAGCCGGTCTGTTCGACGCAGGCTTCGACCGTGGTGGCGTGGTTGTAGACGACGGCGCCGCAGGAGATCTGGACTTTGCAGCCGGCCGTCATCGCCTCGCAGAACGTTCGTTCGACGGGTTCGACGGGCGTCGGGTCGGGGGAGTCAGCGCCGCTACAAGCCGCGGCGACGAAGAGCGTTACGGTGAAGAGTCGGTTGAATTGGAAGTCATTCATGCCGCCGCCCTAGAGCATCCGGCGTGCCGATCGATCGGCCTGCGCTCGCGGGCGCGACGCGTCGTCGCGGCGCATCGCTTTCGCGTCGCCGGCGCCACAGCCCCATCGAAATTTCGTGAGCGTCACTCTTCGACGTGCCACAGCCGTCGGTGCGCCGCCGCCGCCGCCGCACGGACGTCGTCCGACTTCGCGTTCTTCGACGCCTGGGCGAGCGGCTCGATCGCTCGGATGTCGCCGAGCTGACCGAGCGCTTCGGCCGCGGCCGCCGCGACGTTCGGGTCGCCGCCCTGCAACGCATCGATCAACGGGAGCGTCGCGCGTTGGTCGTTTCGTTTGGCGAGCACACGGGCCGCCGCGACGCCGCGGGGCCCCCCGCGCTTCAACTCGCGCAGGTATTCGGGCACCGAGCGCGGTCGACGCGCGACGGTCGGTCGCGCAGGCTGGCCTGCGGCGACCGTCGGCGTGAATGGATCACGATCGTCCGCGTCCTCCGCGAGCGGGCGTACGGGGATTTCGACCGCCGGCGCCGCGATGGGCGTCGCGTTGGACCGCTCCAGCCGGGCGTCGGGTTTTGTGGCGGCGGCGATGACCCCCACCGCGACGATCGCCGTCGCCGCGAGCGCGAACCGCTCCAGCCGCGCGACGTTCGGACGCGGCTTCGCCGAGGCCGGCTCCTCCTCGGCGGCGTCGGCGACCAGCCCGAACAGGTCCGACTCGGCCTCCCCCTCGATGCTTTCGAGGGCGTCGACCAGCGCCTCGAACGAGGCGAACCGGTCCGCGGGATCCTTCGCGAGCATCTGCTCCACCGCCGCCGCGAGCGCCGCCGGCACCTCGGGCGCGAGCGGGGGGAGCGGCTCGTTGGCGTGCAAGAAGATCGTCGCGACCGCGGTGTCGGCGTCGAACGGGGGCGCCCCGGTGAGGAGGTGATAGAGCGACGCGCCGAGCGCGTACTGATCGGAACGTGGATCGACGACCTTCCCCTGCCCCTGCTCCGGTGACATGTAGTGCGGCGTCCCGAGCGTCGTGCCGTCCGCGGTGTACGAGGACGGCGCGTCGAGGATCTTCGCGAGCCCGAAGTCGGCGATCTTCACGAGCCCGTCCTTCGTGACGAGGAGGTTGTGGGGTTTGATGTCGCGGTGGAGGACGCCGACCGCCTCCGCGGCGGCGAGGCCCTCGGCGACCTGGATCGCGACGTCGATCGCGGCGGCCGCGCCGAGCGTTCGGTCGGCGTCCAAGATGGTGCTGAGGGGGTGCCCGTCGACGAGCTCCTGTGCGATGAACGCGTCGCCGTCGTGCTCGCCCACCGCGTGCACCTGCACGACGTTCGGGTGGACGATCCGGGCCGCGGCCTTCGCTTCGATCGTGAAGCGGCCGCGGCCTTCGGGATCGAGATCGGTCAGCACCTTGAGCGCGACGGGGCGCTCCAACGCTTCGTCCCACGCGCGGTACACGACGCCCGACGCGCCGCGGCCGAGGAGGCCATCGACCCGGTAGGCGCCGATGCGTTGGGGGGTGGCCTGCACCACCTGCGATTTTACGTCATCCGAGTCGACGCAGCACCACGCCCACGAACCGCGGATCGATCGTCGCCCCCACCAGCGGCCACAGCGCGTCCGCGAGGCGCACGAGCCCGCCCTCGACCGCGTCCCGCATGACGGCGCGCACGTCGTCCTCCAGCGGCGCCAGCGCCTCCTGCGCCCGGGCGACGTCGGCCTCGGCGAAGCGCGGGCCGCCTTCGACGCCCAGTTTGTCCGCGAGGTCCGCGAGGGCCTCCGCGTCCAGGGGCGTCAGGGCGAAGCCGTCGCCGCGGACGGCGCGCGCCGCGGCGGTGGCGATCAGCACGTCGATCGTGCGCTCCGCGGGGGGCGGCTCGATGGCACCTTCGAGCGCGACGTCGAACAGCTCGAGCGCCGACGCACCGGCGAGGAGCCCCTCCAGCCGGGCGACGCGCCCTTCGACCCAGGCGACATCGTCCGGGCCGTCGAACCCCCGCTCGATGCCGAGGTGCGACAGCCGCGGGCGCTTGCGGCCGAGCGCTTCGAAGAGCGCGCGGTCGTCGTCTTCGAGGCGTTCGACGCCGAACTTCGTGCTCAGCGCGCGGGCGCGCTCTTTGAGCCGCAGCGTGATGGTGTACCCCACGCGCGCGAGGTCGGCGATCGGGACCCGCTCGAGGCGATCCGCCCCGACCTCGATCCGCCGCGCGGGCTCGACCTGGTGCGCCAGCGCGATCTCCAAGTAGCCGCGCAACCGCAAGAGCGACGCGGTCAGGGCTTCGAGCTCTCCGGGCTCCGCGCCGTCGGCGACGAGCGTCCGGTTCGCGACGGCCACGAGGTCGCCCTCGATGCGCTGGATCTGTTTGGCGTCGCGTACCGCGGACAGCGCGGCGGAGAACAGTCCGTCGTCGAGCGCCGCCGTGTACCGCGCGGGGAGTGTGGTGGTCGGGAGCGGCTCGGGTGCGGGGGCCGGCCGTTCGAGGACGTCGGGATCGAGCGGGCCGTAGATCTCGATCGCGCGGTGCAGCGGTGGGAACCCGAAGTCCTCCAGCCGCGCGTTGCGGAATCGGAGCGCGTCCTCCTCCATCGACGACGACAGATCCGTCAGCGCGAGGCGCAGCGTCGCCGCGACCTCCTCCCAGTCCTCCTGTTTGTAGAGGTCGTCGACGATCTGCAGGACGCCCTTTCGGTCCTCCTCGTCCACGGTGACCTCGTCGACCTCGTCGTCGATCCGCGCGGCCACGACGAAGCGACCGTCGGGGGTCTTCACCAGCGGGAGGATCTCGTCGGGTGGATCCCGTAGCCAGTCAGGGATCGGATCGGGATCGGTGTCGTTCTCGCGCGGCGTCATCGCGATCCACAGGCGACGGCGCAAGAGCAGCGCGAGCACCTCGCGGTCCATCGCGCGCCCGGCGTTGGCGAGCGCTTCGAGGCCGCCCTCCCGGAACGCGTACAGCCACAGCAGCAGATCCTGCGGATCGAAGCGCTGGTGGTGCCACGCCTCGACGTCGACGAGCGCGCCGATCTGCTCGGGCGCCAGCAGCGCGAGGATCGGCGCGGCGTCCTCGAGCCCGACCTCCTTCACGGCGTAGTACGTCTCGAGCGGATCGAGCGCGCGGATCTTGTTGGGTGCGTCCTTGTCGTCGAGGAGATCGAAGACCCGACGGCGCGAGACCGCCCGGCGCACCGACATCGACCAGGGCACGAGGGCTACCACGTTGCTGTCCGAGCTCATGGCGAAAGCCGATCCGAAGCATGAAGCGTAGGTATTGGAAACCAAAACCTTCTTTCGCTTGACTCGGACCTCGGACGACGCCAATCGGGACCACGAAAGACCCCCAGACGATGAAACCCTCCTCCATCTTCATGAAGGTGATCATGGCGATCACGGGCCTGCTCTGGCTCGGTTTCGTCATCTCGCACCTCTCCGCCAACCTCGTGATGTACGCCGGTCCGACGACGTTCAATGCGTACCCGGAGATGCTCCGTAAGTTCGGGGTCCTCCTCTGGGTCGCGGAGGCCGGGCTGGTCGTCCTGCTCGCGTCCCACGTCTTCTCGGCGATTCGCCTGACGAGCCTCAACAAGGGCGCCCGTCCGCGCGAGTACGAGGCCAAGGCCACGCAGGGGAAGGCGACGTTCGCTTCGCGCTCGATGATCGTCGGGGGCCTCATCCTCCTGATCTTCCTCGTGACGCACATCTGGATGTTCAAGTTCGGGGACTGGTCCGGCGAGCACGGCCTGTGGGGCCTCGTGATGCGGACGTTCGAGAACCCGCTGATGGTCGCGTGGTACGTCCTCGCGATGCTCGCGCTGGGGCTGCACCTGTCGCACGGGTTCGGCAGCGCGTTTCAGACGCTCGGCATCTTCAAGCCCGCGTGGCGGAAGCTGTTGTGGCGGGTCGGGGCCGGCGTCGGCTGGCTGATCGCGGTGGGCTTCGCGACGATTCCGATCTGGGCCTTCATGAGCAAAGGGAGCTGACGAAAGCGATGGCGATTCTGGACGGCAAGGTCCCCTCGGGACCGATCGAGAAGATCTGGGACGAGCACCGCTTCAACACGAAGCTCGTCAACCCGGCGAACAAGCGGAAACACACGGTCATCGTGGTCGGCACCGGCCTCGCGGGCGCTTCGGCGGCGGCCTCGCTCGGCGAGCTCGGCTACAACGTGCTGTCGTTCTGCTTCCACGACAGCCCCCGGCGCGCGCACAGCATCGCGGCGCAGGGCGGCATCAACGCGGCGAAGAACTATCAGAACGACGGCGACAGCGTGTACCGCCTCTTCTACGACACCGTGAAGGGCGGCGACTACCGCTCGCGCGAGGCCAACGTGTACCGGCTCGCGCAGGTGTCGGTGAACATCATCGACCAGTGCGTGGCGCAGGGCGTGCCCTTCGCGCGTGACTACGGTGGTCTGCTGTCGAACCGCTCGTTCGGCGGCGCGCAGGTCTCGCGTACGTTCTACGCGCGCGGCCAGACCGGTCAGCAGCTCCTCATCGGGGCCTACCAGGCGCTGATGCGTCAGGTGGACGCCGGCAAGGTGAAGATGTTCAGCAAGCGCGAGATGCTCGACGTCGTGGTCGCGGACGGCCACGCGCGCGGTATCATCGTGCGCAACCTCGTGACGGGCGCGCTCGAGCGTTACTCGGCGGACGCGGTCTGCCTCGCGACGGGCGGCTACTCGACGGTGTTCTTCCTGTCGACGAACGCGAAGAACTCGAACGTCACGGCGGCGTACCGCGCGTACAAGCGCGGCGCGTACTTCGCGAACCCTTGTTACACGCAGATTCACCCCACCTGCATCCCGGTGTCGGGTGACCACCAGAGCAAGCTGACGCTGATGTCGGAGTCGCTCCGTAACGACGGGCGGGTCTGGGTGCCGAAGGAGCCGGGTGACAAGCGCACCCCGAACCAGATCCCGGACGCCGAGCGCGATTACTACCTCGAGCGGAAGTACCCGAGCTTCGGCAACCTCGTGCCACGCGACGTCGCGTCCCGTAACGCCAAAGAGCAGGCGGACGCCGGCAAGGGCGTGGGGACGACGGGCTATGGCGTGTACCTGGACTTCAGGGACGCCATCAAGCGCGACGGCAAGGACACGGTCGCCGCCAAGTACGGGAACCTGTTCGACATCTACCACGAGATCACCGCGGAGAACGCGTACGAGACCCCGATGCGCATCTACCCCGCGCCGCACTACACGATGGGCGGCCTGTGGGTGGACTACAACCTGATGAGCAATGTGCCTGGGTTGTTCGTGCTCGGTGAGGCGAACTTCTCGGACCACGGCGCGAACCGCCTCGGCGCGAGCGCGCTGATGCAGGGGCTCGCGGACGGTTACTTCGTCATCCCGTACACGATCGGCGGGTACATCGCGCAGCACAAGGCGGGCGGGGTGGACACGAACCACGCCGCGTTCGACGACACGGAGCGCGAGACGAAGGAGCGCATCGAGAAGCTGCTCGCGGTCAAGGGCAGCAAGCCGGTGGACGACTTCCACAAGCGCCTCGGGCGTCTGATGTGGAACCACTGCGGCATGGCGCGCAACGAGGCGGGGCTCACCGAGCTGCTCGGCGAGATCCCGAAGCTCCGCGAGGAGTTCTGGAGCGAAGTGAACGTGCTCGGTTCGAACGACACGCTCAACCAGAACCTCGAGCGCGCCGGTCGTGTGGCCGACTACCTCGAGTTCGCGGAGATCATGGCGAAGGACGCGCTCGATCGGCGTGAGTCCTGCGGCGGTCACTTCCGCGAGGAGTCGCAGACCCCCGAGGGTGAGGCGAAGCGCGACGACGACAACTTCAGCTACGTCGCGGCGTGGGAGTACAAGGGCGTCGGCGAGACGCCGGACCTGCACAAGGAACCGCTCACGTTCGACTACGTGAAGCTGACCCAGCGGAGCTACAAGTAATGGACTACACGCTCAAGATCTGGCGACAGGACGGCCCGAACGATCCGGGCCACTTCGACACCTACGAGGCGAAGGGCATCGGCCCGGACTGCTCGTTCCTGGAGATGCTCGACATCGTCGTCAACCAGGTCGAGGCCTCCGGCAAGGAGCCCTTCGCGTTCGACTCGGACTGCCGCGAAGGCATCTGCGGGACGTGCGGCATCGTGATCAACGGGCGCCCGCACGGGCCCGGCTCGGGCGTGGCGACCTGCCAGCTGTACATGCGGCAGTTCCCCGACGGTTCGACGCTGGTCCTCGAGCCGTGGCGCGCGCAGGCGTTCCCGGTGCTGAAGGATCTGATCGTCGACCGCTCGTCGTTCGACCGCATCATCGAGGCCGGCGGCTACATCTCGATCAACACGGGCAACGCGCCCGACGCCCACGCGATGCCGGTGGCGAAGGAAGACGCCGATCTCGCGATGGACGCGGCGGCGTGCATCGGCTGCGGCGCGTGTGTGGCTTCGTGCAAGAACGCTTCGGCGATGCTGTTCGTCTCCGCGAAGGTCGCGCACCTCGGCCTGCTCCCGCAGGGGCAGCCGGAGCGCACCATCCGCGTGAAGCGCATGGTCGAGACGATGGACAAGGAGGGCTTCGGCGGCTGCACGAACGAAGGTGAGTGCGAGGCGGCGTGCCCGAAGAACATCTCCGTCGACAACATCGCGCGCCTGAACCAGGACTACTGGAAGGCCAAGCTCTTCGGCCGCTAGCAGCCCTCGGCACGCGGGCGCTTGCAAGCGCCCGCAAGTGACCCCGTCTGCGCCTCGAGGCTACGGTGGCCTCGATGAAGACGACGCCCCTTCCCGACCGGCCGCGTTTCTCCCGTCAGAGCCACCTCGACGACGCCAACAAGCTCCGCCCGGGGCTGCGCGCCGCGCTGGCCAGCCATCACGGCGTCCTCGCGACGATGGCGCCGGCTCCGGGGCTCGCTCCCGTGTTCGAGAGCGGGCGCAACGCCCTCTTCGACCTGAGGCGGGCCTTCTCGCAGCTCGGCGACGACGCGCCGCCCGACGCGAACGCCCACCTGCAGAAGCTCGAGCAGGAGCTCATCGGCCTCGACATGGGCACGCAGAACGGCCGGATGAACCTCCTCGACTTCCAGGTTCAGCGGATCACACGTCGCCTCGGAGCGCCGCACGTCGGCGCGAAGAAGGACCCCGTCGCCGGTGCGATGGACGCGATCTCGAAGGTGCAGGAGCAAGTGGGCCTCGTCGAGGACCCCGCCGTCCGCCACACCCTCGACAAGAAGCTCGACTTCATCCGGACCTCGGTGCGGGCACGATTCGGCCTGGTCGGAGGCTGACGAGCTAGGCTGAGGCCCGGCGCTAAGCGGCGGGTCCGAAGACTGTGCCAAGGTCCCTCGCGAAGCGAGGAACCGTTATGGCCTAGTCGGCCGTCCCGACGATCGTCGCCGCCACGGCCGTGAACGAGAACCCGGCCGAGTAGCCGTCCGCCAGCTCCGAGGCCATGACGCAGCTTCCGGGATCGCCGGCGACGACCGGCGGGATCGTGTCCCCGAGGCACCCGACCGCGTCGCACGCGGGGCCGTCCAACACACCATCGCAGCACGTGTCGATGCGGCCGTCCCCGCTGCGGTCGAGGAGGCACTCGAGCCCGTCGAAGTCGAGATCACCGTCGGGCTGGCGGCCGAGCGCGACGAAGCGATCGAGCGTCGGCGTTTGATCCGACGGGAAGGTGGCGAGGTCCCGCACCGGGACGTAGCCGCCGAGGAGCCCGGCGTCGAGCGTCGCGAGGTCGTCCGGGAACCGCGCCGACAGGAACACACGCTCCATGCGGAGCGTCGCGTCGATGTCGGTGCGCTGGACGTGGAGGACGACGGGGGCTTGGGACCGGAACTGGCCGCGCTGGATCAAACCCGGAAGCCGGGCGCGCGCCTGTGGCGGAATCCCGGAGATGCTCGTGGGCGCGATGTTGAACGCGCAGCAGCTCGCCTCGCCGGGGGGCACCATGAAGTCGTTGGACGGATCATCGTCGGCGTCGAGCGCCTGATAGAGCTTCACGACGGGGTACGCGTCCCCCCGGTAGAACTGGGGGAGCCCCGCGGCCTCGACGAGGAGCAGCGAGGCCTCCGACACCGGGAGGAACGGCTCGGGCGCGTCGGCGAACAGGCCGAGCACGTTGTCCACGCAACTGGCCTGGCCGCACTGCCCGTCGAGGTCGAAGCCCGTGCCTTCACGTGCGAGCTCGAGCCGGTCCACGATGAAGGCAAGGCCCGAACCGACGGGCGCTTGCCAGGCCCCGAGGATTCGATCGTCGACGCAGCACTGTGCAGGGTCCGCTAGGCAGATCCCGCCGGTGCTCTCGTAGCCCGTCGCCGTGCAGACCCCCTGCTCGTCGCAGAGCGTGCAGGGCGCGCCGCACGTGAAGTCGGCGCACGTGAGGCGCTGCCTGCGGTTCACGGCGAACGTGCTCGGGAGGACGTCGAAGGTGGCCGTCACCGAGGTCCCGCTAGCGCGGGAGTCGGCGAGCACCGAGAGCGTCGCGGCGTCGACGTCGTCGAAGCGTACGAACCTCAGGTCGGTCGTGTCGTTACCGACGGGGCGATACGAGAGACGCCCCGGCTCGACCGGCTGTTGCGCGGGCTCCACCGTCACCTCGTACACGAGGGAGGCGAGCCTCTGAGCCGTCATCAGGTCGCGGCGCGTTGTGATGTAGAGCGTCGAACCGCTTCGGAGCGCGCCCGCGGAGAACTCGACGACGAAACGACCGTCGGCGCTCGTCGCGGCGACGGTGCGGTCGCCGATCTCGGTCGCGGTCTGCTCGAGGAGCTCCGTCTGTTTTCTCTCGCAGGCCACCAGGACCAGCGCGATCGTCAGCCATCGTTTCATCGTTCCAACCTCCCCTGGAGCGCCTCCGCCCGCCGCGCGAGCCCGTCCGGCCAGGAAGACCGGTCGACCGCCAGGAGGCGCCGCGCGAGCTCGGCGTCGCCCTCGACGACGACCTCCGCGACGTCGAGTCGCGTGCGAATCAGCTCGAGCGACAGGCCGTCGTTGGGCGCCGCGAGGAGGATCGCCGCCGCCCGACCCGGGGCGCCGTCTGCGAGCGCGAGGCGCGCGCCGAGCGCAGCGCGCTCGAGCGCGAGCGGCCCGTGCGGATACCGTGCGTTCGCCGTTTCGAGCGCAGCGCGCGCGGTGTCGAGGCGCCCGACGTTCCGCGACACCAGCGCGAGCTGCAGCAGCGCCTCTTCACCGTAGGCCGACGCCGCGGGGTGATCCGCGAGCGCGCGATAGAGCTCGGCCGCCTCGGCGTCGTCCCCGGCGCGGCGTCGCGCGTCCGCCAAGACCGCGAGCGCCTCGGCTTCCAGCGCCGGCGCGGGCGCCTCGTCGAGCACGGAGGACGCGAGCTCCGCGGCCCGCGAGGCGTCCGACGCCACCACCTTCCGCGCGATCCGCAGCCGCTCCTTGGGCGAGACGACCTGCGCCCGCAGCGCCGAGTCACTCGGCGCGGTCGCGCCCGGGCCGCGTTCTGCCGAGGGGGCCGAGGCCTCCTGATCCGCCACCTGAAGCGCAGCGGGCGCGTGTGACCCGGCCGCCCGATTCACGTCGGTCGAACCCTCGGCGCGGGCCGCACCGCCCGGGCTCTCACCCTCGCCTCGTTCGGCCGCGGAGGCGGCGTCACCGCGTTCGACGACACGCGCGCGCGGCGCGGCCCTCCGCTCGCGGGACTTCGATACGGCGGGGCCTCCGCTCGAAGCCGGGGCTTTCGTGGACTCGGCCTCCTTCGTGTCACGCGCCGCCGGAACCTCCGCGTCGACCGCTCGCGCGATCGCCTCGCCGCGGTTCGCCTGCGCAACGCGCTCGTCGGCCCGCGCGATCGACGCGGCGCTCGCGATTCGGATCTGCTCCCCCGCGAGCAGCCGCCGGGCGGTCCCGGAACGCGGCGCCACCTCGACGGTCCCCTCCTCCACCTCGACGACCGTGCCGTCGTCGTCGGCGCGGACGGCGAACCGGGTCCCCACCACCGTCACGATGGCGTGGCGCGTCTGCACGACGAACGACTCGCCGATCGCGCGCGGCGCGACGTCGAAGTCGAGGTGGCCGTCGACGACCTGCACGACGGTTCGCCCGTCCTTCACCACCGGTGTCCGCACCGTCGACGCGCCCAGCGTGCGGACCGTCGCGCCGTGTGTCGACACCGCCTCGCCCGCAGCGACCGTCCGCCACTCGACCTCGGGCGTCGGTGTGCGCTGCACGAAGAACACGACGGCGAGCGCCGCGGCGAAGACCACGGCTTCCGGCCAACCGAAGCGCATCCGCCAGGGCCGCCGGTGACGATCGACGCCGCGCCACACCCGCTCCTTCGCACCGGGCGCCGGCTTCGGGACGTGATTCGTGAGGATCGCGTTCGCACGATCCAGTCGTTCGTTCTGGGTTCGAGCCTCGCTCATCGCAGGCCCTCCTGTTTCGCGAGCCATCGGTTCAGCTCGCGGCGCGCGTGGTGAAGGCGCGTCCACACGGTGGAGATCGGGATGCCGAGCTGCTCGGCGATCGCCTCACCGCTGTGCCCCTCGACCTCGAAGAGCACGTACACCACGCGCTTCTTCGGCTTGATCTTCATGAGCGCTCGCCAGACTCGGGCGAGCGCCTGACGCTCGGCCGCGGACTTCTCCGGCGACTGCAGCTCCAGCGTCTCGAGCTCCGCCTCCACGGCGCGCTCCAGGCGACGCTGACGCCCCCAGGACCGCAGCTGCGTGAGCACGACCCGGGAGGCGATCCCGTACAGCCAGGTCGACACCTTCGCGTCGCCCCGGAAACGCGGGAGCGACCGGTGGGCCTGGAGGAAGACGAGCTGGACGACGTCCTCGATGTCCGCGTCCGAGGCCCCCGGCCCGAGGAGCCGTGCGACGATCCGGAAGACGTCGTCGAAGTGCCGCCGAAACAGCACCTCCGTCGTCAGATCGCTCGCTGTCGTCCCCCGCTCCTGCACCGCCGGGGGCACGGCTGCCCGCATGCCCACCTCCATCGCGTCCATCAGTCGCCGGACGCGGCGTCCACCTTCAATCGAATGCAGCATCCCACGCGACCCCGGCCGACAGCCAGGGCGCGACGCGGCCCGTCGTCACGGATTCGGTGCCGCCGATCGGCGCGGGGGCGAGCACCTCCCGGTCGATGGGGGCCCAGCGCGCCGTGAGCCGCACGACCCACGAGAGGCGCTCCGAGAGGCGATAGCTGAGCTCGGCGCCCCCCAGGAGGATCAGCTGCGCGTCGTTGATGCGCGTCGGGGTACCCGGGCTCGCGCTGTCCGGGAACACGGGCGCGGCCGACACGAAGTACCCGGACACCCCCGTCCCGATCGTCAGCGCACCGCCCCACGCGCCGGCCGTGAACACCTGAGCCCGCCCCTCCAACGCGGCGTGCAGCTCCAGCGCGTCGGCCTCGACGTCCCCCGTGCTCCGGGAGCAGCACAGGCGCCCCGCGACGGCACCGGTCAGCTGCACGCCGAGCCACCCCTCCCCGTAGCCCACGCTGATCAGGAGCCCGAGCTGCGGGGCGACGGACGGTCGCGACCACCACGCGGCAAACGCTTGGGGCACGACGCGGAGCTCACGCGTCGACGCGGGGGGTGGAGGCGGGCGCGGCGCACGCGGCGGGCCGAGCCGTACCGTGCGAGCGATGAGGAGCACGGCGACGCGGAGCGAGGCCGGCAGCACGTCGACCGCGAGCGTCCGCGCCAACACGAGCTGCTCCGACGCGCGCACGGACAGCAGCAACGCGTCCTCCACCCGCTCGACGCGGGCGACGTGGGTCGCAGCGGTCGCCGTGTCGGTGAGCGCGCCGGCGCCGAGCTCGTTGGCGAGCATCGTCGCGACGGTGGCGCTCACCGTCGTCGGCTCGACGTACACCTGAGGTGCGGTCGGCGCGGCGGGCGCGGCCAGCACGAGGTGAGCGACGACGAACGCGAGCACGGCGCGGCCTTCTTAGCCAAACGCGGACTGGATTCGAAGGGGGGGTAGGAGCGGCCGCGCGTCGACAGCGACGCGCGGCCCTCGAAACGGGCAGGTTCTACCGACGCTGGAACTGGTACGGCAGCGCGTACTCGCCCTGCGCCCAGGCCCACCACACGTCGAGCGACGTGTTGCTGTTCGGCACCGAGAGCCGCTGCTCCGTGTACGGCGGAGCGCCGCTCACGTCGGAGATCCACAGCTCGTTCGCACCGGACGTCGCGAGCGCGCCGTTGAAGACCAACGACTGGCTGTCCGGCGTCCAGAAGAAGTCCCAACCGCCGTCCCAGCCGGTGCCTTGCGTACCGACGAGGTCGGCGCTCGACGACGCTGGCGTCGAGTGCGCGCGCGCCCAGTTCGTCGGCACCGGGCCGGAGATGTCCGCGACGAACAGGCTGTACGCCGAGTTCTCGTAGACCGTCACGGCGATCTTGTTGCCGTCCGGCGAGATGCGGAAGTTGTAGACGTCCTGCGACGACTGCGTGAACGGCGGGTGCACCTTGACGCGCTGGAACGGCGGGCCGTTGCCGACCGTGACCTGATACAGCTCGTAGTACGCCGCCGTGTCGAAGTCGCCGATGTAGAACACCTTCTGCATGTCCGGCGAGAACGCCGCCGCGAAGTACGGCGAGGTGTACATCTCGAGGGACGTGCTGTTCGTCGGCGCGATCGTGTGCGCGGCCGCCGGCAGCGTCCCGCTCACGTCGGCCATGTACAGCTCGTCCGCGTTGTCCGTCGGGCCCAAGTCACCCATCGCGAGGATGTGCGTCGAGTCCGGCGACCACCACGCCTTGGTGATGTAGCGGTTCGACGTGGGCGCGATGTCCATCGCCTTCACCGCCGGCCCCGGCACCGTGCCGGAGATGTCGGAGATGAACACGTGGCGCGCGTTGTCGAGCTCACCTTCGCAGAGCATCATCACCTTCGTGCCGTCCGGAGAGATCGACAGCGTGTAGGACAGATCGTTGATCGTGTAGACGTAGCAGTCCGCGTTCAGCGGCAACTCGGGGTTGAGCTGAATCGGCGTGCTCGGCGTCGGCCCCGACAGGTCGACCCAGTACACGTTGTCCTCGGACGTCGTGCCCGAGAAGTCACCGCTGTACACGACGCCACGCGAGTCCGGCGTCCAGTGCACCTGGTAGTTGGTGTCAGCCGAAGCGTACGCGACATCGTGGATGCTCACGGGCGGCGTCGGCGGGCCCGCCGGCAGCGCCGACAGGTCGACG
The DNA here is from genome assembly GCA_040218735.1 of Deltaproteobacteria bacterium. Taxonomy (GTDB): domain Bacteria; phylum Myxococcota; class Kuafuiibacteriia; order Kuafuiibacteriales; family Kuafuiibacteriaceae; genus JAUHYN01. Next base: position 116,459 of record JAVJQW010000070.1, read on the forward strand.
TACCAGAAGCGCTGATCGCTGGAGACCGGGTCGGCCTCGTAGACGATCTTCGTGCCGTCCGGCGAGAACCACCAGTCGTACTGCGTGACCTCGGTCGACGAGGAGTTGAACACCTGGCTGACGCGCACCGCCTGCGAGGGGTTCGACGGATCGCTGACGTCGACGACGAACAGCTCCTCGGCCGCGCTGACCGTCGCGTCCGCGGTGAACGCCAGCTTGCTGCCGTCCGGGCTGTACTTCAGATAGAGCGCGCTGAGCGAGCCCGACAGGCCAATGCCGCCGCTGACCACGACCGGCGCGCTCGGCGTGCCGCTCCGCAGGTCGACGAGGTAGACGTCGTACGTGTTGTCGGTCGTCAGGTCGCCGATGTACGCGAGCGTCTCGCCGTTGGGGGAGAAGCCGGCGTAGAAGTGGCCACTCGACGTGCTGCCGAGGACGTCGCCACCCGACGGCGCGTTGGCCGGGGTGATGTTCATCGGCGTGGTGCTCGGCGTGCCGCAGACCTCGTTGAGGTAGATCTCCTGCACCGCGCTCGCCTCGACGTCACCCATGTGCATCACGAAGCGGAACCCACCCGGGACGTCCGCGACGTCCAGCGTGTAGGCCTGCGTGTCGGTCAGCCCGAAGGTGTCCGTGAGCGTGACGGTGAAGTTGTACGTGCCGACGGTGGTGTCCGTCGTTCCGCGCAGCGTCGTCCCCGGGGTGCCCGTGGGGTCCAGCGAGAAGCCCGGCGGCAAGTTACCTTGCACCGACCAGCTGTAGTTCGCGTTCGAGCCGCCCGTGCCCGTGATCCGGCGCGCGTACGCACCGCAGATCGGCGCCGCGGGGAGCGCGCTCGTGGTGATCGTCGGGAGCGTGTTCGGCGGGTCGACCGTGATCTGCACCTGCACCGAGTCCGTGTCGTTGTTCAGGTCGTAGACGGTCACCGTCGCGGTGAACGTCCCGAGCGCCTGCGGCAACCCGGAGAACACCGAGCCGGGCGTGCCAGGGACCTGGAGGCGAACGCCAGGCGGGAGGCCCTGCGCGACCCAGTTGTAGTTGCCGAACCCGTCCTGCGCTTCGATCGTCGCGCTGTACTGCTCGCCGCCGACGGCGTTGGGCAGCACGATGACGCCGTTCGTGTCGCCGATGATCTGGATCGGGATGACCTCCTCCTGAATCGACAACGTGAGCTGCTGGTCGTCCTGGTTGCCGCGCGAGTCGGTCACGACGACCGTGAAGTCGAAGGTCCCGAACTGGGTCGGCGTCCCGGAGATCGTCGTCTCCGTCGAGCCCATCGGGCTGGCCGCACCGATCGTGAGGCCGGCCGGGAGCTGACCTTCGTCGATCGACCACATGTACCCTTCGCCGCTGCCGTTGATCGCGCGGATGGTCGCCTCGTACGGCGTGTTCTCTTCGCCCGGGTCGATCTCCGTGGTCACGATGCGGACCGGCGGCGGCTCGGGCGCGATCTCCATGAAGATCGTCTTGCGCGCGTTCTCGCCGTCCTCGTCCCGAACCTCGATCTGGAACGTGAAGTTGCCGGACATGTTCGGCGTGCCTTCGATCGTCGTCGTCGTGCCGGAGCCCGCGTTGTCGAGCGTCAGCCCGGGGGGCAGCTCGCCGCCCTGGACGCGCCAGCTGTACTCACCCTTGCCACCCTCGGCCTCGAGCGTCGCCGAGTACGCGAGGTTCTCTTCGCCGTCCGGAATGTCCTGCGTGACGAAGTTGAGCGGCACGACGTTGTTCTGGACGTTCATCGTGAAGTCCATCGTCGCGCGGTTGTTCGCGCTGTCGGTGACGGTGACGGTGAACTCGTAGTCGCCGTCCGCGCCGGCCGGCGGGGTGCCCGCGAGCATCGTCGACGGCGTGCCTTCCTGCGCGAGCGTCAGCCCGGCCGGGAGCGTCCCGTTCGACACGCGCCAACGGTAGCCGTCGCCCGAGCCACCCGTCGCGATGATCTCCGCCGAGTACGCGACGTCCGTGCCGCCGTTCGGGACGTCGGCTGTGGTGATCGCGAGATCAGGCGGCGGCTCGGCGACCTCGACGGTGAACGCCTGCTCACCGGTGTTGTCGCGGGAGTCGCTCACCTCGACGGTGAACGTGAACGAGCCGGCCGCGTTCAGCGTGCCGGAGAGTCGTGTGCTGGGGGTGCCGTTACCGCGCAGCTCGAGGCCGTCCGGCAGGGACCCACTCTTCACGGACCACGTGTAGCCCTCTTCGGTTCCACCCATAGCCTCGATGGTCGCGCTGTACCCCTCGCCCTGCACGCCCGCAGGGAGAGAGGTGGTTTCGAATTTCAAGTCGTCGACAGGCGGGAGCGTGGTGCCCCCGTCCCCGGAGCAGCCCGCAAAGGCTGCCGCGCCCATCAGGAACAGGAGCGATGTTGTTTGACGTCGCATAGCTATCAGTCACCTCGGTTTTTGTTTTCGGATCGTCTGTGCGTTGTCCCCTAGCGTGCGAAGACCAGGAGAGGCGTACTGCGAGCGGAACCTTACCCGAACCGAGTGGTTTGGATCACGGCTGCGAGGCGAGCCGCCGTGAAAATTTTTGTGCAGAACGGCGCGAGGATACGCACGCACATCGTGGACGAAGCGCGATTTCTGAAGAAACCTCGGGCACCTGCGTCGGATGCGACCCCCTGGTCCATCCGTCATCCGGCGCCCGAAGAAAAATGCACGCCAACGTGTTGAAACCCTGAACTTTTCTATCAAAAGGCGCCGGGCGGACCCGCGATGCGCCCTTCGTCTCCCGCCGGGACGAAGGTGGGACCGACCACGGTTTCGACGCGACCCGACCTCGGGATCGGTTCCGGCGGCGCCGGGAGGTGCTCGGGCTCGGCGTAGGCCGCGACCGCCGCCTCGACCGTCGGGTCCTCGGCCGGCGTCTCCTCGTTCGGGTACAGGCGCGCGTAACCACGCGCGCGCGCGAGGACGACTTTGACGAACGCCCGCGTCTCCGCGACCGGGATCTCTTCGGCGAGCTCGTCGGGCGAAGGCATCTCGCCGACGCCGCGACCCGACACCCCCTCCAACGCGCGCAACCGGCGCTGCGTCCAGGCGTCCACGGCGTTCGGACCGGCGTTGTAGGCCGCGAGCGCGAGCACCTCGCTGCCCTCGTACCGATCCAACAGCTCGCGGAGGTAGGCCGCGCCGAGGCGTGCGTTGAACGCCGGGTCGTAGAGCAGCCGGTTCTTCGTCGCGCGCCCGGCTTTGAGTCGCCAGGCGACCGTGCGCGCCGTGGGCAAGATGAGTTGCGCCAGACCGTACGCGTTCATCGCGCTCACCGCGTCGGGCCTGAACCCGCTCTCGGTGCGGATCAAACCGAACAGCAGCGACACCGGGATCTCGAACTCCGCCGCCGCGGCGCGGATCGGCTCCTCGAACTTGAGCGGATGTGCACGCTTTGCAGCCCGAACGAACGCCGCGCTCCCCAACGCCGTCGGGTACGCGCGCGCGCCCTCCTCCCGCACGCGTCGGGCGTCGAGCGTCTTGCCGAGCTCTTCGTACATCCGGGCCATCGCGTGGTACGTCGGCTCTGCGATGCGGCGCCCGCTCGCGCGCGTCTGCTTCTCGAACGACGCCAGCTGCGCGAGCGCGCGACTGCGCAGCCCGAGGCGCGCGTACTCCCGCACCTGCACCAACGCCTGCGGAACCTTCGCGACCTCGATCTCCCCTTCGCCGTCCGCCTCGAACGTCGGCTCTTCGAGGCGCTCGGCGATCTGCCCTTCCGCGAGCGCCGCGTAGTACGAGAGCGGGTAGCGCTCGACGATCGACCGGAACGCATCACGCGCGGCCTCGACGTCCCCTAGCGAGGCCTGGCTCCGCGCGAGCCAGTACCGCGACGCGCCGTCGAGGTCGGCCGGGAGCTGCATCTTCGTCACCGACGTGAAGAACTCCTTCGCGCGTGCGTACTGGCCGAGGCGGAAGTAGCCCCACCCCACGTTCCACACGCAGCGCCGGCGGTAGGTCGAGACGGGATTCACGAGGAGCAGCGACTCACAACGCTCGCGCGCGTTCTTGTACTTGCGCGTCCGCAGATGGATCTCGGCGGCGCGGAACATCGCAGCCTCCGCCTCGGGGCGATCCGCGAAGCGCGCCGCGATCGTCTCGTACGCCCGCAACGCATCGCGCTGTCGACCGAGCAGCTCCATCATCTGCGCGCTCGCGAGCTCGACCTTGGCGCGGAGGTCCGTCACCGCCGTCGGCGCGAGCTGCGCGGCGCGCGCGAAGTGCGACTGCGCCGTGCGGTACCGACGCCGACGCTTCGCCACGCGGCCACGCGCGTAGACGACCTCCGCGATGAGGCGTCCCGCGCCGCGCCCCGCGAGGCGGCGCTCGAGCTTCTGCATGACGTCGTCGAACTTGTCCTCGTCCTCCAGCGAACGCGCGTAGGCGAGGATCGCGCGGCGGTCGGACTCGTCGAGCATCGGCTTGTCGCCGATCTTCAGACGCGCGAGCGCGGCGAGCGCGGGGCCGGCGAGCTTCGGCTCGTCCGCCTTCTGCCAGACCTCGCGCAGCCCGCGGAACGCGCCGAGCACGTCGCCCGTCCGGTGCCGCGCGAGCGCGAGCACGTACGTGAGCTCGACGTCGAGCCCACCGTCGCGCCGCTCCTGTTCGAGCCAGCGCGCGAGACGCGAGAAGTCCGTCGCCTCCAGGAGCGCCCACGCACGGAGGCGCCGGGCCTCGTCGGCGCGCGGGCTCTGCGCCGACACCTGCGCGAGCACTTGCGCGGCGTCGAGGTAGCTCTTCCACAGGTAGAGCGCCTGCCCGCGGAGGAAGCGGTGGTCGTCGACGAGCACCGGGTACGAGGACGCGAGCTCGTCGAACAGGCGCGCGGCTTCTTCGTACGCGCCGAGGCGGATGAGCGAGACGCCGAGGAGGTAACGCGCTTGGGGGCGCTCCTTCGCGGTGGGGTGCTCGCGGAGCAGGCGCTTGAGGTACTGCACGCCGCGGGCGGTGTCGCCGCGGACGATCATGCGCTGCGCGGACTCGAAGGGGCCGCCTTCGAAGTAGGCCTCGGCTTCGAACGGTTCGATCGCGGGTGGCGCGGCGAGCCCGGCGAGCAGCAAGACGGCGAACACAAACGCCATGATGCCACCCCGCACCGAGCGGCGCGAAGAAGCGGCGGCGACGCCGCAAATTTGGGGGGCTCGAGGCTTCGCCTCTCGTCCCCCTTAGCGCGAAGCAGCCTCTTCCGCGGCCAGCCCCTGCAGCGCCTCGAGCACCTGCCGCTCGGTCTCTTCCTGCTGCTGCAACAAGCTCTCGATCGCCTGCGTGCGGTGCTGCTTCTTCAGCCAGTACGTGTCGAGGACGCCGAACTCGGCGCGCATCGCGGCGTCGTCGAGCGAGGACTTCACGTCCGACAGCGCGCCGCGCGCGACGGCGACGGTCGTCGGCTTCGCGTCCGACTCCAGCGTGGAGAGCGACTTCATGATGTCGACGACCTCGGCGCGGATCGACGACAGCATCCCCTGCGCCTGCTTGCGACGGGACTCCTCTTCGTACTCGACCAGGAGGATCTCACCTTCGACCGCGCGGGCCATGTTGCGCAGCTGCTCGATCATCTGACCGACCTCGCGCGCCTGGGCCGCGTGGGTGTGGTCGACCTGGACCTCGCCGTCCGCGCTCGCGTGACGCTGGTGACGACGCAGCGCCTCCTCGGTCCCGCCCGCGTGGCTCTCGAGGTGGCGGACGTCCCGCAAAAGCGTCTCGAGGTTCTGGCGACGCAGCTCCAACCCGACGAACGCCTTGTCCGCGGTGAGCGAGCGCGTCAGCGCGTCGATGTCGTCGACCATCTTCCAGACCTCGTCCTTCGCGAAACGAACGCCGCGGTCGATGCGGTAGGCCTGGTCGACGTTCGGCGTCCACGCGTCGGCGAAGAGCGTCGCGGGGCCCGGCGAGGGCTCGTCCGACAGACCGACGTTGCGCTCCATCGACGTGAACAGGAACTCGGCCGGGTCCTCGATCTCGACGACGGCCTGCGCGTAGAGGTCACGCTCCTGCACGACCTGACCGTGCAGGTGCGTGTAGCTCGCGATCGAGTCGGCGTACCGATTCATGTGCGCGAGCAGCGACGCCTTGAACAACCGCGCGTCCACCTGCCGCGTACCGCGGGCGCCGAGATCTTCCACGCACTGCGCGCGCATCAACGCCCCGCGGCGCGTGCCGCGCTCGACGTCCAGGTGCGCCCGCTCCCAACACGCCTCGCGCAGGTGCGGCGAGCCGTCGGGGATGCGGCGGTAGGCCTCGTCGGCGGCCGCGAGGTCGCCGCGCTCCCAGCGCAGGCGCGCCGCGGACAGCGCCGCGAGCTGGCGCACGTCGGTCTCGATCGTCGTCTGTTTCTCGGGGAGGTCCGCGGGGAGCGCCCAGTCCATGACCGCGGCGAACCAGCGCTCGGCGTTTTCGAGGTCGCCCTCTTCCACGAACACGACGCCTGCCAGGTAAGCGGCGCGCGAGCCGAAGGCGCTATCGGAGGGGACCGTCGCGAGCAGCGCGCGGGCCTCGGTGAGCTTGCGGTCCGCGCGCAGCGCGAAGCCGACCTCGTACATCACCTTGGCGGCGGTCTCGCTGCCCGCCGCGTTTTCGCCGCCGCGGTGCCGCCACAGGTCGTACAGCTCGAGGCGGCGGTCGAGGCGCTCGTTGCGCCGCGCGAGGTTGAACCAGCGGCCACCCGCCTCGGCCATCTGCTCCGGCGTGCCGCCGGCCTTCAGGGCGAGCTCGGCGTAGTGCATCGCGCCGATGTCCTCGGCGTTGCTCGCGAGGATCTCGGAGGTGAGGAGCAGCGTGTCGACGTACTCGGGGAGCTTCGTGAAGTTCGGATCCGCGAGGCGCCCCATCAGCATCTCGAGCGCGCGATCCTCGTTGCCCAGCGCACGCTCGATCTCCGCGGCGCCGAGGATGCGGCGCTGGTCCGCCTCACTCTCGGGGAGCGGCGGGATCGCGGGGCGGGTGCGGTAGAAGTCGAGCGTGTCCTTGAGCCGCTGCACTTCGCGGCGGATCTGGTCGTTCGGCATCGCGACGTCGTGCGCGAGCGCCGACGTCGAGCACAATCCCATGAGGAGCGGCAGCGTGTAGCGGACCAACGAGTTCGACAGCCGGTTCGGGTGAGGGGGCGACGACAGTTTCCGCACGCGCGACTCTCTTGTAGCAAACACCGGGCACAAAACGCACGTTCGTGATCTCACGTACGCCTCCCCCATGGGTGGCCGGAACCCGACAAAAATGTCCCGAAAAATCGGGGGTCTGGTGGTTTTTGCACGCTATTGACCCCGATCCGGTTCCCGACTAACACCGGCGCTGAACAAATGGACCCAAGTCAAATCTCGGATGTCGCGCTCTCCGAGGAGGCGCGCCGCCTGTACATGAACTACGCGCTCAGCGTCATCACGGCGCGGGCGCTGCCCGACGTCCGGGACGGTCTGAAGCCGGTGCAACGCCGGATCCTGTACGCGATGTACAACGATCTGCGCGTCCTCCCCGACGGCAAGCCCATCAAGAGCGCCAAGATCGTCGGTGCCGTGCTGGGTTCCTACCATCCGCACGGAGACAGTGCCGCCTACGACGCCATGGTTCGCCTCGCCCAGGATTGGGTGATGCGGGCGCCGCTGGTGCGTGGGCAGGGTAACTTCGGATCCGCCGACGGCGACCGCCCCGCGGCCCAGCGGTACACCGAGGCGAAGCTGACGCCGATCGCGCTGGAGCTGCTCGCGGAGCTCAAGAAGAAGACGGTCCAATACCGCCCGACCTACGACGCCACGAGCGTCGAGCCGATCGTCCTCCCCGCGCGGTTCTGCAACCTCCTGGTGAACGGCGCGCAGGGCATCGCGGTCGGTATGGCCACGAGCATCCCGCCGCACAACCTCGGCGAGGTCTGCGACGCGCTCACGATGATGATCGACGATCCGGACGTCTCGCTCGCGCGGGTCCTCCAGAAGATCAAGGGCCCGGACTTCCCGACCGGCGGCGAGATCGTCACGTCGAAGCAGGAGCTGAAGCAGGTCTACGGCACCGGTCAGGGGAGCCTGAAGATCCGCGGCGAGTGGAAGTCGGAGATGAAGCGCGGGACGGAGCGCATCGTCATCCACGCCATTCCGTACGCGCTGGATCGGAGCGCGCTCGTCACGAAGATCGCGGAGGTCATCACCGGCAAGAAGCTGCCGGCGCTGGTCGACGTGCGCGACGAGTCGACCGACACCACGCGCATCGTGCTCGAGACGAAGAAGGGCACGAACCCGGACCTCGTCATGGCGTATCTGATGAAGCACACGCCGCTTCAGGGGAACCAGGGCGTCAACCTGACTTGCCTCGTGCCCGGCGACGGAGAGCTCCCCACGCCGGAGCGCCTCGACCTGCTCGCGATCCTTCGACACTTCCTCGATTTCAGATTCGAGATGGTCAAGAACCGGCTCACCCACGAGCTGGATTTGTTGAACAAACGCCTCCACATCCTGGAGGGGCTCGAGAAGGTCTTCGACGCGCTCGACGAGATCATCAAGATCATCCGTCGAAGCGAGGGGAAGAAGGACGCGGCCGGCAAGATCATGAAGCGGTTCGGTCTGGACGAAGAGCAGACCGACGCCATCCTCGAGCTGAAGCTCTATCGCCTCGCGAAGCTGGAGATCCTGATCATCCGCCAGGAGGCCGACGAGAAGCGCAAGGAGGCGAAGCGCATCGCCGCGCTCCTCAAGAGCCCCAAGCGGATGTGGGGTGTGGTGAAGGACGAGATCACCGAGATTCGCGACAAGTACGCCGACAAGCGGCGCACGCGGATCATCACCGCCGAGGAGGAGGCCGAGTTCTCGGAGGAGGACTTCATCATCGAGGAGGACGCCGTGGTGATCCTCACGGCGAACGGCTGGGTGAAGCGCCAGGGTTCGGTGAAGGACCTGTCGACGACGCGTGTGAAGGACAAGGACCGCGTGCTCGCGTGTGTGGCCGGGTCGACGCGATCGACGGTCGGCTTCTTCTCGAGCAAGGGCCACTGCTACGTCACGCGCATCGCGGACATCCCGGCGTCGACCGGCTACGGCGACCCGATGCAGAAGATCTTCAAGCTCGGCGACGGCGAGACGATCGTCGGCGCGGTCTCGTTCGACCCGCGCATGATGCCGCTCCCGGAGGAGGAGGAGATCTACGAGGACGGCTCGCCCTGCCCGCCCTACGGCGTCGCGGTGACGAAGCTCGGCCTCGCGCTGCGCTTCCCGCTGTTCGGGCACAAGGAGCCGTCGACGCGCGCGGGTCGCAAGTTCGCGCGCCTCAAGTCGGGCGACGCGGTGCTGACGACCTTCACCGTCAAGGACGGCGACGAAGGCTTCGTCGTCGCGGCGGCGCGGGACGGTCACGCGATCGCGGTGGACCTCGACGACGTCGCGCTGCTGTCCGGCCCCGGGCGCGGGACGATGCTCATCAAGCTCGGGTCGGGCGTGGAGCTGCTCGCGGCGAAGTACGCGCCCTCCCCGCGCACGGAGCCGCTGGTGGTGCGCACGGACAAGGGCAAGAAGTACGAGCTGTTCGCGGAGGGCTTGCTCACCACGCGCGGCGGGCGCGGCAAGGCGGTCGTGAAGCGTTCGGACTTCGCGACGGTCGACCACGAGCTGCCGCCGGTTCCGGAGCTGGGCGAGAGCTGAGGAGGACGCCGTGGCGACCAAGAAGAAGAAGAAGACGGGGCGCTACGGCGCCGACGAGATTCGGGTCCTCGAAGGGCTGGAGCCGGTGCGGCTGCGGCCCGGCATGTACATCGGCGGCACCGACACCCACGGGTACCATCACCTGCTGCGCGAGATCCTCGACAACTCGATCGACGAGGTGATCAACGGGCACGCGAAGACGATCTCGGTGGTGCTCGACGAGGACTATCGGGGCGTGTCGATCGAGGACGACGGCCGCGGCATCCCGGTGGGGATGATGCGCAAGTTCAAGAAACCCGCGGTCGAGATCATCCTCACGACGCTGCACGCGGGCGCGAAGTTCGACGATAACTCCTACGACGTCTCCGGCGGTCTGCACGGCGTCGGTTCGTCGGTGGTGAACGCGCTGTCGGAGGAGATGACGGTCTGGGTCCAGCGGGACGGCTACGAGTACAACCAGCAGTACAAACGCGGGAAGGCGACGACGAAGCTGAAGAAGCTCTCGAAGACCCGCCGCCACGGGACGCGCATCCACTTCCGGCCGGACCCGTCCGTGTTCAACATGGCGGCGCGGTTCGATCCGAAGCGCGTGCAGGAGCTGCTCGACAGCAAGGCGTACCTGCACCCGAGCGTTTCGATTCACTACCAGGACGCGCGCGCGAACGAGGAGACGACGTTCCATCACCCGGGTGGGTTGCGTGAGTTCCTGCCGATGGTGGTGGAGAGCTCGAAGAAGACGCCCTCACACCCGGAGCCGTTCAGCCTCGAGACGGAAGACTACCCGCGGACGCAGATGATCCTCGCGTGGACGGACGGCACGAACGAGACGATCCTCTCCTACGCGAACGGCGTGCGCACGTCGGACGGCGGGTCGCACGAAAACGGGCTCAAGCAGGCCGTCGTGAAGGCGGTCCGCGCGTACATGAGCGCGAAGAAGCGCGCGCCGAAGGGCATCACGATCTCCGCGGAGGACATCCGCGAGGGGTTGGTCGCGATCCTGTCGGTGTACATCAAGGAGCCGCAGTTCCAGGGGCAGACGAAGGGGCGTTTGAACAACCCGGAGGCGCAGGGGCTCATCGAGAACCTCGTGCGTCCGCGGCTCGAGCAGTGGTTGCTCGAGAACGGCTCGGTGGCGGACGCGATCTGCGATCGCGTGGAGCTGTCGGCGCGTGCGCGTCAGGCGTCGCGTGTGGCGGCCCAGCAGGTGCAGCGCAAGTCGGCGGTGTCGCACCGGCTGAACCTGCCCGGGAAGCTCGCGGACTGTTCGAGCACGAACCCGCGCGACTCGGAGCTGTTCATCGTCGAGGGTGACTCGGCCGGTGGCTCCGCGAAGATGGGGCGCGACCGCAAGACGCAGGCGATCCTCGCGCTGCGCGGCAAGGTGCTCAACACGATGCAGGCGTCGCTGACGAAGGTGCTCGACAACAAGGAGATCGGAAACATCGTCTCCGCGTTGGGGTGTGGCATCGGTCCGAAGCTCGACCTGTCGAAGCTGCGCTACGACAAGGTGTTCCTGCTGACGGACGCGGACTCCGACGGCAACCACATCGCGACGTTGCTGTTGACGTTCTTCATGAAACACATGACGGCGCTCGTGGAGGGCGGTCACGTGTACCTCGCGCAGCCGCCGCTGTACCGCATCGACGCCGCGAAGGAGACGTACTGGGCGGTGGACGACGCGGAGCGCAAGCGCATCGAGAAGTCGCTGCCGAAGAACGTGAAGATCGAGATCAGCCGCTTCAAGGGCCTCGGCGAGATGGACGCGGACCAACTCAAGGAGACGACCCTCGACCCGAAGCGCCGCCGCGCGCTGCGCGTCATGCTCGACGAAGAGGGCCGCACGGTGATGCAGGCGTTGATGGGCAAGGATCCCGCGCCGCGATACCAGTTCATCATGGAGAACGCGGCGCTCACCGACGTCGAGGCGCTCGACGTGTGACGGATCTCGCGCGTCCCTCACTGAGACGTTCTATACGTATACGCTGGATGAAATGCCTCATTGCGCAACCTGTGCGTTTGACCGCACGGTTGCGCCATAAGCGTATGACAACCCAACTCGCCCCCCACGACACCGCGGACCTCCTGAACGAGGCCCAACAACTCCTGGAGCTCGGACTGGAGCGGTACGGCCGCAACCAGCCCGAGCAGGCGATCGATTGCTGGGAGCGCGTGCTCTCGGTCGACCCCGGGAACCACGTCGCGCTCGACTACCTGCAGGCCGCCGGCTGGACCGGCTCCGACGACAGCATCACGACCACCACCAAGGCACGCGAGCCCATCGAGCGCGCGGCCCCGTCCAACTGGGGGGCTATGTTGGACGAGGCCATGACGCTTCCGGGCGCCGTCGCCGCCGCGCTCGTCGATTACCGGGACGGTGCGACGTTGGGGACGCGCGGCACGGAGTGCGGCCACGACGTCGCGCTGAGCGCGTCGAGGAACGCCAAGGTGGTTCGCGCCAAGCTCGAGGTCATGCGGGAGGTCGGCGCCGACGCCGCCGTCGAGGACATCGTGATGACGCTGGATGTCGAGCACCACGTGATTCAGCTCCTCGAGGGGACGTCACTGTTCGTGTACCTGGTGCTCGACAAAGGCACCGGGAACCTCGGCATGGCGCGTCATCGTTTGGCGGCGATCCGATCGGCGTTCACCGCCTGACGGCCGCTGCAAGCCAGCTTGCGGGCGACGTGAAGCGCGGGCGCGTCCTCGGTTGACGCGCCGCGCCTCACTTTGCCCCCACGCATCTCGACAAGACTTGCGATCAGGTCGGTCGGATGCGGCGATTACCGACTTGCGCGCGGTCGGTCGACGAAGACAAGGTACGCCTCCTCGATGACGATCCCCGACTTCCTGGCTCCGGACGAAGGAGCCCTCCAGCAGGAAGCGAACGAGCTCGTGGACCTCGGGCTCGAACGCTACGGCAGCAACCGCACGGAGCAAGCACTCGCCTGTTGGCAGCGTGCGCTAGAGATCGACCCGACCAACGTACGCGCCCTCGACTACTTGAGGAGCGCGGGTTGGACGGAACACCGACGCGTCTCATCGAGTGGCGCCGTCCACGAGTTGTGTCGTGACGTCGACCAGCTCGTCGCAGCGGGCGACGACGAAGCTGCGCTCGATCTCATCGAGGCCAGCCCGTTCGAGCCCGTGAATCACGGCGTCCTCGCGATGCGCACCGAGCAGCTCCAAGAGCGACTGCTGCATCACTACGCGAGCATCCTCGGACCCCTCGATGGACGCGTCCGCTACGACACGCGTGCCTTGCCTGCGCTCGTCAGCGACGACGAGCGGATCATCGCAGCGCGAGCGACCGGAAAGGCATCGATGAGCGAGCTCATCCACGCCAGCGGTCTCGCTGTTTTCAACGCATCTCGCGCACTCGCGCGGATGCTGAGCCGAGGCGCGATCACGCTCGTGACCGACGCCTCACCGACGACCTCGGTCACCCCCAAGAAAGGAAATGTTTTGCCCAACGTAAAAGAGAGCCTTCGTGATGCCATGAGTCTTGACGGTGCGATCGCCGTCGCGCTCGTCGACTACGACAGTGGAATGACGCTCGGAACCGAGGGGGATGCGCACCTCTTCAACATCGACGTGGCGGCCGCCGGAAACACCCAGGTCGTCCGCGCCAAGCTGGACGTGATGCGTCAGCTCAACATCGGCGGCGGCATCGAGGACATCCTCATCACCCTCGACGGGCAGTACCACCTCATCCGGCTGCTGCAGGGGACGTCGCTGTTCCTCTACGTCGCGCTCGATCGCGCCCGTGGGAACCTCGGCATGGCCCGTCACCGCCTGAAGGCGATTCAAGGGGCGCTCGTGATCTGAGCCGAGGGCCGCGGCCCTTCGACGACGTCGCGCCGCCTCAGTTGCTTCGACAGAGCTGCGGTCGCGACGTCGGCGCGGTCGCGTTCTCGACGACCATCACCGATTCACTCGCGAGGTCCCACGTCAGCGTGAGGCCGTTCCAGAGGTCGCCGGGGACCAGGCGCTGGCCCGCGTCGGTCGGGTACGTCGCGATGACCTCGCCGCGGACGAGGACTTCGAGCGTGGCGTGCACGTTCACGCCGACGTTTCGGCTGTCGCAGTAGTGCGCGTAGACCTCGTACGCACCGCCGGCTTCGGGGGCGTCGAGGCTGATGATCTCCGGGCCCTCGCCGCTGACGACGTCGCGGTCGAGGCTCGGGTCGTCGAACGGGCTCATCGGGTCGTTCCAGTTCGGCGACCGGTTGAACGACGAGCAGTCGCTGCCGGTGGAGGTGCCGACCTGGCCGCTCCCGTAGTCGCCGACGCTCCCGCCGGGTCTGACGAGGTGCAGATCGACGTCGGTGCCGACGTCCCAGACCAGCCGGACCTCCAGGTCCTTGGGGCGCACGACGATGTGGGACTCGGGGCGGTCGAGGCTGTCGAGGCCGCGCTCGTCGCGGACGATCAGGCGGTACTCGTAGCGCCCGACGCGATCGACCTGCAGGTCCCCGGTCGCGCCACGGCGGTCTTGGCGATCCTCACTGGACTGGAACAGCCCCGCGGCGCCGTCCGGCTTCTCGATGAGCTCCCAGCGGTAGCTGTCGATGCGCCCGCCTTCGGGATCGGTGCTCTCGCGGCCGTCGAAGTTGAGCGCGCGGCGCACGCCGGCGGAGGCGTCGCGGAACGTCGGGGCGTTCTCGCAGCCGGGCGTGCCGGGGGTGCGCTCGCAGGCCCAAGCGATCGCGCGCGGCGCGAGGTTCGCGGTGCCGACGACCTCGACCTCCGTGGTCGGCTCGTCCTCGTCGTCGCTGGAGATCGTGACGAGCGCGGAGTCGCTGCCCAGGTCGACGGGGCTGTAGCGGACCTCGACGATCGTCGACGTGAGCGCTTCGATCGTCCCGCCTGTGAACGTGCCGGCGACGAGCGCGAGATCCGTCGAGGTCGAGGTGAACGTGACGCGGGTGATCGTGAGGATGTCCTTGCCGACGTTCTTGATCTCGATGGCGCGTACCGGCGCAGTGCCCTCGTTCACGACGCCGAAGTCGACGCGCATCGGAAGCACTTCGATCTCGCGAACACCGCCGACGCCGTCGAGTGGAACCTCGAGCGCGGGGGTCACGGGATCGTTTGAATGGATCGTCATCGTGCCTTCGTAGATCTCGTGCGGTGCGCGCGGGTGGAAGACGGCGAGCATCGTCTGCTCGTCGACGATCGGCTGCACGACTTCGGGTACGTCCTGAGCACCGAACACGCCGCTGTCCGGCGTGAACGTGACGCGATCGATCTCGAGGACACCTTCCCCACCGTTGGTGATCGTGAGCTCGACGAAGTTGTCGCGGTTCACGATCCCGTCACCGAAGTCGACGGCGTTCGGTTCGACGACGATCTTCGGTTGGAGACGCACGAGCGGATCGTCGCTGCACGCGAACGTGTTGAGGGCGACGGCGATGAGGATGGCGCGACGCACGTGTGTTCGTTCCTACCGCGGATCGGGGTCGCTCGGATCCTAAGATGTAAGACGACAGGCGTGACCGGCGTGCTCGAACGCATGCAAAAGGCGACTTTTCGTTGCGCGGAACCACCCCGGGGGCGCGTTCTTGACAGCATCTCCTATCGGCTACATGATGCCGCCCACACCGCTGGAAATGGCCGTTTCTAGGCCGTCAGCGCATTAGAATCACGGGTTGGGTGAGGAGCGAATGGCGAACACGGACAAGAGGAAGCAGTCTCTCTATTTCCCCGAGGAGATGCTCAAAGAGATTCAAGACGAGGCGAACCGGCAGGATCGGTCCCTTTCGTGGATCGTGCAGCAGGCCTGGCGCATCGCTCGGACAGAGATCATGCGCTTCCCCTCGGTCAACGACGTCCTCGAATCTTCGGGCCGCGACGAGTAGGCGACGACGTTGGTGTGCCGCCCCCCGGGGCGGTCACGATGTCGCAGTCGACTCGATGTCTCGAAGCGAGGAGCGAAGATGAGCGGTGGCGTAAAGCAGAGCCTCTACTTCCCCCAGGAAATGCTGGACGAAATGCAGAAGGAAGCGAAACGGCAAGACCGCTCGCTTTCCTGGATCGTCCAGCAGGCGTGGCGCGTGGCGCGGTCGGACCTTCGTAGGATTCCGTCCGCCAACGACGTCATCTCGATGCCGCGTAACGGCCAAGAGAAATAGACGCGTACGCCCGTTCGCCCTCCCCGGGCGCGGGCGCACACTTTCATTTCGTTACGAAAGCGCGCCCCAGCGAACGCCGGGGCGCTTTCAGCGGTCCGAAGTCATTCGGGCGAGTCGGTCGAGAACTCGATCTTTCCGCTGATGTCGATCGGAAGCTGAAGCGAAGCCACGGCGACGTTTCCGCCGACGGTGTACTCGATCTCCCCGGAGGCGAGGATCTCCTTGATGTTCGGGAAGGCCTTCTCGTCCATCACGATGCTGACCGCGAACTCCTGCGCGGCGCCTTGGACCAGGCGTGCGCCGATCGCGCCCTGCTCCGACTTCGTCTCCTTGCCGTTGATCGCGACCTGGTACTCGAGGCTGTCGATCGTCACGGTGAAGACGTTTTCGTTGATGAGCCGGAGGTACAGCGTGACGTCGAGGCCGTCCTTGCCGTAGCGCGCGGCCTGCGCGTCGTGCAGCACGAACTTCGGAAGTGACGGTGTCGCGACGGCGCCCTTCTTCTCGAACGTCGCGCTCGTGCCGTCGTCGAACTGCACGTTGCCGCTGACGGTGAGGAGGATCTGCCCTTCGTCGAGGACGGCGCGGTAGCGCTCCTTGTCCTCCGGGAACGGGATCTTCTGCGAGAACTCGACCTCGGTGATCTGCTGCGACTCGAGGACCGTGCCGCCCGCGACCTGCCCGTTGAGCACGCCGCCGATGTCACCCGTGTCGACCTTGTAGTCGATCTGCGTGATGGACACCGACGCCCCGCGCGGATTCGCGAGCTGGAGCTTCACGCCGATCTTGGAGGCGTCCAGGCTGTCCGCCTGCGGGAGGATGCGATCCACGCGCACCGCGACGTCCTCCACCGTCTCGACCTGCTTGGGCTGGCTCGCGCACCCGAGCGCCATCACGATCCCCGCCGTCATCGACCACCGCATTGTGTTCATCGTCCCCCTGCCTCTCTCGTGACTGTTCAGAACGGGCACAGCATGTCGCTGCACGCGACGTCGCTGTCGCAGGTCCCGTCCGTTGCGCACGTCTTCCACGCGCAGATGTTGTAGCGATCCCCGGAAAAGTCGGTGAATCCGACGATCCCGCGGCCCGGCACCAGCTGGTAGCGGGCCTCGTCCGTCTCGGCGCCGATCGTGCGCCGGTAGAGCAGCTCGACGGCCTCCATGTCGCCGTCGGGCGTCGGCACGGTCTTGAGCTCCTCGAAGACCTGCCAGACGTGTCGCTCGAGCATCCCCGGCTCACACGACTCGCCGTTGTTGATCATCTGACCGCACAGCTCCGGCGTGGTCTCGATGTCGAACTTCGCGCCCGGCTCGAGGATGACCTCGCCCGCGCGATCGTAGGCGAGGCCCAGGAAGATCGGCGCGGTGACGTCCTCGTAGCGGCTCGTGATCTCCTCGCGGCCGGCCCCGGTCGACGAGCGCAGCAGGCGAACCTCGCCTTCGGCGTCCGTCTTGAACTGCCGAGAGAACGGGCGCTCGGCGCTCTGCAGGATGAGGCGCTGGTCGAAGACCGTCTCCCCTGCGATCGAGATCTCGTTGGGCCCAGTGATTTCGATCCGGCCGGAGATGTTGCGCGCCGGGATGTCGTACGAGGTGCAGCTGCCGGGGTTGAGCCCGTAGAAGGTCCGCACCTCGTCCGACGTGGGTTTGTCGATCTCGATGGGCCCTCCGCCCGAGCAGGCGGACGCGAGGACCGCGCCGGCGAAGAGGTACGAGGTCGCGAAGACGCGACGGAGCCCGTGTACGGCCATGATGCGGCGCACTCTAGCCATTGGCGTCAAATGAAGTAAACAGAACGTTCCGGCCCGCGAAGGCCGTTGACGCGCGCGGCACCCCCGTCTACCACCGCAAAGAGCCGCTCATGACGGACGACGACCACGACCGCATTCGCCGGCAGCTGGAGAGCGACCAGTTCAACGCGCGGGGCATCGAGGCGGCCGACCGCAAGTGGTACGACGAGGCCGTCCGCGCGTTCAAACGCGCCATCGAGCTGGACCCGGATTCGGCCCACGCCCACGACAACCTCGCGACGGTCTACAGCGAACAGGGCCAGTACCTGCTCGCGCTCGGCGAGTACCTCGAGGCGATCCGCCTGGAGCCCAAGAGCCCCACGGCGCACTACAACATCGCGTGTTTTCTCTCGTCGCAGGCCCACGAGATGGCGATCGAGGAGTACCAGGAGGCGATCCGCCTCGAGTACGACTACCCGGACGCCCACGTGAACCTCGGCCTCTGCTACGTCGACGCCGGCGAGCACGAGAAGGCGATCGCCGAGTTCCGCATCGCGTGTGACCTCGACCCGAGCGACCTCGGCGCCAAACAGGAGCTCGCGGCCTCCCTGATCGACGTCGGCGAGTACGCCGAAGCGATCCGCCACCTCAAGGACGTCGTGAAGCTCGAGCCCGACAACCTCGACGCCTCCATCGATCTGGGCATCGCGTACTCCGCCCAAGGCTTCTACGAGGAGGCCGAGCGCGCCTTCGTCTTGGCCAAGACCGCCGAACCCGACGAGGTCCTCGCCCCGTACCACCTCGCCGCCCTGTACGCGGTCTGGGGGAAGCGCGACGAAGCCCTGGAGCAGCTGGAGCGCGCGCTGACGCTGGAGCCGGATCGCGTGCGCGCCTGGGTGGAGACGGATCGGATGTTCGACGGGATGAAGGCGGACGCGGGGTTCGTGGAGATGATCTCCGGCTGAGCCCTGCTCGCCCCAGCCCCAGCCCCAGCCCCAGCCCTCGCCCTGGTGCGGGTCCGAATCCGTGGCCGAGTCCGAATCCGTCGCCGAGTCCGAATCCGTCGCCGAGGCCGAATCCGAGTCCGATTCCGTCGCCGAGTCCGATTCCGTCGCCGAGTCCGATTCCGTCGCCGAGTCCGAATCCGTCGCCGAGTCGGATCCGGACGAGGCAACGGAGTCGGATCCGGAATCGGACGCTGACTCGGAATCGGCGCCGGAATCGGACGCTGACTCGGACTCGGATCCGGACTCGGAATCGGATCCGGACTCGGAATCGGACCCGGACTCGGAATCGGAATCGGACTCGGATCCGGACTCGGAATCGGACTCGGATCCGGAATCGGAATCGGAATCGGAATCGGACTCGGATCCGGACTCGGACTCGGACTCGGCCCCTCCGCCGTCACCCCCCGTCGCCCTCGCCGTCACGCCGCGTCGCCCTCGCCTCCGTCACGCCCGCCGTCGCCGCGTCCCCCGTCTCTCGGCCCCGCATCCCGCGGGCACGGATCATCCACGCTCGCGCACACGAGCTCCCCGAAGCTGCACGCGCAGCCGAGGCTGTTGATCGGATCGAGCGTCACGCAGTCGCGCGGGTACACACACGTGAAGTCACCGACGCACGCCTCCACGACCCCGGGCTGTGGGCGGAGCGTCGGGCACTCCGTGCGAAGGCGTCCGGCGTCCGCACCGGCGTCGAAGGCGCTGCCGCCATCCCGGCTTCCGCCGTCACGCTCGGGTGTGCCGGTCGCGCGGCACAGGAAGGTCCGCGATGCGTCGCAGACGCACCGCGTCCCCTCCAGGTGGAAGCAGACGAGCCCCGACTCACAGGTCTCCCCGGGGCTAGGTCGCGTCGGGCATTCGGTGTGGTCCACCGTCGCTTCGCCCGCGCAGGCGAAGCACACGCCCGCCAGCACCACCCACCCACGCCCCATCCCCACCGACTCTACGGTGCATCTGTGCGTGCCGGCACGTTTGTTGGTCGTCTCGTGTCCGCCGTGGCAGAGTGCCTACCTAGACGTGGGCACCACCGGCCTCTTCCGCCCGCCCCTGCCCCCGGCGGCGCGGTTGTCTCGTGCGGGGGCGCAGATGCGGCGCATCCGGACGTCGAAGCCGGGGGTGGTGTGGCTGCAGGCGCCCGGGCCCTGCGACCTGTGGACGCTCACCGACGAGGACGGCGCCCCCAAGGAGCAGGAGCTGTCCTTCTTCAACCGCACCGTCGTCCTCAAGGACGGGCAGCTGTACACCGGCCTCGCGCACGAAGGCGTCGCCGCCTCCGTGTACGGGCGGACCGCCCTGCTCGACTTCGACCGGCAGCTCGACATCATGACGCTCGAGGGCGCCCAGGCGCTCCTCTCGGACGTGCGCGAAGCCGTCCGGACGCCCGGCGTCGAGCACCTCCTCGCCGCGATCGCCAAGCACCTCGACTGAGCCGCCGCGCCGGCTGACGTTTGTCAAAACCCGCCCCCGTCCCCATCATGGCAGGAAAAGTCGCACCCTCGCGACCGGCGCATTTCGGCATGAACCCAACATCTAGGGGCCCCTCGAAAGAGGACACCCCAGGGAAAGGGTTGCGTCCAAGAATCCGCGCCGGTAGAGAGACCACGCCACATGAAGATCCGAAGGGTCGAAATCCAGGGGTTCAAGAGCTTTGCGGATCGCACCGTGCTGCGATTCGGCGAAGGGATCACCGGCGTCGTCGGCCCGAACGGGTGCGGAAAGTCGAATATCGTCGACGCGATCCGCTGGGTGATGGGCGAGCAATCCGCCAAGCACCTGCGCGGCAGCGGGATGCAGGACGTCATCTTCGCCGGATCGGAGTCGCGCGGCCCGAGCGGGATGTCCGAGGTGACGATCTCGTTCAAGAACGACGGCAACCTCGTCCCGCCGGAGTACCAGCGCCACGACGAGATATCCGTGACGCGCCGCCTCTTCCGCGACGGCACCAGCGAGTACGCGATCAACAAGGTCCAGTGCCGCCTGCGCGACATCCACGACCTCTTCATGGGGACGGGCATCGGCAAGAACGCCTACTCGATCATCGAGCAGGGGCGGATCGGCCTGATCGTCACGAGCAAACCCGAAGACCGGCGCGCCATCATCGAGGACGCCGCCGGCGTCAGCCGCTACAAGGCGCGGCGCAAGCAGGCCGAGCGCCGCATTCAGGCCACCGAGCAGAACCTCCTCCGCATCACGGACATCACCGAAGAGCTGTCGGGCCGCCTCAAGACCCTCGAGCGCCAGGCGAAGCGCGCCGAGAAGTACAAGCGCATCAAGACCGAGCTCAAGGAGCTCGAGCTGCACCAGGCCACCCACCGCTACCTCGAGCTGCAGACGCTCGAGACCTTCGACCGGCGGCAGGCGAAGCAGCTGCGCGCCGAGATCGAAGAGGCCGAGCAGGCCATCGCCGCCGACGAGGCGCGCCTCGCCGAGGCCCTCGAAGCCTTCGAGCAGCGCGACGAAGTGCTGCGTGAGCGCGAGACGAAGATCAGCGCGGACCAGCAGGCGCTGGCGCTCGCCAAGAACAACGCCGAGTTCCTCGACCGCGAGCGCACCAAGCTCCTCGACCGCAAGGCCGAGGCCGAGACCGAGACGACCGAGCTGAACGCCGAGCTCGAGCGCCTGCAGGCCGAGCGCGCCGAGGCGAAGGCAAACCGGGACGCCCTCGAGTCGTCGGACGGCGCCGAGCTGAAGTCCCTCGACGACCGCGAAGCAGCGCTCACGAACCTCAACACGAAGATCGGCGCGGCCGAGTCGGCGCTCGACGCCGACAAGCAGGCGATGGTCGACGCGCTCACCGCGATCGCCGAGCACAAGAACAACCTCGCCAACCTCGAGCGCGCCGGGCGCGATCTCGAGGTGCAGATCGGCCGGTCGCTCACCGCGAAGAAGAGCGCCGCCGGCAAGGCGCGCGAAGCGGAGGCGAAGGCCAAGGACCTGTCGAAGACGCTCGAGGACAACCGCCAGCTGAAGCTGTCGCTCGAAGACGAGCGCAGCACGCAGGAGGCGTTGGTCGCAAAGCTCCGCGAGGAGATGACCGAGACGGAGGCTCAGCTGCAGCGCGCGCGCGAGGAGCTGATGGACAAGCGCTCCCGCCTCAAGACGCTCGACGACATCCAGAAGAACTACGAGGGCTGCACCGACGCGGTCCGACGCCTGATGAAGCAGAAGGAGCGCGACCCGTCGCTCTCCACCGCGCTGCACGGGCTGGTCGCCGACGTCGTCAGCGCCGAGCCGCGGTTCGAAGCGGCCGTCGAAGCCGTCCTCGGGGATCGGCTGCAGTACGTCATCGTGAACAGCCAGAACGACGGGCTGGCCTCGATCGACTTCCTCAAGAAGAACGAGAGCGGACGCTCGAGCTTCATCCCGCTCGACCTCCGCGAGGACCACGTGTCCTGGGCCCCGTGGCCGAGCTCGCGGCCCCCGGGCGCGAGCTCGCAGCCGCCCGCGGAGGCGAACGGCGCCGCACCCGGGCACGACGCGACGAACGGCGCGACGAACGGGACCTCGGCGGTGGCGACCGACGCGCTCGCCGCGGACGGGCGCCCTGCGGATCCTGCGGTCGCCACGGATCGGCCCAACGGGGCAGACGCCCCGGCCGAAGCGGCCGCGGTCGACGATGCCCAGGCCACGCCGGCCGCCGACCACGAAGCCCCGACCCAGGGTGCCGTTGTCACCGTGCCCACGGCGGTCGAGGTCCCCGAGCGGTTCGCCGCGCGCCACGGCGATCCGGATCGGACGATGGTGCCGCGCGGCAGCGCGATGCACGCGGCCACCGACGTCGCGGCGGGCCCCGCCCTGCCGACGCCGGCGCTCACCGACCTCCCGTACCCCGAGAACGCTGACTCGATGTACTGGTGGCCCGAGGAGAGCGAGCTGTGGCCGGACATGGAGGCCCCCGGCGTCTGCGGCAAGATGGTCGACCTCGTCCGCGCGCAGCCCGGCTACGAGCACGTGGCGCGTGTCCTGATGGGCGACGTCGTCATCGTCGACGGCCTGAACCAGGCGCAGAACCTCTGGCGCTCCAACGGGCACCGCAAGACGTTGGTCACGCTCTCCGGCGAGGTCCTCGATCCGGTCGGCGTGCTCACGGGCGGCTCGTCCGAGGGCAAGTCGAAGGGGATGCTCAAGCAGAAGCGTGAGATCAAGGAGCTCACCGACGACGTGCGTCGCCTGGAGGCGAAGGCCACCGTCGCGGAGGAGCGCTACACCACGCTCAAGCAGCGCGTCGCGGATCTCGACAAGCAGATCCAGACCCTCTCCAAACAGGGCCACGCCGAAGAGCTGTCGCTCGTGAACCTCGAGCAGGACCTGCGCCGCCTCCAAGACGAGCTGCAGCGCGAGTCCGACGAGAAGCGTTCGCGCGGCGAGGAGATCGAGATGCTCCGCAAGAAGCGGGCGTCGGTCTCGGACGAGGCGGAGAAGTCCACCTGGGCCGTCGAGGAGCTCGAGAAGGCGCGCACCGCGGCCGAGCAGCGGGTGACGGAGCGCGCCGCGGAGGTCACCGGCCTCAAGCAGGACCTCGGCAAGCTCTCCGAGGACGTCACCGACCTCAAGGTGAAGGTCGCGGCGAACCGCGAGAAGCGCGACTCCAGCGCCAAACACCTGGAGCGCGTGGAGCGGCGGATCGGCGAGGTCGAGACGCGGTTGGTGCGCCTCGCGGAGATCGTCGAGGAGTGCGCCACGGAGCTGGAAGGGATCGCCGAGCGCATCACGCAGGCGGAGCAGGAAGGCGAGACGCTGGAGGCGTCTCTCGCGCAGGATCGCGAGGAGGTCCGCGTCGCGCGCGAGGCCCTCGAAGGCGAGCAGCGCGAGGTCAAGGCGGAGGCCGCACAGACCCGCGAGAAGCGCACCGCGATCGACGCGATGAAGGAGGCGCTCTCCGAGCTGACGCTGAAGATCCGCGAGGTGCAGATCGGGCTGGAGAACCTGGTCGCGCAGATCGACGAGCGCTACCGCATCCACCTCCCCGAGATCCTCACGGACTACCACCTCCTGCCGCGCATGAGCGCCGAGCACGAGAAGGAGACGGCGAAGCTGCGGCGTCAGCTCGACAACATCGGGCCGATCAACCTCACGGCGATCGACGAGTTCAAGGAGGTCGGCGAGCGGTACGAGTTCCTGAACGGTCAGAAGAAGGATCTCGAGGAGGCGATCGCGTCGCTCAAGGCGGCGATCAAACGGATCAACAAGACGAGCAAGGAGCGCTACGTCGAGGCCTTCCGCCTGGTGAACGAGAAGTTCCAGGCGGTGTTCCCGAAGCTCTTCAACGGCGGGCGCTGCGCGCTGGTGATGACCGACGAGAGCGATCCGCTGGAGTCGGGCATCGAGATGCTCGCGCAGCCGCCGGGCAAGAAGCTGCAGAGCGTCAACCTGCTCTCCGGTGGCGAGAAGGCCCTGACGGCGGTCTCCCTGATCTTCGCGATCTTCCTCATCAAGCCGACGCCGTTCTGCCTCCTCGACGAGGTCGACGCGCCGCTCGACGAGGCCAACGTGGGCCGCTACAACGAGATGCTGCGGGAGATGTCCTCCATCTCCCAGTTCATCCTCATCACGCACAACAAGCGGACCATGGAGCTCCCGGACCGCCTGTACGGCGTGACGATGGAGGAGCCGGGGATCTCGAAGATCGTCCCGGTCGACATCATCCAGGACCGCAAGCTCCAGGCGGTGTGATCGAGGCCCTCGGTCGATCGAGGGCTGACAGCTTCACTTCAGTTTCGCTAGGCTGCACGCCGTGCGCGGGCCGATTGCCCTTCTCTGCTCTCTCCTCCTCACGCCCTCGTTGGCGTGGGCGTACGGCGAAGCGACCGACGGCTCGCCAAACCACCGCGAGCGCCTGCTCCACGTGCTGACCAACCAGGTCCGGCAGGCGCCCCACGACTGGCCCGGCTGGGACACCTCGCTCGCGACCGCCGAGGCGCGCGACCCGCTCGCGCTGGAACCTGGGCTCCTCGCCGCCGCGCGCTTCCACGCGACGGACATGGCGACGAACGGCTGCTTCTCCCACGAGAGCTGCGACGGCACGGCGACGTTCGCGCGGATCGGACGCTACTTTCAGGGGCCGGCCGGCGAGAACATCTACCTGGGCAGCTCCGCGGCAGCGGCGGCGATCACCGGCTGGATGACCTCCGCCGGCCACCGCCGCAACATGCTCGACCACGACTGGACCTGGCTCGGCACCGGCTTCGCGGCCGGCGGGCGCGGTGGGTACTACGTGCAGAACTTCGGGCGCGGCGGGCTGGATCGGATGCCGTCGATCCCCGGCGGCGCCCACGAGGTGAACGGCGCGCAGATGCGCGTGGTCGCGAACTTCTTCGATCCCGGCGGGCGGGCGCCGGACAGCTTCATCGCGATGGTCGACGGGGCCGAGGTCCCGCTGATGCAGATCGCCGGGCGCCCCGCGAACTCCACGTGGGAGGCGACGGTCGAGACGTCGACCGGGTGTGTCGGGCTGACGTTCGAGGCCACGATCGGCAACGAGACCGCGACGTTCCCGTCGTCGGGGGAGCTGCTCGTCGGCGCCTCGTGCACCGAGACGTTCCGCGAGGACAAGACCGCGCCCAAGACCGACGACAACATCTACATCGACGCCAACGATCCGGACGGCGGCTGTCGGTGCACCACGGCGCGTCCGTCGTGGGGCGCGCTGGTGCTGGTGGTGGTCGGACTTTCGCTTTGTCGACGTCGTCGTTGACCGACATTTCGCCCGTCGCATAGGCAGTCCGCCATGGGTGCCGTGGATCCGGGGCTGCTCGTTCTCGGGGGGTTCGCGTTCTTCTTCTTCCTCTTGGTCGTGGCGGCCGTGCGCAAGATGGCGCGCGGCCAGATCGAGGAGGGCGAAACGACGAAGGCCCTCGACGAGGGTGAGGAGGCGCTCGCGGCGGAAGCCGAAGCGGCGACCGAGGCGGAGGTCCCGGACGCCCCGGACGAAGGCGACGCGGCGGAGGCGCCCGATGAACCCGAGGCGTCGGACGAGCCGTCCGAACCGGACGCGCCGGCCGCACCGGCGCCCAAGTCCCTCGAGGCGGGCCTCGAGAAGACGCGCAAGGGATTCATGGCGCGCCTCGGCGACCTCCTCTCCGGGGGGAGCCTCGATGAGGATCTCGTCGACGAGCTCGAGGCGCTGCTCGTCACTTCGGACATCGGCATCCGCACGACGGAGCGGCTCCTGGGCGACCTGCGGGGCGAGCTGTCCCGCAAGGAGCTCAAGGACGGCGACGCCGTGCGCGCGCGTCTGCGTGAGAAGGTGATGGAGATCGTGAACGTCGAGCGCGCGCCGCTCGCGTACACCCACCAGCCGACGGTGATCATGGTGATCGGCGTGAACGGCGTCGGGAAGACGACGACGATCGGAAAGCTCGCGGCGCGCCTCGTGCGGGACGGGAAGAAGGTCGTGCTCGGCGCGGGCGACACGTTCCGTGCGGCGGCGGTCGAGCAGCTGGAGATCTGGGGCGAGCGGTCGGGCGCGGACGTCGTGAAGGGCGCGGAGCGCGCGGACCCGTCGTCGGTGGTGTTCGACGCGATCCAACACGCCAAGCGCGTCAACGCGGACGTGTGCCTCTGCGACACCGCCGGTCGGCTCCACACCAAAGTCAACCTGATGGAGGAGCTGAAGAAGCTCCGTCGCGTCATGAACAAGGCGATGGAGGGCGCACCGCACGAGGTGATGATGGTCCTCGACGCCACCACCGGACAGAACGCGATTCAGCAGGCGGAACAGTTCAAGGGTGCGGTCGAGGTGGACTCGATCGCGCTGACCAAGCTCGACGGGACCGCGAAGGGCGGCGTGGTCGTGGCCATCTGCGACAACCTCGGCGTTCCGGTCCGATACATTGGTATCGGTGAACAGGTGGACGACCTCCGCGACTTCGATCCCACCGCCTTCGTGGACGCCCTGTTTGCGTGACGGTCGTGGTCGATAACATCGAACGCGCCTAGCCAATTCGATCGGGGCCTCGTACATTAGAGAGCCCATGGCGAAGTCTCACAGCCGAGCGATGAGCATCGACCTGTTCGGTCACCAGCTCACCGTGCGCTCGGACAACGACCCTCAGCGGGTCAAAGAGATTGTCGCGTTCGTGAACCAGCGCCTCGAATCCATTCAAGGGACTTCGAAGCGCGCGCCGACCGACAAGGTCGCCCTCCTCTGCGCGCTCAACATCGCGGAGGAGCTTTTCCTCGAGCGCGAGAAGCGCCGGGCCCTCCGTGCACGCGTCACGGAGGACAGCAAGAAGCTCATGAAAGTCGTCGATCACCTGGAGGCCGTCGAGGCCAAAGGGAGCGCCCGATGAGCGCAGAATCGACGCCCGATCTCCCCTGCCTGGTTCGAGGTGCGTTCGACGCCAATATTGTCGTGAATCAGTGCTTTTTCAACAGGGAGGCGTCCCTGGGGGCCTCGCGCGGACTGCCGCAAAGCTGGGCAGAGGCAGAGCGTCTCTATCGCGCCACCCACCTGCTCATGCAGGTTCCGACGGCGTTCCGTACACGGCCGAGGTGGGGGACCTTTTCACTTTTCGACGGCGGCGCATGGCGGCGATTGAACGCAAGCGCAGCCTGAGGCGAAAGTTCCTCAACGTGCGTGCCGGGTTGAGCCCCGAGGCACGCGCCGAGGGGTCACGCGCCGCCGTACGCCGGCTGGTCGAGTCCGGTGTCCTCGACGGCGCGAAGATCGTGGCGGTCTTTGCGGCGCTCGAGTACGAGATCGACCCGATCGACGTCGAGGCCGTCATCGAGCGCGTGGCCTACCCGCGCGTCGACGGGCGTGACCTGCGGTTCTTCGTGAGCCGACACCAACAGCTCGTACCGCGCACGATGAAGATCCCCGAGCCCCTCGAAGGCGAGGAGGTCGCGCTCGACGACATCGACGTGTTCGTGGTGCCCGGCCTCGCGTTCACCCCGGACGGGCGTCGGCTCGGCTTCGGTGGCGGTTACTACGATCGCACCCTCGCGGGCCGCAACGCACGCGCGTTCGGGATCGCGTTCGACGAACAGATCGCCGACGACCTCCCGTTCGAGGACTACGACGTTCGCGTGGCGGCGGTGTTCACGCCCACACGAACGCTCGTCGGCGAGGTGATCTCGTGAGCGTGCACCCTCGCCTGGTCCTCGTCGCCGTGGACGAACAGGTGCCGGGGATGAGCCGCCTCGCAGATCGTGTCGAAGGGGAGCCGATCCTCCCGGCGCGCATCGCCCTGACCCAGCGGGTCGAGCTCGAGCGCGCGTACGGGCGGGACGAGATCGGCGTCGTGATCCCGATGACTCACCCGGGGACGGTGATCGAAGCGGCGCGCCTCGGCGTCGAGCGCATCGCGGCGGTGCACCCCCCGGAGCTGACGCTGTCCCGCCTCGGCGCCGTGAAGACGCGCGCGGCCTACGCGATGGCGGACCTCACGTTGGTCCCGAGCGCCGACCAGATTCAGCCGGCGGTCGCGGCCGGCGCAGACCCCGAGCGGCTGATGGTCCTGGACGACACGGCGATGGACCGCCTGTTCGCGGAGCCCCCGCGGCGTGGCTCGCGCGGGAAGCTCTTGGAGGGTGCGGTGAGCGCCGGCCTCGACGCGCTGGAGCTCGCGGGTGTGGTCCGCGCGCTGGAGCTGCTGTCGCCGGACCGGGGCGTGAACGTCGTGAACTACCACCGCGTCCTGCCGCTGGAGGAGCTCACGGCGTACTGCCGGCCACAGATGGCGATCGCGGAGCCGGTGTTCGCGGCGCAGCTGGATCAGATGGGTCGGCAGCGCGGGTTCGCGCCCGTGGATCGACTGCGGCACGCGAGCGCGAAGGACAAGGTCGCCATCACGTTCGACGACGGGTACGAAGACAACTTCCGCGTGGCGTTCCCCATCCTCGCGCGCTTCTCGACGCCCGCGTGCATCTTCGTGGTCACGGGCCTCGTCGGGCGCCCGGACGCGCTGTGGTGGGACCGCGTGGGCCTCGCGCTGTTCGCCTGGTGGCGCGCGGGCTGCCCGGGCGCGCTGCCCGAGCTGCTCCCGGAGCGCACCGCTGAGCTGCGCGACGTCACCGCGACGAAGGACGCGCGCGAGCTGATCAGCGCGGTGCTCTCGGACCTCAACCTCGTCTCCGACGAGCGGCGCAGGAAGGCGGTCGCCGCGGCGGTCGCGCTGGTCCCCGAGATCGATCCCCAGCGCACGATGCTGAGCTGGGACGAAGTGAAGGCGCTCGCGGACGGCGGCGTCATGTTCGGCTCCCACACGCGCAGCCACGTCCCCCTCGACGAGCTCGATCGCCCCGAGGCGAAGGCCGAGCTGTTCGGCAGCCACGCCGACCTCGACGAGACGATCGGCGCCAAGCGCTACCGCGTCACCGCCCTCCCCCGCGGACGCCTCGGCGCCCTCACCGAGGACGAGCTCGCGGACGGCTTCGACGCCGTGATGACCACCCAACCCGGCGTGAACCGCGTGACCGACGACGGCCTGTTCGTGAAGCGCCGCGACGGCCGGATGCTCACGCTGGCCGGCCGCCACCACGAAGCGAAGCTGCGCCTGGAGCTCACGGGCGTCGTGGACCGCCTCCGCGGCGCGTACTACCGACTGCGCCCCGCCGCCCGCGGCGAGTAGGCGCCGCGCCGAGGCGCTGCTCGACTCACCGATCCAGCACAAACGTCACCGGCACGGTGATCCACATCCCCACGGGCTGATCGCCCGCCTTCGCGGGTGTGAAGCGCCACTTCTCCTTCGCCCACCGGACCGCCGCCGCCGTGCAGCCGCCGCCGAGGCCCTGCACGACGCGCACGCGGGCGATGCGGCCCTGCTCGTTCACGTAGATCCGCAGCAGGACGCGCCCCGTGATCCCTTCGGCCTTCGCGGCCTCGGGGTACGGCGGCGTCCGATCTTCCGCCGGTATCGCGAACCGCGGCTCCTCGGTGATCTCGTAGCCTTCACCCGGCGCGGTCTCGCCGTCGCCGGTCCGCGCCCTGGGCGTTGGCGCCGTGCGCTTCGGGCCCGTGGGGAGGGTGTCGTCGTTCGGGTTCGCGAACATGTTGCCGCCGCCGTCGACGGTGCGCACCGCGGGGCCCTTCCCCGCGACGACCGTCGAGGACATGTCGACCGCGAACGCCGTGGGCGGCGGAGGCGGCGGCGCGTTCGGGGGCGGCGGAGGCGGCGCCGTCTTCACGACCTTCTTCACCGTCCGGCGCTTCACCTTCTTCGGGACCACCGTCGGCTCCGGGATCACCTCCTCGACCGGCGGAGTCGGGGGCGGCGGAGGTGGAGGCGGAGGCGACTCGCGCACCTCCATGCGCACCACGGACGACGGCGCGGGCGCCGCCGGGGGATCGAGCCGCGACATCACCAGCAAGATCGCGCCGTGCACGAGCATGCTCCCCGCGGCGCCGAGCACCAGCTTCACTCGCCGGCCTCCTCCTTCGGCGTCGACGTGAACTCCGCCTCGGTGTTGATCGCGAACTTCACGACGCCCTCGCGCTTCACGAGATCGATCAGCCCGACGACCCGCCCGTGCGGCACGTCCTTGTCTGCGGCGATCACCGCTTCGAGCTGGGCGGCGTCCTCGCTCCGAAGGAACTTGGTGAGCTGCGCTTCATCCGTCGCTTCACCGTTGAGGAACATCTCCCCCTCGCGCGTGAGCACCAGCGACAGCACGGTGTTCGCGACCGGCTCGCCGGAGGCCGCCTTCGGCAGCTCCACGCGGATCGCCGGCGTGACGATGTAACTCGCCGTCACCATGAAGATGATCAGGACGACGAGCACGATGTCGACCAGCGGGATGATGTTGATCCCGGTGATGGGTTCGTCGTCGTCTTCGATCGCGGGGCCGGCCATCGCCTACTCCTCTTCGAGCGCGTCGATACGAACGACCACGGTGCGCGACAGGGTCTGAGCGTTCTGCACGGATCGCTTCACGACCGTCTTGAAGTAGTTGAACGCCACCACCGCGGGGAGCGCGACCGCGAGCCCGACCGCCGTCGCGACCAGCGCTTCCGAGATGCCGGCCATGACGACCTGCGCGTTGCCGCCCGCCGCGCCCGCGTCCGCGAGCGCGAGATCTTTGAACGCTTTGATGATGCCGAGCACCGTCCCGAACAGGCCGATGAACGGCGCGTTGTTGCCGAGCGTGCCGAGGAAGATCAGCCGCGCGTCGAAGCGCGCCTTCTGGCGGGACAGCTCGGCCGCCATCGTCTCCTCGGCGACCTTCTCACCCTTGTGCACCTGGTCGAGGCCGGCGCGGACGACGTGCGCCTCCATGGTGTCGTCGCCCTCGAGGAGCTTCTTGGCGCCCGCAACGTCCTTGTCGTCGAGCAGCGCGCCGAGGCGGCCTTCGAGGCGCTTCGGATCCGCGCGACGCGCGAGGTAGAACAGGGCTCGCTCGATCATCACCGCCACGGAGAGCACGGAGAGGACCACCAGGACCCAGAGCACCCACTCGGCTCCGAGCTGGGCGAACGCGACGATCGAGCGTTCCAGCATGGCGGGAGCGTCGCGAAAACAACGTAAAAAGGCGACCCCGCCACCTGGCTGGGTCGCCTTCGTGTTCGGCCCCGGGTTCGGGCCGCGCGATTACGCGGCGTCGTCTGCGGCGTCGTCGTCGGGGTAGAGGGGAATCACGATCGGGCCGCGTTCCGCGTCTTCTTCCGGAGCCCGCTCAGCGCCCGGGGGCTCACGGTACATCGGGACCTCGAGGGTGATGCGGTTCTCCCGGGCGCGCGCGCGCTCGGCTTCTTCGCGCCGTATCGATTCGATGATGAACGCATCCAACATGACCGCTTCCCTCGTTTCCGCCTGACCGACTCGTTTTCGTCGTGCCTTCATCCACCTTATCGGGTCGGCACTTCGATTTGTTCCTACAGTTTCAACGTGTGACCTGGCCTCACGGTTCCACAAAGTGCGCTGGGTCACGTCTTTTTCGCTACAGTCGTCGCTGCTCCCTCTACTGAGAGAGTGCCGCGGGCTGGGGTCGCTGTGACGCATCCGAGTCGCGGGGTGGAGAACCACCCGAGCGCGGGGGTCAAGGTGTTTCCAAATGGGCTCGCCTTTGGCCTCGAATCGGGCTATGCCCGCCGCGGTATGGCGGATGTCACCCTACGCGCCCACGTCTTCTTGGACAGTCTGCAGCCGCAACTGACGTCCCACATCTGCACCACCTGCCGGGGCTACTTCCCGGTGCCGGGGATGGCGTCTCTGTTCGTCGAAATCGCCCCCGGGATGCAGATCCACCGGCTGATCGACGCGGCGCTGAAACAGACCGATGTGATGCCCGCCACACTGATCGTCGAGCGCGCCTTCGGGATGCTCGAGGTCCACCACGAGGACAAGGGCCAGGTCCTCGCCGCCGGGGACGCGGTCCTCGAGCAGCTCGGCGCCACCGAAGCGGACCGCATGAAGCCGCGCGTGGTGTCCAACACGGTGATTCGGCACGTCGAGCCGTACCACGCGATGATCATCGACAAGATCCGCTTCGGCTCGATGATCAAACCCGGCCAGTCCCTCTTCATCATGGAGACCGAGCCCGCGGCCTACGTCGCGCTGGCCGCGAACGAAGCCGAGAAGGCCGCGAACGTCGAGCTGGTCGACGTCCTGGTCTTCGGCGCGTACGGCCGCCTGTACCTGGCCGGGACGGAATCCGAAGTCGACTCGGCGGCAGAGGCCGCCAACGCAGCGATCAACAGCCTCACCGGCCGCGATCGCTAGGCACAATCTCGAACTTTCTTTCTTACGGAGGCGAATCGAACATGACTGACGCACTGGGGCTCATCGAGACCAAGGGTTTCGTGGGGATGGTGGAAGCGGCGGACGCGATGGTGAAGGCCGCGAAGGTGGAGCTCGTCGGGTACGAGAAGGGCTACGGCGGCGGCTACATGACGGCCATCGTCCGCGGCGACGTCGCGGCGGTGAAGGCCGCGGTCGAGGCCGGCGCACGCGGCGCCGAGCGCGTCGGCGAGCTGGTCAGCACGCACGTCATCCCGCGCCCGCACGCGAACGTCGACCTGACGCTGCCGCTCGGCCGCACCGCGCAGGCGAAGAACGCGCTCGGCAGCGGCGGCGGTATCTGATCCGTCGTGCTGATCGGCAAGGTCATCGGGACCGTCGTCGCGTCCAAGAAGGACCCGGAGCTGGAGGGGCTGAAGCTCCTGCTGGTGAAGGGCGCGGACGTGGACGGCAACGTGAGCGGTCCGGTGCTCGTCGCCGCCGACAGCGTCGGCGCGGGCGTCGGTGAGATCGTCCTGTACGCCGCGGGCTCGTCCGCGCGGCAGACCGTCATGACCAAGGACCGCCCGGTGGACCACGTCGTCATGGCGATCGTCGACACGATCGCCGTGGACGGTCAGCCCCGCTACGACAAGGACAAGGCGTAGGCCGTGGCCGACCTCGACGAAGCCAAGATCGCGGAGATCGTCGGGCGCGTCATGCAGCGTGTCCTGACGCCGACGCCGTCGGATCCGATCTGCGGCATCGCGCCGCCGGTCTACACGCCGGGCGCCCCCGCGGTGCACACCGGCGCGCGTCCGACGGGGGTCTTCGACGACCTGGACCGCGCGGTGGACGCCGCGCACGTCGCGTTCGCGCAGTACGGCGGCGGGACGCTCGAGCTTCGGCACCGGGTCATCGACGCGATCCGCGCGTGCGGTCGCCGCGAGACGGAGACGATCTCGCGCATGGCCGTCGAGGAGACGGGCCTCGGTCGCTACGACCACAAGCTCAAGAAGAACGCGCTGGTGATCGAGAAGTCGCCGGGTCCGGACATCCTGCGGCCGGTCGCGCAGTCCGGGGACCACGGGCTGATGCTCACCGAGCGCGCGCCGTACGGTGTCATCGGCGCGATCACGCCGACGACGAACCCCACCGAGACGATCATCTGCAACGCGATCGGGATGCTCTCGGGCGGCAACGCCGTGGTGTTCAACGTGCACCCGGGCGCCAAGGGCGTCTCGAACTACCTCGTCGGGAAGCTCAACGACGCGATCGTCGCGGCGGGGGGCCCGGCGAACCTGATCTGCTCCATGGCCGAGCCGACGATCGAGTCGGCGCAGAAGCTCATGCGCCACAAGGGCATCCGCCTGCTCGTGGTGACGGGCGGCCCGGGCGTGGTGAAGGAGGCGATGAACTCCGGCAAGCGCGCCATCGCGGCGGGCCCCGGTAACCCGCCGGTGGTCGTCGACGAGACGGCGAACCTCGCGAAGGCAGCGAAGGGGATCGTCGATGGCGGAAGCCTCGACAACTGCATCGTCTGCACCGCTGAAAAAGAGATCATCGCGGTCGCGGAGATCGCGGACCACCTCAAGCGGCACATGGCCGAGCGCGGCGCGTACGAGGTGAAGGGCGCGGACATCGCGAAGCTCCAGCGGCTCGTCGTCGCCGAGGACGGCCGGCACCCGAACAAGGAGTGGGTCGGCAAAGACGCCTCGAAGATCCTGGAGGCGATCGGCATCCGCGCGCCCGACGCGCAGATCGTCTACGTCGAGGGCGACGAACACAGTCCCTTCGTGCAGGGCGAGTTGTTGATGCCGGTGCTCGGCTTCGTGCGCGTGCCCTCCGCGGAGGACGCGATCGCGATGGCGAAGCGCGTGGAGCACGGGTTCGGCCACACCGCCGCGATGTACTCGACGAACATCGACAACCTCCACGCGATGGCGCGGGTCATCAACACGTCGATCTTCACGAAGAACGCGCCGACGTTCGCCGGGCTCGGGCTCGGCGGCGAGGGGTACACGTCGTTCACGATCGCGTCGCCGACCGGCGAAGGTCTCACGAACGCGGTTCACTTCACGCGCGAGCGTCGTTGCTCGCTGGTCGACGCCTTCCGGATCGTATGAAGCGCTTCGTCGCGCTCCTGCTGTTGGTGGCTGCGGCGGCGTGCACTTCGCCGCGGTACGTCGGCTCGGTCGGTCGCGATCGGACCTACGTGAACCGCGGGTACGGCTTCCTGGTTCGGCTCGACCACGCGAACCTCTCGGAGCGCTACGACGCGGTCACGGCCGAGAACCTCACGGCCTTCCCGCCCGCGGTGCGCGCCACGCTGAAGGAGGCGCCGCTGGATCTCGACGGGGACGGCTTCCTCGACCCGACGGAGACCACGCGGTTCCTCGAGCCGGCGCTGCGGTTGGTGTCGCGGACCTCTTCGGTGGTGACGATCGACGTCGCGGTGCAGATCGTCCCGAAGCGATCGAAGTCCGTGACGCTGGCGTCGATGGTCGCGAGTGAGCACCGGATGACCACGCTCGGCGGCGTGACGCCGCGCGGCGGTGTGCTCGACACGCCGGTGAAGACGAGCACCGTGACGCCCGGGTTCACGGCGATGACGTACGAGGCCCCGGGGCGCGTCGTGACGCTGGTCGACATGCCGGAGTTTCGCGCCGAGGAAGGCATCAAGCGGCGCCAGATCGTGCGGGTGACGCTGTCGGCGACGCGGGTAACGCCCGCCCTGCGCGAGGACCACGCGCAGGTATTGAAGGCGCTGATCCTGAACCGCCGCGGGAGCTTCGAGACGACGAAGGAGCAGTGGTGAACGCGCCGCTCGTCGTGGCGGGCGACGCGGTGGCTTCGCTCGAGATCGCGACGGTCGCGCGCGGGATCGTGGTGCTCGACGCCATGGCGAAGCGCGCCGAGACGACGTTCGTCGCGGCCCGCACCGTATCCCCGGGGCGCTATTGGGTCGTGATCAGCGGGGGCGTCGCGGAGGTCGAAGAGGCGCTCGACGCGGCGCTCGAGATCGCCGCCGAGGATCGCGTAGCGCACGTGCTGTTGCGCGACCCGGCGCGCGGGTTGGTCGACGCCCTCGCCTCCCAGCTCGACACCGCGATGGACGAGTCGCTCTTGATCGTGGAGACCACGGCGATCTCGTCGACGCTCGTGGCGATTGACCGCGCCCTCAAGGAGACGGCGTCGGCGCTTCTGGAGCTTCGCTTCGGCGCGGGGCTCTCCGGCAAGGGCGTCTTCACGCTGACCGGCGCGCTGCACATGGTGGAGGCGGCGCGCGACGTCGTGACGGAGGTCCTGACGCCACAGACGATCGTGCGCACCGAGCTGATCGCTCAGCCGCACCCGGACCTGCCGAAGCGACTGCTGGACGCGGAAGGCGCCGCGCTCCGCGGCCCGAAGGCTCTCTAGGCTGAGGCCGGTCGCGGATGCGGCCGGTCCGAAGACTGTGCCAAGGCGGTCCGCGAAGCGGAGCGGCGTTATGGCCTAGGCTGAGGCCGCGGGCGGCCGCCGCGTGAACACGATGAACGCCATCGCGGGCCGCTTGCTGCTCTCGCGCATCGCGAACTGAATCCCGTCGAAGACCCACCCCTCGGCCGTCCACTCGTTGAGCGTGTCCTCGATGGCCTCGTCGGTGACCGTGGAAAGCTCGACGACCTTGTACGTGGGCGGCGTGTGCTCGCTGGGGACCGACATCTTCGATGGCGTACTACGGGGTCGGGGCGCGACAAGCAAACCCGGCCGCTTCATGCGGTCATCCAAGGCGCATCGACACACGCGCTCCTGCGCCCGATTTCCCTTGTCCCGCGCCCACGCGTGACACCCATCGATCCGTGGCCATTCGGAGGGCACTCGCCAGCCTCGCTGCGCTCGTCACGGTCGGCGTCGTGTTCTCGTTCGCGCTCGTCGGCAGAGCGATGTCTCTCGGCCCGGCGGATCCGGAGAGTCTGCTAACCGCGCTCGGCGGCCTCTCGGCCCTGGGAGGACTCGCGGCGCTCGGCGCGCTCGCCGCGCTGGCGCTCGCGGTTGGCGCCGGAGTCGCACGCATGATCGCTCGGCGTCGCGTGCGGAGCCTCGTGGCGCGCGTCGACGCCGCGAAGTCGGCGCGAACGACGAACGTCGGCGCGAGTTCTAGACTGAACGTTCGGCGATGAGTGCCTCGACGAGCGCCTCGACCGTCGCTGCGGTCGGGACGACATCGACGCGCACGCCCAACGTCTCCGCGGCCTCGGCGGCGACGGGGCCGATGACCGCGACGGTGCGGCGCTCGAGGTAGCCCCGGGCGTCGTCGAAGGCCTCCAGGAGCGCCTCTAGCGTCCTGCCGCTGAGGAAGGTCACGATGTCCGCGGGCTCGGCTCGTTCGCGCTCCTCGGGCGTCCAGCGGCGCCATCGAATCGTGTAGACCTCGGGGGCCGCGACCTCGAAGCCTCGCGCGGTGAGCTCGTCCAGGAGCAGCTCGCGGCCGTGGGCGCCGCGCGGGAGGACAAGACGGGCGCCACCGCCCGGCCAGCGCTCCGCGATCGCCGCGACGACCGACTCCGCACGGAACTCGGCGTCCGGGACGACGCGCTCGCCCGTGAAGCGCGCCGCATCGACGGCGCGCGCCGTCTTGGGCCCCACGCAATACACCGGCGCGTCGACGGGCGCGCTCAGGTGCCGGCCAACGCCTTCGACCGCGTTGACGGAGGTCAGCACCACCGCGTCGATCCGCCCCGCGAGCGCCGCCCGCACCGGCGTCGGATCCACGTCGAAGGAACGCTCGATCACCGGCACCGCGATCGCGATGCCCCCCGCCGCCTCGATCGCGTCGATCATCGAGCCCGCCTGCGCGCGCGCTCGGGTGACCAGCACGCGGCGGCCGGCCATGGTCATCCGGCGGCCTTCAGGCCGTCGAGGATCGCCTTCGCGCCCGCGCCGAGGAGCTCGTCCGCGAGGTCCGTGCCGAGCGCCGCGTCGGGTGCGCCCGAACGTGTGCCCTCGTAGACCGTCTGCCCGTCGAGCGACGCGACGAGCCCCGTGAACGCCACCTCGTCCCCGGTCATCGTCGCGTGCCCCGCGATCGGCACCTGGCAGCCGCCCTCCAGGCGGCGCAGGAACGCACGCTCGATCTGCGCCGCGTGGCGCGCAGCGGGATCGTCGAGCTGGCGGACGATCGCGTTCGTCGCCTCGTCGTCCACACGCGTCTCGACGCCGAGGATGCCCTGCCCGATCGCGGGCAGCGACTCCTCCACCGACAACACGTGCGAAGCGGTGCGCTTCATCCCCAGCCGCAACAAACCGGCGTACGCGAGCATCGTCGCGTCCATGTTCTCGTCGTCGAGCTTCTGCAGGCGCGTCTGCACGTTCCCGCGGATCGGGACGATCTTCAGATCCGGCCGCCGCCGTAGCATCTGGGCCGCGCGCCGCAGCGAACACGTCCCGAGCACAGCACCGAACGGGAGTGTGTCGAGCGTGTAGCCCTTCGTCGACACCAACGCGTCGCGCGGATCCTCGCGCGGCGGGAACGCGATGATCGCGAGCCCATCCGGAAGCGCGGTCGGCATGTCCTTCAACGAATGCACCGCGACCTCGGCGCGCCCGTCGAGCAGCGCAGCTTCGATCTCCTTCACGAACAGATCCTTGCCGCCGACCTTCGACAGCGCCTGGTCCAGGATCTTGTCCCCCTTCGTCGACAGCGGGACGAGCTCGACCTCGAGCCCCGGCGACACCTCGGCGAGGCGCGCCGCGACGTGCTCCGCCTGCCAGACGGCGAGCGGGCTCTTACGCGTAGCGATACGAATCTTCATGAGCTGGAACCGTCTCCGTGCGCCTGGTCCTTCGGACGGAGCTCGACGACGTTGTCGGCGGCCTCGGCCTTCGGCTCGGGCGGGGCCTCGGCGGCGCGCACGGCTTCCTCGAGATCGAACAGGCGGACGAGCGCGTCGATCATCGGCTGAGGATCTCCGCTGGCGCCCTCTTCCTTCAGCGCCGTCATCACCGGGTGCAGCATCTTGTTCACGATGGCGTTGCTCATCGCCTTGATGCTCTGCAGCGTGCGTTTGTCCGCGTTCTTGACGTTGGACGTCGTGCGGTCGACCTCGGCCGCCGCGACGCGCATCGCGTGGGTCCGCAGCGCCTTGATGATCGGCACGACCTGCTGCGACTTCGACCAGCGCACGTAACCCGCGAGCTCTTCGTCGATCAGCGCCTCCGCCGCCGCCGCCTCGCGCGCGCGGCTCTCGCGGTTGAGCTCGAGGACCTGCTCGAGATCGTCGACGTCGTAGACGAAGACGTTGTCGAGATCCGCGACGTCCGGATCCACGTCGCGCGGCACCGCGATGTCGACGAAGAGGATCGGCCGGTAGCGACGCTTGCGCACCACCTTCGCCATCATCTTCTTGTCGACCACGTACCCCGGCGCCGCCGTCGAGGAGATCACGATGTCCGCCTCGTTCAGGAGGATCGGAAGATCCGAGAGGCTCGACGCGAGCCCGCCGATCTCGTTCGCCAGCCGCTGCGCCGACTCCATCGAACGCGACGCCACGCGCACCTGCTGCACGCCGGAGGACATCAGGTGCTTCGACGCCAACCCCGCCATCTTCCCCGCGCCGATCAGGAGAACCTGCTTGCCCTCGAGCGTGTCGAAGATCTCCTTGCCGAGCTCCACCGCCGCGAAGCTCATCGACACCGCGTTCTCCGCGACACCCGTCTCCGTACGCACGCGCTTCGCGATGTAGAACGCCTTCGAGAACGCGCGCGTCAGCGCCGCGCCAGCGTGTTTGGTTTCGCTCGCGGAGCGGTACGCCTCCTTCACCTGCCCGAGGATCTGCGGCTCACCGACGACCATCGAGTCGAGCGACGACGCCACGCGGAACAGGTGGTGCAGCCCACGCTCGCCCTCGTGCACGTACAGGTGCGGATCCAGCTCCGCCGGCGGGAGGCCGGACAACGCGAGCAGATGCGAGCGCAACGCGCGCGAGAGCGTCTTCGGCTCGGCGCCGCCGGCGACGTAGAACTCGACGCGGTTACACGTCGAGACGATGCACGCCTCGTCGACCGTCTCCAGCTCCTGGACCGCTTCGAGCGCCTTCGCGAGATCGCGGGTGTGGTGGGCGAAGCGTTCGCGCAGCTCGATGGAAGCCGTCCGGTGCGACAGCCCGATGACCGCGAACCTCACGACACGTAGTCCTGCCCGTGGGCGCCGACGCCCGCCAACCCGAGCCCGACGAGCGCGACGAGCGTCGCGAGCACGCCGACCAACGTGAGCAACGCCGCCTTGCGCCCGCGCCACCCGATCGTCAGGCGGAAGTGGAGCAGCAACGCGTACAGGATCGAGACGAGCAGGCTCACCGTGTTGAGGAGCCCCCACGTCCAGTACGTCCCGCTGACTTGCTTGCTGTAGATCGCGCCCGCGACGAGGCCGAGCGCCATCATCGGGAAGCCGAGCTGCAACAGCCGCGCGCTGACGTTGTCGAGAATCTCGAGCGCCGGGAGCTTGTGCAGCCCCGTGCCGATCTTCTTGATCTTCTTCCGCTTGGTCTTCAGGCGGCGCTCTTGGATCAGGTAGACGATCGCGACGATCCCCGCGACGGCGAACGACGCCTCCCCGAGGAACGCCAACGCGATGTGCACCGGGAGCCACGGCGAGCGCAGCCGCTCGGGCCCGGCGCCGCCCGGGTCCATCCCGGCCGCCATGATCGTCAGCACCGCGACCAACACCGCGACGAGCGCCGCGGCCTGCGGCACACCGGATCGCCAGGCGATGCCGATGCCGATCATCGCCGCGAGGAAACCGAACAGCGACAGGCCGTCCGCGAGCGTCGACAACGGGAACGTGCCGATCTCCACCGTGCGCCCGCCGAGCGCGAGCGCGTGCGCGAGCAACGCGATCGACAGCCCGACGATGACCGTGCGGTCGCCGGACAGGCGTGGCCACCTCAGCTGCACGAGGCCCAGCCCGGCCGCGAGCACGTAGATGACGGCGGCGACCTTGAGCAGCAGGAGTGCCATTCGACGTGTACCTTATCAGGACGCGCGCAGCGTGCCGACGAAGCCGGTCTCGACTTCGAACGCGGCCTCGCCGAACAGGACGGACTCACCCATCAGCTCGCCGCCGAGCTCGACGATGCGTTCTTCCGTCAGCACCTTGCCGAGCAGCTCGGGCGCGGCGCCTTCCGGGACGACCGAAAGGAACCGAACCGCGGGCGACAGCTCGTAGGCGCGACCGAGGTTGTTGAGGACGACGACGTTGTCCGCGACGTCGACGTTGCCGGAGTCGACCCAGGCTTCGAGCGTCGAGTGGGCGATGAACATGCGGGGGTGGAGCTCTGCCATGGGGACCGCGATCGAAGTATAGGGTTCACCTGTTTGGTTCGAAAGTCGAGAAAAGCGTGGTGCGCGTCGCCCCGTCGATCTGCTATGCCAGGGGCCGAAAGCAGTCCGTCGCGCGGCCGGGAATCGACCGAGCGGCCCCGGGGTTGAGCCCTCGGAAAAGGAAGGTACGACAGTGGCTGAAAACGTGGTCGAGTTCTCCTCCGACAACTTCCAGCAAGAGGTCCTCGAATCGGACGTCCCGGTGCTGGTGGACTTCTGGGCGCCCTGGTGTGCGCCGTGCCGCATGATCGCCCCCGCCGTCGAGCAGCTCGCCGGTGAGTTCGGCGAGAAGGCGAAGGTCGGCAAGGTCAACATCGACGAGCACCCCTCCGTGGCGCAGACCTACGGCGTCATGAGCATCCCGACCCTCCTGGTGTTCAAGGGCGGACAGCCGGTCCAGCAGATCGTCGGCGCCGTCGCGAAGGGACAGATCCAGAGCATGGTCGAGAAGGCGATGTAGGCCACCGTTTGGGTGTCCTGCTCCTCTTCTTCGGCGCCATCTGCGCGGGGTTCTTGCTGATCCTCCTCATCGCGATCAGCTCGCCGCGTCCGCCGCCCGTCGACCTCAAGCGTGAGTCCAACAACTCACCGCTGGTCGACCTCGACGCCGAACAGCTCGGCAAAATCGTCGCCGAGCTCCTCGACAAGATGGGCCTCGAGATCGACCGCCTGCAGGGCGGCGCGAACGAGGTGATCGAGATCTACGCCGAGAACCCCGAGCCGATCACGGGCGGCAAGCTCCTCGTGCACTGCATCACCGCGCCGCGCGACACCGGCAAGCTCGACGCCCCCGCCGTCGGCAAGTTCATCCGCGCCACGCGCAGCGCGTACGTGAGCAAGGGTCTGTTGTTCACGACCGGCACCTTCACGCCAGACGGCCGCCTCGAAGCCGAGGACGCCCCCGTCGAGCTCTTCGATCGCGACCGCCTGATGAAGATGATCAACCAGTACTTCGAAGAAGGCCTGGAGATCGTCGAAGACTGACGGGCCCGCAACACGGGCCGCCCCGAGGCCGATAACCCATCGTGCCTCTGCCGCCCGGCCCCCGCATCCGCCCGCTCGACTGGGGCTTCGAACGACCGAAGCTGGGGACGCCGCGGCGCGTGCAGCAGCTGCACACGCACCAGCTGGTCGAGTCGTCGCCGCCGCCCGTGCTCTCGCAGCTCGGCCACGACACGGGCTTCGACGAGGTCGCCTGTGCCCCGACGTGCATGGTCATGGCCGGGATCGCGTGGGGCGTCATCCCGCGGACCGCCTCGGTACGCGCCGCGATCATGGCGGCCGGGCGCTGGGGCTCGACGAGCCGCGCCGGGACCACCGTCGAGGGGCTCGGGAAGATCGCCGAAGGCATGGACATCGACTTCGAGCAGCGCCCCTACGTCACCGCCGCCGGCGTGCGCGAGCTCCTCGACGCGGGCGCGCACGTGATCGTGCGGGGCAACAGCTTCGTGCTGCCGTGGTCCGATCCCCCCGACGAGCCGGACGACTTCTCGAGCCACGTGGTCCTCGTGACGCGACAAGATGATCAGGGGCGGTTCGTGGTCCACGATCCGTACGTCACCGACGGCGAGCCGAGGACGCTGACGGCCGAGGCGCTGGAACACTTCGGCGAGGCCAAGGACAACCGCGACCGCCCCTTCATCATGGGGGTCGCGAAGATGAGGTCGGGGCTCGAGTGCCGCACGTATCACGACCGCCGCCCGCGCTGAGTGCGACCATCGAACCGCGCTTGACCTTGACGTAGCGTCAAGCCCGAGCGTCGGGAGCCAGGAGGTTCTTCGATGCTCGAAATTCTCGGCGTCCCGTTTTCCGCACACACCCGCAAGGTCCTCGTGGCCCTGCACGAAAAGGCGATCGCGTTCCGCCTGGTCCCGGTCGTCCCGCTCATGAGCGAGGGACCGATGGCCCCGCCCCCGGACTGGCGAGAGCTCAGCCCGCTCGCGAAGATCCCGGTGCTCCGCAGCGGGAAGGTCACCGTCGCCGACTCGTCGGTGATCAACCTGTACCTCGAGCGCCGGTTCCCCGAACGCCCGCTCTACCCGGCCGAGCCTGAAGCGTACGCGCGTGCGCTCTGGATCGAGGAGTACGTCGACGGCGCGCTGCAACCGCACGTGCTGCACGGCCTCCTCGCGGAGCGTGCGTTCGCGCGGATCGCGCTCGGCCGGGAGCCCAACGAGGCGCTGATTCGCCGGTCGCTCGAGGCCATCCCGGCTCGGCTCGACTACCTCGAGGCGCAGCTCGGGGGGCGTGG
This sequence comes from Deltaproteobacteria bacterium, assembly GCA_040218735.1. GTDB lineage: Bacteria > Myxococcota > Kuafuiibacteriia > Kuafuiibacteriales > Kuafuiibacteriaceae > JAUHYN01. The sequence goes on from JAVJQW010000070.1 coordinate 159,197, forward strand.
CTTCTTCGCCGGCGACATGCTTTCGGTCGCGGACATCACCGTCGCGTCCATCCTGATGAACTACCATTACGCGGGATGTTCGATCGATCCGCACAGTCACCCGGGGCTGCATCGCCACCTCGCGGCGACGCTCGCCGGCGACGGTTTCCAGAAGCACCTTTCGACCGAGCTGCTCGCCGCGCGCGAGGTGCCCACCCTCGACCTCGGCCTGATCGAGCGCGCCGTGCGGTGAGCGAGGCGGACCGTGCTCTCGATCGGTGAGTTTTCGCGCGTGGCGCGCGTGTCGACCCGGTTGCTTCGTCACTACGATCAGCTCGGGCTCCTGAAGCCCGCTACGGTCGATGCCGACACGGGCTACCGGTACTACGGCGCGGCGCAGCTCTCGCGGCTGAACCGGATCTTCGTGCTCAAGGAGCTCGGCTTCGAGCTGGAGGCGATCCCACCGCTCCTCGACGACGAGGTCGATCCGGAGTCGCTGCGGGGCCTGCTCGAAGAGCGACGGACGCGCGTCGCCGAGACCATCGATCGAGAGCAGGCGCGACTGCGACACATCGAAGCGCGCATCGCACAGCTCGACGACGCAGGCTCGCTCGTGGACGATGACGTCATCGTTCGCAGCGAGCCCGCGCGGACCCTGTTCGCGATCCGCAGGACGGTGCGCTCCTTCGACGAAGCCAAAGTGATACTCGGCCGCGTGATGCGCGCCGTGACCACGACCGTCTCCAAGCGAAACCTCGGACAGCTCGCCGTGCTCGCACACGCTGAGACGTTCGAGCCCGACGCGCTCGACCTGGAGATCGGGTTCTTCGTCGGCGACCCGCCACCCCCCATCGCGCTGGACGACGGATGGATCGCGCCTCGCCGGGTCGCGGAGGTGCACACGATGGCTGTCTGCGTCCGCACGGGTCCGCCGGAGCGATCCCACGTCGCGTCCGCGCGTGTCGCGCGGTTCGTCGAGGCCCGGGGTTATCGTATCGGCGCACCGACGCGCGAGGTCTTCGTCGCGCCGTTCGATCCGGCGAGGCCGGAGTCGGCCGTCGTCGAGATGCAGTTTCCGCTGCGCTAACGCAGCGAATCACACAACACGCGCGCGCTCTTCGAGTAGCGCAGCGAGTTGCCGGCCTCGAGGTACTCGTCGCAGGCCTTCAGCGCCTTGTCCTTGTCGGTGCGGTTCTTCGCGAGGGTGTACGCGAGCCGGTACCAGCCCTCGAGCGCGCCCATCTGCGCCGCCTTCTCGAAGGAGTTCGCCGCCGTCACCGCCTCGCCGCGGTCGTCCATGAGGCGCCCGTAGGAGATGAGGACGTCGGCCTGCTCCGACAGCGGGTGACGGCTCATGTTCTCGATCGCCGTCTCGAGCTCCTTCTTCGCCTCGTCGAGGCGGTTGAGGCGCCGGTAGTGCCGACCCAGCTCGAGGTGCACGTTCATGCGCATCGTCGGGTGTTTCTCGAGGAGCCCCTTCAGGTAGCTCTCGGTGTTCGCCTGCTTCGTGCGACGCAGCCACCGCGCTTTCGCGATCAGCGCCTCGGAGTCGTTCGGCGCCTTCGCGAGCGCATCGTCGATCGCCTTCTTCGCCTCGTCGTACTGGCCGTTGCGCATCTTCGCCTCCGCCAGCTCCACGAGGAACGCCCAACGGTACGGCTCCATGTCGACCGCCTTCTGCAGCGGCTCGATCGCTTCCTTCGCGCGATCCTGTTCGAGCAACCACCGGCCGAGCCCGAACGGGAAGTCTGCGTTGCTCGGGTCGAGGCGGACCGCCTGCTCGTAGGCCCCGGTCGCCTTCGCGTCCTCACCCGCCGAACGCAGGATCTCGCTGCGCGCGAACTCCGCCATCGCTTGGTCACGCGGCGAGATGTTCTTCGGCTGCTCGCGGGCGAGTTTGTCGAACCGCAACAGGTCCGCCGCCGCGAGCTTGAGGTTGCCGCGGTCGAGCCGCGCGAGCGCAAGCCCGGCCAACGCACCGGGGTGACTCGGCTCCGCGCGCAGCGCCGCCGAGAAGCCTGCGACCGCGGTCCCGGTACGGCGCGCACGATACGCCGCGCGCGCGTGCCAGACCTTCGCGCGCACGCTCCCCGGGAGGACCTCCTTCACGCGCGCCAGCGATCGCGTCGCCTGCTCGTACTCGCCGAGCCGCAACTCCGCGAGCGCGAGCGCGACGTCCGCGTGCGTCGGTGCGGCGCCGCCGGCCTGATTCTCTTGAATGTAAGGCTGCGCGATCTTCGCCGCCTTCTCAGCGGACGCGTGACGATCGCTGCCGTCGTACAGCGCCGTGAGCGCCGCGGCGGCCACGGTGTGGGAGACACGCGGCGCCTTGGCCTGGGCCTTCGCGAGGATCGCGTCGAGCTTCGGCTTCAGGTCGCTCTCGCCGTGCTCGCCCCAGAGGATCGCGTACGTGTGCGCGAGCCGCCCGAGCGACAGCGCGTGGTCTTCGTCGTGGTCCTCGACGATTTCTTCGAGGTAACCCGCCGCCGCCTTGTAGCTGCCGTAGGTGTCGCGGTTGAACGCGGGCACGGCCTTCGTCGTGAGTTGATCGATCGCTTCGACCGTCGCCTTGGAGATCAGCCGCTGCGCGATGAGCCCGAGCCCCACGACCGTGAGGACGGCGACGAGGATCAACGTCGTCTTCGGACGACCGCGATCCGGCTTCTCCTGCGCGACGGCCTGCGCGATCTTCTCCAGCTCGTCCTCGCCCTCGAGGATCTGCGGCACGACCGAGTTCGCGCGCCCCGGCAGGATCGAGTTGGAGCGCGGCAGCGGCGCGGGTCGTCCGGACAACGGGGCCGCGCCCGAGATCGGCGCCCCACCGGAGATCGGCGCCCCACCGGAGATCGGCAAGTCGCCGGTGCTCGACGACGGCGCCAGCACGGGCGAGATCTGAACGCCGGATCCGGGCCGCGCTTGCGCGGGCGTGACCGACACGCCGCGCGGCGGCATCGACGGGAGATCCTGCGAAGCTGCGACGAGATCGACGCTCGCGGGCGGCGGAGGGGGCGGCGCAGCGGGCGCGGGCTCCGGTTCGGGCTCCGGCTCCGGGTACGTGATCCCGTGTTCGGCGAGGAGGCTCGACGCTTCCGCGAGTCCGCGATCGAGATCGACGGCGCGCTTCAGATCCTCGACGCCGTCGTCCTTGGATCCACTCGCGATGCGCACACGCCCGCGCGCGAGGAAGACCGGCGCGGCCTCGCCGTGCGACTCGGCGAGCTTGTCGAGCTCGGTGAGCGCGCGCTTGTACTTCTTCTGCTCCGCGTACACGCGCGCGAGCAGAATCCGGCCATCAATGGCATCCGGATGCGCCTTGATGCCCTTCTTGCAGACGACCATCGCCTCCATGAAGCGGCCTTGCGCCAGATAAGCCTCACAGAGATCTACGAACGCGTTCGACTCCGGATTCTGCGCGAACTGAAGCTCCAGCTCCGTGATGGATGCGTGCGTCTTCGCGGCATCCTTCGGCGCTGCGCCGTTCGCGCTCTTTCCGTTGCCTGCGCTTTCTTCGACCTCTGAGGAGGGGGACTCGGTGTCACCCGCCGACATCGGATGGCAGTGCTATCAGACGACCGATACCGCCGTCAAAATACGCTGAATTTTCCTTGCCCTTACGACGGACACTGTGTAGAGACCTGGTCCTCCGTTGGGGGAGTAGCTCAGCTGGGAGAGCGCTGCGTTCGCAATGCAGAGGTCGTGGGTTCAAGTCCCATCTTCTCCATCCTAAAATCGCTCCAGAGGTTCTTCACATGCGGCCCGGTGGCAAGAAGGACGAAGAGCGAGCCATGATGTCGAGCCAACAGCTCGAGATCACCAAAGCCGCCATCGAGGCGACCGCCCAGGTCACCGCTGCGATGGTCAGCGTCACGAACGAAAAGAACCCGGCCAAGATCAGCGAGGCCTACCGCGTCATCTACAAGACGGTGATGGACGTGGTGAAGGGCCAGCAGAAGAAGGGCCCCGGCGTCTAAGACCCGCCTCGGGTGATTCGCGGTCCCAAGACCGGGTATCCTGCGTCCATGCGGCGCATCCTCGTCGGCCTCCTCGGCCTCCCCGCCCTGCTCATGACCTCGCCCGCCTGGGCAGAGGACGACGTCCCGGACCTCGTGGACGCCATGGGCGTCGAGGAGACCCGCTTCGAGGTCGTCCCGCGCGACGCCGCCGACGGGCGCACGCAGGCGCCCATCGAGGCCGACGACCCCGTCACCATCCCCCTCGTCCGCGACATCGCCCACCGCGACGAGGGCCGGGTGTACCTGGATCCCTTCCTCGGCCGCGAGATCTACCCCGAGCTGTCGGCTCGGGTGTTCACCGCGTTCGGGCGCAAGCGCTTCGCCAACGGCGGTGAGCCAGGCGGCGGCGACGGCACGATGGCCCTCGTGGGCCGCGCCGACGTGTCGCTGTGGTTCTTGGACCTGCGGCTCCCCGTCGACTCCTCCGCGCGCGAGGACTCGGGACCGTTCGAGCTGGTCCTCAAGGCCCCCTTCGGGATCGGCCACCACCGCTTCGCCCCGCTCCTCGTCGTCCACGTCGCGGATCGGCTCGCGACCTCCGTCGTGGAGGCGGGTATCGGCTACCACTACGCACGCCAGGGCCTGGCGCTGAAGCTGGAGGTCACCGCGTTCGACGGCGCGCCGGATCGCACCCGCGTCGGCGCGATCGGCGGCAAGCTCGGCTGGAACGCGCAGGTCTCCTACCTGCTCACGGATCACGTCGGCTTCGTCGTCGAGGCCGACGGCGTCACCGCGATCTCCGAGCGCGAAGGACAGCCGCCCCCGGCGGTCGGCGACACGATCGTGCGGCTGCTCCCCGGCGTTCGCTTCTTCCTCCCCGAAGCGGACGGCGTCGAGCTCGGCGTCGCCGGGCTCCTCACCTTCGTTCCGGACGGCTACGGCGTCGCGCGCACCGAGGGGCTGCTGCTCGACTTCGCGTACACCTTCTTCTAACCACACGCCCACGGTGGCCTTCGACGACAGCGGCCTCGACGCCGACCAGCGCGCCGCCGTCCTCTGCGACGACGAACAGATCCTGGTCCTCGCGGGCGCGGGGAGCGGCAAGACCAACACCCTCGTCCACCGCGTCGCGCGGCTCGTGGATCGCGGCGTGGCCCCAGAGCGGATCGTCCTCGCCACGTTCACCAACCGTGCGGCCCGGGCGATGATCCAACGGGCCGCCGCCCACCTCGGGTCGCGCGCCACGCGTGTCCGCGCCGGGACCTTCCACCAGCTCGCGTACCGCCACCTGCGCGAACGAGGCGCCGAGATCGGGCTCCCGGAGCGCCTCACCATCCTCGACCGCCGCGGCGCCGCCGCCGCGCTCGCGGAGGCCATCGAAGGCCCGCCACCGCCCGGGCTCCTCGACGTGCTCTCCTACGCCGTCAACGCGGACGTCGATCTCGCCCACGCCGCCCGCGTGCGCCGGTTCGAGTCGAACCTACCGCTCGAGGAGGTCGCGGACCGCTTCGCCGACGCCAAGGCGCGGCGCGGCGCGTTGGACTTCGACGACCTCCTGGTCGCCTGGGAGCTCCTCCTCCTGCGACGCCCCCCGACCGACGTCGACCACGTGCTCGTCGACGAGTTCCAGGACACCAACCCGATCCAAGCGCGCATCGCCGCGCGGCTCGGCGGTCATCGCTTCGCGGTCGGCGACGCGCTCCAGTCGATCTACGCGTTCCGCGGCGCGCGCCACGCGAACATCCTCGAGCTCGCCGACGATCCGCGCACGACGGTCTTCACCCTCACCACGACCTACCGATGCCCGCCGGCCGTGGTGCGGATCGCCAACGCGATCGCGGCGCCGCTGCCGCGCGCGGAGCCTCTCGTCGCCGCACGATCGTCCGGGCCCGACGTCACCCACCTCGCGCCCTTCGACGAAGCCGACGAGGCGGAGCAGCTCACGAACACGATCCGCCGCCACCTCGAAGCGGGCGCGCGCCCCGGCGACATCGCGGTGCTCTTTCGCCTCCACAGCCACGGCGAAGCGATCGAAGCCGCCTTGGCACACGCCGCGCTCCCGTACGCGCTCCGCGGCGCGCGACGTTACTTCGACGCGACCCCACTGCTATCGGCCTACCTCGCGGTGCTCGCCGGCGAGGCGGACGACGACGCCTGGCGCGCTGTCATCCGCGCCGAACCCGGCGTCGGCGCGGTCACCGCGGATCGCGCGCTGGTCGCGACGAACCGCGAGGCCCCGTTCACGTTCCTCCGGCGCGTCCCGAACCTCGTCCCCCTCGCCCATCGGCTCGACGACCTGCTCCATCGCTCACCCGCCGAAGCGATCGAAGCCCTCCTCGACTCGCCGCCGTTCGCCGAGCACCGCGCCGTACTCGGGCCCGTGGCGCACCTCGCGCGCGAGCACTCCCGGTTCACGGACCTGCTCGCCGACGTCGCGCTCGCATCGGAGCCTCTCGACGACGGACGCGACCACATCACGCTCAGCACCGTGCACCAGGCGAAGGGTTTGGAGTGGCCGATCGTCGCGGTGCTCCGCGTGAACGACGGCGCCTTCCCACCGTCCCACGCGGAGGACGAAGACGAGGAGCGCCGCCTCCTCTTCGTCGCCGCGACGCGCGCGAAGGACTCCCTGATCCTCTCCGTGCCGCGCGCCGCGATGACCCCGTCGGGCCCCCTCCCCGCCGCGCCTTCGCGGTTCATCGCGGGCCTGCTCAGCGAACGGTGAAGAACATCGCGGCGCGCGCGGAGAGCTTCACGCCGATCCCGCGCACGCGTCGAAGATCTTCGACGGACGTGAACGGACCGTAGAGCGCGCGGTCCTCGACGATCCGCGCCGCGAGCTTCGCGCCGATCCCGGGCACCATCTCGAGGTCTTCGGCCGTCGCCTCCGCGAGCGCGATCTTGCGTCCCGCCCACAGCCCCTGGACCGGCGCGAGCGCAGCCCCCGCGACCCCACAACGCACGGCGCCGTCCACCCGCGCCGCGTCCTCGCAGACCGGCATCGGCGTGAGCGTCTCGGCCGGGAGCCACAGCCGACCCACCGACGGGACCAGACACAGCACCGCGAGGATCGCGAGCGCGTAGACACGCGTCACTTCGCGGGTGTTGAGGCGGACCACCGCGGCGAGCATAGCCGACCCGCGGCCCGCCCCGCGCGCGGAATTCGTTCAGTGCCGCAGCTTCGCCTCGAGCTTTTCGATGCGGGCCTCGACGGCGCCGCGCTTCTGCGATTTCGGCGCGAGCACGAGGAAACGTTTGTAGGCGTCGAGCGCCGCCCGGAGGTCGGAGAGCTTTTCGTACTTCCGGCCGAGGTTCCAATACACACACGACGCGTTCGGGTGCTGCCCCTCCAACGCCTCCAGCGCGCGGACCGCCTCGCGGTTGTTGTCGAGGTGGTTCCGGAGGATGGCGACGCACTTGTCGTTCGGCGTCATGTCGTCGGTGATCGGGATCGTCTTCTTCTTGTTCTCGACGGGCGCGAGCTTCGCCGCCGGAGCGCTGCGTTTCGGCTCCGTCGACGGGGGCGGCGCCGGCGGCGGATCCGCGCGCCGCGGCCGCCACGCGCCCAGCGCGGCGAGCGCGACCTTCGCCTTGTCGGCCTCCAGCGTGGTCGAGTGCAGCCTGCGCAGCTCGCGGTAGTGTTTGATCGCCTCGGCGTTGTCGCCGGTGTCCCGCAGCGCGTCCGCGTAACCGAGGAGCGCCTCCGCGTGCAGCTCGTCGGACGGGTCGAGCTGCGCCACCGCCGCGGCGTACAGACGCACCGCGTCCTCCAGGTGGTTCGACGCACGCGCCGCGACGGCGTCGCGGTACTGCTCCTTCGCCGCGCGCGGCCGCTGCAGCGGCGGGTCCATGGTGTCGGAATTCACCGTGACCACGCGGGGCGCGATCTTCGGGCCCCCCTCCTCCGCCGTCTCGGCGGCGCCCGTGTAGGTGACCTTCTTCGGTGACGGCTGTTTGAGCCGGCCGAGGAACAGCCCGATCGCCACCGACGCGAGCGTGGCGGACAGCAGCAGGATCCCGCGGCGCCGGATCATCCGCATCCGGTCCTCGGGCGCGTTCGACAGCGGCTTGCCCGTCACGCGCACCTGCACGGGGTTCGGGCGCTTCCGCTCCGCGTTCGGCGCGCGGTCCGTGCCAAACGTCTTGCGCGCCACCGCGGCGCTGCGCGGGACGTCCAGCTCCGGCATCGAGCCCGAGCCGGGGTCGAGCTCGATCTCCCGCCCGACGCCCTCGACGTGCACGTCCGTCGGGTTCGCCTCCGCTGGATCCTGCACCTGGCTGTCGCCGCGCGCCCGGACGACGTCACCCGTGACCGGCGCGCCCGTCACCACCGGCGCCTCCCCGCCCTTCGGGAGCTGGAACCCGGTCTGCGTGGGGAGCTCGTCCGGCTTGAGCGCTTCGAGCGGCGCCGGCTTCACGACGACATCGTCTTCGTCGACCAGCGACGCCTCGATGCGCGACGAACGTTTCTTCTTCGCCGGCTGCGCGCGGATGACCTGCTCGGTCTCCACGTTGCCCTGGTGCGATCGCAGCGGCGCGTTGCGAATGTTCGAAGGCACCCGCCGCGACGGGTCCGCCACCGTCTCGGCGTCGTGGCCCTCGTCGGTCGATTCGTCGTTCGACAGCGAGTGCGAAGCGTAGATGTCCGGCGCCGGCTCGCCATCCGCGGTCTTGTCGCTGTCGCCGAGCGGCACCGCGAGCGAGGGTGAAGTGTCGTCGCCCGGCATCGGGCCGAAGGACGGTTCGAGCTCCTCCGCGATGAGGTCCGCGATTTGCGGCTTGCCGCCGGGCATCAGCTCGCGCGTCTCGCGCTGCAGCGCGAGCTCGGGCCGCGTACCGAGGACGTCCGCGACGCGCACCGGCGCCTCGCGATGTGAAGGCGCGATCTCCGTCTCGCCGTCCGAGATGCCCGACGACGTCACCGCGTCCACGTCCGACGCCGAGGGCCTCGGCAGCGGTGGGGGCGTCACCTTCGTCGGCATCGGCGGCGGCTGGACCGCGTTCTCCAGCAGCTCCGTCTCGGGCGGCGCGCTGGGCGGACGCGCCGGCAGCCGGTGCTCCGCCTCCGTCTCCTCGGGGGGCGGCGCGGCGACGCGACCGGTGTCCTCGTCGTCCGCGTGGTGATGCGGCGCGAGCGGCGTCGGCGCCGACGGGCTCGTCGTCTCGCGCTCGCTCGTCGCCTCCTCCTCGAGATCCCGCGGCGTCGCCGCGTCCGAGACGAAGAAGAGCGACTGGACGTGCCGCAGCGCCTGCGCGGCCTCACCCGCCGTCGCGTAGCGCGCGGCCGGGTCCTTCGCGAGCATCCGGTCGATGACCTGCGAGAGCGCCTGCCCGCTGGGTGTGTCGCGCCCGAGCTTGGGGTGCGACGCCTTCGCGATCTTGTCGATGACCTCGTAGACGTCCTCGCCGACGAACGGCGCTTCACCGGTCAGCATCGTGAAGAGCAGGACGCCGAGCGAGAAGATGTCGGCGCGCCCGTCGATCGCGATCTCTTTTTCGCGGAGGCGCTCCGGCGCCAGATAACTCGGCGTCCCGAGGATCTGCCCCTGACGCGTCAGCGCGACGCTCCCGGTCTTGGCGATGCCGAAGTCGAGCAGCACCGCCTCGCGCTCTCCGCGCAGGAAAATGTTCGAAGGTTTGATGTCGCGGTGGATGATCCCGCCGTCGTGACTCAGCTGGAGCGCCTCCGCGATGTCCGCCGCGATGGTGACCGCGACGTCGTCCTCGAGGCGGTGCTCCTCGCGCAGCACCCGCGCGAGCGAGCGCCCGTCGAGGTACTCCATCACGTAGTAGTACAGCGACGGGACCCGGCGGTTCGTCACCGGGTCGAGCTCACGCTCCATCCCCGAGTCGTGAATCGTGACGATCGCCGGGTGGTGCAGCCGACCGACCACCTTCACTTCGCGCTTGAAGCGTTCGATGACCTCCTCGCGCTCCTCTTCGGGCACGAGGTCGGGTTCGATCGTCTTGATCGCGACGCGCCGATCGATGCCCGGGTCCCAGGCCTCGTACACCACGCCCATCCCGCCGCGGCCGAGCTCGCCGACGACGACGTAGCGCCCGACGGTCAGTCGCGATTCGGGGTGCCGAGTCCGCGCCGCCAGACGCTCCACCACCGACGACGGGAGGTCGTCCACGTCGAGCCCGACGCGGTCGAGGACTTCATCGACGCGGGCTCGCACCTGGCCGTCGGCCAGGGCGGCTGAAGAGGGATCGACCACCGGCCCGAGCGATCCTAGGGGCCCGAAAGATCTCGGTCAATCGAGCGGTCAAACGGGTGGTGCGCCCGAAGGCTCGGTCAGGGGACCTGAACCTGCACGGGGCCCGGCACGAGCGTGAACTTCGCGGGGAGACGGCCCGGTTGCTCGCCGTCCACGTCCAGCAGCACACGATCGGAGGACTCGGCCTCCACGGTGACCCCTCGGCGTGTGTTCACGGAGTCCCACTGCGCCATCTTGCCGCTGTAGAGGTCCCCCACGTTGAGCACCTCCTTCACCCCGGTGCGCTCTTGGACCACCACGTCGAACTGGCCGTCGTCGATCTCGGCGTTCTGCGCGAACCGCATCCCACCCCCGAAGTACTGCCCGTTCGCCACGGCGCAGGTGACCAGGAGCCCATCGTGCAGCGGCGCGCCGTCGACCGAGATGCGCACCGACGTCCGGCGGTAACTCGCCATCGCCCGCCCCACCCCGAGCATGAACGACGCCTTGCCGCCGAGGGCCTTGCTGCTGTGGTTGACCTTGTCGACCACCACGCCCGACAGCCCGAAGCTCGCGATGTTCAGGAACGCGCGCCGCCCGGGGCGGCCGTCGTGGTCCACGTACTCCACCAGCCCCAGATCACACGTGCGGGTCTTGCCGCTCTTCAGGTGCGCGACGGCCTCCGGGATCTTGTGCGACAGGTCGAGGTAACGCGCGAAGTCACCGCCGGTGCCGGCGCGGATCGACGCGAGGACGAGGCCGGTTTTGGTGGGGGCGTCGCCGATCCCCATCGCCTCGTCCGCCGGGAACAGGCCGTTCACGACCTCGTTCATCGTCCCGTCGCCGCCGACGCAGGCGATGCGCTCGTACCCGGCCTCGACCGCTTCGCGCGCGAGCCGCGTCGCGTCGCCGGGCGCGACGGTGAACTGGTTGTCCCAGCGCTCCAGCACGTCGTCGAGGGCCGCGCGGATCTCCGGCCAGTGGCGACCCGTCGCGCCGTTGGCGCTCGCGGGGTTGACGATGACGCACGTGTACATGGCTGGCCCTCGGTATCAGATCTGCGCGAGCAACGTCGTCGGATCCACGATCTCGATCCGGGGGTCGACCGACTTGAGGTGCGCCGCGCAGCGCGGGCTCGAGACCGCGAGCCGCTCCGCGCCCGTCGCGCGGAAGGCTTCGATGCGGGCCTCGGCCATCGCGGTCGCCGTGCCGGGCGCCGACAGCGGCAGCAGGCCGGCCGCGCCGCAGCAGTCCAGGGGCCCGCCCGTCGCGGCCGCGCCCAACTCGATCGGCGGTGTGCCCAGCGCGTGCGCGAGGATCGTCCGCGGGGCGTCGCGCTCGCCGAGGCCGCGGCTCAGGCCGCAGGTCTCGAGCAGCGCGGTCTTCGGGATGTCGGGGCGGACGCTGTGGTTCGGGAGGCGGCGCGCGAGGAACGTCGACACGTGCTCGATCTTCGCCGTCACCTTCACCCCGACGTCGGCGTACCGGTGTTTCAGCGCGTGCCCGCAGGCGGCGTCGTGCACGACGATCTTTTCGGCGCCCTGAAGCTGCGAAGCGAAGCGCGCCGCGTGCCCCGCGAACCCGTCGAGCTCCCCCGCCCAGAACAGCGGCAGCCCACAGCACCCGCTCGAGCTCGGCGTCAGCGCGACCTTCCGCGCGCCGAACAACGACGCCGCGCGGAGGAAGCTCACCGCCGCGTCCGGCTCGGAGGCGATCGTCTCGCAGCCCGGCAGGTACACGGTCGGCGCGGTGCGGTGGACCGGCGCGCCGGCCGCCTCGGCGATGCGTCGCACGGGCCCCTCGAGCGAGGTCCCCTGCGGGTTCCCGGAGACACCGAAGTGTCCGCACACCTCGCGCACGCCCGCGGGCGCCCCGCCCTCCGTCACGACCCGCTGGCGGGCCATCGAGAGGACGAGCGGGACGTCGTTGTCGTGCAGGCACGTCTCCGTACACGCGTGGCAGTGCGAGCAGTGGTACGGCAGCGTCCGCACCGTCTCGACCGTCGCCCGGCGGGTCTTGAGGAGCCCGGAGAGGATCGTGAGGCGGTGCGGCGAGCTCGTCTCGCGCGCCTCGGCCTCCGCGACCGGGCAGGACCAGCGACACAGCGTCGGGCACGTGGTGCAGGTGTCGATCGCCTTGTCCTCGCGTTCGTCGAGGACCGCGAGCAGCGGGGACTTGGTCACGGCGACACCTCCCGCTCGCGAAACACCCCCGTCGGATCGAGCGCCTCGGTGAGCTTCTCGCGGATGTCGTCCCAGGTCGCGGCGCGCCGCTCGGGATCGTCGATCGGGACGTCGCGCCAGTTGTCGCCCGTGGAGGTGCTGAAGTTGTCTTCGTCGCTCGCCATGTCCCGCGTCCCCGCGAGGATACGCCCGCCGGACTCCGCGCCGGCCTTCGCCGTCGCCAGCCGCGTGTCGCGGTCCACGACCCGGGCCACGACCGTCACGCCCTCGGGGGCCATGAAGTCGAGCCAGGCCTCACCGCCCGACGCCGCCTGCATCGCCTCGAAGGTCGCCGCAGCGCGGGTCCACAGCGCCGCGACCTCGACCACCGCGTCGAACCGCCCGCCCTCTGCGGAGTGATCGTCCGACGCCTCGTGGGAGGACGACTGCGCGACGGTGGACGACACGATCGTCTGCTGCGCGCGCATGATGGAGGGCTCGGCCGCGACGAGGCGCAGCGACAGCACCGCGCCGCCGTCCTCCGCGAAGACCCGGCCCGCCGCCGGTTTCACCCCGCGCTGCAGGATGATCCGCGCGCAGTCCGTCGCCTCTGCGATCGACGCGAGGCGGTACGTCACGTCGCGCACGTGCCGAGGCCGCGCGGCGACCCGGAGCGTGGCCTTGGTGATCACGCCGAGCCGCCCCAGCGCACCGATCAGCGCCTTGTCGAGCTCCGGGCCCGTCGCGGAGCGCGGCACGGGGCGGGTCTCGATCGGCGCACCGTTCGCGAGGAGCCCGCGCACGGCGAAACACGGGTCCGCGATGTCGCCGAACGCCACACCGCGCCGGACGAGCAGGTTCCGCGACAGCGCCGCCCCGACCGAGCGCATCACCGAGCGCGGGTGCACCGGACCGAGCGTCAGGTCGTGCGCAGAGAGGAGCGCCTCCAAGCGATCCACGATCACGCCGGACTCCACCTCGACGAACAGCGAGTGCTCCGAGAGCCGCGCGACGCCCTCCAGGCGCCGCAGATCCACGTGAACCGCACCCGTCGGTGCGCGGAACCCGGTCTGGTCCGTGACGACCGCGATCCCGCGCGGGTGCGCCACGCGCAGCACGGCGGCCAGCGCGCTCTCGTCCGGCGGGCGCACCGTGGTGCGGCTGCCCGAGACGATCAGGTTCTTCTCCCCGACCGCCGCGACGATCTTCTCCGGGAAGTGCTGCTCCGCGCCGACGGCCGTCGGCGGGACACGCCGCGGCGGTGGGCGGCGGTGCCGCTCCAGCCCGAGTTTGTTGGGGTTGAGGATGCCGGTGGGATCAAACGCGTCCTTGAGCGCCGACAGCACGCGCATCCCGCCCGGCCCGTGCTCGCGCGCCATCCCCGCGGCCTTCGACTCGCCGACACCGTGGTGGTGGGAGATGGTGCCCTGCGACTCGTGCACCGCGACGAGCGCGTTCTTCCAGATGCGGTCGTAGCGCTCGAGCGCCTCCTCGGGGTGCTTCGGATCCGAAGCCACCCCCGCGAACGTGAAGTAGATCGAGCAGCCCTCACCGTAAGCGTGAGAGAAGTGCGCCATCACCACGGCATCCTTGGCGATGGCGCGCCGGACGGCCTTGAACATCGGCAGCAGCCGATCCCACGTGCTCGCGACCTCCATCGTGTCGACGAAGAGCCCCGAGGCGTACACCTTCGAAGCCTTGAAGGACATGTTGTAGCGGTTCGCCAGCCAGTGCTCGCCGGGGCCCGGCCCGAGATCCTTCGCGCCCTCCGCGGCGCAGATGACCTTCGCGGTCTCCATCTCGGCGGCGACCAGCGCGGGGTGGCCTTCGAAGCCGAGGATCAGGAGCGCGTCGTCGGGGAGCACGTCGATCGCCCGGTTGAGGACCAGCGGCGATCCCATCACGGCGCGCACCGTCCCGCGCATCAGCGAGCCGCGCAGCCGTTCGGAGAGGTTCGTGACGCCGAGCTTCGGGATGCGGCGCGCGATGTCGTCGAACATCCCCTGCGCGCGGGTCGCGAGGGCGTCGATCGAGCCGACGCCGTCGTCGGCCTCCTCCTCCGCGCCGTGCCCTCGGCCGAGCATCGTGTCGAGCGCGTCGTACAGGCGGACGACGGACGGCCGCAGCCCCGCGCGGAGCATCCGGCGAATGGCGTCGAGGCCGGCCTGCACGCTCGGGAACTCCATCCCGGCCATGCGTCGCGCCGCGGGGATCGGGCGTATGCGCAGCTCCGCCGCGGTGATGATCCCCAGGGTCCCCTCGGACCCGACGACGAGCTGGTTGAAGTCCGGCCCCTCGACGGGGCGTGGGCCGAGCATCATCCGCCGCACGCGCCCGCGGGTCACGACCTCCAGGCCGTGGGTCATGTCCTCGATCTTCCCGTAGAGCGTCGACATCTGCCCGGCGCTGCGCGCGGCGAGCCAACCACCGACCGTCGAGCAACCGATCGACGACGGGAAGTGACCGAGCGTGAACCCGCGCGCGTTCAACATGCGCTCGAGGCGCTCGCCGATGATGCCGGACTCGACCTCCAGTCGCAGGTTGTCGCCGTCGAGTTCGCGGATGCGGCGCATCCGCTTGAGGTCGAGGACGATGCCCCCGTCGGTCGGGCGCGCGCCGCCGCAGACCCCGGAGCCCGCGCCGTAGGGCACGATGGGGACGCCGACCTCGTCGGCGAGGTGCAGGATTCGCGCGACCTCCTCCGCGGACTCGGGCCACACCACACACGAGGGCGCCGAGGGGACGGTGCCGGCGCGCATCTGCAGGATGTCGCGCGGCCAGCAGTCGTGGCTGTACGCGATGCGATCCGCGTCGAGGCTGGACACGTGCTGGGCACCGACGATGCGAGCCAGGTCTACGATGAGCGCGGCATCCGCCGCGGGTCGAGCCAACAGCGCCAAGACGTGCCGCGATCTACACCGTCGGCGCACCCAGAGCAAAAGGACGGGCTTGCCTCGGCCCCGCGCCCTCGGCATGTGAGGGCGCGTGGAATCCATCATCATCGACGGCCGCTCGCTCACCATCGAAGACGTCGTTCGCGTCGCGGCCGGCGGGTGCACGGTCTCCCTCGGCGACGACGCGCGCGAAGCGGTGGTCGCCGCGCGCGACCTCGTGGAGGCGCGGGCGCGCTCCGGGCAACCCGTGTACGGCGTGAACACCGGCTTCGGTTTCCTCGCCAAGGTACGAATTCCCGAGGCGGATCTGTCGCAGCTTCAGGTGAACCTCATCCGCTCGCACGCGGTGGGGCTCGGCGATCCGCTCCCCGCGGATCAGACCCGCGCGCTCATGCTCCTGCGCGCGAACGTGATGGCGACCGGCAACTCGGGCGTGCGGCTCGAGACCCTTCAGCTGCTCCTCGACTTCCTCAATGCGGACATCCTCCCGGTCATCCCCAAGAAGGGCAGCGTCGGCGCCTCGGGGGACCTCGCCCCCCTCGCCCACCTCGCGCTCGCGATGATCGGCGAGGGCGAGGTCGTCGTGAACGGGCAGCGGCGCCCGAGCGCCGAGGTCATGGCCGAGCACGACCTCGCGCCGCTCACCCTCGGGCCCAAGGAGGGGCTGTGCCTGATCAACGGCACGCAGGTGATGAGCGCGCTGGGGGTCCTCGCGCTCCACCGCGCCGAGCGCCTGACCGCGTTCGCCGACGTCGCGGGAGCGATGAGCCTGGAGGGCAACAAGGGCACGGTGGTCGCGTTCGATCCGCGCATCCACCAGGTCCGCCCTCACGCGGGCCAGCTGCAGAGCGCCGAGAACCTCCGCAAGCTCCTCGCGGACAGCCGCATCGGCGACAGCCACGCCGACTGCGACCGCGTGCAGGACGCGTACAGCTTCAGGTGCATGCCGCAGGTCCACGGGGCGACGCGCGACGTGCTCGGCTTCGTTCGCAAGACGCTGGAGGTGGAGATCAACAGCGCCACCGACAACCCGCTCGTGTTCGCCGACGACGACGTGATGCTCTCCGGCGGCAACTTCCACGGGCAGCCGCTCGCGTTTGCGCTCGACTTCCTCGCGATCGCGGTGAGCGAGCTCGCGAACATCTCGGACCGGCGCGTCGAGCAGCTGATCGATCCCGCGCTCTCCGACCTCCCCGCATTCCTCGTGAAGAACCCCGGGCTCAACAGCGGCTTCATGATCGCGCAGGTCACCGCCGCGAGCCTGGTGAACGAGAACAAGGTGCTCGTGTATCCCGCGAGCGCCGACTCGATCCCGACTTCGGCGAACCGCGAGGACCACGTCTCGATGGGGATGACGAGCGCGCGCAAGGCGCTGGAGGTCGTCGACAACACCGAGGCCTGCCTCGCCATCGAGCTGCTCTGCGCCTGCCAGGCGATCGACCTCATCGGTGAATCACCGGGCGTCGGCGTCGCGGCGGCCCACCGCGCGGTCCGGGAGGTGGTGCCGTTCATGGAGACGGATCGCGTCCTGCACCCGGACGTGGAGGCCGTCATCGACGGGTCGCGCTCCGGCCGAATCCTGGCGGCGGTCGAAGAGGTGATCGGGGCGCTGTCGTGACGTTTATTCCACCCCCGGGTCCGTGCCACACTCCCCCCGACCGATGCCCGTCCCACAGATAGGCTTTCGGGCGGCCTACGGCTCGAACCGCGCGCTCGACGCGGATTACTCGGCGTTCATCACGCACGGCGCGCTGATCGTGAGGATCCGCGCCACGGACGCGCCGGACCCGGACACGCCAGTGCGCCTGCGGATCGTCGCCCCCGGCGAGCACACCTTCGACTTCGACGGCGTCGCCGGCCAGATGCTGAAGAAGGGCCTCATGGTCTCCTTCGAGGACGCTGCGGAGGCCCGCACCGCCATCGCTGGGTTCATCGCGAGCGAAGGGTTCAAGCGGGCCGTGAGCGGCGAGCCCGAGGACGCGATGAAGCCGCCCACCTTCGCCAAATTCGATCCCGCGAGCGCGCCGGCGCCCGCACCGGCCGACGATCCCTTCGACGACGCGACCCCGATCGACCAACCCGGTGCGCCGCTGCACCCGGACATCGATACGGCGCCGCAGGTGATCGAGCGGGACCCGACGACCGGGCTGCACCCGGACATCGACACGGTCGCGCGGAAGAAGCGGAAGAAGAAGGCGGCCGCGGTCGGCCTGCACCCGGACATCGACAAGCTCCCCGCGAAGCGCGGCGCGGCCGCACAACGCGCGGAGAAGGGCTCGACGACGATCCGCAAGCCGGCGCCGAGCTCGGAGTTCACGGTGTTCGTCGTGAAGTACGCGACGGTGGCGGACTTCGTGGAAGTGAAGGACGACTTCGAGCGCGACGCGACGCTCCCGATCCCGGCGGATCCGTCGGACCTGGAGATCAACGACGTCGCGCGCGTGAAGGTCACCCTCCCCGGCCGCAACGTCTACGAGCTCGACGGGGTCGTCGAGGGCCTCGGCGCGGACACGGTGCTGGTGCGCGTCGACGAAAACGACGAGACCTTCCGCAAGCTGGTCCTCTACCCGACGACGATCGCGGCGCGGAAGCGGCTCGAGACCGAGCGCCCCGAGGACCGCGGGCCGCCGACGGTGATCAAGCTGACGGACGTCGCGCCGGACGAGGACTTCGACAAGATGCCCATCCGGCGCCGCCTGGCGCGCATGGGCATGGACGACAAGATCAACATGGCGCTCTCCGGCAACCGCGAGGAGCGAATGGCGCTCGCGATGGACGGCAACCGCGCCGTCCACCACTACCTGCTGAAGAACGCCAAGATCACCCTCGACGAGATCGCGTTCATGTCGCGCCTGCCGAGCCTCAACCCGGACGTGCTCGACAAGATCGCCGAGAACCCGATGTACACGCAGAACCCGACGGTGACGAAGGCGCTGGTCTACAACCCGAAGACGCCGATCCGCACCGCGATCCGGCTCCTGGATCGGCTGCCGCGCCCGGAGATCATGAACCTGGCGAAGCGCTCGAACATGAACCTGCGCCTGGTGATGGCGGCGAAGAAGAAGATCGAGCGCTTCAAGGGCTGAGGCCGGCCCGAGGCCTGACACCCAGAGGCTCAGCCGATCACGCGGTCGTTGATCAGGTCGGCGAGGATGCGCACAGTGTCGAGGCGCGGCATCCCGGAGAGCGCGATGAGGTCTTCGTAGGTCACGGCGCCGTCGATCTGCGAGAGGATGAACCCGGCGCGGTGGTTCAGGTTCAGCCAGATCACCTCTTCCCCCGAGATGAGCACGCGCGGCGTCCGTTCGAAGTCGCCGATCTTGGACTCGTACATCTTCAGGAGGTTCTGCCGTGCGGTCGCGACGAGGCTCTTCGCCGTCGAGGCTTCGGCGGCGTCGTCCGGGATCTGCTCGAGGAACTCGAGCGCCCCGTTGAAGTCGTGCAGCTGGAAGCGATCCCGCGCGGCGTCCAACAGCGCGGCGGGTGACTGCTGCTGAGGCGGCGGCTCGTAGGCCTGCCCCTGGACCACGGGGACCTCCTGGTGGGCCGGCACGTCCTGATGGGCGGGACCGTGCTGCTGCGCGGGGACGTCCGGCGTCGGCGGCATCTCCACCGGATCGTCGAAGACGATGTCGGCGCCGAGCGGGCCCGGATCCATGTCCGCCGGGAGGTCACCGGTCGCCCGGAGGAAGTCGACGATCTCTTCGCGCGACTGCGGATCGCCGCGGTTGAAGAACCGATCCCGGTCGAGCTCGGGGAGCGGCGTCGGCTCCGGGACCGCCTCGAAGTCACCCTGCGAGCGCACCGTCACGACCGAAGTCCGCGACGGCCCCTCGTCCCACGGGTTCGACGACGCCGGTGGGCTGTCGATGCTCGACGGCGTCCGGTAGAGCTGCTCGCCACGCTCGACGAAGTCGAACGGATCCGTCGACATCCCCTGCGCCGCGGGCGTCGGGATCGTCGGGGCGACGAGCCCCGTCGCCGGGGTCGGCGCTTCGGAGGCCGCGTACGGATCCAGCGGCGCCGGCTCGCTCACGCCGAGCGGGTTGGACTGCGGACCGCCCGCCATCGGATCGGCGCGGTGCGCGCGGGGGTCTTCGAACGGGTTCGACGACGAGGCCGGGCCTTTGAACCCGGTGCTCGAAGCGCGCTGGAGCAACCGCAGGCACTCGTGCGCGCGCTGGTTGTGCGGTTCGAGCTCGACGGCGCGCTGCCACCACGCCTCCGCCGCGACGAAGTCACTACGTCCGAACCAGTACATGCCGGCCCGTATGCATTCGTCCGCCGTCGGATCGGGCTGCTGGTCGTCCGTCACGCGCTCAACCCATCTTCTGTGCGACGCCCCTCAGCATGCGCAGCGTACGTTCGAGCGGATCGCGCGCGGTGTTGAGCGCCTCCATCGAACGCCCCTGAGTCGCGGTCTTGGCTTTGTTCAGCGCCGCCTCGGCCTTGAGGAGCGCCTCCTTCCCGAAGTCCGATCCGCCCATGAAGCTGCGGACCTGCGGGAGGATCGTCTCGACGTCGCGGATGATCGCATCCACCTCCGCCCGCGCCTTCTCGAAGGCGTCGGCGTGTTTGACGTCCACCGCGTAGTCCGCGGCGTCCTTCGCCATGCGCTTGATCTCTTCTTCCGTCAGCCCGCTCGTCGCGGTGACGGTGATGCTCTGCTGCTGGCCCGTCTCGAGGTCCTTCGCGGAGACCGACACGATACCGTCCGCGGAGATCTCGAAGGTCACGTCGACCTCGACCTCCCCGCGCGGTGCCTCCCGCAGGCCGGAGAGGATGAACTCGCCGAGCAGCTCGTTCTCCTCCGCGCGCAGCGAGTCGCCCTGGAACACCATGATGCGCACCGAGGTCTGGTTGTCCCGGACCGTCGTGAACACGTGGCCGGCGCTGGTCGGCACCGTGGTGTTCTTCTCGATGATCGTCTGGAAGTACCCGCCAACGATCATGATGCCGAGGTTGTGCGGCGTGACGTCGAGCAGCAGCACGCTCGACTTCTCGTCGAGGAGCGAAGCGCCCTGAATCGAAGCGCCCAGCGCCACGACCTCGTCCGCGTTCACGCTCTTCGAAGGCGTCAACCCGAAGAACTCCCGCACCATCTCCTGCAGCTTCGGCGTGCGCGTCTGACCGCCGACGAGGATGACGTCGTCGAGCTGCGTCTTGTCGATCGCGGCGTCCTTGAGCGTCTTGTCGCAGATCTGCAGGCAGCGCTCGCACAGGTCGATGACGAGGTCTTCGAACTTCTCACGCGTCAGCGTGCGCTGCAGGTGCAGGGCGTCGTTCTTGCCGGTCGAGATGATGAACGGGAGGTTGATCTCCGTCTGCGGCGCGCCGGACAGCTCGACCTTCGCCTTCTCGGCGGCATCGCGGATGCGCTGCAGGGCCATGCGGTCCTTGCGGAGGTCGATCTTGTGTTCCTTCAGGAACCCGAAGACGAGCCACTCGATGATGCGATTGTCGAAGTCCTCGCCGCCCAGGTACGTGTCGCCCGCGGTCGCCATCACCTCGAAGACGCCGCTGCCGATCTCCAGGATCGAGATGTCGAACGTGCCACCGCCGAGGTCGAACACCGCGACCTTCCGCTCGACGGTCTTGCCGTACCCGTACGCAAGGGATGCGGCCGTCGGCTCGTTGATGATGCGGACGACGTCGAGCCCCGCGATCCGCCCGGCGTCCTTCGTCGCCTGACGCTGCCCGTCGTTGAAGTACGCGGGCACGGTGACCACGCACTTTTCGACGTCGCGCTCGAGGTACTGCTCGGCGATGAGCTTCATCTCCGAGAGGATCATCGAGCTGATCTCCGGGAGGCTGTAGATGGTGTCGCGCAGCGCGATGCGCACGTCGTGGTGCGGGCCCTCGATCAGCTTGTAGCTGCACGTTTCGAGCGCCGCCGCGACGGCGGGTGAATTCCATTTGCGCCCGATGAGGCGCTTGGAGGCGTACACCGTACCCTCCGGATTGGTGATCGACTGCCGCTTGGCGATGTGACCGATCAGCCGCCGACCGCTCTCCGCGATCGCGACGATCGAGGGCGTCGTCCGGTATCCCGCTCGATTCGGGATCACCTTCGGGACGCCGTCCTCCACGATCGCGACACAGGAGTTGGTCGTGCCGAGATCGATGCCGATGATGGGCTCATTTGACACGCGTCGAGTGCTCCCCGGCTCCGCCTAAAAGCCCCACTTGAGCTCGCGCAGCCTCTTCTTCGCCTCTTTGTAGTTCGGTTTCAGCTCGACCGCACGCGAGAGCTCACGCGCGGCTGCCTTCGCCATTCCGCCTCTCTCGTAGCACAATCCCAGGACAAAGTGCGCCTCCGGGTCGTCCGGAAGCAGCTGTACGCCCTTCTGCGCATGCGGATTGGCGTCCTGCGGATCCCGGCCGCACATGAGGAGATTGTACGCGAGGCGGACCCGCGCCTGGCCGTTCTCGGGCGCGATGCGCACGGCGTCCTCGAACGCCTCCACGGCCTCGCGGAAGTTCGTCATGTTCTCGCGGGCCAGCCCACGCTTGATATACGGCGCCACGCGGAACTCTCCGGCGGCGGCCTTGAGCTCCTCGACCAGCGCGTCGTATTCCGGCCGGCTGTCGAACGCCGCCGCCGTCTGCGCCGCACGGAGGGCGTCGAGCAGCTCGCCGGCGTCGCGCTTGGCCTGCGCCGACTCGTACATCTTCTGCGCTTGCGCGATCCGTTTCACGATCGGGTTCTTCGCCTTGCGCCGCGCCTTGCGTTCCTCCTCACGCTTGGCATCCCGCTCCCGACGCTTCTGCTTCTTGAGCATCTCGGCGAGATCGTCGTCGCCGACCATGAAGACGTGTTCTTCGTCGTAGGCCTCGCGTTTTTCGGCGTTCGACAGGATCCCGTAGGCGACCTGCACCTGCTTGAAGATGTCGTCGATCATCTTCTTGAACGAGCCGAGGTTCCCGCGCCGGAAGCGGTCCGGGTGCCACTCCTTGCTGCGCGCGAAGTAGACCCGCTTGATCGCCTTGGTGTCGTCCGTGCGGCTGGCCTGCAGCAGCTCGTAGTGCGTCCACTTCTCGAGGTGGGCGTGGAAGAACGCGATCCGCTTCCGCTCGGCGACGGACAGGTCGTTGTCCTCCTGCATCAGCGCGACGGGGAAGATGTAGTCGCCGAAGTCGATCGTCCCGTCGGCGCCGCTCTTCGCGGAGGGCGCCGCGGTCGGCGCGTCGTCGCCGTAGTACACGACGCCGACCTTCTCGAGCCGGTCGAGGACGCGGAGGATCTCGGGTTCGGGTTTGCCGACCACGAGCGCGAGCTCGCCGATGGTCGTACGTCCGTCGACGCGGGACGCGAGGAACCCTTCCTCGACGTTCAATCCGAGCTTCGTGAGGTCGACGTCCTCGCGGATCTTGGGGACGTCGTTTTTGTCGTTCGTGGCGCCCAAGGGCCTCGAACCCGATGTTCCACGCTCCCGAGACGTCGTCAAGACAGCGACGTGAGCGCCTCTTCGACCACCGCCAACCCCTCGTCGACGTCCTCTCGGGTCAAGACGAGCGGGGGGACGAAACGCACGACGTCGGGCCCCGCCACGTGGACCAACACGCCGCGCGCGCGGCAGGCGAGCACGACGTCTTTCGCGCCGAACGACAGGCCTGGCTTCAGCTCGGCGCCCCAGATCAGACCCCGCCCGCGCACCTGGTGTACGACACCGGTGCGCCCGGCGATCGCCTCGAGTCCCGACGCGAGATGGGCGCCGACCTCCCGCACGCCAGCGAGGAATCCGTCCGCGAGGATGGTGTCCATCACGACGTTACCGGCCGCGCAGGCCATCGGGTTGCCGCCGTAGGTCGTCGCGTGCGTGCCGTACGCGAGCGACTTGCCGACGTCGCCGCGCGCGACCATCGCGCCGAGCGGGAGCCCGCCGCCGATCCCCTTCGCGAGCGACATGATGTCCGGGACGACGCCGTCGTGTTCGTAGGCAAACACGTGGCCGGTGCGGCCGACGCCAGCCTGCACCTCGTCGAAGATCAACAGCGCGCCGTTTCTGTCGCAGATCTCCCGGACCCGCGCGAGGAAGCCGGCCGGCGGGACGTTCACCCCGCCCTCCCCCTGCAGCGGCTCGATGATCACCGCCGCGGTGTCCTTCGAGACCGTGGCCTCGAGACCCTCGAGGTCGAACGGCCCGACGTAGTCGAACCCGCCCGGCATCGGCCCGAAGCCCTCGTGGTACTTCGGCTGCGCCGTCGCGGTGAGCGCGCCGTACGTGCGCCCGTGGAACGACTTCTCGAAGCTGACGATCCGGTTTCGCGTCTTGTCGCCCTGGTCGTGGTGGTAGCGACGGGCGAGCTTGATCGCGGACTCGTTCGCCTCCGCGCCCGAGTTGCAGAAGTAGACCATGTCCGCGAACGAGCTCGCGACGAGCTTCTCGGCCAGCTCGATGGACGGTGTGTTGTAGTAGAGGTTCGACGTGTGGAGGATGCGCCCGGCCTGTTCGCGGAGCGCCGCCACCAGCGCCGGGTGTCCGTGCCCCAGGGCGCTCACCGCGATCCCGGAGGTCAGGTCGAGGTACGGCTTGTCGTCGGCGTCGTAGACGCGGCAACCCTCGCCGCGCACGAGCACGATCTCAGCGGGGCGGATGTTCGGGAAGAAGGGGTGTTGGGCGCGCTGGACCCAGCCGGCGTTGTCGGTCATCGCCCCGGATTCATAACACGAAGCGCGACAGGTCTTCGCTACTGAGCGCGGGCTTCAGCTGCGCTTGGACGAACGCCGCGTCGATGACGATCGTCTTCTCGCGCCGCTCGGGGGCGTCGAACGAGATGTCGTCGAGGAGCGTCTCCATGATGGTGTGGAGGCGCCGCGCCCCGATGTTCTCGATCGTCGAGTTCACCTGCGCGGCGATGCGGGCGATCTCCGTCACCGCGTCGTCCGTGAACGACACGTCGAGCCCCTCCGTCGCGAGGAGCGCGGTGTACTGCTTGAGGAGCGAGTTCTTCGGCTCCTTCAGGATCCGCTCGAACTCGTCGGACGCCAGCGACGACAGCTCCACCCGGATCGGGAAGCGCCCCTGCAGCTCGGGGATCAGATCCGACACCCGCGCGGTGTGGAACGCACCCGCCGCGATGAAGAGGATGTGGTCGGTGCGGATGCGCCCGTACTTGGAGCTGACGGTCGACCCCTCGACGATCGGCAGCAGATCCCGCTGGACCCCCTCCCGCGACACGTCGGGGCCCGAGCCCTTCTTCGCCTGCCCCGACGCGACCTTGTCGATCTCGTCGATGAAGATGATCCCGCTCTCCTCCGCGAGCTTCAGCGCGTCGCGGTTGATCTGGTCCATGTCGAGGAGCTTGCCGATCTCCTCCTCCTTGATGACGTCCTTGGCCTCCGCGACGGTGGCCTTGCGGCGCTTCTTCGGCCCCCCGCCCCGCGACCCGAGCATGTCCTGGAGCTGGAACACCATGTCCTGCACGCCCTCGGCCGAGAAGTTCTGCACGAGCGACACCGGCGGCTTCGCCGACACGTGGATCTCCACGGGGCGATCGTCGAGCTTCCCCTCGCGGAGCATCCGCCGGAACGTCTCGCGGGTCTTGCTCTCCGAGTCCTCGTTCGCGGGGCCGTCCGCGGTGTCCTCGAAGCCCTTGTTCTTGGCGCGCGGGAGCAGCAGGTCGAGGATGCGCTCCTCCGCAGCCTCCTCGGCGCGGACCTCCACCGCGACTTGGGCCTCCTCCCGCGTGAGGTTCACGGCGACCTCCACGAGGTCGCGCACCATCGATTCCACATCGCGGCCGACGTAGCCGACCTCCGTGAACTTCGACGCCTCGACCTTCACGAACGGCGCCTTGATCAGCTTGGCGAGGCGCCGCGCGATCTCGGTCTTACCGACGCCCGTCGGCCCGATCATCAGGATGTTCTTCGGGTGGATCTCGTCGCGCAGCTCCTCGGGCACGCGGTGACGCCGCCAGCGGTTCCTCAGCGCGATCGCGACGGCGCGCTTCGCCCCGTCCTGACCGATGATGTAGCGGTCGAGCTCGCCGACCGTCTCGCGCGGCGTGAACGCCTGTCGCATCTGCGCGTCCGTCATGAGCCCAGCTCCTCCACCGTGATGTTCGTGTTCGTGTAGATGCAGATGTCCGCCGCGATCAGGAGGGACTTCTGCACGATCTCGGTCGGCGCCAGCTCGGTGTGGGCTGCGAGCGCGCGCGCCGCAGCGAGCGCCATCGGGCCGCCGCTGCCGATCGCCGTGAGGCCTTCGTCGGGCTCGATGACGTCGCCGTTGCCGGAGATGACGAGGGTCTTCTCGGTGTCGGCGACGAGCAGCATCGCCTCCAGGCGCCGCAGGTAGCGGTCCGTGCGCCAGTCCTTGGCCAACTCGACGGCGCTCCGCAGGAGCTGTCCGCCGTACTCCGAGAGCTTGCCCTCGAAGCGCTCGAACAGCGTGAAGGCGTCCGCCGTCGCGCCCGCGAAGCCGGCGAGGACCTTGCCCTCGTGCAGGCGCCGGACTTTCCTCGCCGTCGCTTTGACCACGGTGTTGCCGAGGCTGACCTGGCCGTCGCCGCCCACCGCGACCAACGGGCCGCGCCGCGCCGTCACGATGGTCGTGCCGTACATTCGATGTTCGTCGTGGCCTGTGGACACGGGGCCTACTCAGCAAACCACCCCGTGTGCGTCAAGCGTGGGGCCTACGAATCGTCGCCGAGGGGGTGCGCGTGATCGTAGACGGCCCTCAGGCGCTCCACGGAGACGGACGTGTACCGCTGCGTGGTGCCGAGGTTGGCGTGTCCGAGCAGCTCCTGGATGGTGCGCAGATCCGCGCCCCCGTCGAGGAGGTGCGTGGCGAAGCTGTGCCGCAGCATGTGCGGCGTGACGTTCCGACCGAGCGCGACCTGGAGGACCCGTCGGCGCAGGCGGAGGCGAAGCCCGCGCGTCGAGAGCCGCCCGCCCCGCGCGTTGAGGAACAACGCGGCCGTGGGGGCCTTCACGAGCTCGGGCCTACGTTCGAGCCAACGTTCGAGCGACGCCGCGGCCTTCCTCCCGAACGGGACGATCCGCTCCTTCTTCCCCTTGCCGAGCACACGCACGGTGCGGCGCTTCAGGTCGCAGCCGTCGAGGTCGAGCGCGACGAGCTCCGCGGCGCGAACGCCGGCACCGTAGAGCAGCTCGATCATCGCGAGGTCGCGACGGTCGAGGGGGGTGTCGGCCATGTCGGCCTCGAGCATCGAGAAGATCTCGTCGGGGGTGATCGAGCGCGGGAGCCCCTTCGGGAGCTTCGGCGACATCACCTCTTCGCCGATGTTCCGCGGCGCCAGCCCGTTCCTCACCAGGTACCGGTAGAAGCTCCGCAGCGCGGAGAGCTTGCGCGCGCGGGTGCGGGCCTCGGTCTTCTCGTGGATCGTCGAGAGCCAGGTCTGCACCTGGTACGTCTCGAGCTCGGCGGGCCCTCCCGCGAAGCCCATCGTCTCCAGGTGCTCGGCGAGCAACCGGAGGTCCGCGTCGTACGCGGCGATCGTGTGGTCGCTGTAGCGCCGCTCGAGCCGCAGGTAGTCGAGGAACGGCACGATCGCCGCGCGAAAGTCGGAGCCCTCGGGCTTCGGGGCGTCGTCGAACTGCACGCGACGACGCGTCTTGCGGCGGGTCGCCACGCCGACAATCTACTGAATCGATCGGCGCTCGCCAAGAAAACGGACGTGGGAGACGAGGAGCTCGCGATGTGCCGCCCACCAGTCCTCGAACGTCTGCACCGCGCGCTCGCCGTAGAAGCGCTTCTTGTCGCGCTTGCCTACGCGCCGCTCCGGCGGCGGGCACAGGCCCCAGTGGATGTTCGAGGGCACGTGCCCTGCCTTCTCGGTGCCGGGGGCCTTCGCGAGGCCGAGGATGTGCCCGTGCAGCGCGCCGAGCGTCGACGTGTGCGGGGGCATCGGCAGGTCCACGCCGCGTCGCTTCGCGATCAACATCCACGCGGCGAGCAGGCCACACGCGGTGCTCTCGACGTAGCCCTCCACGCCCGTGATCTGCCCAGCGAAGATGAGGTGCGGCTGGGTCTTCAGCCTGAGCGATCCGTCGAGGAGCTTCGGCGAGTCGAGATAGGTGTTCCGGTGCACGGAGCCCATCCGGAGGAATTCCACGTTCTCCAGCCCCGGGATGGTGCGAAAGACCTCCTTCTGCGCGCCCCACTTCATCCGCGTCTGGAAGCCGACGAGGTTGAACGCCGTCCGCTCGCGATCCTCCGCGCGTAGCTGCACGACCGCGTGCGGTCGCCGCTCGGTGCGCGGATCGGTCAGGCCGACCGGCTTCATGCAGCCGTAGCGCAACGTCTCTCGCCCGCGCGAGGCCATCACCTCGATCGGCAGGCAGCCCTCGAAGAAGCGCTCCTCCTCGAAGTCGCGCGCGGGTGTCTTCTCCGCCTCGACCACCGCGGTGACGAAGGCCTCGTACTGCGCCTCGTCGAGCGGGCAGTTCACGTAGTCCTTCCCGTCGCCCTTGTCGTAGCGCGACTGGTAGAACGCCTTGTCGTAATCGATGCTGTCCGCGTCCACGATCGGCGCGATCGCGTCGTAGAAGTACAGGCCGCTCGCGCTCCCCGTCGCCGCCGCGATGTCCGCGTGCAGCGACTCCGCCGTGAGGGGGCCCGTCGCGACGACGACGTCCGACGCCTCCTCGGCCGACGGCAGCTTCTGAACCTCCGCGTTCACGATCTCGATGTTCGGCTGCGCGTGGAGCGCCGCGGTGACGGCCGCGCTGAACTTCTCGCGGTCCACGGCGAGCGCCCCGCCCGCGGGGACCTGCGCCTCGTCCGCGAACCGGATCAGCGCACCCTCCCCTCGCCGCATCTCCTCCTTGATCGCGCCGACGGCGTTCTCGAGCGCCGCGCCGCGGAAGGAGTTCGAGCACACCAGCTCCGCGAAGTGGTCGCTGACCTGCGCCGGCGTCCGCTTCGCGGGTTTCATCTCGAACAGCCGCACGGGGATGTCGCGCCGCGCGAGCTGCAGAGCGACCTCGGCCCCCGCGAGGCCCGCACCAATGATCCAGACCGGCTCCATCGCGCGTTGGTGTGCGGTGCGCGGGCCGACGCCGTCAAGACGTCGTCGCGGTCTTCGTCGGCGTCGGCGCGCTCTTGGTCGGGTTCAACAGGAACACCGGATCCTCCTGCGACCTCCGAAGCTGCCACACCACGGCGAGCGCGATGCCAGCGATGAGGCACAACGCGATGAGCGCCCAGACCAGCCCGTTCGAACCGGCCGGAGGCGCCTCGGGCGCGGGTTCCGCCGCCGGCGGGGGCGTCGGCGAGGTCGGCGGCGGCTCGGGGACACCGAGCGGGGGCGTGTCCGCGACGTCGACCGGCTCCCGCACCCGCGCCGCCGGCGCGCGCGGGTTCTCGGCGCGCACGGGCCCGACGGCGAACAACACCATGTCCGCCTCGCGCAGCGCGTTCGCGACCCGAAACGCCTGGTCCGGACGCAGCCCGGGCTTCAGCTGCAGACAGGCGTCGACCACGTCCGTGAGCTCCTGCGGGAGGATCTCCTTCTCCGGGTTCACCGTGATCCGCGGGGCGCCCTTGAGCTTCGCGAGCACGACGTCCCGCAGCGAGTCCCCCTCGTGCGGACAGCGGCCCGTGATCATCTCGAAGAGCATCACACCGATCGAGAACAAGTCCGCGCGCGCGTCGACCGTCGCGCCCGCCGCCTGCTCGGGCGCCATGTACCGCGGCGTCCCGACGAAGGTCCCCGGCTTCTCGTCGTCGACCCGCGGCTGCGTGCGGTCGACGGGCAGGAACTTCACGACGCCGAAGTCCAACAGCTTCACGCGCGGCTCCGAGCGCCCCGGCTCGTCGATGATCAGGATGTTCTCGGGCTTGAGGTCGCGGTGGATGATTCCGTTGTCGTGCAGCGAAGTGAGCGCGTCGCAGATCTGAATCGCGATCTGGATGCTCGTCCGCAGGTCCAGCGCCCCCTCGCGCTTGATGCGCGCGCGCAGCGCCTCCCCCTCGACGTACTCCATCACGTACGCCAAGCGACGCGGGTGCTCCTCCTCGATGAAGTCGAAGACGCGGATGAGCCCCGGGTGTTCGACCGAGCTCGCGGCGCGCACTTCATCGAAGAAGCGTTGGACGATGCGCGCGCGTTTGACCTTCGAGGCCGCGAGCACCTTCATCGCGACGACGGCGCCGTCTTCGAGTCGCCGCGCCTTGAACACGGACCCGGCGCCGCCCTTCCCGAGCAGCGACTCGAGTTGATAACCGGCGACGCGATCCCCCGCCGAAGGGTTCGGTGCGACCGCGCCGGTGTCGACGCGAGGTTTCGGCGTCGGCAGCGCCGGTTCTTCCAGGCCCGGACCCGCCGGTCCGCGTCCGTCGCCGCCCTCGGCCATCGCGTCGCGAGCGTGCCTCCGTCGCAACCGCGTCGCAACGCCTCAGATGCCCCGGCGCGGGAAGAACCGACCATTCCGCGCCACGACGCAGCCCGTCAGCTCCAGCTGCAGCAGCTCCGCCAGGACCGACGCGATCGGGCGCTGGTGTTCCCGCGCGAGCGCCTCCGCGCTCGTCGGCGCGCGGGTGATGCTGTCCAGCAACGCAGACGCCGGCGCCGCACGCGGGCGCTTTCGCCTGCGCTTCGGGATCTGGAGCGCACGCAAGAGATCGTCGGGGGTGTTCATCAGGGACGCGCCGCGTCGCGCCCAGACCCGACCGGCCTCCCCCCGCGGATCCTCGAGGCCCCACGGCAACACCCACAGCGGACGGCCCAGACGCACCGCGGCGTCCGCCGTGTAGAAGGTCCCCGAACGCGCGCGGGCCTCGACGACGACGGTGAGGTCCGCGAGCGCCGCGATGATGCGGTTGCGATCGCGGAACGCGCTCTTGTGCCCCGGCGTCTCGCGCTCGGACAGCCAGGCGCCGCCGGCTTCGAGGACGCGTTCGAACAGGAGGCGGTTCGTCCTCGGCGACGGTCGATCCAGCGGCGTGGGGAGCACGACCCAGGTCGTGCCGCCGCCATCGAGCGCGCCGGCGTGCGCGGCCGCGTCGATCCCCAGCGCGCCCCCGCTCACGATGGTGACGCCGTACGAGGCGAGGTGGGCGGCGAGGCGCCGCGTGAGATCACAGCCGTGTTCGGATGCACGTCGGGCGCCGACGATCGCGACCGCTGGCGCCTTCAGATCCAGCGGGCCTCGCAGGTAGAGCGGGTCCGGGGGATCCGCGAGCTCGCGAAGCCGTGGGGGATAGTCGGGGTCGGTCGGGCGCACTGTGCGAGCGAGCCGCGGCGGTGGCGCTGCGTCAATCGCTTCGCTTCAATGGAACGAATTTCGGATCGATGAATTTCGTTCGTCGGCTGGCGCCGACTTACGAAGAAGGACGCATCGCGATCTTGTCACCCACGCCGAACTCGCGGAGCGAGTGGGTCACGATCGCCGTCGACGCGTTGTCCTGCACGTCGATCACCATCAGCACGCCGATCTCCTCGTTCGGGAGATCTTCGACCTCGCGCGTGAAGCCGTCGCCGCGGTCGAGCACCACGAACGTGTTGCCCTTCTGCACGCCGTGCGAGCGACCGCGGTCGATGAACACGTACGTGTACTCGCCGAGCGGGCCGAGCACGTCGCCGACCGTCTCGATGATGTACCCCTGGGTCTCGCCGCTGTTCGGCGCGGGCGCCACGCGGTCGCCGAAGCCCTCCGGCCACGGCCCGACGAAGTCGCCGCGCTCGATCGGGCGGAACGCCTGCGCGATGATCGCGGTCGCGACCTTCGGGCTGGTGTCGACGATCTGCACGCCGCCGATGATCTCGACCGCCGCGCCCATCGGATCGCCCGTCACCGGGTGGTTGATGCTGCGCACGAGGCGGTAGACCGCGTAGCGGTCGCCCTTCTTCGCGGGCTGTTTCAGCTTCACGTACATCTTGTCGTAGTCCGACAGCATGATGGCGCCCGGCTCGGCGTTCACGATGTCGCCCGACTTCGCGAGCTGTTTGGCGGACACAAAGGAGACGAACGAGCTCCACACCGAGTCCGGCGCCGTGCGCCCGACCTGGATGCTGCCGGTCGTCCGAACCAGCTCGTCCGCGTCGAGCTCCTCCGGCACGTCGCTCTCGTCACCGTCGATGTTGATCCCGCGCGCGACCTCGACGTTCGTCGGCAGGCTCTCGTCGCCCGGGTAGAAGCGCAGCTCGTTGCCCGGATAGATCCAGTGCGGGTTGGTGATCTGCGGGTTGTAGCTCCAGATCTTGGGCCAGTACCACGGTGAGTTGAGGTACTTGCTGCAGAGATCCCACAGCGTGTCGCCCGACTGGACGACGTGGGTCTCCGCGACCTGCGGCGCCTCTCCCTCCGGCGCTCCGCCGAAGTCGTCCTGCGCATAGGCCGCAGAGACGAACAGCAAACTCGCCCCGATCAGCGACGCCTGCATGGAAGTCTTCATCACTCACTCTCCTTCGCGCCGAGGAGCAAGCTCGCCTCGTTCGCCGCTTCACTCGTCGGATACCGTTCGATCACTTCGCGCAACAGCGCCTCAGCCTTGGCGCGGTCGCCGAGCATCATGCGCGCGCGACCCAGCCCCACCTTCGCGTAGGGCACCTTCGCCGAACGCGGGTGCGAACGCAAAAGTCTGCCAAAAGTCACCGCCGCCGCGGACCACTGCGACAGCTCGAGCTCACACTCGCCCGCCCAGTACATCGCGTTGTCGGCCAAGCGCGAACGCGGATACGCGTCCACGAACGCCTCGAACTGCTCGAGCGCGCCCGCCGCGTCCTTGTCGTCGCGCAGCAGGCCGAGCGCATCGTCGTACGCCTTCCGGATCTGCGCGCGCGTCGCCTTCTTGTTGCGCTTGTGCTTCTTGCGCTTCCGTTCCTTCTTCGCCGCGACGTTCGGGTCCGGCTTCGCGAGCACGGCGTGGTCGACCGCGAGCCGCTCCGAGGTCCGCACCGGATCCTTCGAACGCGACGGGCCGAGCTTGATCACCACCGGCGGGCTCCCGTCGTCCTGCGCGCCCGGGTCCTCCCACGGCACGACGACGTCGTTGCCCTGCGCGTCGGCCTTCGCCGTCATGCGCACCACCGGCAACGCGCGCTCCGGGCCGCGCTCGGGACGCACCGTCTTCGGGACGGCGGTCTGCGACGATACCGGCGCGGTGGGCTGCGCGCGCGCGGGCGCCGCGTCGAGCGACATCAACGTCACGCGGCCCTCGAGACGCTCGATCTCGAGGCGCTGCTTCTGCACCTGCTGCTGAAGGCCGTGCATCTGGCGCCGCAGGTTCGACAGCTCCTGTTCGACGGCCGCGTCCGTCGCGCACGCCGTCGCCAAACAGAGCGGCAACACCAGCAGGGGTACGTCGGCGACACGCATGTGGGGTGCGATTCTAGAAGAGTGCGGGATCCAGTCAAGAAACGGCCCCCGCATCATTGCCCTATCATTGACCCATCATGAGGCCTCATTTCGCCATCAATTCGAGCCCAATGAGGCCGGAACCGCCGCCCCCCTGGCGGCGACCCCCGCCTTTTGGGTCTCATGGGCTCCCCATGCGTGCCTCACCCGTCGCGCTCGCCCTCCTCTTCGCCTGCGCGACGCCCCCGCCGGGCGGCGGATCGGGCCCCGCCAGCCGACCCGCCGCTCGACGCGCTGCGGCGTCGACCGATCCCGGCGAGGTCCGGGCCGTCGCCGCGACCGCGGACACCCTCGGGACCCAAGCGCCCGCCGACCGCTGCGCGCGCACCCGGTTCCCGTTCAAGCAGCCCCTCGCCGTCGGGAACGACGCCGACTTCGAGCGCTACCCGCCCATCGTGGGCTTCCCGATCGCGTTCCCGCGCGGCGCGAACCTCGACTCCCCCTCGGGCTTCTTCGCGTCGACGCGCGACGGCGTCGCCCTCGCCACGCAGATGGAGGTCCTCAGCCGCTACGGCGAGGGTCCGACGGCGTGCGGTGCGCCGGTGAAGTTCGCGTACGGGTTCGCCGTCGCGGAGGTCCCGCCGACGCCGCGCGCCTTCTTCCTCCTCGAGCATCGCCCAGGCTTCGACCCGCCCGTCGCCCACCGCGTCGACGTCGCAGATTCGAAGGACGCGATCGTCGTGACCACCGGCGCCGCCCGGTTCGCGCTCCGCAAGGACTGGTTCAACGGGCTGTGGCAAGTCGGCCTGCGCGACGGGCGCGGCTACCGCACCGTCGTCCCCGCGTCGGCGAAGGCGGACGTCGGGATGCTGGTGCTCGAAGGCAGCGCGACCGCCTCGCCGCTGCACGGCAAGATCCACGCGATCGAAGTCGAGCGCGCGGGTCCGGTCGTCGCGACGATCCTCGCCAAGGGCACCTACGCGCGCCGCGGTGAGCCGCCGACGTTCCGCTTCACCGTGCGCTACCACTTCTACGCGGGCACCGCGGTGCTGCAGATGGACCACACATACTACCACGGCGCGGTGATCGACATCGGCGCGACGGGCGCGATCAACCGCGTTCGCACCGACCGCGTCTTCTACCGGATGCCTCTCGCGCTCGGCGGCGCCCCGGTCGTCACCGCGCGCGCCGCGGAGCGCCTGCACACGGTGACGCCGACGGGGCTCGTCAGCGTGCAGCAGGACAAACGCTCGCCGGCTCGACCGAACGTCGTCTTCGCGGTCCGCCACGACAAACAGGATCTGGAGGTCGGCACGTTCGCGGACCGCCCGATGCTCGCCGTCACCGGGACCGCCGCCTACGCGGTCGCGACGATCGCACACCTCGGCCCCCGCGATCCCCAGGCGCTTCGTTACGACCCGAAGACCCGCGCGCTCGAGCTCGACTGGCAGAGCGAAGCGCTCTTCGTCGGCGGGGCGCGCGGCGTCTGGTCCAAGGCCGTGCTCGACTTCGGCGCCGCGGGGTCCACCGAGCTGTCGCGGCGCGCGTCGCAGCTGCAAGCGCACGGCGAGCGCCCGCTGATCGCGGTGCCGAACCCCGCCTACCTGAACACCACGCGCGCCTACGCGCCGCTCCCCGCGACCAGCCTCCCCGCGTCGTTCGCGAAGCTCGACGAGGACATCGATCGCCTCCACACCAACACGACGCTCTACCTGCGCGAGAAGCGCATCACTGGCACGCAGGTCTGGCCCGACCTTCCGCGGCGCAGCTGCGTCGTCGACAACGCGTGCCGCCTCTCGACGGAGGGCTACTTCGGCGGCGGCGACTGCAACTATTGGGACTGGAGCCTCGCCGAGCTCGAAGCGTTCCTCCGCACCGGCGACCCCGCCTTCGCGCACGACTTCGCGCTCCCCGAGGCGCTCACCATGGCGGAGACGGTGAGCTACCGCCCCGACCCGTACAACGAGTACAAGAACAACTCCTTCGCCGGCTTCTCCCCCTGCTACGGCAGCGGCGACGACGGCGAGACCCCGTGGCGCGAGGGGCTCAACCACCGCGTCGGCAACTGCCCCGGCGACTACGGCTACAACAAGGTCCACCGGCTCGCGTACCTGCTCACCGCGGACCGGCGCTTCTTGGACTTCTTCGAGATCGGCGCGGACACCGTCGTGCGGCTGTACACGAAGAAGCCGAAGGACCGACCGCCGCACTGGTTCGAGCTGTCGGCGGCGCGCCAGACTTCGCAGTACCTGGAGTCGCTCCTCACCGCCGCCGAGTTCGCGCGTAGCGGCAACGTGAAGAACCGCGAGCGGCGGGACGTCGCGCTCGCGTGGTTCGACTTCATGCGAACGCGCGCCCTCGAGCGCGGCCACACCTGCAACCTCCAGGGCAGCGGTTTCTCGAACCCGAAGGTGAAGGGCGACTGTCAGTCGGCGCAGCAGTGGATGCTCCCGATCTTCGTCGACTGGGTGCTGCGTCTGTACAACCTCTACGACCACGCCCCGGCGCGCGCGTGGCTGCTCGACTTCGTCCGCACGAGCACGCGGTTCACGACCGAGCTCGACGGCGCCGGCCTCCCCGACTACGGCGCCCGCAACGGCGGCGACGGGTGGCGCACCGCCTACCGCTGCCGCGCGAACCGCAAGGGCATCCAAGACGACTCCTGCGAGAAGATCACCGACTGGGAGAACGGCAACTACTTCTACGCCAACGGCATGCTCGCGTACCTCAACGCGCTGGCGCTGGTGCGCGAGGTCGACGCAGACGACTCGACGAAGCTGTGTCGCTGGCTCCCCGGCGCCTACGCCTCCGCGCTCCGCGCGATGGACGCGGGCGAGCTCAACGCCTACACCTGGGGCAAGTCACCGGGTCAGGCGTACGCGTTCGCGCAGCGCGCCGTCGCGAACCTGATGACGTGTCCCTAGCGATGTCACTCACGCAGAAGATCGTCGACATCATCGAAGCCCCCGACCACCAGCTCGCGGGCGCGGCCGCGCTCGTCTGGCGGCGCGGGGAGCTCCTCGCGGTCGCGTGCGGCGGCGCGCGCGACGTCGAAGCCCAGCGGCCGGTGGAGCGCGACACGCTGTTCCGGATCGCTTCGATGTCGAAGCCGATCACCACCGTCGCCGCGTTGACATTGCTCGAGGAGGGGCGGTTCGGCTTGGACGATCCCATCACGCGGTGGGCGCCCGAGCTCGAGGACTTTTGTGTGCTCCGCGACGTGAACGGCCCGCTCGACGACACGGTCCCCGCGGAGCGTCCCATCACGTTCGAAGACCTCCTCACGCACCGCTCGGGGATCACGTACGGCGCCTTTTGGCCGGGCTCGCTCGGCGACGCCTACGCCGAGGCGCTCGGCGCGGAAATCGACTCGACGGTCCCCGCAGAAGACTGGATCGCTCGCCTCGGCACCCTCCCCCTCATCGATCAACCCGGCGCGACGCTCCACTACGGTCACTCCACCGATCTGCTGGGCCTGCTGATCGCGCGTATGGAGGACACGTCGCTCGACGAGGTCCTGCGGCGTCGCGTCTTTGCGCCGCTCGGGATGAAGGACACGCGCTTCGTCGTGCCGCGCGAACATCAGGAACGGTGCGCGAAGGCGTACGGATTCGACGCCGACGGCCGTCGCGTCGAAGTGCGCGAAGGCCCGGGCGGCTCGTTCCTCGCCGAGCGCCCGCCAAAGATGACGTTTGTCTCGGGCGGCCAAGGCCTGTGGTCGACGGTCGACGACTACCTCGCGTTCGCGCGTGCCCTCCTCGGACACGCGCCCCACATCCTTCGTCCCGAGACGCTCACCTCGATGCGGACGAATCGCCTCACGCCCGCGCAGCGCGCGAGCGCGGAGGTGGGCGGCATGTCGCTCTTCGCCGCGGGGCACGGCTTCGGTCTGGGCGTCGCGGTGGTCCTGGAACCCGACGACGCGTTCCCCACGATCTGCCGCGGCCACGCCGGCACGGTGGGGTGGCCGGGAGGTTTCGGCGGCTGGTGGCAGGCGGACCCGACCGACGACGCGATCGCGATCTTTCTGACCCACAACATGGTCGAGCGCGAGCAGCTCGCGCTGGGGATCGGACACGGCGCGTTCGCGGCGATCGCCGCGTTTCAGCGCATCGCGTCGGGCGCCTGAGCGCTACCGTCGACGCCGACGCATCACGACGAGGCCGAGCATCGCGAGCACGCCGAGCGCGGCCGAGCCGCGGCCTTCGGCGATGTGGCAGCCGCAGCCGCCCTTGTTGTCCTCGTCGTCACCACCCTTGGCGAAGCCGCCGTCGCGGACCGGGTCCGTGGTGCCGGCGTCGCGGTCGGGGTTGGTCGTCATGCCGGCGTCACGATCCGGGTCGACGACGCCCGAGTCCACGACGCCGCTGTCGACGACACCCGCGTCGACGTCTTCCATCGCGGGGAGGATGTCCATCGCCCCGCGCGGCTGCACGCGGTAGCCGCTGAACGTCTCGGTGAAGATGCCGCGCATCGAGAACGTGTCGGTGGGCACGGGCGTCCCCTCGAGACCGGTGGCGGAGGCGACGCGGACTTCGAGCCGCGTGCCGTCCGAGATCCACGCCGTCATGTTCGACATGAACGTCGTGGGGATCGGCTCCCCGTTCGGCCCCATCGCCATGTCGACGTTCGGAATCACGACGAGCTGCCCCTCGTAGGCTTCACCGTTCGCCATCAGGGTCGCGATCGTCACGGTCTGCTCGGGCGGGGTGTCCGTCCCGAGTTTGTCGATGACCAGCTCGAAGCCGCGGAACCGCGCCTGCCCCATCCCCGTGTCCTCGCCGACGAAGCGCTGCCCGTTGAACTGACCGATCTTCCCGGTCACGCGGATGACGTCGCCCATGTCGACGCGCACGGCGTTGAGGATGTTGTCCTGCACGAGGACGGCGTCCAGGTTCGCCGGGTCCGAGAGGAACGCGTTGAACTCGACCTGCGAGAACGCGGTGTCGTTCGTGGTGGCGACACCCTCGACGCGTACGGTGTGGCCCTCGTACATGAGCATCCTCTGCCCGTCCTGCTGACGTGCTTCGGCGATCGTCGCAACGCCCGCCGACGGGAGGACGTTCTCCCAGAAGAAGCTCGTGTTATTCGCGTCCGGCGTGGCGTCCTCGGGGAGCAGCGCGACGGCGCCGCGGCCGTCGGTCGCCTCGACGTACCAGCGGATGTAACGCTCGGTGAACGTCGTCGGGTCGGTGAACGAGAGCGACGCGTCGAAGTTCTCGGTCCGCGCGCGCGCGAACCAGAAGAGGTCCGACACCGTCCCCTGCACCTCGACGTAGGGCGTGTCGGCGGGCCCATCGACGCTGGACGCGATCGCGACGTGGAAGGTCACGTCCGCGACGCCGTCCGAGTCGACCACCGTCGCGGTGAGGGTGCTGTCCTGCCCGAACACAAACGCGAGCGGCTCGTGCCCGTGGGAGATGATCATCGGCGGCGTCCCGACCCCGACCTGGTACCCCATCGTCGGGTCGCCGGTCGCGACGACGGCCCAGTCGTCCTCGGAGGTCCCCGCCGCGGTGTCGACGCGGCGGATGGCGGCGCCCTCGTTCTGGATGGACATCGTCGGCCAGAACAGGACCGGCGCGCCTGCCACCTGGGTGGAGTCGGCGCCGTACTCGACGCCGTCCATGTACGCGCCCAGCCCGTCGCGCAGGATGACCGCGTCCATGTTGTCGTCGAGGTTGAAGTTCGGCCCGCCGGTCAGGTTCGGGACCATCGGGTCGTCCGCGTTGAACGCGAGCTCGAAGTCGGGGGGCATCCCGCCCCACTCCACCGCCGAGCGGCTCTTGAAGGAGAACGACTGACGCGCCACGACGATGACCTGGTCCGGCGCGAGCAGGGTGCCGGTCGGGAACGCCCACTGCGTCGACTCGTTGCCGGCGAGCAGCTCGCTCAGGGTCCAGTCGCCGATGTCGACCATCGTCGGGCCGATGTTCTGAATCTCCACCCACTCCGCGAAATCGGACCCGGTCGGGTTGGGCTGGATCTCCGTCAGGACCACCTGGGCGCTGGCCGTGGACGCGGGGAGCACGAGAGCGAGAGCGGACAAGAGCACGCGAGCCGACGTCTTCATGTAGGCGCTTTGACTAACCTAGGTCCGTGGTCTGTGTCACCTCCGAGCCCGGCGTCACACGTGAGCCGGTCCGAGCCACATACTTTTATGGGGGTCGGTCGGCTGTCCGATGGTCACGCCGCGCCGGGTCCCCGTCCGAGATCCGAAATTCGTCACACGAACGGCGGACCGGATCTGGGGTGGGCGACGTAGAGATCGAAGAAACGACAATTTGCTCGGAACGTTCGAGCAAGTGCCGATGTTGATCAGCAGGGGGTCGGCGAGAAGGTCGACGCCCCAGGAGGGTGCGATGACCAGTCTAGGCGTTCAGGTTCCAGAGGCGACGATGATCGCACTCGAGAAGAAGGCGAACCGCTTCGCGGAGCTCGTCGAGGCGGCGACGACCGAGTCGCCCCACAAGTACGTCCGGGATGGCGGCAAACAGCTGATCGAGCGCATCGGGGAGTGGCTCGACGAAATCAAGGACCTCCGCGAGGTCGGTGACGAAGACGTCCACGACAAGATCCAGAGCTTCGCGATTCGGCTCCACCTGGCCGAGGAGAAGACCAAGGCCTGGCCGATTCCGGAGAAGGTGCGCACGCGCATCCTGAACCCGGCCAAGAAGCGCCGCGGCCGCCCGAAGAAGGTGCGCTCCGCTGCGTAGATATCCTCCGCGGTGCGGCTTGTGTTTCCCCGAGCCGCACTGCGTTGAAACCACAGTAGCGCTCCTCGCATGATCCGCGCTAAGGACTCGGGCCATGAGCGAGTCCATCAACCTGATCCAGCGCGTCTACGAAGGCCTCGGCACCAAGCACGAGGCCGCCCGCAAGCACATCGGCCGGCCCCTGACCCTGGCCGAGAAGATCCTCACCGCCCACATGAAGGACCCTGCCGGCCAGGGCCCCCTCGAGCGCAAGAAGAGCTACGTCGATCTGTACCCGGACCGCGTCGCGATGCAGGACGCCACCGCCCAGATGGCGCTGCTCCAGTTCATGCACGCCGGTATGGACCAGGCGGCCGTCCCGTCCACGGTCCACTGTGACCACCTCATCCAGGCCCACGTCGGCGCCGACAAGGACCTGCTCCGCGCGACCGACGAAAACAGCGAGGTCTACGACTTCCTCAAGACGGTCTCGGCCCGCTACGGCATCGGCTTCTGGAAGCCGGGCGCGGGCATCATCCACCAGGTCGTCCTCGAGAACTACGCGTTCCCGGGGGGCATGATGATCGGCACCGACTCCCACACCCCGAACGCCGGCGGCCTCGGCATGGTCGCGGTCGGCGTCGGCGGCGCGGACGCGGTCGACGTCATGGTCGGCGACCCGTGGAACGTCCGCTGGCCGGGCGTCATCGGCGTGAAGCTGACCGGCAAGCTCTCCGGCTGGACCTCGCCGAAGGACGTCATCCTCAAGCTCCTCGGCATCCTCACCGTGAAGGGCGGCACCGGGTCGATCGTCGAGTTCTTCGGCGACGGCTGCGCGTCGTTCTCCTGCACCGGCAAGGGCACGATCGCGAACATGGGCGCCGAGCACGGCGCGACCACGTCGGTCTTCCCGTTCGACGACTCCATGGCCCGCTACCTCCGCGCGACGAAGCGCGAGGACATCGCGGAGCTGGCCGAGAAACACGCCGCCGCGCTGCGCGCCGACGACGAGGTCTACGCGGACCCCGACCAGTACTACGACCGCGTCATCCACATCGACCTCGACACCCTCGAGCCGCACCTCGTCGGGCCGCACACGCCGGACCTGGCGCGCCCGGTCTCGGGGATGAAGGACGCCGTGAAGAGCGAGGGCTACCCGGACGACCTGCGCTACACGCTGATCGGCTCGTGCACGAACTCCTCGTACGAGGACATCGACCGCGCCGCGTCCATCGTGAAGCAGATGAACGCGGTCGGCGCGAAGATGAAGGCGCCCCTGATGGTGACGCCCGGCTCCGACCAGATCATGCAGACCATCGAGCGCGACGGTCTGATGAAGATCTTCGAGGACGCCGGCGCCACGGTCCTCGCGAACGCGTGCGGTCCGTGCATCGGACAGTGGAAGCGCGACGACATCGAGATGGGCGACCGCAACTCGATCGTCACCTCCTACAACCGCAACTTCGCGGGGCGTAACGACGGGAACGCGGAGACGCTGTCCTTCATCGGCTCGCCGGAGACGACGGTGGCGATGGCGTACGGCGGCAAGCTCTCCTTCGACGCGGCGAACGACACCATCGACGTCGACGGCAAGGCCGTGAAGCTCCCGGTGCCGGAAGGCGCCGAGCTCCCGGCGAAGGGTTACGAGTTCCCGATGGCCGGGTTCGAGGCCCCGCCCGCCGGCGGCGCGCCCGACGTGCAGGTGGATCCGAACAGCAACCGCATCCAGCTCCTCGAGCGGTTCGCCGCTTGGGACGGCAAGGACCTCGAAGGCCTCCCGGTGCTGGTGAAGGCCGTCGGCAAGTGCACGACGGACCACATCTCGGCGGCGGGCAAGTGGCTCCGCTTCCGCGGGCACCTCGACAACATCTCCGACAACATGTTCCTCGGCGCGAACAACGCGTTCACCGACGAGCGCGGGACGGCGATGGACGTGCGTGACGGGACCGTCGACAAGGTCCCGGCGATCGCCCGCAAGTACAAAGCGGATGGCATCGGCTGGGTCGCGATCGGCGACGAGAACTACGGCGAGGGCTCGAGCCGCGAGCACGCGGCGATGTCGCCGCGGTTCCTCGGCGCCAAGGCGGTCATCGCCCGCTCGTTCGCGCGCATCCACGAGACGAACCTCAAGAAGCAGGGCGTCCTGCCGCTGACGTTCGCCGACCCGGCGGACTACGAGAAGATCGGCCCCAAGGACCGCATCAGCATCGAGGGGCTCGCGGACCTCGCGCCCGGGAAGAACGTGAAGGTCGTCGTCAAACACGAGGACGGCTCCACGGACACCTTCGAAGGCAAACACACGCTCTCGGAGCAGCACATCGCGTGGTTCAAAGCGGGCAGCGCGCTGAACCACATCGCCAGCAACCAGGGCTGACCGTCGTCGCCGCGCGGTGACGCTCCGTTACCGCGCGGTACCACTCGGCGGAGGCCATCAACGGCCTCGTCTTGGCACGCCGCTTTCAATGCGGGCGGCCATGCTGAACAACCTCTCGATCTCCTCCCGCCTCACCCTCGCCGCCTCCGGGCTCGCGCTCGCGAACGTCGCGCTCCTGGCGGTGTTCGGGCTGCCGATGTGGCACCCGATGGCGCTGGTCACCCACCTCGTGGTGTCGACCCTCGCGATCTTCGCCATCGGTCTCGCGATCGAGGAGGACAAGGCGTTCTACTGGATCATGAGCTACCCGACGCTCGCGGTCGGCCTCGCGACCGGCGCCTACTTCGCGCCGTACCTGAGTGGCAGCATCGCGACGTTCCTGCTCGTGGTCGCCGGCCTGTCCGTCGCGGCGGCGGCGCTCTCGGGGCGTCGCACCGCGGAGCGCACGCACACCGTCCACGCGCACGCCTGACGCTCAACCCTTGCGCTGGGCCTCACGCCAGCCGCTGAGCAGATCGGCGTGCAGGAGGGGCCCAGCCTCGCGGTCGAACGCGTAGGCCTCCATCACGATCTTCGGCGTGGTGTGCCCCTCGTCGAGCCGCAGCTTCGGCGCGACGCCGAGCACGGACCACGGTGAGCTCGACGCGAGCTCGCGCGCGAGGTCGAGCGCCTCGACGGCGTCGAGGGTCTCCGGCAGCTCGAGCGTGAGCGCCACGGCATGTGCGGTGCGCCGCCCGCCGCGGCGGACGTCCGTCGCGCCGCTCACGTGCCGGTAGGGGACGCGCACCACGTGGCCGTCGTCGGTCTCGAGCTCCAGCACTCGCGTCCGGAAGTTTCGCACCTGCCCGGCGGCGTCGCCCACGCTGACGTGGTCGCCCACGGTGAACGGGCGCTCCGCGGAGATCATCAAGCCCGCGATGACGTCCTTGATCGCGCCCCACGACAGCGCGATCAGCGCGAGCACGACGAGGCCCGCGAGGCCCGCCGTCACGGTGCTCTCGGTCTGCGAGAGGCGGGTGAAGAGCCACACGCCGATCGCCGCCCAGCCCGTCGCCTCGACGAACACCCACAGCCGGCTCAACACCAGCGCGAGCTGATGGTTCGCGCGCGCCATACGCCGCACGACGAGCGCGGCGATCCTGAAGACGATGAACGCAAACAGCAGGACGCGCAGGAACGACCACTGGGCCTTCACGATTCGGGCGATGAGATCGCGGAGGCCCTCCTCCTGAGGCTCTGTCGGAGCCTCGCGCGGCGGCGGACCGACGAACGCCTCGCGCGCCCCGCCGTCGCGGACACCCGCGTCCGGGGGATCCGATTCGGCGGGCTCGGGGTCCTTCTTGGCGACGGCGACCTTGTCCCGCTTGGTGCGCGAGCGTGCCGGCCCCGCCGGGCGAGCGAGCTTGGGGCCCATCGTCGGCGGCGGGGGCACCGCGGACATCGGCGGACCGACGAAGGCGTCGATGTCGACCGGAGTCCCGCCGTCGCGGGCAGGCCCTGCGCGAAGGGCGCCGGAGGCGCTCGCGTCGTCCCCGGCGGTCGTGTCCGTCCAGGCCTTGCCGTCCGGCGCTCCTGGCGCGGCACGCGTGGGGCCAGCACCGTCGTTCGGCGGTGACGCATCCCCGTCGGCGTCGGCGCCGCGCGGAGCGCTCCCCTGCTCCCCGTCCGAGGCGCGCGGTGCGGTTTTGGCGGAGGGCGGCTGGTCCCCGTCGGTCGCGCCCCCCTCGCCTTCGCGAGGTGTGCCCTTCGCGGCGGGCGGCGTGTCGGAGGCGTCTCCCTCGGCGTCGCGCGAGGTGGCCTTGGCGGAGGGCGGCGCGTCGGAGGCGCCACCCTCGGCGTCGCGCGGTGTGGCCTTGCCGGAGGGCGGCGCGTCGGAGGCGCCCCCCTCGGCATCGCGCGGCGTGGGCGGCGTGTCCCCGTCGGCCTTCGGCGCGGAGCGCGCAGCCCCACCGCCGTCGCGGTCCGCGGGTGCTTCCTTCTTCGCGCGTGGACCGGCGGGAGGCGCG
Organism: Deltaproteobacteria bacterium; assembly: GCA_040218735.1. Classification (GTDB taxonomy): domain Bacteria; phylum Myxococcota; class Kuafuiibacteriia; order Kuafuiibacteriales; family Kuafuiibacteriaceae; genus JAUHYN01. The sequence continues at coordinate 202,726 of JAVJQW010000070.1, forward strand.
ACCGAACCACCGTCGCGCGCGCCGCCGTCGGAGGGCTGCGCGTTCGCCGGAGCGGCGACGGCCCACAGCGCCACCACGATCCACCACGCCCTCACGCCAGCACCCCACGGTTCGCGAGCGCTTCGAGCACGAGCGGCTGCAGCAGCGGGTCGATCGACCACGCGCCGTTTTTGTCCGAGGCGAGCAGGCCCGCGCGTTCGAGATCGCCGAGGAGCCCCATCGCCTCCTCGCGCCCCACCCGGCAGATGCGCGCCATGCGCTGCGCCGTCACGGAGCGATGCAACATCACGTTCGCCAGCGCGGCGTACCACTTGAGCGGGAGCCGCATCAGGACGGAAGCGTCGGGCGCGGGCCGCACGGAGAGCGTCACCTGCCGCTCGCCCACGCTGACGATCGAGCGGCGCCACAGATCGATCGCGTCGCCGACGTTGCCGCGCGCGCGATCGTAGAGCGCCGTGAGGTGTCGGCGGTCCTCGAGCGAACGCACCGCCGAGAAGCGGCGGCGCTCGAAGTTGAGATCGAAGTCACTCGTCCGCTGCCGTAGCGAGAGCATCTCGATCATCTGCCGCTTCGCGAGCGGACGCAGGAACGCCGCACCGAGGAAGCTCCCCTGCAGCTGCAACAGCTCGTCGGCGTAGCGCCACGCGACGTCCGTCGAGGTGAGCAGGAAGAGGTGCCGATCCCCGAGGCGACGGAAGAGCTTCATCCACTGCTGCAGGGCCGCCAGGCCGCCGGGGGCGCGCTCGATCCATCGCCCGAGGTCGTCGATCAGCACGACCGCGCCCGGCGGCAGCGCACGCAGGGCGCCCTCCGCGCTCTGGCCTTCACGCGCCTGCAGCGCCGACGTCACCGCTTCGTTCACCGCGTCCGGCGACGCCGTACCTCCGGCGGGTGCGTTCACGCGCACTACGGTGGCCTCCGGGAGGAGCTCGCGCGCGACGATGTTCGCCATCGATGTCCGCCCGGAGCGCGGCGCACCGACGATCGCGATCGGGCCCGACGCGGTACCGCCCCAGCGTTCGACCATCTGCGTGACGCGCGCGATCTCCATCCGGCGGCCCACGAGCAGATCCGACGTTTCGAGCGCAGCCCGCCCGAACAGGCGGCGGTAGATCAGCGGCAAGCTCGCTTGCACTTCGCTCTGCGGCGTGAGCGCCTCGCGCAGCTCGAGGAGCTCGTCGAGGAGCGTCCCGTCCGAAGTGCCCTTCACCCCGCGAACGCGACGCTGCGCGATTTCGTCGACCTTTCGCTCCACCCGCCCGCGGGCGCGCTCGAACGCACGCGAGGCGCCGCGGACGATCGACTCACTCGGAATCTGCACACGCCCGGGCGACGACACCGCCGACGACCCCGCGCCGATAACGGCGTCCCGCGCGCCCTCCAGCGACCGCGCGGCGTCTTCGAGCAACCCGGCGCGCAGCGACACGACGTAGCCCTCGATGTCCTTGCGGGCCGCGGCGAGGCGCCCGAGGCGGTCCTCGACCACGCCACCGAGCGCGAGCGGGCCCGCGGCGTCCGGATCTTCGTCCTGCGAGGTCGCCGCTTGCTCCAGCTCGAACGCGACGAGGCGGACGCCGTCCACGAGCGCCTCTTGCGCGTCACGCACGCGGCGCGGCAGCTGATCGATCAACACGCGCGCCGGCTCGGCGAGCTGCTTTTCGACGAACACCTGCGCGAGGCGCCGCACCGGGTAGACGAGCTTCTCCCGCTCCGGGTTGCCCTCGGCGGCGGCGTCGAGGGCGCGTTCGGTCGAGGTCGTCACCTGCGACGGGAGCTTCTCGGCGGCGCGCGCGAGCGACGCGAGGAGGTTGTCGAACAACTCACGCGGCTCGGGGCGGTAGCGCTGCTCCCAGGTCGACCGCAGCTCGTCGGCCGCCGCGAGGAACGCCGCTTCGAAGTCGGGGCCCTCCTCCGCCTCGGCCTCGGCGGGCGCCTCGGGCTCGGCCGGCTCCGCGGGCGTCGACTCGGAGACCTCCTCCGCCTGCTCGCGGAGCTCGATCACCCGCTGCATGATCGCCTCGGCGCTCTCGATGGCGGCGATGGGCCCCTGCTCCAGCTCGCGCCGAACGCGCTGGAACAGCTGGTAGAGCGCGCGCCGTGAATCGATCGTCAGCGACGCGACGAGCAGATCGAGCTCCAGAGCCGAGACGATCGCGTCGTGCTGCTGCCGCCACAACGCCGGGAGCTCGTCGAGCGCCTGCGCCGCCTTGCGGGACTGCCGCTGCTCCTTCGACGGCGACCACTCGGCCGCCTGTTCGACGATGTCTTCGCGCTCGAGCGCAGCGACGACCCGCTGCGCCGTTCGCGCCACAAGCAGGCGCGCGGAGCGGAACGACGCCTCGTTCGAGGACTCGAAGCGCTCCTTCACCCCCTCCGCCACGTCGAGGAGCGAGATCAGCTCCCGCGCGACGAGGTCCGAGAACGCCGCGACGTCGAGGGTCGACGACGGGTCGCTGTCGAGCTCCGCGAGCAGGTTCGCGAAGAACCGATCCGTGTCGTACGCGAGCCGACGAACGCGTCGAATGGCGTCGAAGCGGCGAACGCCGACCTGTCGCACCGCCTGATCGAGGTGCGCGAGGAACGGCGGCCCGAGGTGGTGCAAGGCAACTTGCCGCGCCGGGACGCGGCGCGGTGGCGGCCGTCGGTGCAGCCAGCGAATGCCGAGGCGCACGCGGAGCTTCTCCAGCCGTACGCCGAAGCGGTCGTTCGGTCGCGACTCCCAGTCGGCGGCGTCGGTCGGGACGAGCACCCACTCCGGCACCTCCTGCACCGCCGCCCACACGTCGCTCCGGAGCCGGTTGATTCCGTCGCGCGTCCGCTTCGGCCACGGGGGCTCGCGCCCGCCTACCCCGTCGCGCAGGGGGCGAATGCGTTCCATCGCCGACGTCGCGAAGCGGCTCTTCGCCCAGTCGACGAGACCGCGCGCCGCCTCTCGCCGACCGCCGCGACGGGCGAGCCGTCGCTCGAGCTGCGTGATCTGCCGGACCTCGCGTGCCACCGCGTCGATGGCGACGTTCTCCTCGCGCATCGACGGCACCTGCACGCTGGTGTGGAAGCGCTCCGTCGCCTCGGTGAGCTGCTGCACCAAACGCCGCGTCACGGACTCCAGCTCGGGGATGGCGGGGGCGGCGACGTCGAGGATGTCGAACGTGTCCGTGTGCTCCTTCACGGCCGTCGCCTTCTCGAAGATGACCGGCGCCTCGGAGAAGATCTTCGCGGGGCGTACCAAGAGCGCGGTCCCGAGCGGCGCGAGCACGGCGTCGTTGCGCTGCACGAAGCCCTCGTCGTCGGTCGCCTCGAGCGCGTGCACCATGACGAGGTCCGCGAACTGCGACTCCTGGCGAATGCGGTCGGCGAGCGAGCCCTCCTCGGAGAGCGGCGCGAGCAGGACGGCCTCGGCCGTGACCCGTGCGTCCTCGATCATCGCTTCGAGCCGCTTCTTGGCGTCCGCCTCGTCGGCGCCGCGGCGGCCGTTCACGAGGATGCGCAGCTTCGAGTGTTTCCACTGCGCGCTGGTGAGGATCATGTGGGCGAGCGTCAGCATCAGCGGCCCGGTCGGGGCCTCGCCGTCCCACCAGATGTCGATGCGCTCCCGTTTGCCGAAGCCGCGCGCGTCGTCGAGGCGGAGCATCAACACGCTGATGTCGAGCTCCAGCAGCCGCGTCGTCATGTCGGCGTACTCGATGCGGTGCCCCGCCTCGCGCGGCCACCCGAGGAGCACGACGTTCGACTCCATCCCTGCGAGCCCGAAGCTCGAGACCAGGTTCGGGATCGCGGTGTACGGGTTGTCGCAACCCTGCGAGCGCGCGAACAAGCCGGGGTACTCGGCCTCCAGCGCGGAGTCGACGCGCGCCTTCCGCGGCGCGCCCGGCACGAGGTCGAAGTGCGTGAGGATCCCGCGGTCGCCGACGATCGACTGGCCGAAGCGAATCATGTCGCGCCGACGCCGCCCGCGCGACAACAGGATCATGTTCGGACGCCAGTTGCGCGTGGCCGCGGTGGTGTCGGACTGCCTCAACCGCAAGAGCCCAGCGCGCACGACGGCCGACCACACGCCGCCCCACGTGTCACCCGACTGCAAGACGAGTTGACGGCGCTTCAGGACCAAATAGATGAGGCCCATAATCACGATCGCGCCGAACATCGCGAGCGCGTTGATCTGGAACATCACCATGAAGCAGGCGACGGCGCCGAGCAGACTCACCCAGATCGGCACGCGGAACTGCGGGCGGAAGTCCGGCGACGCCCACCGCTCGAGTCCGCAGGCGAGGCACAAGAAGCCGTAGCAAGTGAGGAAGAACATCGAGATGATCGAGCCGACCAGCTCGAGCTCACCGACGAGGATGCCCGCCTCCGCGATCAGGATCGTGACGACCAGCGCGACGCGCGGCTCCTCCCGCCCACGACCGAGGAACCGCGGGACGATGCCGTCGAACGCGAGCGCCTGGAGCGTCCGGGGCGCGCCAAGGATGCTGCCGAGCGCGCTGGAGAGCGTGGCGGCGAAGACCCCCGCGGTGACGAGGTGCGGCGACAGCGAGGTCCGCAGCAGGATGTTGTTGTCCTGCTGGAGCTGCTCGATCGTCGCCATGTCCGACAGGAGGAACGGCAGCCCGAGGTAGATGACCAAGCCGGTGACGATCGCGGCCATCGTGCCGATCGGGATCGCGCGCTTGGGATCCTTGAGGTCCCCGGACATCCCGACGCCCGCCGTGAACCCGGTGACCGCCGGAAAGAACACCGCGAACACCGCCGCAAAAGCCGGCGCATTCGCAGGGGGCGTCAGCGCGACCGCGGTCTCCCCCGCGATCGCCGGGACGCCGGAACCCGCGACGATCGAGACCAACGACAGGACGATCGCCCCGAGCACGAACAGCTGCGACTTCAGCGCGATCGAAGTGCTGTAGAGCGTGAGGAGCGCCATCAGCACCAACGCGACGCTGCCGATGACGCGCAGGTTGTTCGTGTAGCCGTCGACCGGCGTGAAGCCCGTCGCCGCGATGAACGCCTCCGCGAAACCGATGAGGTACAGACTCACACCGAGCGCGAGCGCGACGTACAGCGCCAGCCCGATCGCACCGCCGATCGACAGGCCGAGCGAACGCGAGATGATGTAGTAGTTACCGCCCGTCTTGACGGTGTGGTTGGTCGCGATGGACGCGACCGAGAGCCCGGTCGTCACGCTGATCACGTGGGCGAGGAGCACCACGCCGATCGCTCCGCCGAGGCCGGCGTTGCCGACGACCCAGCCGAAGCGCTGGTACATGATCACGCCGAGGATCGTCAGGATGGACGGCGTGTAGACGCCGAGGAACGTCCCGAACTTGGCCTGTGAGGTCGCCTCGGCGGGCGTCGCTTCGACGGCGAGATCCTGCACGTGGGGGGTCCGCGGACCGGCGTATCACCGCCAGTCGTTCTCGCCTTCGTCCACGACGCCGGGCGTATCGAGGACGATGCGCGGCATGTCGCAGCCGCGGATGGTGATGTTCGGGACGTGGGCCGGATCGACGACGAGCGGGAGCCCCAGCGGGACGTCCTCCAGCCGCACGCGCTCGAACGCGAGTGAGGCCGGCTGCTCCGCGCGGCTGTCGACGTACAGCGCCTGCCCGCCCTGCGCCGCCGACGCGCGCGCCTTTCGGATCGTGACCCCGACGAGGCGGACCTCGGCGCCGGGTTTCAGGAAGAACGCCCCTCCCCGGGCGGCTTCGGTGTCCTCGACTTGGCTGTCCTCGAGCAGCAACGTCGCACCCGCGCCGACGCCGACGCCGCCGCCCTCGTCCGCGAAGGCGTGCCCGACGCGGAGGCGGTGCGCTTCGACGTTCCCGCCGTGCACGGTGAGCGCGCCGCCGAACGTCGAGCGCGCGTTCTGGACGTGGACGTTGTGGAGCCGAACGTCGCCCGCGCGGACCTCGACGCCCTCGCCGCCCTCGATCGCCAAGGAGGACAGCTCGACGGCCCCGTCCACCTCGATCGAGACGGCGCCCTCGCCCAGCTCGATGCGCGTCAGATCGCCCGCGCCGCGTAAGGCACACGCGCGACGAATCGCGACCGGACCGTCGTAGCGGCCCGGCGCAATCTCCAGCACCGCGCCGATCGGCAGCTCGTCGAGGGTCTCGCCCAGCGAACGACCGGAGTCGTCCGGAAAGCGCAGGACGGATGTTTGCGATGCCTCGCTCACAGGGACGCGGGTGCCACGGTGGCACGACTTGGGGGTCCGTTCCACTCGGCGACCGCCTCTCGAGCGCGGCCCGAATCTTCGGCCCGAAGGCCCCCTCGTTCAGGGTTTGGCCACCGACACCCGGACCGCTTCTCGCACCTGGTCGCCTCGCTCCACACGAACGAGGCCGAACCCGGGCGCGTAGGTGCTCCGGGAGATGACGCGGTCGAGGCCCACCGGGCGCTCGGCGACGACGACGCACCCCGTGAAGGTCCCCGCCTTCACGGTGACCTTCGCGTCGGCCTGCTCCACGGTGTAGCGGGTCCGGTTGAACTGCCAGGACTTGCCGGCCGTGAGCGGCGCGACGAGGAGCGGCGGCCGGAACGCCGTCATCGTGTCGAGCCAGCCGGCGTCGCTCACGCGATCCTTCGTGCGCTCGAAGACCCAGGCCTCCGAGCGCTTCTTGTCGTCCTTCTCGACCACGGCGCGGTCGACGACGCACTCCACCGCCCGCTTCGGGTGTGGACCGCGCACGACGTCGGTCCACGTCGCTCCATTCGATAGACGATATTCAATGGTGTGACCCTTCTCGCACGGAAAGAAGTCCGCCGGGGCCGCGCCGACGAGGGCGAGGGTCAGGACCGGGACGATCATCGTTTCTTCAACGCAACGACGCGGCTCTTGCTTCCGCCGGGGCTCCAGGACTCGATCTGCCCGCGCTCGACGACCAGGGCGCTCCCAGCGTCCCCCGGCTCGCCGATGCCGACGTCGGTCATGATCAGCCGCCCACGCTGCCGAACGAGCGGAACCCCGGGCTCTCCGTGCTCGACGGTGTCGGTCCGCGTGTGTCCGACGACCATCTGTGTCGTGTCCGTCATCGCGAGCGCATCCGTCAGGTCCCGGCGCACCACGCGCGCGTTGGCGACGCAGTAGGCCCGGTGCCACAGCGGGCCGAGCGGGTCGCGGAACAGGCCGTTGGGGTCGAGCTCCTGGTAGAACTTCGGACGCGAGCCCCACCCCTTCTGGGACATCGTCTCCAACCCCTCGATGCCGTGCTGCGCCCAACCCGGCGACAGGCCGCCGTGCACGAACAGGAGCGTCCCCACGCGAAACGCGATCGGGAGCGAGCGGATGTACGCGCCGTACGCGCCGTCCGGCCCCATCGCCGACCGGTAGGTTTCCTTGCCGGGGGCGTGGGCTTCTTCCCACGCGCGGAGTCGACCGCCGATCGGCTGCACGAAGGCCGGCACGTCGGGGGCACCGAGTAGCTCGTAGAGGAAGCGCGTCCGATCCGCGTAGAACCGATCGATCTCCGCGTTCGTCGCGAACTCCATGTACTCGTCCGCCGAGACGTACGCCTCGTGGCCGAGCACCGACATCACCTCGTGGTTGCCGAGGAGCCAGTAGACCTCCCCGCCGGCTTCGCGCGCCTCCTCGCGGAGCCGCATGATCAGGTCCATCGACGCACGCGCCATGGTGCCGCGGTTGGGGATGTCGCCCATCTGGACGAGCACCGTGCGCCCCCCGCACCACGCGCCGTTCTTCTTGATGAGCTTGAGACCCATCAGCATCCGCGTGAGGACGTTGTATTGCGCGTTGAGGTCCCCGATGATCACCAGCCGCTGTGGCAGATCGATCTCGAGCTCCCAGGGAGGACACGGCCTTCGCGTCTCGCCGAGGTCTTGTGCTTCTGCTGTCTTTGGCCCCGCCATCGAATTCGCCCGGCGTCGAGCGGCGGCGACTATAGCCCACAGTGCCGTCGTCGTCGCAATCCGTGCGCCGCATCTGGCGCCACCTCCGGGTCCCGCTCGTCGCGCTGCACGTCGTCGCGATCGGGCTGATGGCCACACCCGACCCCGGGCCTGGCCTTCAGCGGAGCGCCTGGAAGAACCCCACCGTCCAGGCCGAAATCCAGGCGTGGGCCGAGCGGTTGAACGGTTTCGGTGTCGAGGTCACGCCCAAGGCGCTCGAAGCCTGGGCCTGGGCGCGCGCGAAGGCGCTGCACCGCCTGCGGGATCGGCTCGTCCGACCGTTCCGTCCGTACCACGACTACGTCGGCATCCGGCAGCCGTGGAACATGTTCGTCGCGCCGCACCGCAACCCGGCGGTGCTCGGCGTCGACATCCTCGTCGACGATGAATGGACCCCGCTCTACCGCACGCGCTCCGACGTCTACGACTACCGACGCGCCTTCTTCGACCACGACCGTATCCGCGCGATGTTGTTCCGCTACGGCTGGCCGTCCTACCGACACACCTACAACGACTTCGCGCGCTGGCTCGCCAAACAGATCGCCGTCGACGTCCCCGAGGCCACCAAGGCCCGCATCTTCTACACGCGCTACCGCACGCGCTCGCCCGACGAAGTGAAGGACGGCACCGAAGTGAAGACGGTGCGCGACCAGTACGTCATCTTCGACCTCGCCGTCTTCCGACCGGAGCCTTCGCCGTGATGCGCTGGTACCGATCCCTCGTCGCGTACCTCGACGAACGCGAGCGCGGCGAGGCCCTCGCCCTCTTCCGAATCTTCGTAGGGCTCGCGTTGGTGGTCGACCTCGGCGCGACGGCCCCCGACGGCGTGCTCTCGGCGATCTGGATCGACATCCACCACGGCGGCTACCGCCCGCTGGGTTTTGGTACCTTCCTCGTGCAGGCCCTCGGCGGCCCCACGCCTACGGTGATCTGGGGCCTCTTCGGCGCGACCGTCGCGGCGGGCCTCGCGATGATCGTCGGGCTCGGCGGGCGCTTCACCGCGCTGATCGCCGCGCAGGGGTTCTTGGCGCTCTCCGGTCTCAACGGCCACACCCGCGGCAGCTACGACGCGCTGCTGTCGAACCTCCTCTGGCTGAACGTCCTCGCGAACGGCACCGCGACGTGGTCCCTCGACGCGAAGCTCTTTACCGGCCGCTGGTCCACGGACCGCCTCGTCACGTCGTGGCCACGCCGCCTCGGGATCCTGCAACTCGTCTTGCTCTACTTCTCGACGGGCCTGCACAAGATCTCCGCCCATTGGACGCCGGCGGGCGGCTTCTCGGCGCTCTACTACATCCTGCAGCAGCCCTCGTGGCACCGCGTCGACATGGCGTGGGCCGCGTACGTCTATCCGCTCACGCAGCTCGGCACCGCGATCACCTGGGCCTTCGAGGTCGGCGCCCCGATCCTGCTGTTCATGCTGTGGCGGGAGCGTCGGCGCGGCCGGCGGAACAACTACCGAAGGTGGTTCGCGCTCGTCGGCGTGCTGCTGCACACCGGGATCTTCGTCTTCATGGAGGTGGGACCGTTCACGGTCATCATCTGGTCCCTGTATCTGTGCCTGTTCACCCCGGACGAGGTGCGGCGGCTCTTCGACGCTACGGTTTATCTGAGTCCCGCTGAAGGACGAAGCTGTAGCTCGGCTTGAGCTGCTCGGGCGCGATGTCCTGCTCGATCTTCACGTAGCCGCCCGCCTCGATCGTGATCTTGTGCGCGGCCTTCGGGTCGAGGTTCGGGATCTTCAGCGTGCGCTTGCCGGGGTAGGTCTGGCCGTCCACGACGATCTGCGCCGCCACCGGCTGCACTTCGATGCCGACCGTCAGCAGACCCGGCTTGCTCAGCGGGTCGAGGTCGATGTCGACGCGCTCGGCTTCCTCGCCCGCCTTCACCTTCGCGTTGAGTGTGTACGGCGCGTGGCCGTCCAGCGTCACGAGGATCTCGTGGTCGCCCTCGGGCAGCGTCAGCTTCACGGGCGTGGTCTGCTCGTAGGCCTTGCCGTCGACCGTCAGCGACGCGCCGTCCGGCGTGGTGTGCAGCTGGATGACGCCGCGCTCCTTGTTCGTGAGCGTCACGAACAAGAGGCCGCCGATGATCAGGATCAGGAGCGCGCCGACCCCGAGCTTCGCGAGGCGTCGCTTCGCGACCTCGGCGGGGGACGCCTTCGGGAGGATGTCGCCCGTCGCCGCACCGGCCGCGCCCACGTTGGCGCTCGGCGGCGGCTTCGGCGGCTGCATCCACAGCAGCGTGTTCTCACCGAAGCCGGGCTGGCCGACCCGCGGGCCGTCCGGTCCGGGCGGCTGCGCGCCCTGCGGCGGGGTCCCCTGCGCCATCGGCGCGGTCTGGCCGCCACCGGCCATGCTCATCGGCTCCGTCGGCGCGACGCCGCCGGGCGGCTGCGAAGCGGGATCCCGCGCAGCGCCGGAGACGACCTGCTGCGGGCCTGTACCGATCTGGTCCAACGAGACGTTGCCCTCGAACGAGGGCAGCGCAGGCATCGCGCGCGTGGGCGCGTCACCGATGTCCTCGCCCGAGTCCGGGCCGATGACGATCTGGTGCGCGACGGCGCTCCCGCCTCCGCTCTTCTTCGCCTGCATGCGCTGGCGCGCTTCACGCAGCGCCTTCAATTCGTCGTTGCTCAGCGGGTCGAGCAGCGTGCGGTCGTCACTCGGCGGCTGTCGTTTGCCACCACCTTGGCCGTCGCTCATCGGGAAAAACTCCGATCCGTTGGATACCATATGTCCAGGTCTATCGACAGGCTTTACGGATCGAACACCGAAAGCCGGTCGACTGCCCCAAACGCTTGCACCGTCGCCCCGCCCGGCAGGTAGATGCGATCGCCGACCACGGCGGCGCCCGTCCCGTGGATCGCCGGGTCCATCGGCGCGAGGACATCCCACGCCCCGCGCGCGACGTCGAACGCCTCGACCTCCACGAACAAATTCGTCGGCGGGTTCGCCCCATTCCCCTCACCGCCGAACACAAACAGGCGCCCGTCGTAGAAAGCCCCGGCCGTCCCGGCGCGCCCGGTCGGCATCGCGGGGCCCGTCGACCAGGTCGCCGTCGCGATGTCGTAGATGTCGAGGCGCGGCACGTGGGAGCTGATACCCCCGGCGCGCCCGCCCGCGACGTAGAGCTTGCCGTCATGGATGTCGCCCGCGCCGTGGTCCATCGCGCGCGGGATCGGCGCGAGGGGACGCCAGGTCTGCGTCTTCGGATCGTAGACGTCGAAGTCCGCGGTGGGCACCGCGTTCTTCAGACCGCCGACGACGTAGATCTCGCCGTCGTGCACGCCGACCACCGACGAGCCGCGCGCGCGCTGGGGCTCCATCGCGGTCTGCTCCGTCCAGCCGTCGGTGTCCGGGTCGTAGACGAACACCCGACCGTCGTCCTGGAACCCCGCGACGAGAAAACCAACGACGTAGATCTTGTCGTCCACGACCGCCGCGTTCGCGTGGTGGAAGTTGGCGGGGAAGTCGGCGACGGAGCGCCACTGGTCGGTGCTCGGATCGTACGCCTCGACGCGCGCGCCGAAGCCGTTCGTCCCGTAGCCGCCGAGGACGTAGACCTCGCCGCGCAGCGCGACGACCGCGGTCTCCTGCAGCGGCGCGAGGAGCGAGGGCCCCTCGGACCACGTCCCGGTCGATGGTTCTTCGCCCCCGTCGCGCACACCGCCGTCGTGATCCGGAGGGAGGGGCCCGGCGTCGCGCGGCGGTCCGGCGTCGCGCGTCCCGCCATCACGCACGGCACCATCGAGGGACGGCCCCGCGTCGCGCGCGCCGGGATCGAAGTCGTCGTCGGCGTCGGTGCCCGAGCAGGCGACGAGGAGGCAGAGCGGGAGCAGACGGATCTTCACACCCCCTTGGACCGTGCGGCGTCGCTTCACCCGCCAACCGTAGGCCGAGGTCGGCCACGAATGCGACCGGTCAACGCACGAAGACGTCCTCCACGCCGTCTCCGCTCGGCGGCAACGCGTGCAGCCGCGTCGGTGGGGTGACGCCGCCATCGACGAAATCGACCACGTACGCCTCGTTCCTCCCCGGCGTCACGACATCCCCGACGAAGACCAACCCCGCATCGTCACGCAAGAGCCGCCACCGGTCGTCCCAGATCCGCCCCGCGCGGTTCGGCCACAGACGAACCGGCAGCGAGGGGGTCGTGCTGTCGAGGTGCATCACCACGAGGTCGAAGTGGCCCCCGCCCGTGAAGTCGCCCCAGGTCACGAGGCGCGCGCCGTCCGAGGTCCAGCGCATGTCGAGGAACGCGGCTATGGGGATCGCACCCGCGCCGGGTGTCGCCTGTGTGAGGTCGAACGGTGGTCCCCCGCTGAGGTCGGCCACCCAGGCGTGGTCGTTGCCGGTCACCCCGTCGCGCTGCGTGAACGCGATGCGCGAGCCGTCGGGCGACCACAGGTACGACTTGGCCGGGCGCGAGTCGCGGCACTCGACGTCGCTCCCCGCCGAGGGATTGCTGACCCGCACGGGGGTGGCGGGGAGCGGCTGCGTCATGTCCGCGATGTAAAGATCGTAGAGCCCCGGCCGATCGATCTGGGCGCAGAACGCGACGTGGGTCCCCTGCGGGTTCCAGCGCGCGGTCTCGGAGCCCTGCCCCGCGGGGAGCGGCGCATGGAGCGGAACCGGGGGCGTGAACGACGAACCGGTCAGCGTCGTGATGTGGACGGCCCTGTCGCCCGAAGGCGCTTGCACGACGAACGCCAACCGGTGGGGCAGGTTCGGGCTGAAGTCGGCGCCCTGGCGAAGCGCGTCCGGGTGGACGACGAAACGTTGCGGCGGACTCGCGCGGACGTCGATGACGTTCAGGATCGACGGCCCCAGCGCCAACGCGTAGCGGGCGTCGTCCGACCAGTCGGGATCCAGCGAGAACGCACCGCCGGCCCCGAGCGCGACCACGTTCGGTGGCGCCGCGAAGTCCATGAAGTCGACGTAGAAGATGTGGTCGCCGGAGGGGCTGCCGGTCTCGAGGAGCACGCCGTGCCCGTCGGGCGCCAAGTTCTGACGTCCGGTGTTGAAGCCCGGCGGATCGATGTTGACCGGGGTGCTCGACACCGTTGGGTCCTCGACGTTCGAGACGTAGAGACGAGCGCCGGGCATCGACGAAGCCGTCAGCACCGCGCGGGAGTCGGCCGTCCACTCCAGCGGCGGGCGCGTGTTGGAGGAGGAGGGAATCGAGCCGAGCAGGTGGGTCGCGCTCGACCGCGGCGTCGCGTCCAGGAAGAGGAAGGTCAGGTCGTTTCGGCCCGAGACCGCGAAGTCGGCGACGTACGCGAGCTTGGAACCGTCCGGCGACAAAGCCGACGCTCGCACGCTCCCCGACGTGCCCGTCGGGCTGACGCGCGACGGGGGAACGCCGGCCGTTCGGCAGAGGTCCACCTCGAACACCTCGTTGCGCGACGGATCGAGCAGCGCACCCACGATCACCGCGGACCTCGGCGGCTGGGTCCCCAGCGCGACGGCGACGGTGTAGCTGCGTTCGTCCGAGAGCATCGTCGCCAAGTCGACGACGCGAACGCGGAACGCGTACGTCCCCGGCGTCCCGGCGCGCCCGTACAGCTGCCCGTCGGCGAGGACCCACCCCGGCGGCAGCGCGCCGCTCACCACGCTCCAGGAACGCGGCCCGTTCGGTACCCCGCCGGTCGTCTCGATGGTCTGAATCCCCGGCTCACACGCGGGGCGGCCGTCGAGGCTGGTGGTGGTGATCTGGATCGGCTCCACCACGACCAGGTCGAACAACGCCGAGTCGGTCTCGCCGGTCGCGTCCTCGACGTGCAGCGTGAACGCGTAGCTGCCCGGGCTGCCGGCGGTGCCGACGAGCGCGGCCAGCGACGGCGTCCCCCCGGGCTCCAGCGTGATGCCGAGCGGGAGCCCTCCGTCCACGATCGTGAAGACGTAGGGCGCTGTGCCGCCGACGACTTCGATCGCGGTCGTGTAGGGGACCCCGACCGACGCCGCGGGGACGGAGGGCGTCTGAATGGCGAGCGCGCGGCGAACCTCGATCGTCATCGTGCCTTGCGCGGTGACGCCGTTGGTGTCCTCGACTTCGATCGCGAAGGGGTACGTCCCGGCCTGCGTCGGCGTCCCGGAGACGACGCCCCCGCCGCCGTCGAGGCTCAGGCCTGGCGGGAGGCTCCCGGTCACGACCGTCCACGTGTGCGGCCCGGGCGCGCCGCCGGTCGCGGCGAGGGTCGCGAGGTACGGCGTTTCGACGAAGCACGACCCCGACGCCCCCTGCAGGTCGATGCCGAGCGGCTCGAAGATCATGCCGGTGTAGCGCCGACGCGCGGAGGAATTCGTCGCGCGCGCCTCCAGCGTGAAGTCGAACGTCCCCGCCGTGGTCGGCGTTCCGGTCAGCGTGAAGGGCTCCGCCGTCGTGCTCGCGGTGAGCCCGGCCGGGAGCGCGCCGTCGACCACGGACCACGCGTAGGTGCCGGCCGTCCCGCCCGAGATCTCGAACGCGATCGCCACCGGCGTCGCGACGTACAGATCGTCGATCTGGTTCGGCCGAATAAGGAGCTCGCCGCCGGTGACGAGGAGCTGGTACGTGCGCTCCGCTGTCCTTTCCGCGTCGTCGCGGACCTGGATCGTGATGGAGAAGGAGCCGCCACGCGTGGGGGTGCCCACGAGCATCGTCGCGGGCGTCCCGTCCGATTCGAGCTGGACGCCGTCGGGGAGGCGGCCCGCGGGGATCGACCAGGTGTAGCCCGCCTCGGTTCCGCCGCGCGCTTCGATCGTCTGGGTGTACGGCGTGTCGTAGGCGGCCGCCTCGAGACGCGGCGTGGTGATGACGAGGGGATCCGGGACGTCGTCCGCGGGGAGGACGAGGATGCTCAGCTCGGCGCGCGCTTCGCCGGAGTCGTCGCGAACCTCGACGGTGAAGGTCGTCGTCCCCGCGACGGTGGGGACCCCTTCGATCGTGACACCGCTCAGCACGAGGCCCTCGGGGAGCGCGCCGGCCACCACCGACCAGGTGGGCGTCCCGACGCCGCCCAAAGACGCGAGCGTCGCGCGGTACGCCACGCCCACGGTGCCGTCCGGGAGTGAAGCCGTGTCGATCGCGACGGGCGTGGGCACGTCCGACGGCGTGTCGTCCCCGACGGGGTCACCGCCACCGCAGGCCACGAAGAGGAGCGGCACCAACCCGGTGACTTTGCGCATCAGTCGGTGAGATGGCCGGCCCCCTCCCTTTTCGTCGTTTTTTCTCCGGGCCCGAGTCCATTGCCCCTGAACATCCTTTCCTTGTATCGCTCGCAGCGTGCGGCGCGAGGACCCCACGACGATCGAGGGCATCCTCGAGCGCATCCTCTACGCCAACGACGAGACGGCGTGGAGCGTCGTGCACGTGCGCGTGGAGGGGGAGCGCGATCCGGTCAGCGCGACCGGCAACCTCCTGGGCGTGCGGGTCGGGGAGCGCATTCGTCTCAGTGGAACGTGGGAGCACAACAAGAAGTTCGGGCGGCAGTTCAAGGTCGACAGCTACCTCACGGTCCGCCCCACCACGAAACACGGCATCGAGAAGTACCTCGCCTCGGGGTTGGTGGAGGGGATCGGCCCCGCGATGGCGGAGCGGATCGTCGCGCACTTCGGCGACAAGACGCTCGACGTCCTCGAGCAGACCCCGCAGCGCCTGACGGAGGTCGAGGGGATCGGTCCGGTGCGCGCGGCGCGCATCGACGCCGCGTGGGCGGAGCAGCGCGCGATCAAGGACGTGATGATCTTCCTCGGCGAGTTCGGCGTGACGCCGGCGTACGCCGTGCGGATCTTCAAGCGTTACGGCGACAAGACGATCGCGACGGTGCGCAGCAACCCGTACCAGCTCGCGCTCGACATCGCGGGGATCGGCTTCAAGAAGGCCGACGCGATCGCGCTGCGCCTCGGGCTGGACCGGCGCGCCCCCGCACGCGTCGAGGCAGGCGCGCTGCATGCGCTGATGGAGGGGTCGTCCGACGGCCACGTGTACCTCCCCGCGCCGGAGCTCGCGGGGCGCGCGGCGGAGTTGCTCGGTGTGGAGGCGCAGCTCGTCGACGACGCGATCACCACGCTCATCGCGTCGCGCCACGTGCGCCGCGACGGCGACGCCATCTACCTGACCCCGCTCTACGACGCGGAGCTGGAGGCCGCGCAAGCCCTCTTGCACTTCGGTCCCGACACGTTCGAGGCGGACGTCGACCAGGTCATCGCGGCGTTCGAACAGGACATCGGCATCACCCTCGGCGACGCGCAGCGCGACGCCGTACACGCGGCGCGCACGAATCGCCTGCTGGTGATCACCGGCGGCCCCGGCACCGGCAAGACGACGCTGCTGCGCGCGATCCTGCGCCTGTACGAGACCCAGCGGCTGCAGATCAGCCTGGCCGCCCCCACGGGGCGCGCGGCGAAGCGGATGCACGAGACCACGGGGATCGAGGCGAAGACGATCCACCGCCTGTTGGAGTTCGCGCCGGAGGACAACGCGTTCGTCCGCAACGACGACAACCCGCTCGAGACGGACGTGCTGATCGTCGACGAGGCCTCCATGCTCGACGTCGCGCTCCTCGCGGATCTGATGCGCGCGGTGCCGCGACACGCGCGGGTGGTCTTCGTGGGCGACGTGGATCAGCTCCCCTCCGTCGGGCCGGGGAACGTGCTCGGCGACATCATCGACTCCGGCCGCGCGACGGTGGTGCGGCTCGAGCAGATCTTCCGGCAGGCGTCCGCGAGCCGCATCGTCACGAACGCCCACCGCATCATCCACGGCGAGCCGCCGGACATCCGCCCCGCGAAGGACGAGCTGTCCGACTTCTACTTCATCCGCCGCGAACGCCCCGACGACGTGCTCGACGCGATCGACAAGGTCATCGCGGAGCGCATCCCGAAGCGCTTCGGGCTCGACCCCGTCGACGACGTCCAGGTCCTCACGCCGATGCACCGCGGGCCCCTCGGGGGGGCCGCGATCAACCGTCGGCTGCAGGCGCTCCTCAACCCGCGCGGCGCGCCGTTCGAGCGCGGTCAGACCACGTACCGCGTCGGCGACAAGGTGATGCAGACGAAAAACGACTACGAGCTCGGCGTGTTCAACGGCGACCTCGGGCGCATCGCCTCCGTCGACGAGGAGGAAGGCACCGTCGACGTCGTCTACGACGGGCGCCGCGTGCGCTACGAGCGCCGCACGATGGACGCGCTGGTGCTCGCGTACGCCTGCACGATCCACAAGTCGCAGGGCTCGGAGTACCCCGCGGTGGTGCTACCGGTGAGCACGCAGCACTACGTCATGCTCCACCGGAACCTGTTGTACACGGGCGTGACGCGCGGGAAGCGGCTCGTCGTGCTCGTGGGGAGCGAGCGCGCGCTGCGCCTCGCCGTCGACAACCGCCGCGAGCTGCGCCGCTACTCGGGCCTCGCCGAGCGATTGAAAGCCGCGTCGCCGATTTGAGCGCGGTCACGATGCGGACCGTCGCGTCGCGCGGCGCGTATCGATCGTCCAAGGAAGTGGCTGACGCGACGGGACTAGGATCCGAAATCGCCGTGTTGGAATCGACGAAGGGAAAGTGAAGAACGTGAAAGCTCGAAGAAGTCGCGGTGTCCGAGGTCTCGTCGAGGCCTCTCGCACAGATCGCGGTCTCATCGAGCGCCTCTTCCGCGAGAACTGCGCGCTGCGCCGCGAAAACGCGCGCCTGCAGCGCTTCGAGACGCTCGCGTGCCAGGACGCGCTGACCCAGCTCGGCAACCGCCGGCACTTCGACGACCGCCTCGCGTCCGAGCTTGCCCGCGCGCAGCGCAGCTACGCGCCCCTCTCGGTGCTCTTCATCGACCTCGACCGCTTCAAGTCGATCAACGACGGCGCCGGCCACATCGCCGGCGACGAGGCGCTCGCCTGGATGGGCCGCTTCCTCGCGGGCGCGATACGCACCAGCGACGTCGCCTGCCGCATCGGCGGCGACGAGTTCGGAATACTGTTGCCGGACACGGACGCCGACGGCGCCGAGATGATGGCCGAGCGCCTGAAGGCCGCCCTGGAGGCGGCGCTCGACGCGCCGCGGATGCCGGACGGGACGCGCATCAGCCTGTCGATCGGGATGGCGACCGCGCCCGAGGACGGTGTGGCGCCGGCCACGCTGCTGGGGCGCGCGGACTCGCGGATGTACGACGACAAGGCCGCCTGAATTTTCTTTTTCCACCGCAGGCGTCTCGGGCGGTCCGTATGGACATGAAGACCTGGACGCTCCCCCTGGCCACCCTCCTCCTCGTCGCCTGCCAGCCCCCGGCGGACGAGTACCGAAACGCCCTCCCCGACCGCGAGACCATCGAGGTCGACGTCCCCGCGCAGGACAGCACCGCGTCCGGCCTCGGCTCCAAGACCTCCGCGCTCGTCGGCGAGCCGGCGGACCTCTACACGAACACCTACTACACGGCGCGCGACATCAACGTGCTCGGCAAGTTCGTCGTCGAGCTCGTCGAGACGATCGCCTCCTACCCCGCGACCACCCTCGACGAGACCTCCGCGACATGGGGCCCCTTCTCCGACGAGCGCGAGCCGAACGAGTTCAAGCTGACCATCCAAAAGGACGCCGACGTCGCCACCCGCTACGACTGGGCCATCGAGGGTCGGCACAAGAGTGAGAAGGACTTCCTCGCCCTCGCGCGCGGTTCGTTCGAGCCCGACGAGGACCCCGACTTCGGCCGCGGCTGGTTCGTGCTCGACTTCGACACGATCCGCACGCTCGACCCGTCCGAGGATGGCGCCGGCCGCGTCGCGTACGCGTTCGAGAAGAACGCCGAGAGCGTGAGCGTCCGCGTCCACGTCGCCGGGACCCACCGCGGCGAGCGCATCGAGGCCGGCTACGCCTACGGCGAGGACAAGTCCGGCGCCGGCTTCATCCTCTTCTCCACCCCGATCGACGTGCACGAAGGCCCCGCGCTCGAGGACGTCATCATCCGCACGCGCTGGACCCCGTCGGGCGCCGGCCGCGCGGACGTCATCGCCTCCGGCGGCGACATCGGCGACGACGTGTTCGAAGGCTCGCAGTGCTGGGGCGACGACTTCGTGTCGAGCTACGAGCAGTTCAGCGTGAACCGCGAGATCGTCGCGAACGAAGGTGAAGGCAAGACGTGTGTGCTCGACGTCGCCGCGCCGCCGCGCGCCGACGAGCTGCCCACCGCCCACGATGTCGAGGACCCGAACGGCTCCACGATTTGAGCTACGCCGACGCCAACGGGGCGGCTTGTCCGCCCCCAGTCGAGGTGACACCATGCGCGCCGCGAACCCACGGACGACCCCTCTCGATGTCCGATTCGAAACCCTCGCGGCGCGCCGAGATCGCCGAGCTCTACGTCACCTACGGACCGATGGTGTTCACGCGCTGCCGGTACCTGCTCCGGGACGAGGAAGCCGCCCGCGACGCGACGCAGGAAGTCTTCGTCAAGGTGATGCGCTCGCTGGACGGCTTCCGGCAGGACTCGGCGCTCTCCACCTGGATCGTACGCATCGCGACGAACCACTGCCTCAACGTCATCGCTTCGAACAAAGCGAAGTGGCGCGAACGGTTTCAGCGCTACATGGAGCACATGGACGAGGGGGGCCTGCTTGCGGGCGTCGACCCGGAGCGCGCTCGACTCGTGCAGCAGGTGCTCGGCAAGGTCGACAAGGAGACGCAGGCGGTGGCGGTTCACTACTACGTGGACGAGATGACGCAGCAGGAGATCGCAGACTTGATGGGCCGTTCGCTCCCCACCGTTCGCAAGCGCCTCGCGAAGTTCACGCGGGTCGCGAAGAAGGAGCTGGCGCATGGCCAAAGATGAGGAGGACGAGGTGATCGCGCAGCACCCCGAGATCCGACGCACCGAGCTCGTGCAGTACACACTCGGCGAGCTGGCGGACCCGACCGCGTTCGAGACGCGGCTCGAGAACGACCCCGAGGCGAAGCAGCGCCTCGAGGCGGTCGAAGCCGGACACGCCGAAGCGGCGAAGCACCTGAACGTCGCGACCGACACCGCGCGCATCCTCGCGCGCCTGGAGGCCGAGGAGACGAAGCCCTCTTGGGTCCGCAAGTGGTGGCCGGCGGCCGCGCTCGTCACCGCACTCGCCGCGGTGCCTCTGGTCGTTCTGCAGGGCCCCGGCGAGACTTCGACCACGCGCACGAAGGGGCTGGCGCCGGCGCTGGAGCTGTACGTCGACGATCCTTCGGGGCCGCGGCGCGCCGAGGACGGCGTGCACCTCGGCGAAGGCGACGCGATTCAGTTCAAGTACCGCGCGGACGGTCACGCGTACCTGTTCGTGCTCTCCGTGGACGAGGCGGGGCGCATCTCGCCGCTGTACCCCGACGTGCCGACCGAGAGCATCGCGGTGGAGCCCGACGGCACGAACGTGTTGGAGGGGAGCATCATCCTCGACGACGTGGTCGGCGCCGAGCGCATCTTCGCCGTGTTCTCCAAGGCCCCCCTCGCGTTCGGCGATCTGGAGGCCGCGATCGAAACCAACCGGCGGGATGGGACGGACGTCACGGCCTTGCCCGCGCTCGGGATCGGGCGCGACGATGTCTTCGAGACGAGCGTCCTGATCATCAAGGAGTGACTTGAGAGCGGCCGCCACCATCCTCGCCGCGCTCGCCGCGGTGGCCCTCGCGGGCAGCGCCCACGCCGCGCCGTCGCGCCGGTTTGCGCTCGTTGTCGGCAACAACGTCGGCGGCGGCGACACCGTCGACCTGCGCTACGCCGAGGACGACGCGAAGAAGATGCGAGCGGTCCTGTCGCAGATCGGCGGGTACCGCGGCGAGGACATCGTCACTCTCCTCGGCCGCAGCGCCGACGACGTGCTGCTCGCGGTGAGTGATCTGGAGAGCCGCATCCGCACCGCCAAGGAGGCCGGCGACCACACCACGCTGCTGCTGTACTACTCGGGGCACGCGAAGGTCGGGCAGCTGTACATGGGCGCGTCGCGGCTCGCGATGGACCACCTCAAGAAGCAGATCACGGAGTCCGCGGCGGACATCCGAATCGGCATCATCGACAGCTGCGAGTCCGGGGCGATCACGCGCGAAAAAGGCGGGCGCCGCGGGCCGTCGTTCCTGTTCGACACCGACGACCGCGAAGCCGCGCGCGGGCTCATCCTCATCAGCTCGTCGAGCGAGGACGAGTCGAGCCAGGAGAGCGACGAGCTCGGCGGGTCGTTCTTCACGCACTACCTCGCGAGCGGGCTGCGCGGTGACGCCGACGAGTCCGGCGACCAGCGCGTCACACTCGGCGAAGCGTACGTCTACACGTACCACCGCACGGTGAGCATGACCGCGAACACCCGCTCCGGGACGCAGCACCCGACCTACTCCTACGACCTCGAGGGTCAGGGCGACATCGTGTTGACGGACCTGTCCAAGGGCACCACCGGCGTGCTGTTCCCGCGCGACCTGCAGGGCAGCTATCTGATCTTCGATCGCGGACGCGATCAGATCGCCGCGGAGATCGCGAAGACCTCCGGCGCCGAGCGGCGCCTCGCGCTGCCCGACGGGCAGTACGTGGTGAAGAAGCGCCTCACCGATCACCTGCGCATGGCGAACTTCTCGCTCGCGCGCGGCACCTACTACACGGTGGACGAAGGTGTAATGGAGAAGGTCGCGTTCGAGGACGACTACGCGAAGGGCCCGGCGGTGCGCGCCGCGCTGATCCGCGATCGCGCGACGCGCGGGACGCTGAAGGGCATCGTGATGTACCAGAGCTTCTTCTCCTCCGACGCGCGCGCGGATCTCGTCCCGCCCACCGCGCTGTTCGGCGCGAGCCTGGAGCTGGCGCCGCTGCTCTCGGCGCACATCGGCTTCGAGCTGCTCGTCGGGGGGGTGAAGGATCAGACGCTCACGCTGGACGGGGTGTCGCTGCCGTTCGACTTCTTCGAGACGCAGGTCGCGGTGTCGATGCAGTGGCACTTCGGCCTCGGGATGTTCGATCTGTACGTGGGGCCGCGGTTGTCCGGCATCTACCTGCGGCGCTCGTTCCCGAAGGACGACGATCTCAAGGACTACACGCAGGACTTCTTCGGGATGAGCCCGGCGCTGTCCGGCGGCGTGGCGTTCTTCCCGGGCGACGACCGTGACTTCTCGATCGAGCTCGCCACCCGCGCGGGTTACCTGGCGTTCTCCGTGGAGAACCGCTCGCTGTTCTACGGCGAGATGGGCGTGATGATGGGGTACCGACTATGAAGCGACTCGCGCTGGTCTTGGTGGCGTTCGCGATGGGCTGCAACGCGGCCTACTCGAACGAGGACATCCTCTTCCTGAAGGCGCTCCCGCGCGGGCTGTCGATCGAGTTGCCGGAGCAGGACACGACGGCGAGCGGGCTGCGCCCGGCGGAGGGGTTCGACGGGGACCACGCGAAGTTCCAGAGCGACGCGACGAACGCTGCGAAGGAGATCAACGCGGTGATCGCCGAGGTCTTCACGTACGTCGACTTCGTCGTGGAGAACGTCGACCCGGTCGTGGAGGACGAGGACACGCGAATCTGGGGCCCCTTCCCGATCGAGGACGGCAACGAGATCGCGCTGCTCATCAACCACGTGCGGACCTCCACCGAGGCCGGCCCCTTCGTGGACCAGGGGGCGGTGGTCCGGACCGACGATCATTTCACGTACTGGTTCGCGGTGCGCCCCCAGGGCGGCACCGACGACGAGTGGATCCCGATCATCGCGGGTCAGACGGTCCCGATCGAGGGCACGCGCCACGGCGCCGGACTGCTCATCCTGAACCTCGCGGCCGTGCAGCCCGGCGAGCCTGTCATCGCGATCGGCTACGACAGTCGGTTGGACGACGGCTTCCGCGAATCGATCGACGTCGCGGTCGACGTCGACCTCCAACAGGGCGCGAAGTTCGACCCGGAGGGGGCGTGGCTGTGGCGCCGCGACGACGTCGGCACGACGGACTTCGCGCTCATCGTGCTGCAGAACCTCCCGAACACGGGGCCGCGGCTCGAGAAGTTCATCATCGCGACGCGTTGGTTCGCGGCGGGCTTCGGGCGCGCCGACGTGGTGCTGGAGGACGGCGACCTCGGCAACCTCGTCTTCTACGCGAGTGAGTGCTGGAACCCGGGCTTCGATCGCACGTACTTCGCGTCGAACGCGCCGCAGCTCCAAGACCAGATCACCGGTACGCCGGACGACTGCGCCGAGGGGCTCCGCCAGCCCTTCGGCGGCGACTGATTCACTTCGGGCAGCCGTACGAGCTCTTGCTCTTGTTGTTCCACCCGTTGTGCGCCTGGCGCAGCTTCCGGGCCTGATCCGGTCCGAGCTCCGAAGCGATCGCCTGCTCCAGCCGATCACCCGACGACGTCAGCGTGCGGAACATCCGTTCGACCGGCTGCAGCTCCGTCCCCTCGGGCGGCGGCGGTAGGCGCCCCGCCCGCTCGTGGGACAGGCGCAAGAAGAGCTGCTGCATCACCTCGCGCGGCGTCTTGTCCGTGATCTCCGCGAACATCGCCTCCGTCGCCATGCTCCCCGTGTTCGGGTCGCCGGTCACCGCGGTGTACGTCTGCTGGATGACCGCCTTCAGCTCGTCGTGGCTCGCCGCGAGGAGCTTGTCGGCGATCTCCCGCTCGCCCTCCGTGAGGCCGACCTTGTCCACGTCGGCGTCCGGCACGGTGGGCGGCTTCACGCCGGTCGACACCGCGTCCCACGCGACGAGGCAGTCGTCCGCGAAACGCTGCACCATCTTCTCGGAGGGCTCGAAGAACGGACGCTCGTCGGGCGCCTCCGCGAGCTCCTGCTTCACCTTCGCGAGCTCCCGCTTCAGGTGCAGGTTCTCGAGGTTGGCCTTCGTCAGCGCCTGGTGGAGCTCCTCGGGCGTCTCGTCCGTCGGGACGACGGGCTCGTCGACGACCACCGCGCGCGCCATCATCCCGTCCGCGGGCTTGTCGCGGGCCTTCGCCGACAGCTGCGGAGCGAACCGCTTCGGTTTGCCCTCGTCGGTCAGGCGCGCCGCCTCCCCCGCCTCGAGCGTGACCTCGCCACCCGGCGCGGCCGTCACCACCTTGCCCTCGTAGACCGTGACCACCACGGTGGTCGCGACGAGCGCCCCCGCCGCCGCGCCCACGAGCGCCGCCTTCTTCGACTCCATTTCGATGACCTCCACGCGGAAGCTCGTCCCGAGCACCCGCACCTTCTTGTCCTGCACGCGGACCTCGAAGGTCCCCCCGCGCTCTACTCGATAGAATACATTCCCGCGATTCTGCTGAACCACGGCCTCCCCGCGTCGGCCGATTCTCCAGGCCAACGCGCTCCCCGCCTCGGCGACCGCCGTCGCGCGATCGCCGATCGCGATAGTCGTGCGCGTCGAGGGCGACGCCTCGCCCTGCGCCGACCGGTCGAACGCCCACACCACAGCGAACACCGCCGCCGCACCTGCGGCGAGCGCCATCCAGCGCCGGGACTTCGAACGGGGCTTCGGCGCCTCTTCCCGGGGCGCCTCGGGGACGACCCGCTCCGCGAGATCGTCGGGGAGCGCGGGCACGTCCCACGCGTCGAGCGCCTCACGCTCCTCGGGGGTGAACGCGTCGTTCATCGTTCCTCCTCCCGCACCGACGCGAGCGCCGCCCGGGCGCGCGCGATGCGTGACTTCACCGTGCCGATCTCGACCGCCTGGATGCGGGCGATCTCGGCGTAGTCGAGGTCGTGGTACGCGCGCAGCACGAGCGCGGCGCGGGTGTCGTCGGGGAGCTTCATCATCTCGGCCTCCACGCGATCCACGAGGCGCATCGAAGCGACCCGCGACTCCGGGGACGGGGCGCGGTCGACGAGCTCGATCACCTCGGCGTCGACGGACGGCTTGCGGAGGCGATCGATCGCGATGCGCGTGGCTATCGTGAGGATCCAGGTCGACAGCTTCGCGGGCCCCTTCGGATCGAACCGCTCGAGCGCACGGACCACGCGCTCGAACGTCTCCTGCGCGGCGTCGACGACGTCCGGCGAGCCGCGCCCCAGCATGCGAAACAAGAGCGCGCCGACGCGCGGCTGGTAGAACCGAATGAGCTGCCGCTGAGCGTCCGGATCCTTCCGGCGCGCCCGTCCGAGCGTGACGTCGTCGAGCTCGTCCACGCGCGAATCCTCGCTCGGTTTCAGCCGCCGCGCCGCCCGCACACCCCTTCCACGGCGGCGACACCGAAGAGTTCCCGAGCTTTTGCACTTTTTTCGAGCAACCTTTGAAATGTCCGTCCGATAACTACAGATGGTTACATTTGATGGCGTGCGCGGGCAGCGCAGTTTTCACGTCATCGCGAACGATTTTCAAAGCTTGCGACCGGCGGACGGTCGACAAGACGGTGCATGGCAAGCGAGGCCGGGTGCATGGGGCACCCGGTCTCGCGCTTTTCGTAACGGCCCCGCACCCAACGCCGTACCCTGGGGCGTGATGAGAGTCCTCGTCCTCGGACTGGCCACCTCCCTCCTCGGCTGCACGGCCTCGGCCCACGCCGCGACGCCCCCCGAGCTCGGCGACGTCGCCTGGCTCCGCGACTACGACCAGGCGAAGAAACGCGCGAAGTCCGAGGGCAAACCGATCCTGATCCTCTTCGACGAGGTCCCCGGCTGTCAGACCTGCGTGCGCTACGGGCAGAGCGTCCTCCGCCACCCGCTGATCGTCGAAGCCGCCGAGACGGAGTTCGTACCCGTCGCGATCTACAACAACGTCGGCGGCAAGGACCGCGCGGTCCTGAAGCAGTACAAGGAGCCGACCTGGAACAACCCCGTGGTGCGCATCGTCGACGCCGACGAACAGGGGCTCACCCCGCGCCTCGCCGGCGACTACTCCCGCGCGGGCCTCGTGCGCGCGATGATCACCAGCCTCGAAGAACTCGGCCGCCCCGTCCCGCAGTACCTGACGATCCTCGCGACCGAGCTCGGCGCGCAGACCAAGACCACGGCGCGCGCGGTGTTCTCGATG
Source organism: Deltaproteobacteria bacterium (assembly GCA_040218735.1). Classification (GTDB taxonomy): domain Bacteria; phylum Myxococcota; class Kuafuiibacteriia; order Kuafuiibacteriales; family Kuafuiibacteriaceae; genus JAUHYN01. The sequence goes on from JAVJQW010000070.1 coordinate 228,533, forward strand.
TACTGCTTCTGGTCGGGCGAAGCCTGCCTCGGCAACGTCGACGGCGTCGTCGCTTCACGCACCGGGTTCCTGAACGGCTCGGAGGTCGTCGAGATCACCTACGACCCGTCGAAGCTCTCCTACGATCGACTCGTCGCGGCCGCTAAACAGGGCAACTGCGCCTCCCGCGTGCTCGCCCGCAACGGCGACGAAGCGACGGTCGCCGCGAAACACTTCGGCACCTCCGTCTCCGTCACCGGCAAGTCGGTGCGCGGCTCCGAGAAGGACGACAAGTACCAGCTCCGCCACACGCCGTGGCGCTTCGTCCCCATGACGGACCTGCAGGCGAGCCGCGCGAACTCGATGGTCGGACGCGGGCAAGATCCGTCGCGCCTGTTCTCGCCGCACCAGCGCGCGCTGTTCGAGAAGGCGAAGAAGAAGTCCGGCGCCGTCGTGCTCTTCGAGGAAGACCTCGTCGCGGCGTTCGAGAAGGCCGAGCGCGCCCTGAACTGACCCCCTCCGAATTCGATGACCGGCCGAACGCCGCCGCACATCCTCCCCACGATCGTCGGCGCGCAGTTCGCCGGCGGTTCGCTGTGGTTCGCGGGAAACGCAGTGCTCCCTCAGCTACGCGCCGAGCTGGGCATCGACGGCGACGTCGCGTCCGTCACCGCCGCCGTCCAGATCGGCTTCATCCTCGGCACGGCGTTCCTCGCCGCGTCGGGGCTCGCGGATCGATTCACGGGGCGCGCGGTCTTCTTCGTCTCCGTCGTCGTGGGCGCGGTCGCGAACGTCGCGGTGCTGCTCGCCGAAGATCTTTGGACGCTCGTCGCGCTGCGCTTCGTCGTCGGCGTGGCGCTCGCCGGCATCTACCCCGTCGGCATGAAAATCGCCGCGGGCTGGTACGAAGCCGGGCTGGGCCGCGCGCTCGGATTCCTCGTAGGCGCGCTCGTGCTCGGCACCGCGTTCCCGCACCTCGTCGGCAGCGCGTTGCCGTGGCGCTGGACCCTCGTCGCGGTCTCCGCGCTCGCGTTCGTGGGCGGCGCCCTGCTCTTTGCGTTCGTCCCCGACGGCCCCCACGTGCGCGCGTCGACGTTCGACCTCGGCGCCATCCCCAAGCTCCTCCGCATCCCGCGCTTCCGCGGCGCGGCGCTCGGCTACTTCGGACACATGTGGGAGCTCTACACGTTCTGGGCGTTCCTCCCGGCGTTGCTCATCCGCTACGGAGACCTCCCCGTCGCCGAGATCAGCTTCGCGGTGATCGCGTCGGGCGTCGTGGGTTGTGTCGGCGGCGGACTCCTCGTCGAACGCCTCTCGGGTCGCCGGGTCGCGCAGGTCCAGCTCGCGGCCTCCGGCGTCTGCTGTCTGCTCCTCGCCTTTGCCATCGAGCTGCCGCCCGCCGCGTTCGTCGCGTTCCTCTTCGTGTGGGGCGTGACGGTGGTCGGCGACAGCCCGCAGTACTCCGCGATCACCGCGCGAGCCGCGCCGCCACAGCTCATCGGTACCGGGCTCGCGTTCGTCACGAGCGTCGGCTTCGCCCTCACCGTGGCGAGCATCGCGATCGTGCAGCGCGCCGACGACCTCGTCTTCGCGCTCACCGCGCTCGCCATCGGACCGGTCCTCGGTCTCGTCGGCCTCGCCCGCGCGCGTTAACGCTCGACCCAGATCGTCACCGGGCCGTCGTTCAAGAGCTCCACCTTCATGTCCGCGGCGAAGCGCCCCGTCTGAACGTCCGGCACGTAGCCCTTCAGCAGCTCGACGAAGCGCGCGCACGCACCCTCCGCGAACTCGGGCGCGCCGGCCTCCACGAAGCTCGGCCGGTTCCCCTTCTTCGCGTTGCCGTACAGCGTGAACTGGCTGACGACCAAGACCCCGCCGCCGGTGTCGACGACACTGTCGTTCATCTTGCCGTCGGCGTCCGTGAAGATGCGGAGCGACGCGCACTTCTTCGCCATCCAGGCGAGGTCCTCGTCCGTGTCGCCGTCCTTGATGCCGACCAGCAGGAGGAGGCCCGGCCCGATCTCTCCGACCGTCTCCCCCTCCACCTTCACACGCGCGTACGCGACGCGCTGCACGAGCACCCGCATCAGGTCCGCGGCGGCCAGAGCTGCTCGGCCGCCACGTCGGCGGCCGGCGGCTCCGCGAGCAGGCGCGGCGAGATCCGAAGGTTCTCCACCGCCGTCGACGCGAGCACCCGTCCGCACGCGTCGTAGACGGCGTCGCCGTCGATGCCCTGGTACTTGTACACGTCGACCGGGCGGCCGCACTTCGACGCCTTCCGCACGCCGAGCACCTCCGCCTTCACACCAACGACGCTGCCGAGGTTGTCGACGATGCCCGGCTCGCCGTCGACGAGCGCCACCAGCGGGACGCGCCGCCCCGCGACCGAGACGAGGTCCGCGCGGTCACGGATCTCGATGGCCCCGTTCGAAGCGCCGTTCGCGCGCGTGATGTGCAGGTCACCGGTGATGCCCAAGCCTTCGCGGAGGTGACGGTAGTCGTTGTCGTGCGCGAGGTTGCCGCAGAGCAGATCGCCGCACGTCACGACAATGACGTTGGCGTAGATGCCCTCCTCGAGGAGCCGGTCGGACGCGGCGAGCGCCTCCGTCCCGAGCGCACCCATCGAGAAGATGTTCACGACGTTCTCACCCGGCTCGTACCCGGCCGCGCCGCGGTGGTCGACGAGGTAGTAGCCGCCCTCGAGCGCGTCCTTGCGCGTGGTCTCGAGGATGTCCTCCTCGCTCCACCCCTCGAACCGCGCCGCCTTCGACAGGCGCTTCATCATCTCCGGCTGCTGCACCGCGCGCGTCACCGCGCGGATGATCACACCCGTGCGGTTCTTGTTGTCGCGCAGGTAGTGGCGCCGCACGGCGTCGGAGAGGATCCAGTCGATCTCCAACGAGTAGAAGGGCTCCCAGATGATGACGTTCGGCATCCCGATGTCGCTCTTCCAGCTGTGCTGCGCCCCCTCCGGCGCGAGCGTCACCCCCGACGGCGTCCCGACGCAGATGAACGACGAGCCCCAGTACAGGTTGTAGTAGAGCTGGTCGAACGCACGCTTGATGAAGAAGTCGTAGACGGTCATCACCGGCAGGAACGGGATGCCGACGTGGTCGTGCATCTTCCCGAACGCACCGACCGCCGACATGCAGTTCGCCTCCGCGATTTCGAAGCGGATGTGCCGCGCCCACGCGTCCTCGTGCGGCGCCAGCTTCGGCCGACGACGGTCCGCGACGCCGAGCGCCTCCTCGTAGTCCTCCGAGTGCTCCGGCCCGTAGATGCGATCGTCCATCGCGGGGTTGATGTTCGTCGACGTGCCCACGTCCGGCGCCATCGTCAGGAACATGTCCGCCGCGGGGCCCCACCGCTTCTCGTCCCCCTCGAGCGGCTCCTGGGGCGCGTTGCCGTTCCGGATCGGCTCGTACGCGTTGCCGATGCGGATGATCTTCGCGGCGAGCTGCCCCCACACGTACTGCGTGTGCACGAGCGGCAGGTACTTCAGGTTCACGCCGAGCGTCTCCGGCAAGCCGTCTTGCACCGCCGAGTCGAAGCGCGTGACGTTGTCGTCCTTCAGCGCCCAGATCGCCTCCTGACCTTCGCGCATGATCTTGCGTCGCTCGGCGAGGAACGCGCCCGGCTCGGTGTCCTCTGCGAACAGCTCGAACGGCGCGTCGTTGTCGAGCCCCTCGCTCTCGAGGAGCGCCTCCACCTCGTCGCCCTTCGGCACCGCGTTGTGGTTGCCGGGCGCCGCGTAGCTCTCGAGGCCCCAGCCCTTGATCGTGTGCGCGACGATCAGCGTCGGGTTGATCGGGTCGAGCTTGCTGCGCCGGAGCGCGTCGAGCATGACCGCGACGTCGTGGCCGCCGAGGTCCGCGAAGATCGCGTAGACCTCGTCGTCGCGGTACTCGGCGAGCGCCTTCTCGAGCTTCTTGTCGAGCGCGACGAGGCGCTCGCGCACGACGCTGCCGTCGCGGCGGAGCACCAACATCTGGAACTCGAAGTCCGAGAACGCCTCCTCGAGCACCTTGCGGAGGACGGCGCCGCCCTCCTTCTCGAACGCCGCGAGGCGCTTGCGACCGTGCTGCGCCTGGATGACGTCCCACCCGTTGGCGACGCAGACGCGCTCCATGCGCGAGGCGTCGGTGCCCCGGATGCCGCGCATGTTCGGGATGCGGGTGCCGTCGAGGTTCTGGCGGTTGTAGTCGACGATCCAGGTGACGTTGCCGAGCTCGCGCTCGGCGGCGTCCGGGAGCGCCTCCATCAGCGAGCCCTCGCGGAACTCGGAGTCCCCCATCAGCGACCAGAAGTGCGCGTCCTTCGGCACACGCAGCTTGTGATCGTCCGCGTAGCGGTAAGCGAGCGCGGTGTAGATCGAGACCACCGGCGGGATGCCGACCGAGCCGGACGGGAAGTAGACGTTGCCGTCCGGGTCGCTCTCCGCGTGGTAGCTCTGGAACACGGGCTCGCCGTTCTGCGAGAACTTCCGCAGGCGGTACATGACCTCGGCGCCCTCGTCGTCCGAGAGCCACTTGCGACCGTAGGGCTCGTGGAACATGCCCATCAGGTAGTTGAGCGAGTGATCGACCGGCGAAGCGTGCGGCTTCACGGCGATCAGGTCCTGGGGCTGCCGCACGCCGAGGTGCAGCGCGGACATGATGTGAACGCAGGACGAGCAGGCGGCGGGGTGCCCGCCGACCTTCGGATCGCCCTCCATCACGTCGTCGCGGTGGTTGGCTTCGTAGATCATCTTCGTCGCGTAGACGAAGGCACGGCGCGCGATGCGCTCGATGACGGCGACTTCCTTGGGGTCCCTCATGGCTGTGGTCGCCTGTTAGACCAGGACGCCCCGCCCCGCCACAACCACGTACTTTTGCCGGTTGACGGCCTCGCGCGACTCGGATAAATAATATTGAGAATGGTTCTCAAAATCAGTTGAGTCCCCTTTGCCCGGCGCCGACACGAAACCGAATTCGATGCATCGACCCCTTACCCGCGAAGCCTCGAAACACTCTTGGTCGGTTCGTCGTCGGCGCCGGGGTGTGCTTCACCCCGCGCGACCGATGGGGTATCTGCGCAGTTGCCAGGATGTAGGCTGATTTCGATAATCATTCGCAGAATCAGGCCGATTCGAACGACGACCGCATGCGCACCCTCTTCCCGAGCGCCCTGACGCTGATCCTCACGTTCGCCGCGACGCCCGCGCACGCCGACGAGGACGTGTACTTCACGACGAAGAGCGTCCTGAAGTCGTTCTTCAAGACCTCGAAGAAGGTCACCTACGTGAAGATCGACGCGAAGGCGAACCGCGACGAGCTCCGTCGCACGCTCGGGTACGTCCCGAACAAGAAGACGTACGCGGTGTTCGTCGCGAAGACCGGTGAGCACATCGACGGCTATGCACTGGTCGACGAGGAGATGGGCCAGCACCTCCCGATCACGTTCGCGGTGAAGTTTTCGCCGAACGGCACCGTCGAGCGCACCGAGGTCATGGTCTACCGCGAAGGGTACGGCGACGAGATCCGCGAAGAACGTTTCCGTCGCCAGTTCGTCGGCAAGGCCACCCGCGATCGCTTCTCGCTCGGCGACGACATCATCGCGATCTCCGGCGCCACCATCTCCGCCAAGTCCATGGCCATCGGCGTGAAACGCGCCGTCGCGCTCGTGGCGCTGGCACGTCGCGAGCTCGGGACCGTCGCCAGCACGACGCCCTGATGCGTGCGTTCGCGAAGCCGACCCCGATCGGTCGGCTCTCGGTCGAAGCGCGCGTCGTCTACACCGCGTTCTGCGTGTTCATGCTGCTCGGTTACTTCACGAGCGCGTGGCTCTACCTCGACGACGACCTCGGCGTGCGCCCCGCCGACACCGAGCGCTACTACCTCGGTGAGGAGACGACGGATGCCTCGACGAGCGACGACGGTCCGGCGCTCGACCTCCCCGAAGAGGACGCCCTCCCCGACCAGGCGCTCCGCCTCGAAAAGCCCGCGCGCCAGGTGATGGAGACGTTCCACTTCCACCTGTTCTCGATGCCGGTGTGCCTGCTGATCATCGCGCACATCTTCATGATGTGCGGCGTGTCCACGCGCCACAAAGTGGTGTGGATCGGCGCGGCCACGGTGACCACGTTCGTGCACCTCGTGACGCCCGTGTTGGTGCGCTTCGTCTCCCCCGGCTTCGCGTTCCTCATGTTCCCGAGCGCGGTGTTGATGGGGGTTTCGTGGCTGTACCTAACCGGCCGCCCAGTGCTCGAGATGTGGTCCCCGAAGGCGTCCTGAGCGTTCGATCGCCGTCCACCCGAGCGCCGCCGCGACGGCGGTGATTCGTTCGTCCGCGTCGTCCGCCCAGACGTCGATCGTCGCCACGCCGAGCTCGGGCCAGGTGTGCACGACGATCGTCGACGCCGCCGCGAAGTACGTCGCCGAGAGGCCGTGCGGCGCCCAGCGCCACGTCACCCCTTCACCGAAGCGCGCGCGCAGCGCATCGAGGGTCGGCTCGTGGGCGCCGATCGCCCAGGTCCCGAACGCGTGATTCACGACGCCCCTCGCTCCACGCGCTGCACCGCGCACCGTTCGAACCTGAACACCTCACGCAGTGTTCGCACCGCGAGGTCTTCGTCGAACGCTCGGCACGAGAAGACGTCGGCGTGCACGGCGCGGCCTCGCGTGTGGATGCTGATGTGGCTCTCGGAGATCAGGACGATGCCCACCACGCCGTCCGCCTGGGCGCGGATCTGCGGGGGTGCGACGGCGGTCAGCGCGAGGCGCTCCACCAAACACACGAGCGCCCGCTCGACGCCGGCTTCGTCCAACGCGGCGGTGCAGTCGTCCGCGTCGATCAACAGGTGTACGCCGAGCGACACGCGGCGTCTGTACCGCGCTGCGCTGCGTCTGTCATTCGGCGACCTTCACGTACGCGTCGTAGAGCGACTGGATGTGTGAGACGTACGCGACCGGCTCGCGCCCGCGGCAGAACCCGTGGCGCGCGCGGTCCGCGTACTTCTTCTCGGAGAGCATCAGGAGCGCCTTCTCGACGTTGCCGAACCACACGTCCTTGTCGAGGCCCTCGCGCGCTGCGAGCCGCCGCGCGTCGTACACGTGCCCGAGCCCGACGTTGTACGAAGCGAGCGCAAACCGCATCCGCTCCGCGAAGGGGATCGACGGATCGAAGCGCGAGAGCATCCGCCCCATGTACTTGATCCCCGCGTGGGTCCCGATCGCCGGGTTCTCGAGGTTCTTGAACCCCATCGACGCCCCCGTCTTCGGCATCACCTGGAACAGTCCCTTCGCGCCGACCCAGCTCTTCGCTTTCGGGTCGAAGCGGCTCTCGACGTAGGCCTGCGCCGCCATGAGCCGCCAGTCGAACCCGTACTTCGCCGCGAACTTCTTGATGAGCGCGTCGAACGGAGAGATCTGCCCGGTCTTCGTCACGCGGTTGTCCTGGTACTTCGCGATCGAGTGCTCGTTCACGAAGTACCGCTTCTTCAGCACGTTGTAGGTGAGGCCGCGGTAGTTCTTCTTCACGAACGCCGAGAGGAACGCTTCTAGCTTCTTCGCGTCGGGCCGCACCGCGTACGCGATCTCGCGCTCGTCGGACAGGTCGAACGCGGCCTCGACCTCCACGCCGTAGGTCTGCTCGATCTTCAGTAGGTGCTCATCGGCGATCGTGTACTCGATCTCCCCCGCCGCGATCTGCCCGAGCAACACGGGTGTCTCGACGTCGCCCGGGACGTCGACGACCTTCGGGTTCACGCCCGACGCCTTCAGCTCCTCCAGCGTCGCGCGATAACTCGACGACGGCCGCACGTGGATCGTCACGCCGTCGAGCGCCTCCTTCGACGCCGGCCCCTCGGCGCCCTTCTTCTTCACGAGCACCTCCTTGGTGAACAGGTACGGCGTGCTGAACGCGACCTTCGCCTTGCGTTTGTCCGTCACCGTCATCTGCGCCGCGATCACGTCGCCCTTGCCTTCGAGCAGCCACGGGATGAGGTCGGAGCGGCTCGGCGGGACGACGGTCTCCAGGCGCACGTCGAGCTCCTTCGCGATGAGCTTCGCCATCTCGTAGTCGAAGCCGCGCTCGTCGCCCTTGTAGAGGAAGTAACTCGCTGCGTTGTTCCGGGTGAGGACACGCAACACGCCGCGCTCCTTGATGCCGTCGAGGTCCCCGGTGAAGTCGGGGTCGCGCTTCTCGGACATCGCACGCTCGATGTGGAAGCGGTCGAGCGCCTCCTTCAGCTTCGGGTTGCTCTTGCGCACCGCCCACGCGATCTCCCGCTTCTCGTCGAGCGCGAACGCACGCGCGATATCCGGGTTGTACTGTTCGAACGCCGCCAGCAAGTGGCTGTCGACGACCGTGAGGAGCTTGTCCTTCGACGTCGTCACCTTGTCGACGATCGCGTCGGTGTCGAGGTGCTCGTCGGCGTAGTCGATCTTCAGCGTGTGCTCCTTCGCGAGCGCTTCCAGTGAAGACGCGTACGACGAGCTCTTCCGAACGAGGAACGTCCAGCCCTCGGCGTCCTCGATCTTCTCCGGGACGCCCTCCGCCCCCTTCTTTGCGACGACGATCTCCTCGACTCCGAGCGTCGAGCGCGCGAACGCGACCTGGTCCTCGCGCGCGTCGGTCACCGTGAGCTGCGCCGCGATCAGATCCCCGCGTCCTTCGATCAGCGCGGGGATGAGCGCCTCGTAGCGATCGACCAGGACGAACACCGGCTCCACCCCCAGCGAGTCCGCGAACGTCTCGGCGTTCTCGATGTCCTCGAGCCACGGCATCCCGGCGCGCGGGAGGAACTGCGCTCCGGACCGACGGACGAGGACGCGCAACGTCCCACGCGCCTCGATCGCTTCGAGGTCGCCGACGTCCTGGTCCGCGTCCGCCGCCGCCTGCGTGGCCTTCACGGGGCGCGACTTCTTGGCCTTCTTCGCCCCCGTCGTCGTCTCCCCCTCCTTGGACTTACACGCGCCGGCGGCGAGGAGGACGGACAGTGCGACGATTCGGGCATACATCGAAGACCACCCTAACATCGCGTCGCGCTCGGGCCCGTTTGACACGGGTCCGGCCCCGCGACATGACTAGTCGGACCGATGGGCGATGAAGTCGGACGTCGGGGACGCATCGAAGTCGTGAGCGGGCCCCTCGCGGGCCTGACGCGCGAGTTCGACGACGCGCTGTCGATCGGCCGGCGCGTCGAAAACGACCTCGCGCTCGTCGACGATCAGGTCTCGCGTCGCCACGCACAGATTCAGCGCGACGGCGACGCATTCACCGTCGAGGACGTCGGCAGTCGCCTCGGTACACGCGTCGACGGCCGGCCGATTCGCGGCCCTACGCTCCTCACCGAGGGCACGACCGTCACCGTCGGCGCGACGCTGCTCCGCTTCACGAGTCATCCGCGTGAGCCCGACACGATGCCGGAGACGAAGGCGTTCCGTTCGCCGGTCGTCGCCGCCAAGACGCTCACCGCGCTCCCGCGAATGCAGGGCTCGCAGCCTCAAACCCTCGACCTCAAGGTCGTCGGCATCGAGCGTTCGGTCGAATCGGACGATCTCGACGCCAAGAACGAAAAAGAGCTGCGCAGCGCCGGCAAACATCTTCAGACGCTGCTGCTCGCCAACCGCATCATCTCCACGGAGGTCGACACCGACGCCCTCCTCGAACGCATCCTCGATGCACTCTTCGAGACCTTCTCCGTGCACCGCGCGGTCATCTGCACGCTCGGCGCCGACAACACCCTCGACGTCCGCGCCACACGCACGAAACGGCGCGGCGGCGAGCAGCCGCAGATCAGCAGCACCATCGCGTACCGCGCGCTCGAAGAGCGCGTCGGCGTCCTCACGCACGACGCGAGCTCCGACCAGCGCTTCGACGCGAAGAAGAGCATCGTCGACCAGAACATCCGCTCCGCGATCGCCGCGCCGATGATCCACCGCGACCGGACACTCGGCGTCATCTACCTCGACACCGTCGGCATCGCGCGCATCTTCAGCGAGCAGGATCTCGAGCTGCTCAACGGCATCGCGTCGGCCGCGGCGGGTGCGCTCGACCGCGCCTCACTCGTCGCGCGCCTGAAGAACACCGCGGCGGAGACGATCCGCCGCCTCGCCGTCGCGGCGGAGTACCGCGACGACGACACCGGCTTCCACATCCACCGCATGAGCGAGTACGCGGCCCAGATCGCGCGCGCGCTCGCGTACGACGAAGCGTTCTGCGAGAACGTCCAGCTCGCTAGCCCGATGCACGACGTCGGCAAGATCGGGATCCCCGATCACATCCTGAAGAAACCTGGCCGGCTCACGTCGGAGGAGTTCGAGATCATGAAGTCGCACACCACCAAGGGGGGTGCGATCCTCGTGGGCTCGGAGTCGGAGCTCCTCCAGATGGCCTACCGTGTCGCAATGGGACACCACGAGAAGTTCGACGGTTCAGGATACCCCGTGGGTCTCGTCGGGGAGGCGATCCCCATCGAGGGGCGCATCGTCGCGGTCGCCGACGTATTCGACGCCCTCGCCTCCAAGCGCTGCTACAAACCCGCGTTCGAGCTCGACGCGTGCTTCGAGATGATCGTGGAGGGACGGGGAGCGCACTTCGATCCGGCCGTCGTCGACGCCTTCATGGACACCAAGGCGGACATCCTCGAGATCCGCGAACACTACCTCGAGCTGGAACGCCAGGCCGAACAGATGGACGAAGCCCCCAGCTTCGAGAACCTCTGGAAGCGCTCCGGCGCGCTGTCGTAGACTTCGCGCCGTGCTCGCCTCCGGGACCGCCGTCGGGCGTTACGTCGTGCTCGACCAACTCGGCGAAGGTGCCATGGGCGAAGTCTATCGCGCGTGGGACAACGCCCTCGATCGTGTCGTCGCGCTGAAGCTGTTGCTACCGATGCGCGCCGAGAGCCCGGCGGCGCGCAAACGTTTCAACCGCGAGGCGCGGCTGTCGGCGCGCATCAACCACCCGGCCGTCGCGCACATCTACGACGTCGGTCTGTTCGACGACGTCCCGTTCATCGCGATCGAGTTCGTCCCCGGCAGGCAGCTGCGCTCGGAGATGAACGCGCCGCTGCCGAGTGAGCGCATCCTCGCCCTCACCCGCCAGATCCTCGACGGCCTCGCGGAGGCGCATCGGCAAGGCGTCGTCCACCGCGACCTCAAGCCGGAGAACATCATGATCTCCGGGCGCGACCAGGTGAAGCTCCTCGACTTCGGCCTCGCCAAACCGATCTACGAAGACGCCGGCGAGTCGACGGACCTCTCCCACACCGGGCTCACCGGTACGCCGCGCTACATGGCGCCCGAGCAGATCCAGGGCAACCCGATCGACGCGCGCACCGACATCTACGCGCTCGGCTCGGTGCTCTACGAGATGATCTCCGGCAGCCCCGCGCACACCGGCAAGACGCTCGGCGAGATGCTGATGGCCGTCGTCCACAAACCGGCGCCGGCGCTCACCGACGACATGTGCTCACCGGAGCTCGCGAAGATCGTGAAGCGCGCGCTCGAGAAGTCGCCGGACGCCCGCTGGCCGGACGCCGAGTCGATGCTCACCGCCATCCAGGGCCTCGGCGCGAAGGTCGAGGCGCCGCCGCCGCTGCGCGCGCCGACTCGGGTCCCGGTGCAACGCGCCGAGACGTATACGCTGCGCGGTCGCGAAGCGTTGATCGGCGGCTCGTCGTCCTCGTCGCTCGCGATCGACATGCTCCAGCAGGCGATCGAGATCGACCCCGACTACCCGATGGCGCACGCCGTCTACGCGGAGGCCTGCGCCGCGTTGTTCAACACCGGCGCGGTCGACGCGAGCTGGCTGGACCGCGCGCAAGAGGCGCTCGAGCGCGCCGAGTCGCTCGACCCGTCGCTGCCGGATCTCCGTGTCGCGCGCGCGCGCATCGTGTGGACGAAGACGTTCAACTTCCCGGCCGAGACCGCGCTGCGCGAGCTGCGCTGGGCGCTACGCGCGGACCCGGACCACATCGGCGCGCTGCGCCTGTGGGCGACGATCACCGGGCACGTCGGGCTGATCGATCAGGCAGCCGCCGCCGTCGCGCGACGCCTCGGCAAGGATCCGAACGACGAGCTGATGCGCCTCCTCAGCGCGTCGATGTTCATCGTCGACGGCCGCACCGAGCGCGCCCTCGAGATCCTCGGCCGCATCGTGCGTCTGGATCCCAAACACGAGGACGCCCTGTTCTGGTGGACCTACGGCCACACGCTCGCGGTCGACGGCCAGATCGAAAGCGCCGCCGACGTCGCCGCCAAGACCCTCGCACGCCACCCCGAAGACCCGATGATCCACGCGCTCGCCGCGCTCGTCGCGGCGCTGCAGGGCAACTTTGCGAACCTCGACCGCCACACTGAGACCGCGCAACGCAGCATGCGCGCCGAGCTGCACCCGCACCACGCGTATCACCTCCTCGCCCTCGCCCACTCCGCCGCCGGCAACGTCGCCGCCTCCGCGGACTGGCTGCGGCGCACCGCCGAGGAAGGCATGCCGTGTTACCCGTGGTTCGCGCGCGACCCGCTCCTCGCCAACGTCCGCGCCAGCGAACAAGGCCGTGATCTCTTCGCCGAGCTGGAGCGCCGCTACGACTTCTTCAAGCGCGAGTTCCCGCTGGACGACCCGGCGACGATGAGCTTCGTCGCGACCGAGGTCAGTTAGACCTATCCTCGACCTGCAAGGTCGCGGGCGGCTCCTCGTTCGTCTGCGAGCACCTCGTCGACCGACGTCGCGTCGAGCGCGCGATCCAGCCAACGTTCGAGGCACTCGACGTCGTCGCACGCCCTGATGTGGACTCGCTGGTCGTCTGTGAGGGTCAGACCGCGACGCTCGAGGACGCGCAAGAGCATCGCCGCTCGCCCCTTGAGTGCGCCTCGGGTCTCGCCTTGTAGAGAGTACCTTTGGACGGCGGACGACTGGAGCTCGTACTTCGGTGAGCCAATGTCCTTGTTGCCTGCGCGCGTCCCGCGCAGTCGAACCGGCTGTCGCAGTTGGTAGTAGTGGACCATCGCATACGTCAGCAGCTTCTCGGGTACGACGACCGGTCGAATGCTGCGTCCCGTGGCGGCTTCGACTTCGGCGACCCCCTCGATGTCGAGCGGGTCCTCCATCCCCAACTGGAGACCACCGAACTCCTCGAGTTCGAGCGGGAAGACCCGTCGCCGCTGCACGAGCTCGCGCGGAACCGACGCAATGACTTCGGCGTCCACGTTGCCAATCCAGGCTACGCAAGGTGTTCCCAACTGTTCTCCCAGGCAGTGCGCTAGCGCCCCGAGGTTGAGATAACCCATCTCGATCAGGTTTGTGCCCAACCGCCTGCCGTAGCGGGTCTGCGCTTCGAGCGCCTCATCGAGCTGACCGTGCGTGATGTACTGGCGATCGACCAACATCTGGCCAACCTGTTTCGGTGCGACGCGCGTGACTGCGGCGCGAAGCCTCCGGAGCTCATAGGCGGCACGTGAGCTGTGAGTCGCCGCCTCCGCAACCTGAAGGATGTTGCTGCGTTCGTCAGGGTCCAACGCCATCGCCGGGACCTTCGATGCGATCCCCATCGACGCCAGGACGCCGATGATGTTGACGATTCCGACGTAGATGGCCTTCTCGGTTACGCCGTCGATACGAAGCAGCTCCCGAAGCAGCGGAGTAAAGTCGAATTCGCCGTCCCGCAGCGATCGGCCGACGATCCGTTGGACACGTTCTCTGAGAGCCCACATGCCCAGTCTCCTGATCGCGGGCGTCTCGACGAGTGCGTGGACAATCACGCGTTCGACCGCGGCAGCTCCAGGCGTCGCGGACTCCGCACCAGGGGACAGAGATCTCCGTCGGCCGTTCGAACTCGACGTCACCAAGACCTCAGATCGGCAAAAATGGCGACGGTATGAGTGCCTGCGGCAGAGGTCTGGCGAGCGCTTCGATCTGACGCAGCCCCTTGAAGCACCGTCACGGCCCAAACTCCCGGTCATAGAGCTTCTTCCACTCTTCGACGCGGTGGGAAAGCGAGCAGCGTTCGATGAACTCGTCGTCGAGGTCCTCGGAATCAACGAGCGCGGATGCAACGTGAACGACTCCGGCGACCCCGAGCTCATCGGTCATGAGGCGGGACGGCTGGTGATGGTGTGCGATAGCCTCGACGACCGGGTACGGCAGCCCCCACAGCCCCATGAGATACGCGCCGACCTCCGCATGGGTGACGCCGAGGAGCTCGAACTCTGCGTCTCGTCGACGGACTCCGTCGGTCTCGACGCGGCGCTGACATGCTTCAAAGGTCTCGGGGAGCTGCGACGCGAGGACGAGCTCTCCCGTGTCGTGGAGCATCCCAGCGAGGAATGCGGCTCGTCCCGCCGAGGCGTCATCGGCGATGCGCTGCGCCAGGCGCGCTGTCGCGACGGCCCGTGCTTCGAACTTCGCGAGAGAGAACGACACCGCAAGTGGACGGCGCACGCTCTTGAGTAGCTCGAACGTGAGTACGAGGCTCTTGATCGTCGATGTGCCCAATCGGACGACGGCATCACCGATGGAGGCAACGACGCGTCCGGAGGAGAAGAAGCTCGAGTTCACCATCTGAAGCACTCGAGCCGAGAGGGCGACATCCTGCTCGATGAGCTCGGCAACCTGTTCGGCTCCTGCCTGGGGGTCCGCCAGGATGCGGTTGAGCTCGAGACAGATCGTTGGCAAGGATGGGAGCTGCTCGGTGGCGCCGATGGCCCTCGAAACGCGCTCATCGGTGATGAGCTTTCGCAGTCCGCACGCTCGCTCGATGACATCGAGGAGGTCCTCGGGTCGACACGGTTTAGCGAGCATCTGGTGCGCCAGCGGGGCGGCGCGCAGCGCGCTTTCCAACTCCGTATAGCCAGACAAGACAATCCGCACGACGTCCGGCTGTTCGCTACGGAGGTGCTCGAGCACAGCCTCACCGCCGACGACAGGCATCTTCATGTCGGTGACAACGACGTCGTAACGGTTGCGCTCGATCTGCTCGATCCCGGCCTTACCGCCCACTGCAAACGTCATCTCCCATCGACACCGGTTCCGGCGAAGTGTGTTTCGAATGCCGTTGAGGACACCCGGTTCGTCGTCTATGAAGAGAATCCGCTTCATGCCGCCCTGCCTTCTGTTCTGGGTCGCGCCGGAAGCCTGACACAGAAGACTGTTCCGCGTTCTTCCGCCGGTCGAGCAACGATCGAGCCACCATGTTTGTCGATGACCGCTCGTGAGATGGCGAGGCCCTGCCCCGTCCCGACGCCGACCTCCTTCGTAGTGAAAAAGGGATCGAAGATCCGGTGGCGAATATCCTCCGGAATTCCGCCACCATTGTCCTGAAATTCAACGACGACATCTTCGCCATGCGCTCGAGACCGAACGACGATCTCTCCGCGTCGCGCGGATGCGTCGGCGACACTGGCGATCGCGTGGGCAGCATTGACGAGTATATTGAGGAACACCTGACCGACCTCTCCGCCATGACAGATGACCTCGGGAACCGTCTCGAGCTCGAGAGTGACGTCTGCGACGTACTTGTACTCATTGCGCGCAACCACGAGCACGTTCTTCAGGGCCTGGTTGACGTCGAAGGGCGCCTGCTCCTTCTGGTCCGGATGGGAGAATTCCTTCATCGACCGGACGATCTCTGTCACTCGAGCGATGCCGCTTTGAGTCATCTCGAGGGCCTGCGGGACATTCTCCAGCAGGTACTCCAGGTCGGCCTCCCTATCCGCCTTCCGTAGGCGCTCCTCGAGGGGCCCATGGGGCGCTTCTCCGAGGGACAGCATAATCTCCCGACGATAGGCGCCGATGAGGCTCAGGAGGTCCTCGAACGCACCGCTGAGGAAATGAACGTTGTCGCCAACGTACTGCATCGGCGTATTGATCTCGTGGGCGACCCCAGCTGCGAGTTGTCCGACCGCCTCGAGCTTGTGGGCGATTCGGCGCTCCATCTCGATCTTCTCTCTTGCCTCGACCTCGGCCAGCACTCGCTGGTTCGCCTCTTCGAGCTCGCGCGTCCTGAGTCGGACGCGCTCCTCGAGCTGGTTCATCCGCATCGACGCCTGTCTCGAGAGCACCCAGCGCTGACGCAAGGCGAACGCGAGCTGCCGAACCTCGACCGAGTCGAACGGCTTTCTGAGGATCAGCACGCGGTCCGATTCACCAACCTCATCGATGATCTCGTCCCAGCTGTGGTCCGAGTAGGCTGAGCAGATAACCACGGAGATGTCCGGATCAGCCCGGATGATATTCGCCGTCGTCTCGATTCCGTCCATTCCGGGGGGCATTCGCACGTCGACGAACGCAAGTGCGTACGGAGCACCAGCCGCGACCGCGGCGCATACCCTCTGGTAACCCACGTCACCTTGAAAGGCGGAGTCGATGTCGAACGACTGACGGGAGTGGGTATCGCCGAAGAGGTCGGATTCGAACTCGTCGAGAGCATCTGTCGTGCCGGTGGGCCCGATGATCTTCTTGAAGTCCTCGTGAATCGCCTCGTTGTCGTCGACGATGAGCACTCGGCGGTTGTCGAGGGCCGGGTCGGAATGAAGCTCCGAGGGATGCATTCTCCCAACGCAGTCGACGTCAATTCGCTCGGCTTGACGGCCTGCCTCGATCCGAGACGACACTGCTGTGTTCTCAAATGCCTGCGCGACGTGCCGAACGCCAGTAGAGGTGGAGCTCATCGGATCCGAGACCTTGGACGGTAGATATCTGGTCGATCATCTGCCTGCGATCGTCCTCGTTGTGTCGGCCAAGGGCCGCATCGTTCACGCAAATCGCGAAGCCACATGTCGCCTCGCGACGTCAGAGGAGCCGTCCCTGGAAGGGAAGATGCTCGAGTCACTTCTTGGGGAGCCCAACGTATTCGACGTACTCACATTCGATTCGGTCTTCTTGCAGGGGCCGACTCATGAGACGTTGATCGTCTTCACCGGGGCCAGCGGGGACAATCTCATATGCTCCGCCAACTCGATAATCGTCACCTACGAGAACGCTCCACACGTAGTCCTCGTTGCCCACAGCTCGGGTGACCTTCACGACGCGCTGGCCTCGACCTCGCGCTGGGCTGCGTCAGAGCAGAACGAGGCCGTCAAGCTGCGGAAAGCGCAGCAAGCGTTGGCGTTCAAGAACAAGGAACTGCAGGACGCGCAGCGGCGAATCAGCGAAACGAGTCGCGTGGCGGGTATGGCGGAGATAGCCACGGGAATCCTTCACAACGTAGGAAACGTGCTGAACAGCGTGAACGTATCTGCGGATGTCGTTGCCGACCGCATCCGACACTCGCGCGTCAAGGGCTTGTTCAAGGCCGTCGACCTGATGAAGTCTCAGGAGGATCTGGCGGTGTTTCTGACCGGAGATCCCCGCGGCCGGAAGCTCCTGCCGTATCTCATCGAACTATGCAGGCAGCTGGAGGCGGAACGCGTCGAGGTCGACGCCGAACTAGCCGTTCTCCAGGAGAGGGTCGAGCGAATCAAGTCGATCGTCGCGAAGCAGCAGCGCTTCGCCCGAGTCGTCTCCGTGGTCGAGAGCTGTCGACCGTCCGACCTCGTGTCCGAGGGACTCGACCTCGTGAGCGACTCGATGTTGCATCACCATGTCGAGATAGTCAGGGACGAGGAAGAGATCCCCGAACTGATGGTCGATCGTCACCGGTTCGTTCAAATCCTGGTCAACCTACTTACGAACGCGACGAACGCGCTGAGTGACGCTGAAGGTTCGCCCGAGCGCCAGATAACCATTCGACTTCGCGAGAAAGGCGAGACTCGGTTCGTCTTGGATGTGATCGACAACGGCGTCGGGATTGCGCCAGAGCTCGTGGGAGAAGTCTTCAAGCACGGCTTCACAACGCGGAAGAACGGCCACGGTTTCGGACTACACGACTCCGCGAACGCGGCAACAGAGCTTGGCGGTTCGCTGACCTGCGCGAGCGACGGCCTTGGACGCGGCGCGACGTTCAGGCTCGAGCTTCCGATGGTTCTTCCGACCCCCTGCCTTCATGACTCCGTTTCCTAGAACCATGGATTCACGCGGCCTCAAACGGTCGCGGAGTCGGTGTCCGGGCCGCCGACGGAGCCGGCGCGGCGACGCACCTTCACCGTGGGGCTGTGCAGGCGCGGGCGCTGCGGGGCGTCGTCGTCGACGAACGGCATGACGGCGTACTTCGCGGTCGTCGCCTCCACGCTGATGTTCGGGAAGTCGCCGTGGATCGGCGCGAGCTGACTGACCGGCGTCGCTTCGTCGTGCATCAGGTCGGTGAGGTCCGCCGTCTCGGTGAAGTTCTCGCAGGAGTACAGGCGCGCGTGGTCGCAGTGCGCGAGCGCCTGCGCCATGTCCTCGGCCGTCTGCCAGCGGTCGGCAACTTCCGGCTCGAGCGCGCGGTCGATGACCGACACGAGATCGTCCGGGAGGTCCGAGCGGAACGACCGCAGCGACGGCGCACGCTCGGTCGTGATCTGCAGGACCGTGCGGTGGAAGTCGCCGCCGAGGAACGGCGGGCGCCCCGCGAGCCCGCGGAACAGGACGGCCCCGACGGAGAACAGGTCCGCGCGCGAGTCGAGCGGCGCGCCCTGCGCCTGCTCGGGGCTCATGTACTCGATCGTCCCGACCACCGTGCCGCGGTCCGGGTCGGTCCTTCCCTTCTTGTCGGTGCGCTTGGCGATGCCGAAGTCGAGCACCTTCACCTGCACCGCGCCGTAGACGCTGCGCGCGAGGAAGATGTTCGCGGGCTTCACGTCGCGGTGGATGTAGCCGGAGGCGTGGGTCGCGGCGAGCGCTTCGAGGAGGCGGACACCGACGCGCACGAGGTCGGCCGGACGCAGGCGGTCACGACGTATCGCGGACTCGAGGTCCTGGCCCTCCAGCAGCTCCAGCGCGAGGTACAGCGTGCCGTCGTCTTCGCAGCCGGCGTCGAGCACGTCGACGATCCCGGGGTGCGCGATCGACGCGGCCGCCTCGGCCTCCGCGAAGAACCGCTCGGCCATCGCCGGCACGGAGCGCGCGAGCGATCCGGCGACGAGCTTCAGCGCGACCCGGCGCTTCGTGAAGATGTGCTCCGCCTCGAAGACCTCACCCATGCCCCCCACGCCGAGCGTGCGAATCAGGCGATACTTGCCGGCGACGAGGAGGTCGCGCGACCGCGCCGAGTTGGACGAAACGTTCACGAGGGGCCCACTCGTGAGTTCGGCCACACGGGTCGGCTTCATGAGCCTTTTTCGAACGTCGAATACGGAAGGCGAAAACCTCAGAGGGATTCACTGGCTAGCGGCGGCGGATCTTCAGGGCGCGGCGCAGCTCTCCCACCAGCTCCGACACGTCCTTGAAGCGCGCCTTCGGCTCGACCGCCGTCGCACGCGCCAGGACGCCGGCGGCGAGGACCGCGCCCTCCTGGTCCAGGGCCTTCAGGCACTCCGACAGGACCGCGGCGAGCGCGTACTGATCCACCGCCGGGCCCTGCGGCACGTCCGGTTTGTGCTCCGGCGGGATGAACGCGGCGTTCGACAGCTGCTGCACCGTCGCGACGCCCGACTGAAACCCGAGGATGCGCGGGCGGTGGTCCTTGCGCGTGACCCAGATGGTCGTCGGATCCAACGCGCCGTGCACGACCCCCACGGCGTGGGCCTTTGCGATGCCCTCCGCGATGTCGACGACCAGGCTCCGCGCGCTGTCCGTCGAGATCGCCTCCTTGGTCACCACGGTCTCCAAGGTGCGCCCCTCCTCGACGGGATAGGTCGAGTAGATGCGATCCCCCGCCACCCCGATCATCTTGGCGGGCGGGAGCAAGTCGACCTTCAGCTTCTCGAGCTCGGCGTTGGCGCGATGGATCGAGCCGAGCACCACGCTCCGCCGCGTGACGATCGGCGGCGTCGCGCGCAGCAGGAGCGCCTCGTTCGTCGTCGTGTCCCGCGTCGTCGCGACGATGATCGACGGCGACGACTCCACGACCGACTCGACCAGGTAACGCTCGGCGTACGTCGCGCCCTCGCGGGGGGTGTCGCGGACGTCGGCGATCGACTTCTCGACGAGCTTCGTCCCGCCGTAGCCGACCATCGCCAGCAGCACGATCAGCAGCGCCCACCGCGACCAACGCGACCGGCGGATCCAGCGGTCGTCGTCGAGGAACACCCCCGGCTGCTCGACCTCGATGTTCTGCGAGTCCCACGCCGCGGCCTCGCGCTCTTCGCTCGACAGCTCGCGCACCACGGTGTCCGCGATGTCGGCGCCGCCGAGGCGGCGGACCTCCTTGAGCTGCGCCGGGTCGATGCGCCCGGTCGCTTCCAGCTGGTGTTGGATTCGGGCCTGCGCTTCGTGGGCGTCCTTGAAGGCCTCGCGCAACCAGTCGCCGACGACCTTGTTCGTGACGTCGCGCCCCGCGAGCCACCCCTCGAGCCGCGCCGCGACGCCCTCGGAGGTCCCCAGGCGGCGCTTCGGATCCCGCTCGAGCATGCCGTGCACGATCGAAGCGAGCTCGTCGTCGACGTCGCCCCGGAGCTTCTGCACGCGGGGGATCGGCCCCGACAGCACCCGGTGCAGCGCGGTCGCCGGCACCGCGGCGTGGAAGAGTCGACGGTTGGTGAGCATCTCGAACAGGACGATGCCCAGGGAGAACATGTCGCAGCGCGGGTCGGCGGGTTGGCCGCGGATGATCTCCGGCGCCATGTACCCGACCTTCCCCTTGAACTCGCCGTGCTGCGTCTTCGCCAAGTTGCCCTTCACCTTGGCGACGCCGAAGTCGAGGATCTTCACGGGCCCCGCGTAGGTCGCGAAGAGGTTCTCGGGGCTGATGTCCCGGTGCACGAGATCGAGCGACTCCCCGACGGTGTCCGTGGCCGCGTGTGCATAGGCGAGCCCGTGGGCGGCGTCCGCGATCATCCGCACGGCGATCTCGATCGGGATCCATACGCCGCGCTGCGCCATGACCTTGATGCACTCCGCGACGGAGTGCCCGGAGAGGTGCTCCATCGCGAGGAACAGCGCGCCGGACTCCGACTCGCCGAGGTCGAACACCTGGACGATGTTGGGGTGAGACAGCTGAGAACAGATGCGCGCCTCGTCGATGAACATGCGGGAGAACCGCTCGTCGTGCGCGAGGTGCGCGAGCATGATCTTCAGCACGACCATGCGCTCGAAACCCGCGATGCCGCGCTTGCGCGCGATGTAGACCTCGCCCATCCCTCCGGTCGCGAGGTGGCCGCGGATCTCGTAGGGGCCGACGCGCGCGTCCGGCCCGAGGGGCGCGCTCGACACCTCGGACCAGCTCATGCGGCCATCGTCACGTCGGGCGCCCCGAGGGTCAAACCGAACCGCGCGGCTCGATTCACCCGCTCGGCGCGTGGTCGGTACCACCACGCCACGTCACCCCTGGCATTGTGCCGAGGAATTTCGGATGGTTGCATGCCGATACCGCACCGGTCGTGGTCTTGCTTGGTACGACCGCGGATGTTGAGTCGATTGATGGATCCGCGAACCGAAGTCACCGAGCCCGAGATCGAGGTCGTCGCCAAGTCGGGCCGCCTCGCGCGCTTCGTCCGACGTGCCGCGCTGACGTTCGTCGCGCTATCGCTGGTCGGCGGGATCGCCTCCGTCATCACGATCGTCGCGCTCGCGCGTGACCTCCCCGACATCAAGACCCTCGCCGACTACCGGCCCCACCAGGCCACGCGCGTCTACGGCAAGGACGGCCGCGTCACGGCGCGCTTCGCGCTCGAGCGCCGCACCGTGGTGCCCTTCGATCGCATCCCCAAGGTCATGGTCGACGCTGTCCTCGCCGCCGAGGACGATCAGTTCTTCGAGCACGAGGGCCTCGACTACGTCGGCGTCGCGCGCTGCGCGGTGAAGAACCTGCTGTCCGGTCGCAAGAAGTGCGGCGGCTCCACGATCACGCAGCAGACCGTGAAGACGTTCCTGCTCGACTCGCGCAAGACGTACACCCGCAAGCTCCGCGAGATGATCCTGGCGAAGCGCATCGAAGAGGCGCTCACCAAGCAGGACATCCTCTTCCTCTACCTGAATCAGATCTACTTCGGGCACGGCGCCTACGGCGTGCTCGAAGCGTCGAAGACCTACTTCGACAAGGACGTCGCCGAGCTGACCGTCGAAGAGGCCGCCCTCCTCGCCGGCCTCCCGCAGTCGCCGTCGCGGCTCGATCCGTTCCGGCACCCCGAGCGCGCGCTGGAGCGTCGGGCGTACGTGCTGCGTCGGATGAAGGAGCTCGACAAACTCGACGCGCCCACCTACGAGCGCGCGGCGAAGTCGAAGCTCACGCTCGTGGAGTCCAAGGACGACGCGCTCGACAGCAACACCTACTACGCCGCGCACGTGCGGCAGATCCTCGAAGCGCGCGTCGGCGAGAAGCGCACGATGAGCGGCGGGCTCGAGGTGCACGCGGGGATCGATCCGGACCTGCAGGCGACCGCCGAAGCGGCGCTCGACGAAGGCCTC
The DNA here is from genome assembly GCA_040218735.1 of Deltaproteobacteria bacterium. Taxonomy (GTDB): domain Bacteria; phylum Myxococcota; class Kuafuiibacteriia; order Kuafuiibacteriales; family Kuafuiibacteriaceae; genus JAUHYN01. The sequence continues at coordinate 250,916 of JAVJQW010000070.1, forward strand.
CGCGAGCTCGACAAACGCCAGGGCTGGCGCGGGCCGATCGCTCACCTCGAGCGCAACGAGGTGCGCGAGCTGGAGCGCCTCCTCGGCGAGCGCCACGCGCAGCGGGCGAAGGAGGGGTCGACGACCGTCTGGGATCTCTCCCGCATCGAGGGTGAAGCGAAGCCCGTCGCCGTCACGCGCATCGCGGAGCGCGCGCGCTTCGTTCCGCTGAAGGTCGGCGGGACGTACGGCGGCATCGTCGTCGAGGTCGACGACCCGGGCCGCGTCGCGAAGGTCCGCGTCGCGCCGAAGCTCGTCGTCGAGCTCCCGCTGCGCACCGGCCTCTCGTGGGCGCGCAAGTTCGACATCCACCGCTACACGCGACGCCCGACGGTCCCGAGCGACGTGCTGTCGGTCGGCGACATCGTCTTCGCGCGCGTCACGTCGCACGTAGAAAAGGACGACCGCCACCTCGGCATCCTCGAGCAGACGCCCAAGGTGCAGGGCGCGATCGTCAGTATCGACCCGGCGACGCGCGAGGTCCGCGCGATGGTCGGCGGCCTCGGCGTCGGCGCGGGGACGTTCAACCGCGCCACGCAGGCGCGCCGCCAGGCCGGTTCGACGTTCAAGCCGTTCGTCTACGCGTCCGCGTTCGAGACCGAGCGCTACACTACGGTGTCCGTCTGCCAGGACGAGCCGCGGGTGTACCGCGACCCGTGGACCGGCCGCTCGTGGAAGCCGCAGAACTACGGCAAGAAGTTCGACGGCGACATCACGCTGCGCACCGCGCTGACGAAGTCGAAGAACCTCTGCTCGGTCGAGCTCATCGACAAACTCGGCGTGGAGCCCGTGCTCGACATGGCGCGCCGCGCCGGAATCCAGAGCCCCCTCCCGAAGAACCTCACGCTGGCGCTCGGCTCCGGCGACGTCACGCCGCTGGAGGTCGCCAACGCGTACGCGACGCTCGCGACCGGCGGCAAGTACGCCGAGCCGGTGTTCGTCCGGCGCATCAAGACGCCGGAGGACGAATCGCTGCCGATCGAGCACGCCGAACCCAAGCAGACGATCCGCCCGGAGATCGCGTATCTGATCACGAGCCTCATGCAGTCGGTCGTCGAGGACGGCACCGCGCGTCGGGTGAAGGCGCTCGAGCGCCCCGTCGCCGGCAAGACCGGCACGACCAACGAGTCGCGCAACGCGTGGTTCGCGGGCTTCACGCCCGACCTCGTGACCGTGGTGTGGGTCGGCTTCGACGACAACGAGCCGCTCGGCCCCGCAGAGACCGGCGGGCGCGCGGCGATCCCGATCTGGCTGAAGGTCATGGAGAAGGCGATCGAGAGCACCGAGCCGCGCGACTTCGCGGCGCCGCCCGGGGTCGTCTTTGCGGTCGTCGACCCGGCGACGCAGAAGCTCGTCGCCCCCGACGACGACAAGGGCCAGATCGAGCCGTTCCTCCAGGGCACCGAGCCGAAGGAGTTCGCCGAGGACGGCGCCCCGCCGGACCGGATGCTCTGGGAGGACTACTAAGGCCTTGGCGACGAGGCCCCGGTGCTGACGCTCGCGTTCGCCCTGCTCGCGGCGACCCCGTCGGCGGATCTCGACGGCGCGGTGACCCGCGTCGTGTCGGATCTGCGGCTCGCGGACGTCAGCGGCTTTTCGCTCGACGAAGATCTCGCGGTGGTCGTCTCGGGTGACTCCGCCTGGACGACGACCGTCGCGGGGCTCATCCGCGGCCGACTCCTCCAGCTCGGCGTCGAGCACACCCTCCCCCTCCCGCCCGGCTCGACGGAGGCCGCGGCGCGCCAGGCGGGGGCCGAGTGGCTCCTGCGGGTGCAGGTCGAGGTGGTCGACGAGCTCGAGATGGTCTCGGCGCAGCTGGTCCGGATCGATCGTGGGTTGTGGGCGGCCGACCCGCACAGCCCCGGCCCCATCCTCGCGATCGCGGACCGGACGTTCTCACGGCGCACCACGGCGCCGCCGCCCCCTCCGCCTCCGCCCACCGGTACGCCGTCGCTGGCGGGCCCGGCGGTGGTGCTCAGCGCGGTGCCGGGCCGCGTGCTGGCGATGGGCGCGTGCGCGCCGAAGGCCGGCGAGCCCGATGAGCTCGTCGTCGTGACGCAGTCCTTCGTGCGGACCTACCGGTTCGACAAACGTGGCCTCGACGTCGTCGCGGAGCTCGACCTGTCGAAGCTCCCGCGCGCGCCCGCGCCCGCACGTGAACCGTTCGGCGCCGTGGTGTGCGACGGCGACGCGATCGGGTTCGGCACCACCGACCTGGACCGCGGCTACCGCGTCGTTCGAAAGGGCGCACGACTAGAGATCGACGCGGACCTCACCGGCATGCCCGTCGGCCGCAACGCCGACGGGTGGGTGCTCGCGCAGGCGATCGCCGGGCGCAACCTCTTCGCGTCGACGCTCACACTCCCCCGCGGGCGCGGCGTCGAGATCACGCCGAGCTACGCGATGCTCGCCACCGCCGACCGCGCGTTCGTCGTCACGACCGCCTACACGCTGGTGTCGAGCACGGGGAAGTTCGACGATCCCCAGCGCGTCGGCCGCGCGGGGAGCGCGCTCGCGCACCTCGTGGGCAGCCCCATCTTCCTGCACACCGCCCCCGAGCTCACCGACGGGGGCGACGTCGTTTCGATGTATTCCACTGAGTATCCGGCGTCGAGCGTCCGAATCCCGAGCGCGGTGCAGGCCCTGACGATCGGCCGCTTCCGCGAAGGCCGCGTGGACGTCCTCACCGCGTCCTGGCGCGGTCGTCGGGACACGGAGATCCGCACGTTCTCCGTGGCGGACCCGCCGGAGGGGAACGCGCGATGAAGCGGCTCCTCGTGTCCCTGTCGCTCTGCGTCGCGTCCGTCGCGACCGCGGCGCCGCGCACGCCCTACGGAGGCGACGCGCGGGTCTACGTGTTCGGGCGCCCGATCGAAGTGCTCCCCGAGAACGCCGCGGGCTTCGCCGACGCCACCGTGCAGGGGCTGGTCTACGAACGCCTCTACGGGCTCGACGGCAGCGGCGACCTGGTCCCGATCCTCGCCGCCGGGCCCCCGGAGATCGCGGGCCTCGTCGTGAGCGTCCCGCTACGACCGCGGGTTCAGCTGCACGACGGGCGGGTCCTCACCGCGGCGATGGTCGCTGAGGCGTTTGTGCGCCACGCGACGACCGACGCACGGGCCTCCTACGTCACGGCGCTCACCCTGGACGGTGCTGGGCGCCCCCGCGTTCGGAGCGAGGCCGGCCAGGTCCGCTTCCAGCTCACCACCCCGCACGCCGACTTCGCGCGGCTCCTCGCGTCGCCGCACGCCGCGGTGGACGTGCCGGCGGTCGGGCGCGCGCAGACGATCGGCACCGGCCCGTACCGGTTCCACTCCCGCGACGCGCGCGGGGTGTACCTCTTCGCGCCGTTCGACGCGTACCGCGGCGGGCGCCCGTTCCTCGACGGTGTCGAGGTCCGGCCGTACGCCTCGCGCTTCGGGGCCGCGGCGTTGACCAAGAACGCGGCGACGACGTTGGTCTTCGGGATCCCGGACGGCTCGGACCGCGCTTCGCCTCGAATCGAAGTCGCCGGTTCGGTCCGGCCCCGCGCGGAGACGCTGGTGTTGGCGATCGGCCCGTCGGTCGCGGACCGCGACGCGCTCGCGCAGGTTATCGACGGCGCGCTGAACCGTCAGCGCCTCGTGCGCCGCTTCCTCGGCGACGACGCCCAGGCGACGCAGGCGCTCCTCGACGGCGTGAAGGTGGAGGCGACCGAGCCCAAGGCCCCCACGGCGAGCCGCTCGCTGGCCCTGTTGGTGTCGCGGGACGGGCGCGCCGGACATCGCTTCGCGGAGCGGGTGCAGCTCGATCTGCTCCGCGCGGGCATCACCGTTCGGATCGAACGTGTGAGCCCCGAGCGCCTGGAGGCGCGCCGTCGCGGGCAGGACTTCGAGCTACTGATCGACACCCTGGCCCCCGTCGTCCCGGCGTCGCCCCGCCCCGTCGACGACCTCCACGCGCTGTGGTCGATCGCCTCAATGTTCGCGCAGCCGCAGCTCGTCCGCGCGGCCGACGTGGAGCGGTTCGAGCGCTCCGGACGCCCGGCCGAGGTCGTCGCCGCGCTCGAAGCGAGCTTCAGGCGCTCGCTCGGTTTGGTCCCGATCGCCCGCCGGGCACCGTCAGTCGCCAGCACGGATACGCTTCATGGCGTGACCTCGCGCCCGTCGGGTGCGATGGATCTCTCCGACGCGCACCGATGAAGAGCATCGAGGCCAGCTTCGAACCCAAGGCGCGCCTGAGAACGCGCGTGACGCTGTTCTTCATCCTCGCCGCCACGCCCGCCGCGCTCACGAGCGTCGGTGCCGTGGTCGTCCTCGACCAGCTCATCCAGGAGGAGATCAAACGTCGGAGTGAGAGCGGTCTCGAAGCGGTCGAGGCGCTCCTCGCGGCGACGTCGAAGCGCGCGCAGAAGGAGGTCGCGGACGTCGTCGAGTCACCGGCCGTGCTCGAGCTCGTCGGTGCGATCGACGGCGACGTCCTACGCTTCGAGGGCCTCGCCGCGAACCGCGCCGCCACGAGCGGGCTCGACGTCCTCGCATTCGTCGCGGCGCGCGGCCCCTCGGAGGGGACGGTCGTGTCGAGCGCGCACCTGTCGAGCCTCGTGGGGGACGACGCCGACGCGTTCGTCGCGGCGACCAACGAAGGGCGCACGGGGCTCGTGCACGTCTACGTGGAAGGCAACCCGCCGAGCGTGGTCCCGGCGATCGTGACGCTGCGGCTCGTTCGGAGCGTCGACGGCGATCCGGCGCTGTGGGTCTACGGTGGGCTCCGCCTGGACGGCCGACGGGTCGAAGACCTCGCCGAACACCTCGACGCCACCTTGGTGCTGAGCTCACCCGGTCTCGCGGACCTCGCGTTCGGCGCGGAGGGCACCATGAGCGGCGGCGACGCCGTCGAGCTCGCGCTGCTCGACGGAGGCCGCAAGCTCGGGCAGCCGGGGGCGTCGCCCGACCCTTCGCGGCCTTCGCGTCTGGAGGTCCGGGTGCACACTTCGCGGCTCACCTCCGCGCGCTCGTTGTTCCTGGGGCTGTCGGTCGCGTTGGTCGCCGCGTCGCTGTTCGTCGCGTTGATCGCGAGCGCCTGGCTGTCGAAGAAGATCGCGGAGCCGATCGTCGACCTCTCCTCCGCGGCGCTCGACGTCGGCGCCGGTAACCTCGACGTCCGCATCGAGCCCAAGTCCGAAGACGAGGTCGGCTCGTTGGTGCGGGTGTTCAATCACATGACGGCCGAGCTGTCCGAGTCCCGCATTCGTCTTCAGCGCGCCGAGCGCGTGGCGGCGTGGCAGCAGATCGCCCGGCGCGTCGCGCACGAGATCAAGAACCCGCTCTTCCCCATCCAGATGTCGATGGAGACGATCCAGAAGAGCTACAAGAAACAGCACCCGAAGCTCGACGAGATCATCGAAGAGTCCACGCGGACCGTGCTCGAGGAGGTCCGCGCGCTCAACCGCATCGTGACGGAGTTCTCGGACTTCGCGCGCCTCCCCGCGGTGAAGCTCGAACCCACCGCGGTGACCCAGCTGCTCGACCACGTCGCGGGCCTCTACAAACGCGATGGCGAAGTGCAGCTCGTGTACGACCGCGAGACGATCCGCGGGCGCGACCTCCCGAAGATCGCCGCGGACCGTGAGCAGCTCGGGCGCGCGCTGATCAACCTCGTGAAGAACGCGTTCGAAGCGATCGAAGGCCCGGGCACCGTAACGCTGGACGCGATCGCGACGCCGGACGGCGTCGCACTGTCGATCGCCGACACGGGGCCCGGGATGCCCGACGACGTCCGCGCGAAGGTCTTCACGCCCTACTTCACGACGAAGGACTCGGGCACCGGCCTCGGCCTCGCGATCGTGGAGCGCATCGTGTCGGAGCACGGCGGCACCGTCGACGTGAAGTCGACGGTCGGCGCCGGCACGACGTTTGTCCTGGAGCTGAGGCCCGCGGACGAGCCCCCTTGATCAGGGGCAGGTGAGGAGCGGGGTCGTCACCGAGGACACCACCGGAGGGGTGTCTTCGGTGTAGGTCACGCCGACCGACTGCGCCGAGGGGTGGTCGTAGCAGAAGAAGTTCGCGTTCGAGGAGGCCGTCGCGTTGCCGTAACCCTGGTTGCCCAGGAACGTCTCGAAGTCGGAGCGGTCGGTGCCGATGCCGGCCCCGCCCGCGCCGAGCCCGTAGTACGGCGTGTGGATCGTGAGGAACGCGACGCGGTCGTCACCGATGACCGCGTTGTCGACCTGGAAGATCTCGATACCGATGAACGCGTAGCTCAGCGTGTGCAGCTGCTGCCCGCTCACGGTGACGTCGCCCTCGGCGTCGGGCTCGCCGAGCCGGGTCCGCACGGTGTTGATGTTGGTGCCGCGCTGACCGAGCCCCATGAAACCTTCGAGGTCGCCGTTGGAGAGGCGCAGCCGCGAGTCATTCGGATCGATCTCGCCGTCGGGCTCGACGCGGTAGGCGCGGCAGATGGTGATCGTGCGCGTCATCCCGTTGTCGTCGAGCGCCACGAGGAGGCCGCCCGTGAAGTACTGCAGCAGCGTGCCGGTCGGGTTCGCCGTGATAGCGACCTCGTGCGGCGCGGCGCCGAACGCCGTCTCGACGTCGGTGCGCGACGCGCCGAGGCCCACGCCGTCCGGCGTCTGCCCGGTGTAGCCGCCCTGGACGGAGATCCACAGCACCGTGGCGCCCATGTCGACGGTGCCGACCGGACCGAGGCCGGTGTTCGCGAACCACACGGTGAGCACGACGCCGTCGGAGAGCATCCACTCGAAGCTGCGCGCGTTCATCGCCATGGAGCGCACGCCCGGACCGAGCTTGGTCTGCACGGTCGCAAACGTGTCGACGCCGATCTCGATCCGCCCCTCCGCGACCTGTACGTACTGGCCGGGCATCAGCTCGGGGGTCAGCGGCTGGCCACCGTCGCGGTCGCCGCCGTCGCGGACCTCTTCACCCGCGTCACGCGGGCCGCCGTCGCGATCGCCGTCGCCCGCGTCGCGGGTGTCGTCGCCCGCGTCGCGGACGTCGCTGGCGCCGCCGTCGCGCTCGAACGGAACGTCGTCGGTGCTGTCGTCACCGCTCGAGCAGGCGAAGACCGATCCACAGAAGAAGAGCGCCCAGGCGGCGCGTACGCGAGCAGTTCGCATCGCCCCCCCTATAACAACGCGACGCCCGCTCCGCCATCAGCCCAAGACGAGCCGGAACCGATCCTCGCCGAGGTCGTCCTTGACGCGGCGCACCTCCAGGCGACACCCGCACCAGCTACAGAACACCTCGCTCCCGAACGTGAACCCCTCGTCCCAGGGGTTGTGGGCCGAGCACTCCGAGCAATCGAACTCGTCCCAGACGAACTTCTTGCCTGTCGTCGACTTGCCGCGCTCCGCCACGGACTCAGCGTAGCAGCTTTGCGAACTTCGTGACGCGGCCCTTCTCGATGCGCACGTCGAAGTCGTAGCGACGGCTGTCGCTCATCACGAACGTGATGACGTGCGTGCCGACCGGCAGCGCGTACGGCTTGCGGATCGGGGTCCGCTGCCCGGTGTCCTTGCCGTCGATCAGCACCTTCACCCCGGGCGGGCGCGTGGAGATCATCAGGCTCCCGGTGGACGGGGGCCGACGCACCTTGGGGCGCGGCGGCGGCGGAGGAGGCGGCGCGCGGACCGGGGGCGGTGGAGGTGGCTCGATGCGCGCGGTCGCGGGCGGCGCAGAGGCGCCGGTGTCCGATCCCGTGTCCGTGTCCGTGTCCGAGTCCGAGTCCGATCCCGTGTCCGAATCCGAGTCCGATCCCGTGTCCGAATCCGGGTCCGATCCCGTGTCCGAATCCGGGTCCGATCCCGTGTCCGAATCGGAGTCCGATCCCGGGTCCGAATCCGGGTCCGATCCCGTGTCCGGGTCCGAGTCCGCCCCCGCGCCCACCTCGGGGTCCGGCGCCGGATCCGCCTCCAGCTCCGGCCCCCGGGCCACGGCGTCCGAGTCGCCCTCCGGCAGCGCCTCGCTCGGCGGCGGCGCGGCCTTCGAGGAGCGATCCCGATCCAGCGGAACCACCATGGTGTGCGGCTTCGCCTCGCCGATCTCGATCGTCTGCCGGTAGGTCCTGAAGCCGTCGGCGCGCAGCTCGACGTGGTGGGTCCCGATCGTCAGCTCGTCGATGTCGATCGGGGTCTCCTCCGCGATCACCTTCCCGTCGAGCACGACGGTCACGTGTCGGGTCGGCTCGGTGACGATCTGCAGCGACGCACCGGACGGCCCGAACGTCAGCACCAGCACCGCGAGCAGTACCGCCGCCAGCACGCCGACGCCGCCAGCGAGGAACATCAGCATCCGCGATCGTTCGAGCGACGGCGCGGCGCGCGCGACCACCGCCGCGGAGGGCGTCGCGCGCGACGGCGACGCGACGTCCGGCGAAGCGAAACGAGGACCGACGTCCGGCGCGAACGGACGCGCGCCGTCCGACGAAGGGAACGGCCCCGCCCCGTTCGGCGGGTTCGGCGGGAACGGCGTGTCCGGGCCGAGCATCCCCGGCGGCGACGAAGGCATGCGGGGCGCGGGGCCGACGCGGATCTCGTGCGGGTCCCCGGCGGCCGTCGTCGGATCGTCCATCTCGAGGTCCGACGTCTCGTCGTTGGAGCCCGCGTACGTCGGCACGAACGCCTCGGCGTCCTCGAGCGTGCCGTCGTCCGACTCGAAGTACTCACCCGAGCGCGAGTCCGGTAGCAGCGCGACCGCGTCCTCCGGCGCCATGCCGACCACGAGCGGCGCGACGTTGGTCGCCGAGTCGTCCGGACCGTCGAGGTCGTCCGTGTCGTACCGCTCGTCGGGATCGTGGGCCGCCGGCCCGTGCATCGTCGGCGCTTCCTCCTCGGAGTTGGCCGGGTCGTAGACCTGCGGGTGGACGACCTCGACCTCCTCGGAGATGTCCGCCGAGTCGATCGTCTCCCCTTCGAGCGCACCCACCGCGCCCAAGCGGGAGATGAGCTCCGCCTGCGCCGCGCTAATCTCGTCGGCGCCGGTGTCGCCCATGACGGTGTCGTTCGCGTCGTCGTAGAGCGTGTCGTTGTCCGGGATGCCGGGGACAGCGTCGAACTGCGTCCGTTCGGCGGACTCGAAGTCGACCAACGGCGACTCCGTCGTGTCCATCGACGCTTCGATCTGCGGCTTGGGCTCGCTCCCCGCCGCGACGACGACCATGTCGCCGTCCGTCAGCGCGGCGTCCTCCTCCGGCGTCTCGTCGAGCTCCGGCGCGCCGAACAGGTGCGCAACCGGGCTTGCGCCGGCGAGGGTCGGCTGCGCGGCGTCGGAGATCGAGCTCTCGGTCTCGTCGTCTCCGGAGAACGGAGCGGACGGGATCGCGATGCTGTCGGTCGGGCCGCCGAGGTCGTCGTCGTCGTGCGCGACCGACGCCGGATCCCACGCCGCGTTCTCCCCCTCGCGCGCGAGCGCCGCCACCACGGCCGACGGCGGCGGCGCCGGCGGCTCGGGCTCCGTCGGCGGGTCCATCTTGAGCCGCATGAACGCCTCGAGCTTCTCGTTCTCGATCTCGATGTCGCGCCCGTACGTCTCCTGCATCCCCGTGCGCAGGTGACGACCGTGGTACAGCCGGTTGTTCTGCACGAGGAAGTCGAGCAGATCCTCGTGCACCTCGGACGCCCACTGGTAGCGCTGCTTGGGATCCGCCGCGAGCAGCTTCAGCATCAGCGCCTCGAGCCCCTCCGGGATCTGCGGATTCACCTCGCGCGGCGGCGGGATGATGGCGTTGCGGACGTTCTCCAGCGTCGTGTAGTCGCTGTCCGCGAGGAAGAGCCGCTGCTGCGTGAGCATCTCGTAGAAGATGACGCCCAACGCAAACAGGTCGCTGCGCCGGTCCGTCGGCTGCCCGCGCACCTGCTCCGGCGACATGTACGCGAACTTGCCCTTCAGCACGCCGACCTGCGTGCGCGACACGCGCGAGGCCGCCTTCGCGATGCCGAAGTCACACAGCTTCACCTCCCCTTCGAAGGAGATGATGACGTTCTGCGGCGTCACGTCGCGGTGGATGATCTTGAGGTCCCGCCCCGCCGGGTCCTTCTTCTTGTGCGCGTACTCGAGCGCCTCACACACCCGCGAGACGATGAAACACGCCTTCGGGATCGACATCGGGACCTTCAGCTTCTTCTGGTAGTCCAGGATCTGCCGGAGGTCCTTGCCGGCGACGTACTCCATCGAGATGAAGAACGTCTCCTCGTGTTTCCCGAGCTCGTAGATCTGGACGATGTTCTGGTGCGTGAGGTGCGCCGCGATGCGCGCCTCGTCGATGAACATCGTGATGAACTCGTCGTCTTCGAGGAGCGTCGGCAGGATGCGCTTCACCGCGACGATGCGCTCGAACCCCTCGACCCCGAAGGCCTTGGCTTTGAAGACCTCCGCCATCCCTCCGACGTTGATGCGCTCGAGGAGGAGGTGGCGGCCGAAGGGGATGGGGTACTTCGACACGACACAATCACCGAAAAACGGTGCCAGTGCGCGAGTTTAGGAGGGGGCTTGGAGGGTGTAAAGTCTTTGGGTACCGCCGAGACGCCCTAGATCCCGCCGCGGCACACCGGCGGGTCGACGCTCGTGTCGCACCACTCGCCGACGTCGCACATGCAGGGGTCCTCTTCGACGCAGATGCCGTCGATGCACTCCTCGCCCTCGACGCACTGCCCTTCACACGGGTCGTCTTCCTCGCACAGGCCCGTCATCGGGTTACACGGCATGTCCTCGGGGCACCCGCCGCCGCACGTCGGGTCGATGACACACTCGTTGGTGTCCATGTCGCAGATCTGACCGTCCGGACAAATGCAGACCGGCGCGCCCGGATCCGGCGAGCCCTCCTCCCAGGTGCGGTAGCTGATCATCATGTCGCGGTCCGCGGGCGGCCGCGCCGTGCCGTAGAAGACCAGCTTGTGCTTCACGACGTTGTTCTGGACGTCGAGCTCGAACGCGTAGTCGAAGCCGTTCGCGCGCGAGCGCGGCACGTCGGCCTGCCCCACGAAGTCGCCGTTCTCGTCCGCGATCACCACGCGGATCGTCGAGCTGATCGGGGGCTTCGTCAGCTCGATCTGGGAGGCGATGCCCGCGCCGGCTCGGATGATGTCCTGCACGATCTGGCTCATGTCGCCGCAGATCGATCCGGTGCCGCCGCCCGTGGCGCCCGCGATGTCCACGTAGCCGCGCCCGTGCTGCGAGTTCCCCGTGCAGTCGCCCGAGCCCTGCTCGAAGCTGCAGAAGTCCGCGCCCGTGTTGTTCGGCTGGATGCCGTGGATCGCAAACGTGGTCAGGCCCGCGATAGAGGTCTGCTGCGCGAACGCGAGGTACTGGCTCGTGAGCGTGTCGATGCGCGTCTGCTTGCCCGCGTTCTCGGCGCAGTTCTGATCGTTGCCGCCCGCGGCCTCCTTGATCGAGTAGTCCTCCTCGTCGGACATGTGCACGACGATCGCTGCCGCGCCCTCGCGGAACTTCGTCGGATCCTCCTGCGCCGTCGCCGGTAGCGCCGCGTTCGCCGCCGCGACGCCCACCACGAGCCCGCGCTCCTGACCGCTGCCGCCGGTGCCCAGCGCGTCGACCGCCTGCGCCCACGCCGAAGATGCGGCCTCCGCCGCGGCCCGCGGCGACGACGGCGTGAAGCCGTTCACGCCCCGCGCGGTGATCGAGCCGTCGGCCTGGTCCGTCGTCGTCAGCGCGAGGCGCCACGACAGCTGCGTCGTCGACAGCAGCGCGACCATCTCGGCGCCCGCGTCGGCGACGGCCTGCTGCTCCTCGGACATCGAACACGAGTTGTCGACGACCCACAGCAGGTCGATCACGTCGTTGCCCGGCGGCGTCCGGAACGCGTCGCAGCCGGTGCCGGTGAAGTCGCCGAACTGCGAGATGCCGGTGCCGTTGGCGACGTCGGACAGCGCGATGATCTCGGCGTCGTTCGCCACGCCCGGCACCAACGCGCCGACCACGATCGCGCGCAGCGGCGTGCCCTGCGCGTCGACGCGCAGGATGGTCTCGAAGTAGACCGTGAAGTCACCCGGGTTGTTGCCGGAGCTCGGCAGCGCGCCGCTGAGCGTGCCCGCGCCCGCGACCTGCTCCGCCATCTCGGCCACCACCTCGATCGCGGTGCGGTTGTTCCGCTGCGCGCGCGCGGTCGTGAACACCGCCGGGAAGCCGTCCCAGCTGATCAGCGCGCGGTCCTGCTCGTTCGACAGGTTCGCCGCCTGGTCGAGGAGGTCCCGGTTCGCCTGCTTCTCCTGCCCGACGTTGTTGCCGCTCGGCGTCTTCGAGATCGCGAAGCCCACCACGCCGGACATCGGATCGCTGAACATGATCCCTACGCCGACGCTCGCCGCGTCGCGCAGGATCGCGATCTCCGAGTACGACTCGGGGAGCGCCAGGTTGATGTCCGCGCTCGCGAGGCGGTGCTGCGCGATGCGCTTCAGCTGCGACTCCGCGCAGACCACCGCGATGCCTTCGTTGGCGTCGCCCACGCCGTCGCCGTCGGAGTCCGGGCTGTTCGGGTCGAGCTCCTGCGGCGGCTCGTACAGGCCGTTGTGGTTCCAGTCCTCGTCGCCGTCGATCACGCCGTCACCGTCCGTGTCGGGGTTCAGCGGGTCGGTCGTCGTGGACGGATCCATGTCCGGGCGCCAGCGGTTGATGTCCGTCCCCTTCAGCGGGCCCTGCCCGTCGGGATCCAGAATGGGCATCGACACGCCGAGCTCGACGCCGTCCCAGATGCCGTCGTCGTCCGAGTCGAAGTCGATCGGGCTCGTCTCCCCCGCATCGACGGTGCCGTTGTGGTTGGCGTCCTCGTCACCGTCCGAGATGCCGTCGTCGTCGGTGTCGAGGTCGAGCGGGTCGGTCTCCGTCGGCTGCACGGCGCCGTCGAAGTTCGCGTCCTCGACGCCGTCGGACAGGCCGTCGCCGTCCGTGTCGGCGTTGAGCGGGTCGGTGGTCGTGGCGTTGTTCGCGTCGGGGATGAAGACGTTGGCGTCCGTGCCCGCGATGCCGGGACGCGAGGAGGTGATCGGCGTGATCGCGCCGCGCTCCTGGCCATCCGAGAGGCCGTCGCCGTCGGTGTCGAACAGACGCGGGTCCGTTTCGTCGGGTTCGATGACGCCGTTGTGGTTGCGGTCCTCGTCGCCGTCCGAGAGGCCGTCGTCGTCGGTGTCGAGGTCGTTCGGGAAGGTCTGCAGCGTGTATTCCGCCAGGTTCGTCAGGCCGTCGCCGTCGAGGTCCTCGTTTGCGTCGTTCCGAGTCGGATCGAGCCCGAACATCCGTTCCCACTCATCATCGATGCCGTCCTGGTCGATATCGGTGGTGATGGTGCCGCCATCGCGTTCGGTGTCCGCGCCCGCGTCGCGGTCGTCGGGTCCGTCGCCGTCCCCCGCGGGGGCGTCGCCGGAGCAGCCGAACGCGAAGCCGAGCGCCAGGACGCCGAGGAGGGTCGTAAGGGAGTGAGGAGCAGCACGCATGGTGGTTGACCGTCCGTCATCCTGTCGACTTCCTTCAGGAGTGGCAAGGCACCGAATGTCGGATGCGCTTGACCTCGCCTGGGGCGATCGCTATAGCCCGCCGACGAGGAATCTGAGCCATGGCATCGAACTCCCAGCAGACCGAGAAGAAGCGACTCAACCGCGACCGCAAGATGGGCAAGGCACGCAAGCGCAAGCTCGAGAAGGAAGGCTCGACGAAGTCCGAGAAGGACCTCTTCGGCAACACGCTCTCGAAGTAGCCGCCCCGCATCCCACCCCCTTCCCCCCCGCCCGAATCGGTGCAACGCTTGGCGGAATCGCCGGGCGAACGCACCGGTTTGCCCCAAGGAGTAGATGAGACGTGGCCGAGAACAAGTTCGGACAAGCTGAAGGCCAAGGTATCGACATCCCGATCCTTCCCCTGAGGAACAGTGTGTTCTTCCCGGGGAGCATCATGCCGATCTCCGTCGGGCGCCCCAAGACGCTCGCGATGGTGAAGGCGGTCGAGGAGTCTGGCGAGCCCATCGGGATCGTGGCGCAAAAGGACGGGTCGGTGGACGACCCGGGCGCCGAGGACCTCTACGCGATGGGGACCACCGGTCGCATCGTGAAGGCGCTGAAGGCCGGCGAGGAAGGGTTCCACCTGGTCCTCCAGGGCATCAAGCGCTTCCGCGTGCTGGGGCTGACCCAGACCACCCCCTATCTGAGGGCGCGCGTGGTCGAGGTCCAGGACATCAACGCAGATCCTCTCAAGATAGAGGCCCTGGTGATGAACGTGAAGAAGACCGCGCGCGAGGTCGTCGGGTTGATGCCCGAGATCCCGTCGGGCGCGGCGCAGTTCGTCGAGGGCATCGACGACCCCGGTCATCTCGCGGACCTGATCGCCGCGAACATGGACGTCTCGGTCGAGGAGAAGATGGAGGTCTTGAACCTCGTCGAGGTCTCCCAGCGGCTGGAGAACGTGCTCGAGCTGCTGCACCGCAAGCTCGAGGTCCTGAAGCTCTCGAACAAGATCGACTCGCAGGTGAAGGGCGAGATGAACAAGACGCAGCGGGAGTACTACCTGCGTCAGCAGCTCAAGGCGATCAAGGAGGAGCTGGGCGAAGCGGACGGCACCGAGGGTGACCTCGACGAGCTGGAGCAGAAGCTCAAGAACGCGAACCTCCCCGCCGAGGCCGAGAAGGTCTCGCGGAAGGAGCTCCGCCGTCTCCGTCAGATGCCTTCGAGCTCGTCCGAGTACACGGTCGGCCGCACGTACCTCGAGTGGTTCGCGGACCTGCCGTGGGACAAGTCGACGATCGACACGCTCGACATCCAGAAGGCGCGCGAGCTCCTCGAAGAGAAGCACTACGGCCTCGAGAAGGTGAAGAAGCGCATCATCGAGTACCTCGCGGTGCGCAAGCTGAAGTCGGACATGAAGGGTCCGATCCTCTGCATGGTGGGCCCGCCCGGCGTCGGTAAGACGTCGCTCGGCGCGTCGATCGCGGAGACGCTCGGCCGCAAGTTCCACCGCATCTCGCTCGGTGGTGTGCGCGACGAGGCGGAGATCCGCGGGCACCGCCGCACGTACGTCGGCGCCCTGCCCGGTCGCATCATCCAGGGGCTGAAGAAGGCCGGGTCGAACAACCCGGTCGTCATCCTCGACGAGATCGACAAGCTCTCCTACGACTTCCGCGGGGACCCGGCGAGCGCGCTGCTCGAGGTGTTGGATCCGGAGCAGAACCACACGTTCTCGGACCACTACCTGGAGGTGCCGTTCGACCTGTCGAAGATCCTCTTCATCGCCACGGCGAACCAGATGGATCCCATCCCGCCGGCGCTGAAGGATCGCATGGAGGTCCTGGAGCTGCCCGGCTACACGCACGAGGAGAAGGGGCACATCGCGACGCGCCACCTCATCCCGCGTGTGTTGGATGCGCACGGTCTGACGGACGAGCTGTTCAAGATCGAAAAGGGCGCGCTCGACTCGTTGATCGTGGACTACACCCGGGAGGCTGGCGTTCGTAACCTCGAGCGCACCCTCACGTCGGTGGTGCGCGGGGTCGCGGTCGAGGTCGCCGAGGGCAAGACGGATCTGACGACCGTCCAGAAGGAAGACCTGACCAAGTACCTCGGGCCGGAGAAGTTCTACAACGAGATGGCGCAGCGAACGGAGCTGGCGGGTGTGGCCACGGGTCTCGCCTGGACGGCGTCGGGCGGCGACATCCTCTTCATCGAAGCGACGAAGATGCAGGGCAAGGGCGGCCTCACGCTGACCGGCCAGCTCGGCGCGGTGATGAAGGAGTCGGCGCAGGCGGCGCAATCCTACTTGCGCGCGCGTTCGCCGGAGTTCGGTCTGCCGGAGGGCTTCTGGGAGAAGAACGACATCCACGTGCACGTCCCGGCCGGTGGCATCCCGAAGGACGGCCCCTCGGCGGGCGTGACGATGGTGTCCGCGCTGACCTCGTTGGTCACGGGCATCAAGGTGCGGAGCGACGTCGCGATGACCGGCGAGATCACGCTGCGCGGGAGTGTCCTCCCGGTCGGCGGCGTGAAGGAGAAGGTCCTCGCGGCGCTGCGCGCCGGCGTGAAGGAGATCTTGCTGCCGGAGCGCAACAAGAAGGACCTGCACGAGGTCCCGCAGGACCTCCAGGACCAGCTCACGTTCCACTTCGTGCGCCGCATCGACGAGGTCCTCGACATCGCGCTCGAGCGCCCGCCGGAGCGCTTCCCGCCGAAGCTCGCGCCGGTCGGCCAGGAGCCCGAAGCCCCGCCGAGTTGATCGGCGTCGACGCGTCCGCCGAATAAAAGGCGGACGCTCCCCGCACCGACGGAGCATGAGAACGCTCCGAACCCTCGCCCTCCTCACCCCGTTCCTCGCCGGCGCGCTCTACGCGACCGACGCCGCTGCGGCGTGCGCGCCGTACGATCCGAGCGACGGCTTCGGCATGCCGGGTGCCGCGCCGGTGTCGAACCCACGCCACTACACCCTCCGCGAGATCGGCGGTTGCGACAACCTCGTGTGCTGGCTCGACAACGTGTCCGGCACCGACTACGCGAACGCGACCCTCGTCATCGACCAGGTCTGCCACCTGAAGGAGACCGTGCGACTCCCGCCGCGGTTCGTGCTGGCGGGCGTCGGCATGGACGGCGAAGGCATCCTCGGCTTCACGAACCTCACGACGGACCAGCCCGCGATCCGCGTCGCGAGCGTCGGCGGCGCGGGGAACAGCACCATCCGTGACCTGCGCATCGCGGGGCCCGGACAGCCGGCGATCTACGGGCGCGGGATCGAGCTGGTCGACGCGAGCCAAGTGATCCTGGAGCGCGTCCGCATCTCCGACTTCCGGATGGGGATCTACGGCCACAGCTCGTACTCGATCGTCGTCAGCCAGTGCAGCCTGCACGACAACCGCGTGAACATCTTCATGGACGAGCTGTCGAACTCCTGGCGCGTGCGCGACAGCATCATCAGCCGTGCCGCGACGTACGGCGTCTTCCAGACGGTCAGCGGAGGCGGCGCGAACCAGAACGGATCCGTCTTCGCGGGGAACCGCATGGAGGCGAACCTCGGCGGCGCCATGTACATCACGTCGCTCGGCACGGTGATTCGTGACACCTACTTCGAGCTGAACGGGACGGCGGCGCCGTACGTCGCGGTGCGTACGACGCCGAGCGCGTCCGAAACGAAGATCATCGGGAACATCTTCTCGAGCGACGTGGTGAACAACACCGGCGCGCTCACGGAGTGCGCGTTCAACATCAACCTCTTCGGCGCGTGCCCTTGAAGGCGACCACCGATCTGGCGATCGCGGGAGCGTTTCGCGAAGGTTGCGGCCGATGAACGCGAGCCGAGACCACGCCGTCGTGATCGGCGGGAGCGTCGCCGGGTTGCTCGCGGCGGCCGCGCTGTCGCGGCACTACCGACGTGTCACCGTCCTCGAGCGCGACGAGGATTGTTCAGCGACCGCACCCCGCCGCGGCGTGCCGCAGAGCGCGCACGTGCACGTCATCCTCGGCGCCGGTCGCAAGGCGATCGACGGCCTGCTACCCGGGCTCTTCGACGCGTTGGCCGAGGACGGCTCGGTGGTCGCCGACATCGGTCGTGACGTCCGGTGGCATCACTGGGGCGGCTTCAAGGTCGCGTTCTTCGCCGACTACCCGATGTACCTGCAGAGTCGGCCCTTCCTCGAAGGCCACATCCGTCGGCGCGTCGAGGCGATCGACGGCGTTCAGGTTCGCTACGGCGAGAAGGGCGCCCCGGTCCACGAGGGCCGGCGCGTCGTGGGTGTCACCACCGACGACGAGACCATCGACGCCTCCTTGGTCATCGACGCCACGGGCCGCGGCTCGAAGAGCCACGCGTGGCTCGAAGACTGGGGTTACGCGGCGCCGCGCGAGGACACGGTGACGGTGAACCTCGCCTACGCCTCGTGTTTCGTGACGCTCCCCGCGCCGGACGTGGGCGCCCTCCTCGTCTACCACCGGCCCCCGTCGACGCCGCGAGGCGGTGTCCTCTTCCCGATCGAAGGCGACCGCTACGTCGTGTCGCTGCTCGGCTACCACGGCGACCACCCGCCCACCGACGAGGCGGAGTTTCGCGCGTACGCACGTTCGCTGCTCCACCCGCAGCTCGCGGATCAGCTCGACCGCGCCACGCTCCTCACGCCGATCAAGCGGTTCAACTTCCCGAAGCAGCGACGCCTCCGCTACGAGCGCGTCGAGCTCCCGCGCGGCTTCGCGGTGATCGGCGACGCCGTGTGCAGCTTCGACCCGGTGTTCGGCCAAGGCATGACCGTCGCGGGGCTGACCGCCGCTGCGCTCGACCGCCACCTCGCCGCGCGTGACTTCGACGGGCGACGATTCCAGAGCGAGGTCGCGAAGTGCGCCGACCTCCCGTGGATGCTCGCGACGAACGAAGCGTTCCGCTACCCGCAGACCGAGGGCACGGCACCGGTCGGCGGCGCGGTGTTGCGATGGTTCACGGGGCGCGTCTTCGCGCACAGCCTCCACGACGAGGTCGTCTACCGCCGCTTCATCGACGTCCTGAACCTCGACCGAGGCCCGTCGGCGCTCATGAGCCCCGGCGTCGTCGCGCGGGTGCTTCGACCGATCCCGCGCGCGTGAAATCGGTCGGTAACTGATCCTCGGGCTCCGGGCTCCTACCTTGGCTTCATGAGCCTCCACGTCGACGTCCTCCAGGATCCCCGTCAGCTTCAGATGCTCGCCATGCTCTGGGACGGCGGCTTCGTGGCGCCCCTCCCCGGGCAGCCCTCGTCGTTCGCGCCGACGGACCTCGGTGACGACTTCGACCTGGACGCGTTCGCCCGCGAGGCCGGCATCACGCCGGACGTGCTGCAGCAGTTCCTCGGCGGCATCAACGCCGAGCTCACCAACGACCCGCAGCTCCTCGACGAGCTGAACCAGGCCCGCCAGCTCCTCGGCTTGCCGCCGCTCGACGGCGCACAGGACGCTGGGCTGCAGGATCCGAGCAGCCTCATGGGCGAGGATCTCGTCGCGCTCCTCGTGATGTGGGCGCTCCGCCAGAACAAACCGCAGCAGGGCCGGATGCACACCGGCGGGATGCCGCAGCAGAGCTTCAGCCGTGGTCAGCCGGCGAGCTGGGGCGGCGGCGGGAGCGGCGGCGGGGGCGGCGGTGGCGGTGGTCCCGCGGCGACCGGCGGCGGCGGCGGCACCGGTGCCCCGACCGGCGAGCACCCCGACCTCTCGAACCTGCCGACCGGCCAGGGGACCGTCGGTGACTTCCTCTCGGCCGCGCTCCGTCAGGACGGCGACCGCTACGTCTTCGGCGCCGAGACGAACCTCGACGACCCCGACCCCGACACGTTCGACTGCTCCGAGCTCGTCCAGTGGGCCGCGCACCAGGCCGGCATCGAGATGCCCGACGGCACGATGAACCAAGAGCCGTGGCTGCGGCAGCACGGCGCGCAGATCTCGCTCGAAGAGGCGATCAACACCCCCGGCGCGCTCCTCTACAAGGACGGCCACGTCGCCATCAGCCTCGGCGACGGACGCACCATCGAGGCGATGGGATCGAAGTACGGCGTCAAGATCGGGAACGCCCACGGGCGCTTCACGCGCGGCTACGTCGTCCCCGGCATGGACTACTCGAACGCCGCCGAAGCCCTCGCCGCGTAACCGCTGAGCGCCCGGCAACGTTTCGTTCCCTCCGAGCGGAGGTCTCGCTACCTTCCGCGCCGTGGCGGCTTTCTCGGACGACTTCCTCTTCGGATGCGCGACGTCCGCGTACCAGATCGAAGGCGGCATCGAGAACGACTGGGAGCAATGGGCGCGCGACGGTCGCCTCGGCCCGCGGGCACCGTGCGGGCGCGCGACCGATCACTGGAACCGCTACGAGGAGGACTTCGATCGGCTCGTCGAGCTCGGCGCCGGAGCCTACCGCTTCAGCGTGGAGTGGGCGCGCGTCGAGCCGGAGCCCGGGCGCTACGACGAAGACGCGATCCAACGCTACGCCGCGATGGTCGACGCGCTGCGTGCGCGCGGCGTCGAACCGTTCGTCACCCTCCTCCACTTCACCCACCCGACCTGGTTTCACGACCGCTGCCCCTGGCACGACCTCGGCGGTGAAGGCCCGGAGCGCTTCGGCGCGTTCGCGCGACGCATGGCGGAGGCCTTCGGCGAGCGCGTGAAGTTCTACACGGTGCTCAACGAACCCAACGTCTGGATCGAAGGCGCCTACGTCGCGGGGCTGATCCCCCCGCGCACGAAGAGCCTCCAGGCCGCGGGCGCCGCCATGGCCGGCCTCCTCGCGGGCCACGCGAAGGCGGCCGCCGCGCTGCGCTCGGTCGTACCCGGCGTGCAGATCGGCGTCGCCCACAACCACGTCCGCTTCGAGCCGTCCCGCGGCGCGCACCCCTTCGACCGCGTCGCGCGGCACTACGTCGAGCACTTCCACAACCGCGTCTTCCTCGAAGGCCTGACGACCGGCCGGCTCCGGTTCGGTCACATCCCCGGCCTGCGCATGGCGCACGACGTCCCCGAGGCCGCCGGCACCCTCGACTTCGTCGGCGTGAACTACTACGCGCGGGTGTTCGTCGAAGCGCGTCTGTCGGGATTCGAAGTCTTCTACGAGGACCGCGAAGGACGCGGCGTGACGGACCTCGGCTGGGAGGTCCACCCCGAAGGCCTCACGCTCGCGCTCACCGAGGCGGGGCGATTCGGACTCCCGGTGTATGTCACCGAGAACGGCCTCGACGATCGCGACGACTCACGCCGCAGCGCCTACCTGTACGATCACCTCCAGGCGGTGCTCGCCGCGCGCCGCGCCGGAACCGACGTGCGCGGCTACTTCTTCTGGTCGCTCGTCGACAACTTCGAGTGGCTGGAGGGCTTCGTCCCGTCCTTCGGGCTGTACGCAGTCGACCGCGACACCCTCGAGCGCACCCCGACGAACGCCGCCGAGCTGTTCCGCACGATCGCGAAGTCGCGCAGGCTCCCCGACGAACGTCCCGCCCAACGAACCCGGCCCGGCGACGGGCGAACGCCCGTCGGCTGACGCCGCCGACTGACGTATGTGGACGCGCGCAACCCGTCCGCGCGCCGCGCCGAAACCTGAAGAATGCGGGTCGTGCACGAGGCGAGGTTCGCGGCGGGAGGCGCCCGCCACCTCCGCGACGTACCGTACGTCTCGCAGCGCACGCCGGACGGCGCGCCGCCGGGTTACGACGGCGAAGCGAACTGCGGCCCGTCGTCGATGACGATGATCGCGAACCACCTCGGCCTGCGGACCGGTCGGGACGCCGCGACGGTCCTCGACCTCGCGCGCGTCGGCGGGACGACCTCCGAGCACGGCACCTCGCTGGCCGGGATGAAGAAGATCGCGAAGCACCTCGGACTCAGCTGCGAGGTCACGCCGGGCGCGGACCTGCAACGCGTCCGCCGCACGCTCGCCGAGGGCGGGTACGTGATCGCCAATGGCGACTACTATGCGATGCCGCCGCACGAAGATCCGTCGCAGTACGAAGGCCACTACGTCCTGGTCCACGGCGTGGACCCACGCGGTCGTTTCCTGGTCCACGACCCCTACGACCCCGCGGTCGAGACGGTCACGGCGCCGCAGCTCGGCCGGTTCCTGGCCGCGCACGACGAAGGCGGCTACGTCCTCGCGCTCGGCGTCGCGGAGCGAGCCTCGGAGCGCGATCTGTTCGTCCGGCACGCGGTCCCGAGCCTCGTCGAGCGGCCCGGTCGCCCCGTCGCGCTCCCGACGCTGGGACGGGGCTACCGCTGACCGACTTCCGTACGTGGCCCGCTGGGTGTTAACGTCCCTGACGAACCTTTTTGTCTCGCACGCAAAGAGGATTCCTCCTTGGAACACATCCCGACGCTTCGTCACTTCACCTTCACAACCTATCTCGTCACCGCGGCCGCCGTCGGCTGCACGTCGGACGGGCTCGAGCTCGACCGCGCCTTCGACTTCACACCGAGCGCGATCGACTTCGGAGAGATCGCCGTGGGCGACTCCGCCGATCGCACCGTCCGCATCGTCAGCCGCACCGACCGCGAGCTAACGGTCGAGGTCGCGCTCGCCGACCCCGGCTTCACCGCCCTCGCCGAAGAGGTCTTACTCCCGGCGGGCGGCACGGCCTCCGTCGAGGTCCGCTTCGGACCCGAGGACGCCGGCACCTTCGAGGGCGGCCTCGTCATCAGCGGTGGCGGCGCCACGGGTAGCGTCGCGCTCACGGGCCGCACACCACCGCCGTGCATCCTCGACGCACTTCAGCCGCGGGAGATCGCGCTCGGCGCGACGTTGCCGTCGACCACCCGAGAGCACCGCATCCCGATCGACAACCCGAGCACGTTCCCGCTGACCGTCGACGTCAGCGCGCAGCGCAACTTCCAACCGTGCGGCGGCGCCGGCGGCGAGGCGTTCTGCTACGCGCTCGAGCCTGGGCCCGAGCTCGCGCCCGACGGCAGCGTGGAGTTGGTGGTTCGGTTATTGCCCCTCATCCCCGGCGTCCGTGAGCGCGGCGAGCTGAGGCTTTCCACCAGCGAGACGTGCGCGGCTGATCTCACGTTCGACAGCGTGACCGTCTCGCGCGGCATCGACTGTTCGCCGGGCGCCGTCGACTTCGACGACGTGCAGCCCGGCGACTGCGGCACCCGAACCGTCACGTGTGAAAACATCGCCAACGTCCCGTTCTCGGTGACGCGGTGGGGCCTCGCCGAAGCACCGTCCCCGAACGACCCGGCGTTCACCGTCTCGCCGAGCCGCACCGTCGCGATGCCGGCGGGGGCCTCCGTCGACATCGACGTGACCTTCTGCCCAACGACATTCGCCCGCGCCGAGGCGGTGCTGGAGGTCGAGAGCGACCCGGCCGAATCGTGGCTGCCGAAGATCCACGTCCCGGTCGAGGGCGGCGGCTGTTCCCCGAGCGTCGAGACGGTCCCCGAGTCCCTCGACTTCGGCGAGGTCTCCGTCGTGGTCCCCGTCCGCCGTCACCTCGTGATCACCAACGTGGGCTTCGAACCGTTCGCCATCACCCACGTCCTCGGGGACACCGCGGGCACCGGCGCGCTCACGGTCATCGGCGACGCCAATGGGATTCTGGAGCCCGGCGAGGCGAGGTTCGTCACGGTCGAGGTCGCGCCGCAGACGCCGGGTCCTGTGTCCACCGCCGTCCTCGTCGGGACGAGCGATGTGTGCGCCGCGGAGATCACGGTGCCGGTGAACATGGTCGGCGTGAACCTCCCTTTGTGTTCGTTCAACATACCGCCGACGCTCGACTTCGGCGTCGTCCCCGTCGGCCGGCGAGTCGAGCGCAACCTCTACGTCCGCACCGGCGCGTCGGAGTGCCTCCTGTCCGCGACGCAGATCGCGGCGGGCTCGGACGTCGCGTACTCCATTTTGGATCCGGTCGTCACGAGTGAGCGCATCCCACCGAACACCACGCGCGCGGTGCGCGTCGCGTGTCGACCCGACGACACCGGGCCGAGCACGGGCGACGTTGAGCTGAGCATCTCGAGCCCGCCCGACCCCTACCCCACGGTCGCGCTCGCCGCGCGCGCGGAGCTGGACGCGCTCGTCGTGACCCCGCGGACGATCGACTTCGGCACCGCGGGTGTCGACTGCCGAACGCCGGCGCGACGGATCACGATCGCGAACCCCACGGCGCAGGCCGTGACCATCGGTACCGTCGACTTCGTCCCTGCTGTCCCCGAGATTGGCCTCGTGAACCCGCCGACCCTCCCGATATCGATCGCACCGGGTCAGACCGCCTCGATCGAGGTCGACTTCTCGCTCGACCGCGCGGGGGAGATCACGACGCTGCTGGAGATCGGCGCGGCGGTGGGGGGGAGCGCGCACGTATACCGCGTGGAGCTCATCGGGCGCGCGGACGCGGCGACAACGGTCACCGAGACCTTCGAGCAGGCGCCCCCGGCACGTTCGGAGATCCTGTTCGTCCTCGAGCGCAGCATCGGCACCCGCGACGCCTTCACGGATCTCGGGAACGCGCTCCCGACGTTCCTCACGGCGGCGAACATGGCGGGGCTCGCCTGGCGCATCGGTGTCACCACCACCTCCGGCGACGAAGGCGGCCGCCTCGTCCATCCTCGGAACCCGACCAACCTCTTCGGCGGCAGCACCTCGAACCGAATCCTCCGACCCACGAGCGCGGGCCTGTCGACCCTGTTTCAACGTAACGTCGCGGTGGGGATCGGCGGCGAGGTCCCCGCGCCCGGAATCGAGATGGCGTGGCGCGCGCTGTCCGCGCCGAACCTCGTCGGCGCCAACGTCGGCTTCGGCGACCCCGACGCGAGCCTCAGCGTGGTCTTCGCGACCAACGGGGACGACGGCTCCCCGGGTTCGGACGCCTACTACCGCGCGCTGTTCGCGAGCCTGGAGGAGGAGCGCGGCCGCGGAAGCCTCGGCGTCCACGTGGTCGGCGGCGACGCCCTCATCGGCTGCCCCGACGCCGGCGCGTCCACGCGCTATGTGAACCTGGCGGCGGACCTCGGCGGGACGTTTCACTCCATCTGCATGCCGGACTGGCCGGAGCAAATCCTCGGGGAGCTGCCGAACGCGATCGTCTTCCGCAGCCTGCTCCGTCTGAACGCCACGCCGATCCCGTCGACGCTCCGGGTGTTCGTGGACGGGGTCGAGCTCCCCAACCAGACAGCCGGGGGGACGACGAACTGGACCTACGACGCCGCGTTCGACGCGGTGCGCCTGTCGGCGTTTGCCGCGCCGCAGCTCTGGTCGACCATCCGCGTGGAGTACACGCAGATGTGTCTGTAGCTCAGGAGACGCCGCGCAAGACGCGGGTGCGGTCGCTCGGCGGGGTGAAGAAGCTCTTCACCTTGCCGATCTCCGCGATGCGCCGCAGCGCGAGGTTGTCCGCCGCCTTGTGCGTGGGGATGTCCTCGCGGCGGGCGATCTCGAAGACGCGCATCATGATGTCGTAGATGCCGTCGGCCTGCTTGAGCGCGCGCTCCTGGTTGTAACCTTCGAGCTCGTTCGCGACGTTGATGAGGCCGCCCGCGTTGATGACGTAGTCGGGGGCGTACAGCATCCCGCGCTCGAGGAGGCCGCGACCGTGGCGGCGCTCGTCGTGAAGCACGTTGTTCGCGGAGCCGGCGACGATCTCCACCTTCAGGCGCGGGAGTGTGTCGTCGTTGACGACCGCGCCGAGCGCGCACGGTGCGAAGATGTCGGCCTGCACGTCGAAGATCTTGTCGGTGTCGACGACCTCGGCGTTGAACTCCGCGACGGCGCGCCGCAGGTTCTCGTCGTACAGGTCGCAGACGGTCAGCCGCGCGCCCGCGCGGTGCAGCAGCTTCGCGAGGTGGTAGCCGACCGCGCCGACGCCCTGGATGGTGACGTGTTTGCCGTCCAGGCTGTCCGTGCCCCAGCGCTCCTTCGCGCAGGCCTGCATCCCCGCGAAGGTGCCCTGCGCCGTGACGGGGGAGGGATCGCCCGACCCCCCGAGCGCCCGGGAGATCCCGGTGACCCAGTTGGTCTCCATCCGCACCCACTCCATGCACCGCACGTCCGTGCCGGAGTCCTCCGCGGTGATGTACCGGCCGCCCAGGCCCTCGACGAACCGCCCAAACGCCCTAAAGAGCGTCTCCGAGCGCGTCCCCTTGGGGTCGCCGATGATGACGGCCTTGCCGCCGCCCAGGTTCAGGCCGGCCGCGGCGCTCTTGAACGTCATGCCCCGCGCGAGGCGCAGAACGTCCGTCAGGGCGTCTTCCGTGCTCTTGTACGGCCACATCCGGGTGCCGCCGAGCGCCGGCCCCAGCGTCGTGTCGTGGATGGCGATGATCGCCTTGAGGCCCGAGACCTCGTCGTAGCAGAAGGTGACCTGCTCATGATTCTTGCTGGCGACTGCTTCGAAGACGTCCATCGGCGAGCGGGACGCTATGGGTGCGAAGAAGGCGCGTCAACGACATTCAACCCCCCGAAAACAATCCGTTTTCATGCCGCAGTGCGGCGTCGCCCCACCGTCGCGCGTTTGCAACAGGCGTGGCGAAGGGGATACGTGTCACCGTCGCTTCGCACCAAGCGACCCGAGCGTCGAATTCAAGTAATTTCAAGCACTTGGACATCAATGCGGCGGTCCGCCCCACCTTGGCACGCCGCCTGCTTTATCCCCAGGCATGACGATGACGGCGACCAACAGCAACACCCTCGACAGCTGGCTCAAGGCGGTGAACTCGCACCTCGCGGTCCGACGCCTCGAGACCCAGGCCACCCCGCGCCCCAAGCGCAACCGCGAGCGCGAGCGCGCCCGCCGCGAGGCACGTCAGCTGTTCGCCCAGTACTACCAGGAGCGCGCGATCGCGCTGGCCTCCTGAAGAATCTTCGAATGCGGGGGCCGCACACTCCGTCAGACGTATCGAGGACGCGCCGTGGCGACGGCTGCGGCGCGCCCCAGCGAAACCGACAAACGAAGACTCCGAGCCCGTGGCGCGTGCGCCGCGGGCTTTTTTACGTCCGCGCCGGCCTCAGTACCGCGCGGTGACGCGCAGGAAGGGCCCACGCGCGTCCTGCGACAGCAGCGTCAGCACATCGTCCGAAAAGCGCGTGAAGTTGTACCCCGCCCCGATGCGGATGTGCTCGCTGGGCAGGTAGCCGACCTCCAGCAAGAAGCCGCGCTCGCTCGTGTTCGTGTCGAGGTCCACGAGCATCCGGTACTCCACGCCGCCCTCGACCTGCTGAATCGGCCGCGCGTTCACGCGGTTGATCCACAGGACGTTCACGCCGTTCGCCGTCCCGAGGTCGCTCGACGACTCGCTCGACACCAGCGCGAAGCGCTCCACCAGCTGCACGTTCCAGGGTGTGTCGACGATCGGCTCCACCGACAGCGCGTCCCGCGTCTCACTCACGCGCCGGTCGTCCTCGAGGCTGCGCGGGCGCTGCTGGTCGAGGCGCGTGTACCGCACGATCAGCGTGAACCAGTCCTCGGCGCGCGGCCGGAACATCGCCCCCACCGACCCCTCCAGCGCCTTCGCGTAGGTCACGTTCGCGTTGGTGTCCGTGACGTGCTGCCCCGTCAGGCGTGCGAGCGCCGAGACGTCGCGCGTGATCGACCACAGCGCCACCAGGTGCCCGCCGACGACGCGGAAGTCGCGCCCCCCGACCGCCTGGTCACCGTTGTCGATCCGCAGCTCACCCCGCGCCGACAGCTTCAGGTTCGGCACGCGCGTCAACACGATCCCCGTCGCGAGCGCGTCGCGCGACACCGCGCCCGGGAGGATCTGCGCCGGCCGCCCGAACCCGCCGAGCGCCGCCGACAGCCCACCGAACGGCGCCGTGAAGGCCGACGCCTGCGCGTTCGCGTTCGGCTGCACGTTGCTCGCGAGCAGGTGCGCGCGCTCGTACGCCAACAGGAGGTCCACGCCCTCCCCGACCCGCCAGCGGTTGTCCATGCCGATCACCGCCCGGCTCGCGGTCGGATCGAAGGCGCCGCCCATCTGCAGCTCGCCGTATGTGCGGCTCCCCTCCGCCACGATGTCCTCGGCGCCGATCACCGTCGTCAGCGCCGGGACGCCGCCGGTGCTCGTGAACCGCTCCGCGACGTAGCTCGACAGCCCGCCCTCGTTCCGCACGCGCACGCCGAGCTGCGTGGCGTTGTCGCCGTTCCACCGCACCGTCTCGAACAGCGCGATCTCCATCGACTCCGTGAGGCGGTACGTCGCCCCGGCCGTCGTCGCGAGCACGCCGATGTTCGAGCTCGTGTACAGGTCGGTGTCGACGAGCGCGGACTGCCCGATCGTCAGCGTCAGGTCGTCCGAGTACTTGTGGTCGTACCGCCCCGACATCCCCGTCGTGGAGTCGTTCCCGCCGTCGTCCAGCATCAGGTGCTGCAGCTCGAACCCGAGCCCGTGGCGTCCGGAGCGGTACGTCACGCCGGCGGTCGCGAGCCCCCGGAACAGCCCCTCGGGCGCGTTGGTCGTCGCGAGCTGCTCGGGCCGTACGTAGGACGCCGCGTCGAACGAAGCCCGCGCCGTCACCTCGGGCGTGAAGTCGTAGCTCGCGGCGACGCCGCCCTCCAACCGCCCCGACTGACGCGCCGAACCGAGCGACGAGAACCGAAGCCCCGCCTTCCGGCCGTACGCCCGCACGTAGCCGGTGGGCCGCGCCTCGAGCGGCTCGTCCGCGAACAGGTCACCGATCGACAGCTGCCCCGACAGCCGGAACGCGTTCGAGTCGAGCGCGCCGAAGAACGGCCCGGTGCGCTCGGCGAAGTCGGCCTCGTCGAGGCGCGAGGACAGGTCGAGATCGATGAACGAGAGCCCGCCGTCCGTCGACAAGCGCCCCGCCGTCGTCTCTCCCGAAGACCCCGCGTACTCGAACTCGAGGAACGACGCCTGCGTCGGCCGGTACGCCAGCCCGAAGCCGTAGATGCGGTGCCGCGTCCCGTCGAGGTTCTCGCCCGCGACCGCACCGAACACCTCGAACTGCTCGGCGATCGTCTCACGCGCCTCGACGCCGAACGTCAGATCCCCCGCGCCGGACGCGAGGTACGTGTAGTCGACCACGATGTAGATCGGGTGCCCCGACAGCGCGACGCTGCGGTTGATCCCCGTCTGCGCCATCGACACCGCGTGCGCGACCGGCTCGCGGAACACGATGCGCCCCTCGTGCGGTCGAATCTCGTAGTCGACGCCGCGCTGCTTCTCGACGCGCTCCAAAACGAACCCCGTGTCGCGGTCGCGCACGACCAGCGCGATGCGCTCCGAGCCCTCCACGAGGTCGCGGTTCGACAGCCAATACATCGTGCCGCCGGTCCCGCCGATCTCGTCGTGGCCGCGCCGCGTCCCGTCGTTCTCGAGGCCGACCATGCCCCGGATCTCGGTCTCGTCGAGCTCGCCGAAGCGCTCGTCGAAGTCGACGTGAACCCCGAAGCCCGCCCGGCGGAACGCGAAGTAGCCGTCCTCCGAGAGCCCCTCGAGCGTCGTCGTCCGGTTGCCCACGGCGAGCGTGGACTCGTCCGCCTTCACGGTGACGTCGACCTTGTAACGCGACGAGGTCTCCTGAACCTCCAACCCCGCGTCGCCGAACGCCGGCAACATCCGCAGCGGGTCGTCCTCGAGCCGACGCACCGTCGCATCCTCGAGCGCGCCGGTGTCGATGCGCCCCACGACCTCGACCTGCTCGAAGGGCCCCTCGTCCAGCGTCGTCCGCGCGCGACCGTAGGCCACCGCGCGACCGTCGAGCGACAGCGGCCCGGCGTCCACGTGGGTGTGGCGATTCGAGCCCGCGAGGCGCGCGTTCCCGAGCGAGACCTGCGCGTCCCCCATCGCGAGCAGGAACCACGACGTCGAAGCCGCGACGACGGTACGCTCGAACACCGCGCGGTTGCCGTCGACGTCCTCGGTCTCGACACGCACGACGTTCTCACCCGGTTTCAGCGGAACGACCGCCGAGAACGAACCGGACGGCGCCACCGCCACGCGCTCGCCCGCGACCCGCACCACGTTCGTCGGCACCGTCGTCCCGACGATCGGGTAGAACAGCCGCGCCTGCGTCTGACCGGCCTGCGCGACGCGCATCGTGACGTCCGACGCGGGTGTACGCTCCGGCGCCTCCATCGCGGTCGGCGACTTCGCGCGGTCGAGGTTCTCGAGCCCCACGATGGGCACCGCGTACACGCTCGACCCGGCGACGAGGATCGTGCGGTCCACCGGATCGATCGGGTCGCTCAGGAGGCGTCGCGCCCCCGGCACCACCAGCACCGGCGCACGCTCCGCTTCAGCCGCGAGCACCCGGTCGCCCTCGCCCAACGCCTCGATCGTACGCACCCGCGTGACGCGAAGCCCGCCCGGGAACGTCGCGGACCACGCGAGGGTGGTCGGCCGCGCGAACACCACCGTCGACGTGACGGTGAGCGCCGTGCCCGGGAGCGGATCGGCGAGCCCGGAGCGCTCCGCGAGGATCGAACGCTCACCTCGGGTGTCGAACAGCGCGAGGCTCCACTGCTCGGGGCGCGTCGCCACGCCAAGCTCGGGGGTGATCGTCACCCCGCCGTCCTCCGCCTTGACCCGCACCGCGCCCAACGTCAGCGCGTACGGCGCGAGGTTGATCGCGACGTCGCCGATGGTCAGCGCGCTTCCGTCCGTCGATAGCGGCTGTGCGACGCGCTCGCCCGTGCGGGTCACCCAGTCGACCGTCACCACGCGCCGGAGGATCGCCACGTCACCGTTCGGTCCGCGCAAGGTAGCTTGCAGCGTCGCCGGCGCCTCGACGTCGATCGTCACGTCGACGTCCGACCATCGCTCCAGCGGCACCTCCCCCGACTTGTTGTCGACGTCCAGGCGCAGGCTCGCGGACCGAACCTCGCGCGCAGGCACCTTCGGTCGCGGCGCCGCGGCCGGCGGCGCCGCCCCGACGCGCACGTCGACGCGCCGATTCTTCACCCTGAGACGCGCCGAGATGTTCGGCACGATCGGGACCTCCGCGCCGCGCGAGCCCACGAAGATCCGCCCGGGCGCCACCCCGCGCTCCACGAGCATGGCCTGCACCGACTCCGCCAGCGCGAGCGCACGCGCGGCCGGGTCTTCGTCCGCCGCGTCCCAGTGCCCGACGATCCCGACGGCCACCCCGTCGGCCAGGCGCCCCTCGAGCGCGGACCACGCGGCGTCGACGTTCACGACGTCCTCCGAGGCGTCGATGGTGGCGACGGTCTCGAACGCCTCGAGGTCCGGCGCGGACGGGGGCGCAGGGGGCGGGACACCGAAGTCGACGTCCGCCGACGTGGCCTCGTCGGACTCGTCCGCGAGCAACACCAGCCGCGCCCGGTACACCGCGCTCGGCGGCCGGTCCCAGAACCAGTCCACGAACAGCGGCGGTGGCCCGCGACCGGTGAGGGATTCGGCGCGTACCGTGCGGGCGACCTGCCCCGCCGAATCGACGTCGTCGATCTCGATCCGCCACCGCGTCGGCGTGAACGGCGCGACGTCGAGCGGGAAGAAGCGCACGCCGTTCGGCTTGTCGACCGCGCGCAGCTCTGCGCGCATGAACTGATAGGCGCGCCCCGCGATCGACAGCCGACGCTCCGCCGCCGTCAGCGACACCTCCACCGTCCGCGCGCCGCCCGCCAGCGGCGTGCTCACCGTCGTCGTGTGCACCCGCTCGGCGGTGTTCCAGTCCTCGAGCCGACACGCCACGCCGAACCGCACCTTCCCGGGGGTGCCCGGCGACAGATACAGCTGCGCGCGAATCGGCGTGGTCGGCTCACTCGGCGGCGGCAGGCTCGCGTCGTCCAGCTTCACGAGGTGCGTCCCCGGCGGGACCCCCGAGAAGTGGAACAGCCCGTTCTCGTCCGTCTGTGCGTAGAAGCCTGTGTCGAGGTAGACACGTACGCCGAACAGCCCCGGCTCCCCCTCGTCCTGCCAGCCGACCCGGCCGTCCTCGCCGTCGCAGAACACCCGGCCGAAGATCGTGCTGGTGTCGAGCGTCGGGTCGCCTTCGATCGCGAGCGTCAACGCAGCTTGCTGCGTGACGAGGATGCCGCCCGGCCGCTCGAGCCACGCACGCACGCGCGGGCGGTTACGATCCGGGACCTGCACGGCGCGCGCGATCGCCCGCACCGCGACGGTTTCGTTGGGCGCGATGGAGATCGGCAGCCGCCAGAGCAAGTCCGCTTGCGTCGCGTTCACCGTCGCGACGTTGGTCGTGCTCGAAGTCCGCGACGTGCGAACGACCCGCACCGAGTCCTCGAGCAAGCGCAGCTCGGGCGGCAACGACAGCACCGCTTCGAAGTCGTCGATCGGCGTCGTCTGCCGCGAAGTGAACCGTGCCTCGAACAACACGTGCTGCCCGCGCCGCACCCGTCGCCGGTCGGCGTCGAGCGTCGCGGTGATCAGCCGGTCGAGCTTGTCGACGGGGACGTGGTTGTTCCGCGCCGAGCCCGGCGTGTTCGTCGAAAACCGCAGCGCGTAGGTGCCGCTCTCGGTCGGGGCCGTGGACGGATCCACCTCCCCGTTCGGACAGGAGATCGTCGAGCACGCCACGCCCCCCAGCGGCCCGTCGCCCGCCGGCGGCCGCTCCGCGCTCGGGAAGACAAAACGCAGGTCCTGGCGGTCCAGGCTCAACCGAACCCGGCGGACCGTCTGCACCTCGAACAGGTAGCGCCCGTCCTCACCGGTGACGCGGCCCTGCTGGGACGGATCCGTCAGCTCGCCGGGCGAGACGACGTCGCCCGTATCGTCGTCCACGAGGAACACCGCGACGCCGCTCACCGGCGCGAGGGTGTCGCTCTCGTGAACGACGCCCTCGATGACGAACTGCGCGAAGCTGATCCGCGGGAGGATCAACGCGACGGCGACGAGGACGAACAGCCTGAGAGCGCGCATCGCGAACACGCCGCCGTCGGCGGCGCGAGAACGTTTAACAGATGTGATGCAGGGTGCGGAAGATGCGCCAGGTCACGCCGCCGCCGCTCTAGAAGCTACGGCGCGGCGAGTAGACCTCGGCCGACTTGAGCGAGCGGCCGAAGACGTCGCCCATGTTCTGCTGCAGGCCACCGACGACCAGGATCTCGCCGGACGTCTCGATCTTGGTGATCGCATGCCCGAAGCGCGGCGAATCCATCTCGACCTCCGTCGGCGCACGCGCGAAGCACGAGCCGCCGGTGGTGAGCGTCGCGACCTCGCCGACGCCGAGCGGAACCCCCGTCTGATCGCGGCCGCCCACGAAGACGGCGTCCTTGCCGGACATCGTCACCGCGTGGTGGCCGCGCGGCCGGTTGAGCGCCGCGGAGCACGTGCGCGCGACGCGGCCGTTCACGAACGCCCACATCTCGACCGAGCCCGTCGGGTTCTGCGGCGCCATCCCGCTCGGCTCGGCGTCCTCGATGCGGTTGTAGCCGCCCGAGAGGAGCACTTCGCCGTTCTGCGCGAGCGCCGCCGAGTGAAAGATCGGACCCACGCCGGTGATCGCGCTGGGCTGCGCCGTCACGGTCGACGTCTCGCCGAGGGTGATCACCTCGACCTCGCCGACCACGCCCTGATCGTTCATGCCGCCGGCCACGAGGATGTCCTGCCCGCTCTCCAGCAGCGTCGCGCTGTGGCCGAAGCGCCGCTTGCTCATGCGCAGCGCGTTCGAAGCCGGATCGTTCGGGAGCGTGAACAGCTGGTTCGTCGGCTCGTAGACCTCGACCGAGTCGAGGTACGCGTGGTCGCGCGGATCGATCGCGCTCGCGACGAGCTCCCGCCCGCCGATCAACGCCACCCGGCCATCCTTCAGGCGCACCGCCCGGTGACCCGTGCGCGCCTCGCGCATCGCCAGACCGCTCTCCGCGATCCGCACCGATAGCGGGTCCGTCGCGTCGATGATGAACGCGGTCCTCAGCGCCGTCGTCGTCCCGTTGATGATCGTGTCGCCGCCCGCGATGAGGACCCGCCCGCCGTCGAGCAGCGTCGCCGTGTGGCCCTTGCGCGCGCCACCGACCCGCAGCTCCGCGACGACCTGGAACGTCCCCGTCGCCGGGTCGTACAGCTCGACGCCGCGCGGGTAACGCACCTCGGGCGGCGTGCCGGGGATGATCTGGGCGCCGCCCACGATCAACACGCGGCCGCTGTTCGGCAGGAAGGTCGCCGTCGCACCGAAGCGATCCACCGCGAGCTCCGTGCACGTCGGCTCGCCGTCGAGGCTCGTCGTCCGGTAGAAGCTGTCGACCAGCGCAAACGGCACCTTGATCGAGACGGCGCCGGGCGCGCTCGTCAGGTCGTACTCGGCGCTCACGCCGATCGCCCGCGTCTCGCGGAAGTCGGGCAGCCCGTCGGCGCCGGTGTTGTGGCCCGTCGCGACGATCGAGAAGTCCGACGCGAGCGGCACCGTGATGGGCTCGATGCCCGAGTCGTTGATCCCGTACGTCGTCGAGAACCCTTCGTCGATCCCGTCGCCGCGCGGCGTGAACTTCAGGAACTCGACGGACGCCACGGCCGCCTGGTTGCACGGGTCGACGATCTCCACGTCGAGCTCGACCGGGCCGCCGCACGCCGCGACCGAGCACGCCCCGATGACGGGCACCGTGAGCAGCATCTTCTTCATCGTCGTCATCACCAGGTGATCCTCAGGCTCGCCTCGTCGCTCCCGCCGCCGCTGACCAGCAGGTAACCACCCGCCCCCGCGGCGCCCGCCGCCGCGACGCCGACCAGCACCCAGACCCACCAGGCACCGCCGTCGTCATCGTCGTCGAGCTCGTCCTTGGGCACGAGCGTGGTCGTGGTCGCCGCCGCCGGCGCAGTCTTCGCCTTCGAGGACTTCATCTCGTCCTTCGGCACCACGCCAGGCTTGCTGACCGGTGCGGGCGTGGCCTTCGCGATCGGCCCCGGCGGCGGATCGGGCGGCGCGTCCGCGTACAGCGACTTGGGCGCCTTCAACGGCGGCGGCGCGGCGCGCACGCTCGGCATGCGCGTCTCCTTCGCCCCGGCGGCCACCGTCCTGCGACGCGCGCGGCCCGGCTTCTTCGGGGCGATCTTGAACTTCGACTCGGTGACGGGGTTCGTGAAGGCCGACGCCTTCGCCTCATTTCGCGCGGCCTCGGCGAGTTTGTACACCTCGATCTCCGCGGTGAGCATGTCGAGGTCGAACGCGATGTCGACCAGCCGGCCGACGTCGCCCGACGCCACCTTCACCGCGATCGTGCGGATCCGGAACGCCGTATCCGTGCTGTAGATGCCGCCGACCATGACCATGTCGGCGCCCGCGCGCTTGCCGGCCTTCACCAGCTGCTTGACGTGGTCCGCGTTCAGCTCGTTCGCCGCGACCGCGCCCAGGACCCCGCCCGCCGCGGGCTCGGGGGCCGCGCCGCCCTCGTCGAAGTCGACGACGGTGGTCTTCTTGGAGCTGATCCGCAGCTTCTTCACCTTCGGCGCCTCACCCGGGCGTTCGACGCGAATCCAGTGCGTCCCGGGGAGCGCATCGGTCAGCACCAGCGGCGCCTTGCCCATGTTGCGGCCGTCGAACAGCACCTGCGATCCCGACGCGGCCCGCACCTCGACCCGTGCGCGCGGACGACGCAGCACGTTGAACCGTGCGCGGTCGAAGACGCGGATGAAGATCGGCGGGTAGTCCGCCGCGTTCAGCGTACGGTCGGGATCGTAGTGGACGGCGCGGTTGAGCATGTCGTCGCCCTCGTCCTCCATGCCGTCGCGGAAGTACGCGACGCCCATCTGCAGATAGGTCTCCGGCAGCATCCGGAGATCGGGGACGGCGTCGCCGTTGTCCTCGAGGAGCTTCGCAGCCTTGTCGAGCAGCTTCACCGCGCGCTCGAACTCCGACTCCTCCATGGCCTCCTTCGCCTCGCTGATCAGCTGTTCGGCCCGCTTGCCCGCCTTGGGATCGCCCTGCGGCGCGTCGGAGCTCTTCGCGCTCGACGCGGATCCGCCGCCGCTGCTCAGGCCTGAAAGATCCTCGGCGCGGATGATCGCAACCTCGTCGCCGTGCGCCATCTCGCGGGTGACGACCACGGTCGTCTGCTCGCCGATGTCGTCCTGCATCTTCGGATCGAGGTTTTGGTACGGGAGCACCAGGACCTTCGGCTTGGCGTAGCCGTCCGACGGTACGGCGAGTACGGCCGCGGCGAGGAACCCTCCAAGAACAGTGAGGAATGCGCGACGTGCAGACGTCATCACGCCAGGGTCTACAGAGGCCCCACCAAGGCGGTCAATCGGTCTTCGATACGTCGAGGATCCGATCCCACAGCGCATCCACGCCGTCACGGCTGCTCGCGCTGGTTCCGACCACCGACCGCGGCGGCAGCCCGAAGGCGGCGCCGATCGCGTTGTAGGCCGGTTTTCGCTTCGCCTTGGGCAGTTTGTCCGCCTTCGTGGCGACCACCCACACCTCCCCCTTCGCGACCTCGGACAGGAACGTGAACAGCGCGACGTCGTCCGGCTGCACCTCGCGGCGCACGTCGATCAGCAGCAGCGTGGCCCGGATCGTCTCGCGGGCCTCCAGGTAGGTCTCGATGAGCGGGGCCCAAGTGCGCACGACGTGCTTGGGCACCTTCGCGTAGCCATACCCGGGCAGGTCCGCGAGCGCGACGGTCTGGTCCGCCGTCGCGACCTCGAAGAAGTTCACGAGCTGCGTCCGCCCCGGGGTTCTGGACGTGCGGGCAATTTTCGCGTTGGCCAGGACGTTCAGGAGGCTGCTCTTCCCCACGTTGGAGCGCCCGACGAACGCAATCTCGGGCGAACCCAGGTCGGGGAACTGTGCGCGTTGGGCGGCGGAAGTGATGAATCGGGTCCTCATGGTGGCGACTTCAGTCCTGAGCGATTTCGACCGGATCGGAAGGGCGTTCGGGCTCGACGCGCCGCTCGGCGTGGGTTATCCGTCCAATGGTTCGACGTTGGCAATCCATTCGGAGCCAGGCAACATGTCAACCATCGCCGCTGGCGTGAACCTTGCGGCTCTATAGGATCGAACCATGGCTAGTCTTCCTCTCAAGATCGCTGCCTCCCTCATCGTCGTCGGAGGCCCGTTGTACATGGCGGCCGACATGCTCCAGGCCGACCCCGAGTCGCTGACCTACTTCCACGGCGCGGACGTGGTGATGGCGAAGCAAGGTGAGTTCGTCGGCAAGCGGATCAAGATGGGCGGGCACGTCGCCAAGGGCACCATCTTCCAGAAGGGCGGCACGCTCGAATACCAGTTCGACGTGCAGCCCGTGCCGCAGATGCTCAAACACCCCGAGCAGATGGGGAAGACGATCACCGTCCGCTACACGGGCGTCGTGCCCGACACGTTCAAGGACGACGCCGAGGTCATCGTCACCGGATCGCTCGCCCGCGACGGCGTCTTCGAAGCCCAAGAGCTGCTCGCCAAGTGCCCGTCGAAGTACGAGGCGGCCGAGAAGAACAAGGGCACCTACTGACCACGACCCACCGCATCGGTCTGCCCCGACGCGAAGGTAATCCATGGCGCAATTTGGCTACTACGTCCTCCTCGCGACCCTGATCGTCGCCACCTATACGGCGGCGGCCTCCGTGGTCGGGCACCACAACAAGTCGCGCCGGCTCGCGGTGAGCGCGCAGTACGGCGGCTTCGCGACGTTCGGGCTGCTGACGCTCGCGTCGATGGCGCTGATCTACCTGTTCGTCACGAACGACTACTCGGTGAAGTACGTCCAGCACTACTCCGACCGGTCGATGCCGCTGTTCTACAAGGCGACGGCGTTCTGGGGCGGCCAGGACGGATCGCTGTTGTTCTGGGTCTGGGTGATGTCGATCTGGGGGGCCATCGCGGTCTACCAGAACCGCGAGAAGCACAAGGACCTGATGCCGTACACGATCGTCACGCTGATGGCGGTCACCGTGTTCTTCGTCGCGCTGATGATCTTCGGCGACGCCAACCCCTTCGAGACGTACCTCGCCGGCGCACCGACCGACGGCCAGGGCCTCAACCCCCTCCTTCAGAACCCGTACATGGTGACGCACCCGCCGTCGCTGTACCTGGGCTACATCGGCTGGACGATCCCGTTCTGCTTCGCCATCGGCGCGCTCGCGCACGGCAAGCTCGACTACGGGTGGATCGGCGCGATGCGCCGCTGGTGCCTCGTCGCTTGGGTGTTCCTCACCGTCGGCCTCACGCTCGGCGGTCTGTGGGCCTACGAGGAGCTCGGCTGGGGCGGCTACTGGGCGTGGGACCCGGTCGAGAACGCAGCGTTCATGCCGTGGCTCACCGGCACCGCGTTCATCCACAGCATCCAGGTCCAAGAGCGCCGCCAGATGTACAAGCTCTGGAACATGGTGCTGATCATCCTGACGTTCCTGCTGACGTTGCTCGGCACCATGATGACCCGCTCCGGCGTCGTGCAGAGCGTCCACGCGTTCGCGCAGTCGAACATCGGCGGCTGGTTCTTCGCGTTCATCATCCTGACGCTCGTGGTTTCGGTGGGGCTGCTGCTCTACCGCGCCAAGGAGCTCGCGCCCGAGCACGGCCTGGAGTCGGTGCTGTCGCGTGAGTTTGCGTTCCTCATCAACAACTGGGTCCTCCTCGCCGCGGCGTTCTTCGTGACGTTCGCGACGCTCCTCCCCTCCATCTGGAAGTTCTTCTTCGAGGAGGAGGTCAACGTCGGGCCCGCGTTCTTCAACAAGTGGATGATCCCGATCGGCCTCATCCTGCTGTTCCTCACCGGCGTCGGTCCGCTGCTGTCGTGGCGCAAGTCCACGGTGTCGACCGTCCAGCAGCAGTTCCTGTGGCCGGCGGTGGTGTCGGCGCTCGCGGCGGTCGGCCTGTACTTCGGCTACGGGATGGAGAACTGGAAGCCGCTCGCGACGTTCGTGCTGTGCCTGTTCGTCCTCCTGACGATCGGCCAGGAGTTCTTCCGCGGGACGCGGCACCGGATGCAGACGAGCAAGGAGAACCCGCTCGATGCGCTCGTCACGCTGATGACGCGCGCGAAGCGGCGCTACGGCGGCTACGTGGTGCACTTCGGCGTGCTGGTGATGTTCTTCGGGTTCGCGGGTGAGTCCTTCAAGATCGAGGAGGACGTCAACTTCACGCCCGGCAAGCAGGTGAAGATCGGCCCGTACGAAGTGCGGTACGACGACCTGCGGTTCGAGGACGACGGCCAGAAGAACATGATCACCGCGCAGGTGACGGTGTTCGACGCCGGCAGCGGCAAGGAGATCTCGAAGCTCTATCCGGCGAAGTGGTTCTACCGGAAGCCGGAGGATCAGCCCTCCTCGGAGATCGCGAAGGAGATGAGCTTCCGGGACGACCTGTACGTGGTGCTCGGCGGCTACGACGTCGAGGGCAAGACGGCGGCGCTCCAGCTGAAGGTCAACCCGCTGGTCAACTTCGTGTGGCTGGGGTGTGCGTTCCTGATGCTCGGCTTCGGGATCGCGGTGTGGCCGGACAAGAAGAAGGCGACGCGCGCGGTGCGGGTGCGGCGGTTCGCGCCGGCGTTCGCGGGGACCGCATCCTTCCTGTTGGCCGTCCTCGCTGTCGTGCTCGCGTTCGTCTGAACGTGGTATGAGGCTGGCCGTGCGGACCTTCTTCGCGATCGTCGCGATGCTCCTGGTGTCGAGCAGCGCCTTCGCTGCCGCCGATGGGGATCCGTCCGATCTCGCGCGCCGCGAGCTCGGCGTGTCGATCGACAACCTCCCGAACCTCAGCCCCGAACAGGACGACTACGCCAAGGCGATCGGCCAGGACGTCGTCTGCCTTTGCGGGACGTGCCCGCGCCACACGATCACCAACTGCCAGTGCGGGTGGGCGCACGAGAACAAGAAGGTCATCCGCGCTGCGCTGGTCGCGGGGAAGACGAAGGAGCAGATCATCGCCGCGTACGAGAAGGCGTACGGGCTGAAGGTCCGCCCCACCCCGCCGGACGAAGGTTTCGGCAAGCTCTCCTACATGCTGCCGTACGCGGCGATCGTCTTCGGGCTCGGGCTGGTGCTCGTGCTCGGTCTGAAGATGCGCAAGCGCGGCGCCTCGTCGGAGGCCGTCGCGACGGCCGCGGTGAACGCGCCGACGGAAGAAGTCGACGACGAAGCCCGCTCGATCCTCGAGCAGGAGCTGGACGACCTGGATCGCTGACGTGACGACGACGACCAAACCGAGCCGAATCGCCGACCGTGCGTTGATCGCGGTGGAGGCGTTGGTAGGGATCGCGGTGGTGGCCGCGATCGTCGGCAAGAGCTACGGCGCAGCGCCCACGGTGGTGTTCGTGATCTGCGGCGGCGCGGCGGCGTTCACGGCGTACTCCGTGATTCGGATGCTCGGCTCGCTGTCGGACCGCACGTTGGACGTGTCGGGTCGCGTGGAAGACGAGCGGCGCGCGGCGCTCGAGCACGAGAAGCTCTTGCTGTTGCAGGGCATCAAGGAGCTGGAGGCGGACTACGCGATCGGCAAGGTCGCGCCGGAGGACTACCAGCACCTTCGGTCGTCGGCGGAGAAGCGCGCGCTGGCGATCATCGATCAGCTCCGCGACGAGGACGCCGTGTGGCACGAGCAGGCGCAGCGGCTCGTCGAGAAGCGGGTCGGCAAGGTGCGGGCGGTGGTCCCGGAGGGGGCGGCGGCGCCGGAGGCTTCGACCGAGGCGTGGCTCCTCGAGGACCGCGCGACGCGCGACGCGCGCGAGGCGTTGCGGGCGCTCTTCGACGACACTCCCAGCGCGTTCGCAAACGACGTGTGCGGCGCGTGTGAAACCGAGAACGACGCGGACGCGAAGTTCTGCGTGGGCTGTGGGCGCCCGAAGCAGGAGGCAGCGTGAGTCTCTCCCTCGTCTTGCTCGCGGTGATGGCGCAGCCGGCTTCGCAACCTGCGGCGCCGTCCTCGCAGCCGGCACGTAAAGCGTTGAAGACCGGCGGCACCGGTGCGGACGTCAAAGCCGACGCGATCATCAT
Source organism: Deltaproteobacteria bacterium (assembly GCA_040218735.1). Lineage (GTDB taxonomy): Bacteria > Myxococcota > Kuafuiibacteriia > Kuafuiibacteriales > Kuafuiibacteriaceae > JAUHYN01. The sequence goes on from JAVJQW010000070.1 coordinate 291,219, forward strand.
GGTCGACGTCGAGGAGTCCTCGCTCAACTGGCAGGAGAGCTGGACGCTGACGAACGAGAGCGGCAAGGCGATCGGCGCGAACCACCTGCGCATCCCGGTGGGGGTGGCGCGGTTGCTGCGCGTCGACGAGGACGTGCCGGGCTTCGCGGCGGAGGCGGACTCGTCGGCGGTGTACGCGACGAGCGGCATGGGTGAAGGCGCGAAGTCGGTCGCGTTTGCGTACCTGACGGACACGTCGGGGACGGGCCTCACGGTGCGGCGGCGCATCCCGGTGAACGTCACGAAGGGGACGCTGATCTTCCCGCTGATCGACGGGCTGTCGGTCGCGTCGAACCACCCGCTCAACGAGCGCACGGCGGACATGAACGGCCGGCGCTTCTTGATCTACGACATCGCGAACATCCCGGCGGGGCTGGACCTGGAGCTGACGGTCAGCGGCCTGCCCTCGCACTCGCGGAACCCCCGCCTGATCGCGGGTGCGCTCGCGATCTTCGTGTTGGTGTGGATGGCGTGGGCGTTGGTCGAGGGGAAGAAGAAACGTGGCGAGGTGGTCCTCGGCGCGTTGTCCCCGGTGGCGCGGCGCGATCGGATCGTGAAGGCGATCGAGCTGCTCGAGCGCGACTTCGACAACGACGTCATCAAGGAGAAGCGCTACCGGCGGCGCCACGAGGAGCTGATGGCAGAGCTGGCGGCGGTGCTCCGGGAGATCGACCTGGCCGGCGCGGAAGCGCGATGAACCGCGCCGAGGCTCGGAACGTCACGAAGGTCTACGGAGCGCACCGGGCGCTCCACAAGGTGTCGCTGTCGCTGACGCCGGGGTGTGTCACGGCGCTGATGGGCCCGAACGGCGCGGGCAAGACCACCCTCCTCTGGCTGTTCTCGACGCTGTCGCGACCGACGTCCGGGACGATGCACTTCGGGGCGCTCCCGCCGGAGCGCGCGAAGGAAGCGCGTGGTTGGATCGGCCTGCTGTCGCACGCGTCGCTCACGTACGGAGACCTGTCGGGGCTCGAGAACGTGGTGTTCTTCGGGAAGCTCTACGGCGCGGAGGCGCCGGAGCGCGAGGCGCGCGCGTTGCTCACGGAGTTCGGCCTCGAGGACGCGATGCACCGGCCCGCGAAGACGTACTCGCGCGGCATGACGCAGCGGTTGGGGTTGGCGCGTGCGCTGATCGGGCGGCCGAAGCTGGTGCTGCTCGACGAGCCGTTCACGGGGTTGGACCGCGCGTCGACGCGGACGGTGATCGAGCGGATCGGTCTGCTGCGGGATCAGGGCGCAATGGTGTTGATGATCTCGCACGACGTCGAGACGACGGCGGAGCTCGCGGACGAGTTCGCGATCCTGGTGCGCGGGAAGCTGAAACACACGCACGAGGGCCGCCTCGACGCGGCGGCGCTGCGCGACGAGTACGCGCGGGTCGCGGAGGGGGCGGCGTGACGGAGGACGCGGCGGTGGCGGTGCCCGAGAAGCAGGAGCCGGGGATCTTCGCCGTGCTCCGGGGTGCGCTGTTCGTCGCGAAGAAGGACCTCCGCGTGGAGTGGCGCAGCAAGGAGATCCTGCTGACGACGGGGTACTTCGGGCTGTTCGTGGTGCTGGTCTTCTCGTTCTCGTTCGTGGCGGGCGCAGAGAAGGAGAGCGTGGTCCCCGGGATCTTGTGGGTGGCGATCGCGTTCTCGGGGGCGTTGGGGCTCGGGCGGGTGTTCGAGCGCGAGCGCGAGGGGGACTGCATCCGGGCGCTGTTGTTGTCCCCGATCGCCCGGACGTCGATCTACCTGGGCAAGGTGCTCGGGGTGTTGGTGTTCATGGTCGGCGTGCAGGCGGTGGTGCTGCCGGCGGTGTGGTTCTTCTTCAACCTGCGCCTGTCGATGACGAACGTCGCCTACTTGTTGGGGATCGTCACGCTGGGGACACTCGGCTACGCGATCGTGGGGACGCTGCTGGCGTCGATGTTGATCCGCGCGCGCAGCAAGGACGTGCTGCTCGCGATCGTGCTCTACCCGCTGATCCTGCCGATGTTGATCATCGGCGTGCAGGCGACCGGGCTGTTGTTCGCGCCGGAGCTGAACCTGACGGAGCTGAAGGTGTACCTTCGTGTGCTGGGGCTGTACGACGCAGTGTTCCTGGTCGCGAACCTGTGGATCTTCGAGCCGCTGCTGATGGACTGAAAGGAATATACTCGATGGAACAAGCGATTCGCGCCGAGCTATTCGATTCGAAGAAGGGTCTCCCGACACCCCCGGTGTTGGTGTTGCTGTCACTCGCGGCCGCGGGGGTGATCGCCGCGGCGGCGTGGATGGTGTTCTTCTACGCGCCCATCGAGAAGGAGATGGGCTTCGTGCAGAAGATCTTCTACTTCCACGTACCGTCGGCGTGGCTGATGTTGTGGTCGGCGCCGCTGATGGCGGTGGGGTCGATCGGGTACCTCGTCACGAAGAAGGACAAGTGGGACCGCCTCTCGGACGCGGGGGTGGAGCTCGCGATCGTCTTCGGTGCGCTGGTGATGATCACCGGCCCGCTGTGGGGCCGAAAGGCGTGGGGCGCGTACTGGGTCTGGGACGTGCGCCTCACGTCGACGCTCGTGTTGGTGCTGACGTTGGTGGCCTGCAAGATCGTCCGCGGCTACGCGGGCTCTTCGGCGAAGCAGATCGCGGCGGGGCTCTCGATCCTCGCGGTGCTGAACGCGATCTTCGTCTGGGTCTCGGTGGACCTGTGGCAGGGCTCGCACCCGCCCAAGCTGGTGCAGACGTTGTCGGCGGAGATGAAGTCGACGTTCTGGCTCTCGGTGCTCGGCTTCCACCTCGCCTACGGCGCGCTGTTGTGGTCGCGCTTGAGGATGGGCAAGCTCCGGACCGCGCTCGACCGGCTGCAGATGAAGGCCGTCGAAGCGGGTTACGACGATTGAGGCTTTGGGAAGGGGATCGGTGATGCGGAGGATCGGGAAGAAGACCGTACTGGCGGCGCTGGCGATGTTCGGCGTGCTCACGTTCGCGCCACTCGGGGTCGCGCTCGCGCAGACGTCCACGACGGGCGCCGTGGCCCCGGCCAAGAGCCCCCCGCCCGGCTTCGAGAAGGTCGCAGGCGCCCCGGACACCGAGAAGATCGACGCGAGCCGCCTGGTGGTCGCCGCGTACATCGCGATCTTCGTGGGCGTGTTCGGGTACGTGGTCTACGTCGCAAGGAGCCAGGCCGCGATGGCGAAGGAGATGGAGTCGCTCGCGAGCCGCATCGACAAGGGCGCGTCATGAACCTCATCCCGCCGATCAACCACGTGATCTTCATCCCGCTCGTCATCGCGATCGGGTTCTTCATGGGGTGGCGGCTGGGCACGAGCAACGTGCAGAACGCGTGGGATCGCGCGGAGGCGAAGCGGCGGGAGGAGGAGGAGGGGTGACGCCTCAGAGCCGCCCCCCGACCAGGTAGGCGAGCGACACCGCGTACGGCATCAGGTCGTCGACGCAGCGTCCAGGAACCCCCGCGCGATCCGACGAATCTTGTGCTGCCAGTTGTAGACGACCTGCACGTTGACCCCCAGGAGCCGCGCAACCTCCGGCGGCGTGCGGCCGTCGGTGAATGCATGTCGGAACACGAGTTGGCCGCGGGCGGGGAGCTGCTCGTCGAGGTGGGCCCCGAGTCGCGCGACGAGATCCTGCGTCACGATGCCCTCCTCCGGAGACGAAGCACCCGCCACGACATCGTCCAGCGCCTCGGGTTCGACCGGACGAAGGTGACCGCCTCGCTTCATCGACATCGCGCGGGCACGCAGTCGGTTGAACTCGCTCTCCGCCAGCATCCCCGCGAACCCTTCGAGGGTCGCACCGCGCGCGGGATCCCATGCGCGGAGCTTCTTTCCGTCGTCCGCGCTCAAAGCGATCCAAGCGTCATTGAGAAGGTCGGCCGCGGTTCGTCCCGCGAACCCATCGGGATGGCGCTTGAAGGCACGACGCGCGCGCGCACGGAGGGTCGGAATCAGGCGACGGACGAGCGCCTCCGCGGCGTCCTCCTGCCCGGCGAGCGCACGCCGCACCAGCAGGGTGTCGGCGTGGACGACTTCGGCCTCCTTCGTCACTGCAGGTCGATGACCGAGAAGTCCGTCACCGTCGTCGCCCCGGGCTCCGTGACGTTCACGACCAGACCGAGCGAGACCTTTCGGGGGTCCGAGAAGTCGACGGAGGCGTTGTCGAGCGGAACCTTGATGTCGAGGTGGTTGCCGAGCACCCAGTCGTCGACGTGCGGATCGTCCGGGAGCGGGATGAACTCCGTCATCGATTGAACCGGCGAAGTGTTCGTGGGGCCCTTCACGACGAGGTACGGGTTCTCGATGACCGCGTTCGGCTCTCCGTCCGAGGTGAGCTCCAGCATCAACACGAGCGTCTTCGATCCCGACATCACCGCGGGACAGTCGGGACAGATCGGCCCCGTCGGCTGCGGTCCGTTGGAGCCGACATTCCGCCGCTCGGCGAGCGCCTCGTACGGGCACACGCCGCCGCAAGACGTCGCGGACGACCACGTCGCGGTGGCGACCGGCGAAGCGCACACGCTGCGTTGAGCCAGGTACGTCGTCGACCACGCGACCGGGCCGACCGGCGTAGCGGGCGCTGCGGTCAAGCCACACGCGGCCACGGCGGATGCACACGTCGCCAGCGTGCTCGGCGGAATTGGCTCCCGGCCGACGACGCTCATCGCGCACTGGATCAACGTCGGGCATGCGGCGAGCGCATGCCCGAGCCGGTCGATCGCCAAGACTCGGACATCGACGCCGTTCTGCGTCGTCCGCCCGAGCGGCCGCCCCGTGAGGTACAAGAGCCGCGCGATCGACTGGCGATCGAGGGCGTCTCTTCCCGCGGCGAGCTGCGCAGCCTGAACCCGCGCCGCAGCGCCGGCGACCAGTGCGGAGCTGACGGAGCTCCCGGTGAACGCACGCGGGAGGCTTTCCAAGTGGCTCGACGTCGGCCCCTGGCCGCACACCGGGTGTACCGGCATCGCGCCCGCCGCGGCGTGCGAGGCGTACACGTGCTGTCCGGGCGCGACCAACGGCGTCTCGGCGTCGGGGATCTGCATCCCCGTCGGCCGGAGTCGATCGTCCACGGCGCCCACCGCGAGCACGAGGTTCGCGGTGCTCGGATCACCGCCGCGACACGAAGGCGCTCGGCTCCATTCCCCGGGGTAGAACAGCTCGGGGCCGGCCGGCGTCGCCTCGCACTCGAGGTCGTGCACGGTTGGGTCCAGCGTGATCGGGAAGGTCTCGGGCGGGGGCGCGAGCGGACGATTTCCGGACGCCGCGCTGACGAACGTCCGACGGTGCCCGTCGCGATCCATGCGCGCCGCGACGTCGAGGACGTACCGCACCACTTCGCCCGCAGCGTTCTCGTGGCTCGAACACGCCGTCCCTTCGATCGCCGCCGGACGCCCGAGCTCCGGCGGAAAGCCGAGGCTCAAGTTGAGCACGATCGGTCGAGCGGGGTTGCCGGCGCTCGCTCCGAGGAGCGCGTCGTCGATCGACACGCCGATCTGCGCCATCGTACCGGTCCCGTCCGGACCGAGCGCTCGATAGTCGACGACGCTCATCGCTCCGCCCGTCTGCTTTGCGAAGATGGCCATCGCCGTGCCGTGCACGTGGTACGTGCTCGAGGTGTGCTGCGACGTCGCAGCGACGACGCCGATACTCGACGCGACCGACGGGATGACCCCCGCATCGATCAACCCCAGATCCACGAACGACTCACCGCCTGGCGGAAGCTCCGTCGTCGCGCCCTCCATACCGAGCTGACTCAGGTGCCACGTGAGCATCTCGGAGGTGGGGACGGCCTGAGCGCTGGAGACCGACGCATCACACTCACGGCCGACATAGATCTCGCTCGACGCGAGCGCGCTGTAGTCGCCGAACGTCGTTCGGAGCGTATGAACCGCTTCACACTGGTACTGCGGACGCACCGACCGGACGACATCGTCGGACACAAAACGAACACGAAGGAATCGTAGGTGGCCGTCGGCGCGCGACGGCGGCCAAGACCGCTGCGGGAGCACGGACTGCACGTCCACCGTGACCGCGTTCGCCAAACACGCGCGGTCCCAACGCTCACAGAACCAGCGGTTGTCGGTGCTCGCGATCGTCTGCTCGAGCGCGGCGACGACCGTCGGAACGAACGTCAGGTCCGGCCACACGGCGACCTGCTGCAGGGGCACGTCGACGAAGAAAGCATCCGCGCGACACGGACGAGCAACGACGACTTCCCCTTCTCTCACGTTCGACACCCGAGAGGTCTCCTCGGACTCCCCCGCCAGGCATCCGCTACTCAGTAGAATCAGGCACCATGTCGCCTGCGTTCGCTCGTTCATGTCTTCATTCCTCCCAGGGGCTCTTGGAGCGGTAGTCGATGGTCCACGTCATCCAGCGGTGTGGCCCCAAGGCGCGCTCGACCTCGTCGCGGCTCCCGCTCGGCGTCGGACGTGGCGCCTCGTCGGCCGTCGTCAGAACGAGGTGGATGGTGCGTGGGCCGAACGCACGCCCCAGCAGCGCCTCGGCTCGAACCTCGTATCGGATCACGCCCGACGGACCCGTTTCGATCGTCGGCGTCGGTCCCGCGCGGAGCACACCGGGCGCATCCGATGTCTCCACGAAGACCAGGAGCGCGACGTCTGACGTCGGGGTCTCGGGGCGAAGCAGCCAGCGGAGGTGGCTCGACGGCACGAAGAGGGTGTTCGTCGGTTCCTCGCCGCGCACCCGCGCGACGCCGCCGAGCGGCCCTTCGGCGGAGAACGCCGGCAGCTCGCGTTTCGGGAGCAAGGCGACGACGGTGACGGCCGCCGCGACCAGTGTCGCAGCCACCGCGGTGCGCCGACGACGCCGGCTTCGCGGCTGCGGCAACTTGTCTTGCGCGAGCTCGACCTCCGCGGCCGTCACGTTCGGATCGTAGTCGGCGAGGAGCTGTCGGCACTCCGAGCAGGCGACCAGATGCCGTTCGATCGACTCACGCTCTTCGCCGGTGACCTCGCCTCGGCCGTAGGCCGCGAGGCGTCCGTCATCCGCATGATCGTCGGGCGCCGGCCCCTGCGAGACTCTGCGCAAGACGGCGTCGACATCCGCTTCGTCGTCGTTCATCGACCTCCTCCAACCACGAAGAAGGATGCCCAGTCATCGCCGCTCGCCTGGAGTGCCGCGGTTCGCAGCGCCCGCACGGGCACGGTGGCGCCTCCGGCGGCGTAGAAGCGCTCGACGAAGGCCCTCGCCGTGCCGTCGACGACGTCCCGCGTCGTCGCGACAACCGCACGGGCTCCGCTCGCGAGGAAGGCGTCGGCCAGCCCGATTCGAAACGTGCGACCGATGCGCGCAGCGACGCCCGTCGCACAACCGCTGAGCACCACGGTCGTGGCGCGGGGGCGGGTTGCAAACAGGTCCTCCACCGTGAGCCGCTGCTGCTTCGCGAGGACCAGATGCACACTCCACGGATCCTCGGCGTTCAGAGTGCCGTGCCCCGCGAAGTGGAAGTGGCGGGTGTCGGCGATCGCGTCGAGGACCCCGTCGCGCGTGGCTGCTTCGTCCGTCAGCAGTACCGCGTCGCCGAGTCGCTCGGCGACCATCGCCCCCTCGGATCTCGCGCCCGGCAGCGTCGCGGTCGCGTCGGCGACCACGACGGGCGGCGCGTCCGAGGCGACGCGCGGCGACACGAGGAGGCTCGGGTACGGAATGAACGCCACGGGGAGACGCTCGAGCCAGGCCCGCGCCTCGGCCCGGGTCCCGAGCACCGACCAGGGGTCCGCGGCGCCCATCGTCGCGACGTAGACGATCCCGGCCCCGTTCCACCACGGCGCGGTCGGACGTGAATCGAAGACACGCGCCCCCGCCCGCGTGAGCCCGAACCACAGGGGCCTCGCGCCGTCGGTCCACGGGACGAGGAGCCCATCGTCGGGCCCGAGCGCAGCGACGATACGGTCGAGCTCGGCCGGCGACGGAATCAGTCGTTGCTCGATCGCAGCGAAGGCGTCGGAGAACGTCGCCTCCAGCGCAGCGCGCTGACGACGTGTCTCGGCGACGAAGCGCTCGCGCTCATCCGCCCCGAGCAGCTCCGCTTCACGTGCACGACGCTCGAACGTGGCCCGCGCGGCCTGGTACCGGTCGAGGGTTCGGCGCCACTCCAGGCGCGTCGACTCGTCCAGCGCATCGAGCGCGACGCGATCATAGAGCGACCGAAAGGCGAGCGCGCGGGAGCGGTCGGCGGTGACCAACGCGAGGTCGGACCTCCCCGCGGCGACCAGGGCGTCGACAGCATCGACGAAGAGCTGGCGACGATCGTCGAGGAAACGAGCCCGATCTCGCGTCAGCTCGGTCTGCCGCGTCACCGACTCGAGGTGCGCCATCGCCGCGGTGTAGTGCCGAGCCACGGCGTCCCCCTCGAGCACGCGCGCCAGTCCGTAGTGCGCTCGCCACGTGAGGTCCGACGGGGCGCCTCCGGATTCCGCGAGCGCGCGGCGAAGGGCAACACGATAGTGTTCGGCGGCGGCCCGCCTCCCCGCGAGGCGGTCCAGGTGCCCACGCATCAGTCGGACGAAGATCTCGACGTGCCCCGGCAATCGACCGGCCGCCATCGACGAGAGGAGCGCGCGGCAGGTTTCGTAGTCGCCCGTGAGGTAGCGAACGTAGAGGAGGTTGGTCTGCGCAATCTGGAGCAGATGGCCTTGCTTCGCGATGCGCGCGAGCTCGAGCGCCGACTCGAGCTCGCGCTCCACCCGAGACCAGTCGCGTTCGAACGCGCCGGCGTTCATCCCACGGGCGAGGACCCAGCTCCTGTCGACGGCCAACCCGGCACGCTCGAAGTCGGGCATCTCGGCGGCGTCGTCCGCGATCTGTTCGAGCCGGGCCCACGCGTCTTCGTAGCGCCCGACCTCGAGCAGCGACGCGACCTGCGCCTTCGCGAGCCAGCGCGCTTCGGCCTCGAAGCCCCCCGCCTCGGCGACCACGATGGCCTCGTCCGTCTCGCGTAGCGCGCGGCGATACTGCCCCAGCTCCGCCCAGACGAGCGCACGGTAGTAGGCGACCATGACCCGACCCTGGTCGTCGTCGACCGAGGCCGTCAGCTCCGCGGACTTCGACAACAGCGCGTTCGCCTGCGAGAAGCGCCGTGCCTCGAACTCCTGGAAGGCCGCCGATCGCAGCGCGCGCGCCTGCTCCGTCACGACACCGGTCCGCTCGGCGGCTTGGGCCCAGGCGTGCGTCGCGCGGAGGCGGCTGGCCGCGTCCCCGAGGAGTCGAAAGGTCGCGCACCTCAACACGTGCGCCTCCAGGAGCGGCCAGCCACGGAGCTCGGCGATACGTGCTTCGAGCGCCTCGAGCGCGACGTACGGATCGAGTCGCGCGCGGGTGCGGAGATCGTCGAGCACGGTAGCCCGCGCGGGGACCACGCGAAACCGCCATCGGCGGGCGCCGACCTCGATGAAGCCCTGTTCGACGGCCGGCAACTCGACGTGCGCGATGACACCCGCCGCCCGCGTCGTCGTGGAGGTGAGCCTCGCGCCCTGCCCCGCTACGGTCACGTCCGGCAGCGGCGCCGTCGCCGTGAAGTAGGGGGGATGCTCCTCGTCGAAGACGTAGACGCGCTCCTCGCCCTCGAACGCGATGCCGCGCGCACCACGGAGCGCGATCTCCGCGGGGACGGAAACGCCGACACGCGAGCAGGCAGCGAAGAGGAGTAACACGGGCCAGAGTCTTACTCGGTCGCGCACCCGCCCCACCCCCAGCGGGACTACCCGAAGGGGACGCCGGAGGTAAGCGCAACCGTCGATGATCGTCGTCGGTTCAAGGCGCGTTCCTTTTCTTGGCTCCGCTTTTTTTTCGACACGGCCGACGCCGAGCGCTCGTGAGTTGCAACATCTGTATGTCGCCACCCCTATGTCGAGGGAGACCCCATCGAGCGAAGACGAGGAAGAAGAAAAGGACCGAGCGTCGCGGTGACTACCGTCAGCATGAAGAAGACACGTCGCTCCCTCCCACCCTTCGTTCCCCCATCGACCGTCGTCGTCGGGCTCCTCCTGTCGACGTCGGCGTCCGCGGCGCTCCCGCCCGACGCCCCGGGCTGGGTCCACGCCGAAGAGGTGGCCATCGTCCCCGGTGAGAGCGTCGAGGCGTTCCTCGCGCGCGCCCCAGAAGCTCTGTCGTTGTCCGAAGACAGTGAGCTCGTCGCCACCCCCGAGGTCGCGTCGCTGTACGGCGGCCTCTCGATCGTCCGCGTTCGTCACCTCTACCAAGGCGTGGCCGTCGTCGACGACTCTCTGGTCTTGAGGGTCGACGACGGCGTCGTCAGGTCCGCCCTCGCCCGCGTGGTGCCCAACCTCGTCGCGTCCCTCAGCCGTTTGGCTCCGCACGAGGAGGCGGAGAGTACGGCCACCCATGCGTTCGTGGAGCTCGGTCTCGTCGTCCCCTCGCCGATCTGCACGACCCAGCTCGCGCGCCCGCCGGGTCACCCCGACGAGCTCCCCTCCGCCGTCTGGTCGTGCGTCGCCTACGACGCGACCGGCGTCTTCGCCGGTGAGGTCGTCCTCGACGCCTACTCGCTCGAGACTCGACTCATGCACGATGGCCACGCGCACTGGACTCCGACGACCGCCGTAGGCCCCACGGTCTACGACTCGGTCCAGAGCTTCTCCGCCGAGTCGCAAGCGACCTCGTCGCCAGCGCAGTGGCGGATGTCGGGCCCGAACATTCGGACGCTGACGATCAACTACACGGGTGATGCGTCCCTCTGGTACCCCTTCGCCGACACCGACATCACCACCTCGAACGCCCCGACCTTCCCGATGAGCGCGGCTCCCGAGGCCTCGCTCCACTGGGGCGGCGAACAAGCGCTGGCGATGCAGAACGCGTGGCTCGGGATCGACACGCGCGCTGCGATGACGGCGCGCCTCGGGCAACCGCAGTTCATCAACCTCATGGTGCGAGGCCAGGACATCGCGGAGCAGGCCCGCAACGTCCTGCGTTTCGGCGAGTCGAACGGACACCCGATCGGGACGCTCGACGTCGTCGGACACGAGTACGGGCACGCCGCGGTCGGATATCAGCAGACCATCGCGGCAGCGGACACGTCGTACCTCTACTCGGAGTGGGGATCGATGGAGGAGTCCCTCGCGGACATCCTCGGCTCGATGACCGAACTCAGGACCCGCACCACGACGGATTGGATCGTCGGGGGTGACCTCCCGGCCAGCGTTGGCTTCAGCCGCCACATGATCGACCCCGCGCTGAGCGTGCCCCCTCAACCCGACGTGTACGGCGGTCAGTACTTCGTCCCCTCGCCGCTGCTACCGGACGGTTGGCCGCACCCCAACAGCTCGATCTACTCCTTGTGGTTCACCCGGATGGCGCTCGGTGCGACCGGCACCAACAGCGCGATGGTCGCCTACGACGTGGAGGGGATCGGCGCCGTCCCGGCGCAGAAGATCGCCTTCGGAACGTACATCGAGGAGCTGCCGACCCTCGGCACGTACTACGCCGCGACCAAGGCGTCGCAGGTCTTCATCCGTGACCACTGCGGTGACTTCTCTCGAGAGGCCCGCGCCTCCCACAACGCTTGGCACTCCGTCGGACTGCAGACATCGCCGGTGACGGGGAACGAATTCCTGGTCCCCGCAGACCAAGCGACCGCGGTCTCGCCGTGGCCCACGAAGCTGAAGTGGCAGGCCGCGATCAACGGGCCGGCGGAGACGACGTGGGAGATCGAGATCAGCACCGACGCCAACTTCGCGTCGGCGGCGACCCACAGCTACGTCTCGACGCAGTCCGAGGTCGACGGCGGCATCGGCGTCGGCATCATGGAGACCGACCTCGAGCCCGACACCATGTATTACTGGCGTGTCCGCAAGACCCCCTTCGCCGCGGACTTCGAGTGCTGGCGCCCGACGCGCAGCTTCACCACCTCCGACGCCGCGCCGACCCCGTTCTACCCGTCCGGCGGGACGATTCACCCCTGGGCGATCCCGTTCGCGTGGTCGCAGGTCGAAGGCGCGACGTTCTACGAGGTCGAGGTCTCGGACGGTGAGAAGGTGCTCTTCGAGAACCGTCAGGTCTTCGCAGCGGATCCCGAGGAGCCCGATCCCTCGGAGGCGATCACGGTGCCGAAGCTCGCCGAGTTGGTGTGGCGGGTGCGTGCGATCCGGCAGCCCCCGCCCCCGGCGCAGGGCGAGGTCTTCGGTGCGTGGAGCTCGCCGGTCTCCTTCATGACCGACGAGCCGCAAGCGATGCTCGTGAGCCCTCCGAACGGGAGCTATCAGTATCCGTGGCCCTTGGAGTTCGTCTGGCAGCCGCTGCGCGGCGCGACGTTCGACCTGTCGGCGGTGGGCGTGGGCCCGAAGAAGAGTCGGATGACGCCGATCCGCAACCTCGAGACAAAGGACACCTTCGCGCTCGTCAGCGTGAACGCCGAAGCCGAACCGGCCGACAACACCGGTCTGGAGTGGGAGATCGCGACGCTCGGCCCGCCCCTCGGGAGCGAGTCGCTACCGGACGACGAGACCACCCGGGAGTCGGGGAAGATCTCGAGCGCTTGGACCGTGTACATCGACGGCCGCAACACGGAGGTCCATTCGGCGACGGCACCGCTCGGCTGCCTGCCCTACAACTCCACGTTCACGTTCAGTTGGGCGCCCGTCGACGGAGCGAGCACTTACAGTGTCAGCGCGTACGGTCCAGCGACCGTCACGGAAGGCACCTCCGCGACGTTCGCGGCGAAGGCGCCGCAGGGCTACGGGGGCTTCCTCATCAGTATGGACGCCGAGACGACCAAGAACCTGGGACCGGGTTTCCTCCGCGCGAGCAACTTCGGCTCCACGTTCGAGCGGTACGAAGTCGCGCCGACCAAGCCGATCATCACCGCGATCTATCCGGACGCGTTCGAACCGAAGGAGATGGACTACGACTGGTACAGCGAGTTCGCGAACAGCGACTACTGGGACGTCGAGCTGTACGAGGGCACGACGTGCTCGGGGAGCCTGGTCGCAGGCGGGACACACCGCTACCCGCCCGACGTCGAGGAGGGTCACAACTTCGGCGCGCGCTGGAACAACGTCCAACCGGGCGCCCACAGCATGAGGATCCGCAACGCCGCCAACAGCCTGTGCGCGCCCTCGCCGTGGTCCGACTGCGTCGCGTTCGACGGACCGAGACCGCCCGAGCCGGCCCCGCCGCCGAACGCCGCGACGTGCGGGCAGCAGGTGGTGAACGGCGGCAACCTCGGCGCCTACTTCGCCGTGCAGCTACCGTCGACCGGCACGGGCCAGGTTCAACTGCAGTACGATCACATCTGCGTTCCGGACCGCACGATCGTCCGCGATCCGTACGGCATCATCCTGCACGATACGGGCTGCGTCGCGACGCGAACTCCAGCGTCCCTCCCCGAAGGTTGCGAGGGGCCGGCCGTCTTCGTCGACGCGGGGTGGGCGCCATTCCTGACCTCGTCGTACGTGACAGTCCAGGTCATCCCGGACTGCATGCTCGCGAACAACACGGAGTGGGCGGTGAAGGTCGACTGCCAGATGGATCCGTAGGGGCCCTCTGACAGGAACCTGAACGGGCTACGCGCTCAGCGCGGCGCGTGCGAGTAGCGACCAGCGCGAGAACGCGCCCGCGAAGGCCCTGTCGCCGGAGCGCGCGGGGACGCCGATCAAACGAACCTTGTCGCCGTCGACGTCGATCCACAGGCGACCGTCCGCCTTCGAGCCCGTCGCAAGGCCGATCATCAGCAGCCCCAAACCCGCGAGCAGCAACAGCCCCGCGGAGGACTGCGACAGGCCCTTCCCTGGCGTCGGCTTGCGCCCCATCGAGCGCGCCTTCACGGCGACGAAGCCCTGGCGGTGTTTCTCGTCGAAGCCCTCCGGCGCGTTCAGGTAGACCCAGAACTCGTCGATGCGCTTCGTGTCGTCGATGACCTTCTCGATGCGGACCGCCGGGCCCATGCCGTCCTTCGTCGCCGCGTAGTTCCGGAGGAAGTAACGCGGACGCCACTGGAAGAACTGGCGGCTCTCGTCCTCCACCATGTCGAACAGGCCGACCGTCTGCGTGCGGCTGTCCTTCACCTCGAGCACCGCGCTCACCATCGTGTTCACGAGCGGCACCGGCTGCGCCGCGAGGCCCGCTCCGACCACCAGCGCGATCAAACCGAGGTGGGCGAGGAGCGGCGCCATGTCCGCCGACGGGCTCGTCTGAAACGACATCGTGACCCGAGCGCCCTCGACACGCTCGTCCGTCGGCGCCGATCCCAACACCGCGCGGAACGACTCACGCAGCTGCTCCACCGCGAGCTCGGGCGTCGTCGACGCCAGCTCCACCGTGTGCGGCGCACCCGCCGGCGCCACGCCGAAGTCCTGGTCCACGCGGTCGCGCTTCAACACCCGAACCGTCACCGCGAGGACGTTCGCGAGGATCAACACCCCGAGCGCACGCACCCACGCCGTCTCGAAGAGATCCGTCAGCCCCCACGCGGCGAGCTCCTGAAGCTGCTCGGTGTGTGGCAAGCGCATCAGCGCCATCGCCTCGCGGCCCTGCGGCACGACGGCCGCGACCCCCGCCAGCAACGCCAAGAGGATCGCCAACACGGCCGTCGTCCGCATGGACGACAGCACGAGCCAGAACCGGTCCACGAGGTTCAGCTCGTCACGCGCGCTCATGGCGACCCTGCTTCTACCTCAGGCTCCGCCTCCGCGGAACGCAGGCGGCTGTGGTTCACCAGCTTCACCGCCTCGGCGTACACAAACGACGCGACGTTCGGCGTGTCCTGCGCGTGACAGGGGCGGCACGTCTGCTCGTCGACCTTCTCCAGGCCGAGGAGCTTCGAGAGGCGCTCGTCGCGCATCACGTTGTCCGGCGCGTACAGGCTCCCCGCCCCGTGGCAGGACTCACACTGCACCCCCGCCAACCGCGGATCGCGGCTCTCCGGCGCAGTGGTGTGGCAACCGCGGCACGCGGCGTCGTCCGCCTGGCGCTTCGTGAGATGCGCGAGCGCCGTGGCGTGCCCCGACTTCTTCCAGTCGGCGTACTCCTTCTCGTGGCAGGTGCCGCACTGTTCGGCGCCGATGAAGTCGGCCGCGACCGCCGGTCCGGCGACCAGCAGCGTGCCCAGGGCGATGACGAGCCTGCGCATGTCGGGCGGGAGCCTACTGAGGCGCGTGGCCCGTGTCCAAGCAACAATGCACGCCGTCGTCGCCAATGCCTGCTAGGGTCGCCCCCGTGCGGGTGGTGGGCCTGACGGGCGGAATCGGCTCGGGCAAGTCGACCGTGGCGCGGATGCTCGCCGCGCGCGGCGCGACGATCGTCGACGCGGATCGGATCGCCAAGGCGGTCGTAGAGCCGGGGACGGACGGCCTCGCCGCCATCGCCGCGCGCTGGCCCGAGGTCGTGGTGGACGGCGCCCTGGATCGCCGCGCGCTCGGGCGGATCGTCTTCGGCGACGACGAAGCCCGCGCCGCCCTGAACGCCATCGTCCACCCCCGTGTCGCCGCGAGGACCGCGCAGGCCATCGCCGCCGCCGCCGAGGCCGGGGCGCCGCTGATCGTCTACGACGTCCCCCTCCTCTACGAGAACGGCCTGGAGGCGCAGGTCGCCGAGGTCATCGTGGTCTTCACCTCCGACGCCCAACGCCGCGAACGCATCCGCGCACGCGACGACCTGTCCGACGAAGAGATCGAAGGCCGCATCGCGGCCCAGCTCCCGCTCGAAGAGAAGGTCCGCCGCGCGGACCACGTCATCGACAACGACGGCACGCTCGAAGCGACCGAACACCAGGTCGATGCCCTCTACGCCCAGCTCACCCGCGAGGACGCGAAATGACTCGACACGTTTTCATCACCGGCTTCCCGGGGTTCATCGCGCGCAACCTGCTGAAGAAGCTCCTCGCGGTGGACCCGGAGGTCACCGTCACGGCGCTGGTCGAAGCCGGCCGCGAGCAGGAGGCGAAGGAGGCGCTCTACGGCGTCGACCAACACGACACCGGCGACCTCGCCGCGAGCGTCCGCGTCGCGACGGTGGTCGGCGACGTCACCGCGATGGACCTCGGCCTCGCCGGCGCGGAGTTCCGGGCCATCACCTCGCGCACGACCGAGATCTACCACCTGGCCGCCGTGCACGCGGTCGCCGCGGATCGGTCCATCGCCGAGCGCGTCAACGTGCGGGGGACGGCGAGTGTCCTCGCGATCGCCGAAGCCACGACGAACCTCGAACGCTTCGTGCACTTCTCCAGCGCCTACGTCAGCGGCGACCGGACCGGCGTCATCCTCGAAGACGAGCTCGAGGAGGGCCAGAGCTTCAAGAACGCGTACGAGGCCACGAAGTACCAGGCGGAGGTGCTCGTCGAACGCGCGAAGAAGCGGCTGCCGTGCACGGTGATCCGGCCCGGAGCCGTCGTCGGCGACTCACGCACCGGCGCGATCGATCGCTTCGACAGCGTCTACCAGCTCGCGATGATGCTGGTCGCGTCGCCGGTGTCCGTGCCGATCCCCCTGAAGGGCGACGGCCGCGCGCCGATGAACCTCGTCCCCGTCGACTACGTCGTGGACGCCGTGCACGCGATCGTGAGCTCGCCGGCGAGCATCGGGCACACCTATCACGTCGTGGACCCGAACCCCCTCCCCGCGCGGCGCGTCTACGAGCTGGTCGCCGAGCGCGCCGGCAAACCGCTGCCCAAGCGCACCGTGTCGCCGAACCTGACCAAGGCGCTGCTCAAGATCCCGGGGCTCGAGAAGCTCGCGTCACTCCAGGGCGAAGCGATCGACTACCTGAACCAGATGGCCTTCTACAACTCGACGCAGACCGCGGAGCTGCTCGTGGGCACCGGCATCCGGTGCCCGCCGTTTTCGGACTACCTCGAAAACCTCATGAGCTACGCGCGCGAGCGCACCACGCGTTGATCGCTACGGGGCGCACGGCGCTCCGCACGACACACTCGCGGTCACGGTGCCGCTGAAGTCGCAGGTCACGATCGAACCGCGCACGCAGACCGTCGCCCCCGGGACACACCGATAGCGCGCCTCGACGTCGCGGATGTCGTGCAGCTCGGGGACCGAGCCGCAGCCAAAGCCACCGGTCTCGATGCACTCCACGTGCGCGGTCGCCTGTTGCGTGGTGCTCTCGAACTGGGCGTCGCCGAACCCGCTGCTGAACGGGATGGGGAGACAATCGAGCGACAGCAACGTGAGGTCGAGCTGCGTCCCGGTCGTCGTCCGGCCGGTCTCGCCGTAGTACGCGTTCGTCAGCGGCGCCACACGCAGGCGCAGCGACCCGGACGATCCCACCTGGGTCACCTCGAGGCCTCCGACGTAGGGCGTCGTCGTGCAGTTCGCGTCCGGGACGCAGTTGTACAGAGCGCTCGTCGTGCACCAGCGCTGCACGACCGTCCCTTCGTAGAAGCCAACGGGGTACGGCGCGCTCGGCGTCGCGCAGAAGCCCGCGTCGGGCGCGACCCCCGCGTCGAGGCCGGCGTCGAGGCCCGCATCGACGCCGGCGTCGAGCGCGAAGCCGCCGTCGTAGACCGCGCCTCCGTCGCGAAGAAACCCGCCGTCTCTCAGCGTGCCGCCGTCGCCGGGGCCGCCGTCGTACGCGACGCCGCCGTCCCGGAGCGGGCCGCCGTCGTACGCGACGCCGCCGTCCCGGAGCGGGCCGCCGTCGTAGAGGACGCCGCCGTCGCGTAGGGGGCCGCCGTCGTAGAAGACGCCGCCGTCCCGGAGCGGGCCGCCGTCGTGCGCGACGCCTCCGTCCCGGAGCGGGCCGCCGTCCCGGAGCGGGCCGCCGTCGTAGGCGACGCCACCGTCGCGCGCGGTGCCACCGTCGCGGGCGCCGCCGTCCCCGAGGCCTCCGTCACGCCCCCCACCGTCACGGGCGCCGCCGTCGCGGGCACCGCCGTCCTCGCGCCCGCCGTCACGGAGGCCACCGTCCACCGTCCCCGCGTCGTCGGCCCCGCCGTCCCGGGTCGCGCCCGCGTCCGCCGCACCCGCGTCGCGGTCGCCCGGCCCGGCGTCGAACGCGCTGGCGTCGCCTCCGCCACCATCACGAACCGGCGTGGTGGCCCCGCCGGTGCAGGCCATCAGCGCCACCGTCAACGCGGCGACGGCGCTCCGTCCCCACACGTCCCCATCGATCCGGTGCCTCACGCGAATCCCCCCAAAGGATACAGTGCCGCTCTTCGCCGGATCGTTCGAGCCCCGGAGTCTTCGACGCAACGTCCCAGGATGTAAGTCGATAACCCACCCCATGATCGGCTCGATGCCTCCCAAGCCCCTGAGCTCCGCCCTCGACTGGGCCCTGCACGGCGTCAAAGACGGACGCGGCGCGGTGAACCGCACCAGCAACGACCGTGAAGGCGTCGTCGTGCTCGACGGCGGCGAGGCGCGCGGCCTGATCGACAAGATGCGCGGCTTCACCCGCTCCAGCGACGCCACGCAGGTCGCGCGCGGCGCGGACAGCATGAAGGACCTCTACCAGCGCATCCAGCGCGGTCAGGTGAACCTCACCGGCGACGCTCCGCAGGTCCTCAACCGCTACGCGTTCATGGCGGAGCTGCCGTTCATGAGCTTCACGGCCGCCGAGCTCGGCGCCGCGGTGGGCCGCATCAACCCCGGCTTCCGCGCCGTCCAGCGCGCCTTCGACGGCGAATAGATCAGCTCTTCCGCCGGCGGCGGCGCACGCTTCGCGTGACGCGCACCGCCACGCCCACGCCCAACCCGAACGCAAACCCGCCGAGGTGCGCGAACCACGCGACGCCGCCCTCCGCCTGGAGGCCGTCGGCGATCGTGAGGTAGCCGTTCAACAGCTGCTGCAGCGCCCAGATCCCCAAGAAGACAAACGCCGGCACCTCGATGAAGGTGAGGAAGATGAAGATCGGGAACAGCGTCACCACGCGCGCCGCCGGGAACAGCACGATATAGGCGCCCAGCACCCCCGCGATCGCCCCCGACGCGCCGATCAACGGCACCGTGGACTGCGGATCCGCGACGTACTGCCCGAACGTCCCCGCGAGCCCCGCGAGTACGTAGAACCCCAGGTACAGCGCGTGCCCGAAGCGGTCCTCGACGTTGTCCCCGAACGCACGCAGGTAGAGCAGGTTGCCGATGATGTGGAACCACCCGGCGTGCAGGACCATCGAGGCCAGCGCCGCCTGCAAACAAAGCAGGAGCGCGTCGCCGTCCTGCTGCGCCCAAGCCGCGTGAAGATCGGCGGGCACGAACGCGAGCTGGTCGACCAACCCGGCCGCCTGCTGGCCCAGGCTCGCCTGGAACAGAAACGCTGCCCCGGTCAGCGCCAGCAGCCCATAGTTCACGACCGGAACCCGCACCCGCGGATTGATGTCCCGGATGGGAAGCAACGGAATCGAAGCTCCTAGCACGGACGCATACCGCTTGCGAACGGCGTCGAACGGGTGTTACCGGACGTCCCGTGCGGCGGGCGGCGGGTGCGGTCGGTTGGGCAGCATTCGCCCTGCTCGTGGTGTCAGCGCCGGCGGCGTTCGGCCAAGGCGTCAACCTCACCGCGCGCAACGTCTATCACGCGTACGAGCTGCAGCTCGATCCGGGCGGCAACCGCGACCGGATCCGCGACATCAATCGCTTCTACCAAACGCTCGAAGCGAGCGGCTGGGGCCTCGTCCCCGGACAACGTGTCAACGCGGTCCTGTCGATGCGCTACCGCACCGACTTCGGCACCGGCTTCAACCGCGACACCCCGAACGGACGCGGCATCCCTGCGGTGGACGACCGCAACGATCTGCAGATGCTCTACGCGTACGTCGAATGGACGGACGCGTTCGACCTCCTCGACCTCCGCCTCGGTCGCCAGGTCCGCATCGACGACCTCGCGTGGGCGTCCTTCGACGGCGTCGAGGTGACCGGCCACCTCTACAAGGACGGCGACGACTACCTCGACGTGTCGCTGTTCGCCGGCGTGCCCGTGCAGATCGACGTGCTGTTCACGTCGGAGACGTTCCTCGGCGACGGCATCGAGGTCTACGACGGCTCCGGCTTCCTCTCCGGGCTCACCTTCGGCGGCAACACCGCGCTGAAGCTGATGTCGAACTTCACGGCCTCCGCGGCCTACCGCCAGACGGTGGTGTTCCGCGACGACGCCATCGAGTCCTTCGCGGGGGACGACGCCGCGGCCGCCGCGTCCAACGGGAAGATCGGCCTGCAGGAGTCCCTGCTCGGCGCGTCGATCGGCTACACGATCCGCCCGATCGACGTGAACCTCTACGGTCACTTCAATTGGGACCTGCTCATCGGCTCGCTCGAGCAAGCGCGCGCCGGCGGCGCCTACCACCCCATGCGCGGCTTCACGGTGCGCGCCGAGTACCTGCGCTCGCGCCCGCGCTTCGCGGGTGACTCGATTTTCAACTACTTCAACCTTTTCGCCTACGACCGCGCGCGCACCGAGGCGAGCTGGCAGATCCTCGAGAGCCTCACGCTCGACGCCGGCTACTTCTTCCAGAAGTTCAACGGCGGCGCGAAGGGCCCGAAGAGTGTCGACGACGCGGGCAACGAGGGCGCCGAGTTCCCCGGCTCCGACGCGGTGCACGGACCGAGCGCCGCGATCCGCTACCGACACCCGCGCTTCACCGTCGGTGGGTCGTTCGAAGCCTCGACGAACTTTGGCGGCGACTACGCGTACGGCGGCAACTACCGGCTACTCCAGCTCTTCGGTGACGTCCGCTTCCTCGGCGGACGGTTCGTCACCGACGCGCGCCTCTCCGTGACGACGTTCCAGAACGACTGGATCGAGGACATCGACAACGGCGTCGTCGACGAGGTGCGCACCAGCCTGATCGGGAGCATCGGCGCACGCGCGCAGATCCTCGACTTCCTGTCCTGGCGCGTGCTCCTCGCGCGCAACATCAACTCGTACGTCGCGGGCAGCTACCGCGTCTTCTCCGAGCTGGCGGTGAGGTACTGATGCGACGCTCGACGCCCCTCCTCGGACTCCTCGTCACGGCCGCGGTGTCGCTGGTGACGCTGACGTCGGCCGTGTTCTTCGAGCGCGGGCCGGACCCGGTCGTCTTCCCGCCGCAGCAGATCCCGATCTACTTCCCGCACAACTACCACGTGCGTGCGCCGGACGAGGCGAAGGGCACGACCGGCGAAGGACTGTCGTGCACGTTCTGCCACGAGAACATCGAGGAGTCGGCGAAGTCCTCCGACGAGGACATCCCGGGCCACGGCACGTGCGACACCTGCCACGACGAGTGGATCGGCGACGAGGACGAGCCGGCCCCGATCGAAAAGTGCGGCCTGTGCCACACCGACCTCGACGCGCGGAAGGGCACCGTCACCTCGTCGGTCGCGAAGCGGATGATCGTGCCGAAGCCAAACATCATCTTCCCGCACGCGGCGCACACCGAGGCCGAGGTCGCGTGCGTGGAGTGCCACGACCGCGTCCCGACGAAGACCGTCGCCACGCGCGACGACTACCCGACGATGGATCGCTGCATCGCATGCCACGAGGACCGCGGCGTCTCGACCGCGTGCACGACGTGCCACCTGCAGACGGTGAGCGGGCGCATCCAGACGAAGTACAGCTCGGGCGAGCTGAAGCCGAACCGCTTCCACCTCGCCGCGATCCACGAGGGTGATTTCCTCCGCACACACGCGGTGCCGGCGCAGCGCGATCAGAAGTACTGCGACAACTGCCACACGAAGAGTGAGTGCCTCGAGTGCCACGACGGCATCGGCCGCGACGTGCGCTACCACCCGGGCGACTGGATCAGCACCCACTACCTGCGCGCGCGGAAGGACGACATGCGGTGCCAGAGCTGCCACCGCTTCCAGACGTTCTGCCTGAACTGCCACGTGCGTTCCGGCGTCGCGTCGGTGACGACGCCGGACAACGTCGCGCAGCGGCGCACGATCCGCGGCAACGGGACGATCGCACCGGGGCCGCACCCGATGGGCCCGGAGTGGACCGGCGTCGCGGGTAACCTCGGCCAGAACTTCCACGGCTTCCACGCGCAGCGGAACATCCGCGCGTGTGTCTCGTGCCACCAGGAGCAGTACTGCCTGCAGTGCCACACGACCGGCGGGCTCGGCGGCAACCCGCACGGACCGAACCCTCAGCGCCTGAAGGGGAGCACGGCGTCGAAGCGCAACGCGCGCGCGTGCCTGAAGTGCCACGACCCGGCGGACAACAGCTGGCGCTGAAGAGGACCTCTCGACCATGGCCAAGGAAGACACGAACGAACGCCTGAAGGCGGTACGGCGACAGATGGATCGGATGGGGGTCGACGTCGCGATCGTCCGCTCCACCGACCGCTACCTCAACGAGTACGTGCCGACGGACGAGTCGGCGCGGGTGTGGATCAGCGCGTTCACCGGGTCAATGGGTGAAGTCGTCGTGACAAAGTCCGACGCGTACCTCGCGGTCGATGGCCGGTACTGGATCCAAGCGAAGAAGGAGATCGACCTCGCCTGCTTCACGATCATCGAGGTGCAGCTCGGGAGCGGCATCGACGGCGCGATCGCGGAGCTCATCCAACAGCTCGCCGAGAAGGCCGGACCGAAGAAGAAGCTGCGCATCGGCTACGAGCCGGAGCGGGTCACACCGAACGTGCTGAAGCGGCTGCAGGCTGCGGTCGGCGAGGGGGTGACGTGGAAGCCGACGTTCCCGTCGCCGGTCGAGCAGGCGCGCGGCGCGAACCGGCCGGCGCCACGCGAAGCGAAGATCCGCGCGGTCGACGAAAAACGCGTAGGGCGCACCGTGGGCGAGAAGCTCGACGCGCTCGGCGCGCGGATGGAGACGCTCGGCGTCGAAGCGGTGCTCGTGCAGCGCCTCGACGAGATCGCGTACCTGTCGAACCTGCGCGGCGACGAGCTGCCCTACCAGGCGACCTTCAAGGCGATCGCGCTCGCGACCCAGGACAACCTGTTCATCGGGATGGACCCGTCGAAGGCGCCGAAGTCGGTGCGTGTCGCGCGGGACCGAATCCTGTTCGTGCCGGAGTCCGAGTTCTGGACGTTGATGGGCAAGAAGGCGAAGCGCAGCCGCATCGCCTACGACCCGGACGGCAACTCGGAGTGGGGACGCCAGCAGATCGAGTCGACGGGCGCGGAGGCGATCGCCCTGCCCTCGCCGATCCAGCAGATGAAGGCGAGGAAGAACCCGGCGGAGCTGAAGGCGATGCAGGACGCCTTCGCGCGCGCGGACGGTGTGGTCGAGGCGGCGATCCAGTGGGTCTGCTCCGAGGTCGTCGCGGGCAAGAAGGTCTCCGAGAAGGACTTCGCCAACAAGGTGCAGGAGCTGTTCTTCGCGCGTGAGGCGACGGGGCTGTCGTTCAAGATCATCAGCGCGGCCGGGAAGAACGGCGCGATCATCCACTACAGCGATCCGTCGGCGCGCCGCGCGCTGAAGCGCGGCGAGCTGATGCTGCTCGACACCGGCGCGTACTTCGCCGAGGGCTACGCGACGGATCTCACGCGGACGTTCCTCGTCGACGACAAGAAGGCGAAGGGCAACGCGGAGCAGCGCCGCCTCTACACGTTGGTGCTGAAGGCTGCGGTCGCCGGGATGCGCGCGACGTTCCCGCGCGGCACGACGGGCGCGGCGCTCGACGCGATCGTCCGCGCGCCGCTGTGGGCCGAGGGCCTGAACTACAACCACGGCACGGGTCACGGGGTGGGGATCAACGTGCACGAGTTCCCGCCGCGCATCGCGCCGGGCACGAACGTCGCCCTCGAGGAGGGCCACGTGTTCTCGATCGAGCCGGGGGTGTACCTGCCGAAGTTCGGCGGCATCCGGATCGAGAACCTCTGCACGGTGGAAGCGGTGCCGAAGTCGAACGACTTCCTGCGCGTGAAGCCGCTGACGTTCTCGCCCCTCGACAAACGCCTCATCGAGACGAAGATGCTGAGCGCGGACGAGAAGGCGTGGCTCGGCGCGTACGCGAAGCGCGCGAACGGTCGCTGAGTCCCCCGTCATCGGCCAGCGAACGAACTAACCTCGGAATCGGGGCGATTCTCACACGCCTCTCATACCGGTGACCGTAGCCTCGTACGATGGGGAACGCACGGATGTGACCGCGAGCGCGACGCGGCCAAGTCTTTGTCACATTCGCTTGATCTATCCGGGCAAAGCGCCGACGTTCCCACCAGCCCCGGCCCTCGCGCTTGTCATCTGAGTACGCGAATGCGGCCGTGCACGCCCCCCAGGAGGGGCCCAGGAAACCATGACCGACGTGTCCTTCTCCGAGCTCTCGCTCATCCCCCCGCTTCTGCGCGCGCTCGACGCCAAGGGTTACGAGACCCCCACGCCCATCCAGGCGCAGGCCATCCCGCCGCTCCTCGAGGGCGTCGATCTCCTCGGCGTCGCCCAGACCGGCACCGGCAAGACCGCGGCGTTCTCGCTGCCGCTGCTCCAACACCTCGCCGAGCGACCGGCGCCGCGCGGGCGGCCGATCCGGGCGCTGGTGCTCACTCCAACGCGCGAGCTCGCCGCGCAGATCGGCGACAACCTCGCCGCCTACGGTAAACGCCTCGGGCAGAAACACATCGTCATCTTCGGCGGCGTCGGGCAGCGCCCGCAGGTCGACGCGCTGAAGCGCGGTGTCCCGATCGTCGTCGCGACGCCCGGGCGGCTCCTCGACCTCATGGGTCAGGGCTACGTCGATCTCGCGCGGGTCGAGTACTTCGTCCTCGACGAGGCGGATCGCATGCTCGACATGGGTTTCATCCACGACGTCCGCAAGGTGATCGACGCCCTCCCCGATCGCCGCCAGTCGGCGCTGTTCTCGGCGACGATGCCCAACGACATCGTCAAGCTCGCGGAGCGCCTGTTGAACAAACCGCGCCGCGTCGAGGTTACGCCGCCGGCGACCACGGTCGAGCGGATCGAGCAGGGGGTGCTGTTCGTGGAGAAGGAGGACAAACGGGCGCTGCTCGCGGAGATCCTCGCGAACCCCGAGCTGCGCCGCACGCTCGTCTTCACGCGCACCAAACACGGCGCGAACCGCGCCGCGAAGCACCTGCAGAAGTGCAACGTCCCGGCGGACGCGATTCACGGCAACAAGTCGCAGTCGGCGCGCGAGCGCGCGCTCGAGAAGTTCCGCAAGGGTGAGATCCGCGTGCTCGTCGCGACGGACATCGCGGCGCGCGGCATCGACGTCGCCGGGATCACCCACGTGATCAACTTCGACCTGCCGAACATCCCCGAGAGCTACGTGCACCGGATCGGCCGGACTGCGCGCGCCGGTAACGAAGGCGTCGCGCTGTCGTTCTGTGACGTGGACGAGCGCGCCTACCTAAAGGACATCGAGAAGACGATCCGGCAGCGCGTGCGGGTGATCGACAACCACCCCTACAAGTCGAACGTGCCGATGAACGTGCAGCCGCCGCCCGCCGCGAAGTCGAGCGGCCGGCGGCGTCGACGTCGGCGCTGAGGCTCAGACCCAGGCCGCGATCTTCTCGGCGATGTTCTCGGGCGTCAGCCCGAAGTGCGCGTAGACCTCTTCGTACGGCGCGCTCTCGCCGAACGAGTCGACGCCGAACTCCAGGCCGTCGAGGCCCGTGAGGATCTTCCAGGGCGTCGAGCGGCCCGCCTCGACCGCGGCGCGCTTCATCCCGGGCGGGAGGACGCTGGCCTGGTAGGCGGCGTCCTGCTCCAGGAAGCGCTCGACACACGGCATCGACACCACGCGCACCGGGACGCCCTTCGCCTCCAGGGCGTTCGCGGCGTCGACCGCGAGACCGACCTCGCTGCCGGTCGCGATGATCGCCGCCTTGGCGCCCTCGCGGTCCTTCAGGACGTAGCCGCCCTTGTGCACGTCGGTCGTGGAGAAGCCGTCGGCGCGGTCGAGCTTCGCGACGCTCTGGCGCGTGAACACCAGCGCGTGCGGCGCGGGCTCACCGCCCTGAACGGCGTAGGTCCAGGCCATCGCGGTCTCGACGCCGTCGGCCGGGCGCCAGACGTACAGGCCGGGGATCATGCGCAGCGCCCACAGGTGCTCGACCGCCTGGTGCGTCGGGCCGTCCTCGCCGAGGCCGATCGAGTCGTGGGTGAAGACCTGCAGCGCGCGGATCTTCATCAGCGCCGACAGCCGCACCGCCGGACGCATGTAGTCCGAGAAGGTCAGGAACGTCGCCCCGAACGGGACGAAGCCGCCGTAGAGCGCGAGGCCGTTGGTGATGGCCGCCATCGCGTGCTCGCGGACGCCGAAGCTGATGTTCCGCCCCGCGAAGTCGTTCGTGGCGATCATCGTGGTGTCCTTGATCAGCGACTTGTTCGAACCCGCGAGGTCCGCGGAGCCGCCGACGAGCCCGGCGACCTTCGGCGCGATCGCGTTGATCGCCTGGCCGCTCATCGCACGCGTGGCGCCCTTCGCGTCGGCGAGGGCCGCGGCGACCGCTTCGTCGAGATCCGCGACCGCACCACCGTCCCACGCCGCGGCGAGGTCTTCGTGCTCACCGCGCCACTTCGACATGCGCTCGTCCCAACGCTCGCGATCGCCGGTGCCGAGCGCAGCCGCGTCGGCGAAGAACTTCCGCACGTCGTCCGGCACCTCGAAGAGCCCGCCGGTCCAGCCGAGCTTCTCCTTGGTGAGGCGCCCCTCCTCGTCCCCGAGCGGCTCGCCGTGGGCCTTCGCCTTGTCCTGGCGGTTCGGGCTGCCGTAGCCGATGTGCGTCTTCGCGAGGATGAGGGACGGTTTGTCCTCGACCTTCTGCGCGGCTTCGATGGCGTCCTTGATCGCGGCTTGGTCGTGCCCGTCGACGCGCAGCGTGTGCCAGCCGTAGGCCTGGTAGCGGGCCTCGACGTCCTCGGTGAAGGTGATGTCCGTGCTGCCGTCGATCGTGATCTGGTTGTCGTCGTAGATCGCGATCAGCTCGCCGAGCCCGAGGTGCCCCGCCATCGACGCGGCCTCGCTCGTGATGCCCTCCATCATGCAGCCGTCGCCCATGATGCAGTAGACGCGATGGGAGATCGGATCGAAGCCGCCCTTGCCGTTGTAGCGGGCCTTCGCCATGCGCGTCGCGAGCGCGAACCCGACGGCGTTCGCGAAGCCCTGCCCGAGCGGACCCGTCGTCGTCTCGACGCCGGGCGTGAGGCCGTACTCGGGGTGGCCGGGGGTCTTCGAGCCGAGCTGCCGGAAGTCCTTCAGCTGTTGGAGCGGGAGGTCGTAGCCGGTCAGGTGCAGGACCGAGTACACGAGCATCGACGCGTGACCGTTGGAGAGGACGAAGCGATCGCGATCCGCCCAGTCGGGGTTCTTCGGATCGAAGCGCAGGATGTCCTTCCACAGGACCGTCGCGATGTCGGCGAGGCCCATGGGGGCTCCGGGGTGCCCGCTGTTGGCGGCGTTCACGCCGTCGATCGAAAGGGCGCGGATCGTATGGGCGGCGAGGGTCCTGAGGTCGGCGTCGGTCATAGGCCGGCCTGTTAAGACGGAACGCGACGTTTGGCTAGTCCGAAGCCTCGGTGGCATGCTCCGCGCCATGAACGTACGTGGATTCGTCGTATCGCTGGGCGTGGTCTGCGGGATCGCCGCGTGCAAAGCGCCGGCGAAGGAGGATGCGAAGCCCAAGGAGGCCGCGCCGCAGGTCAACACGACCCCCGCCGAGTTGAAACCCACCGGGTGCGACCCGGCGCCGAAGTGGGTCGGGCTCGACGCGTGCCACGAAGACGGCTGGGTGTACGCCGTCGGCCGCAAGAAGATCACGTCCTCGAAGCCGCTCGCGAAGGCGGTCGTCGCCGCGAAGGCGCGCGCCGCCGTCGCACGCGCAGCGCGTGTCATGGACGTGAACGAGCGCTACATCCTCGAAGACAGCGAGGTGCTCTACGCACACATGTGCAACGACGAGTGGGTCGCGATCGGCCGCATGAAGAAGCAGCCACCGCCCGCCCTCCCCGCGTGTCCCGCCAAGCTCTTCGAGCAAGCACCGCCGGTCCCGGAGCACTGCCCCGACTGGACGACGCGCATCGGGTGGAAGGAAGGCGACACCTACGTGGGCGTCGGCATGTCCCAGAACACGCACAACCCGACCCAGGCCCCCGCCGAGGCGAAGGCGCGCGCCCTCGCGCAGGCGCAAGCTGTGTTGCGCTCCGTCGTAGGGGTCGATGGGGACTCCGCGACCATCCCCCATGACAGCGGTCAGCTCGCGGAGGGCAAGCTGCTCATGGCCGCGTGCGGCGACATCGCCTACGCGCAGGTCTCGACGACCCTGAAGAAGTAACACCGTGCGCGCCGCGCTCGAACGCCACTTCTCGATTCGTGGCGCCGGCAGTGACGTACGGACCGAGGTCATCGCGGGTGCGACGACCTTCCTCACGATGGCGTACATCGTCGTCGTCAACCCGGCGATCCTGAAGGCGGCCGGGATGCCGGTCGGCGCGGTGATCACGGCGACGTGTCTGTCCGCCGCCTTCGCGTCGTTCCTGATGGGGTGGTACGGGCGGCTCCCGATCGGCGTCGCGCCGGGCATGGGCACGAACGCCTACTTCGCGTTCACCGTGTGCGGGACGCTCGGGCACAGCTGGCAGACCGCGCTCGGCGCGGTGTTCATCTCCGGCGTGCTGTTCTTGGTGCTCAGCGTGACGGGGGTGCGCGAGCGCATCATCGAGGCCATCCCCGACTCGATGAAACACGCGATCGCCGCCGGCATCGGGATCTTCATCGCGTTCGTCGGGCTCATCAACGCGAAGATCATCGTCGACCGGCCCACGGTGCTGGTCGGGCTCGGTGACGTCACGAGCTACGAGGCGCTCGTGACGTTCGTGGGCCTCGTAGCCTGCGGCGTCCTGCTCGCGCGCGGCGTGCGCGGCGCACTGCTCTACGGCATCGCGATCGCGACCGCGCTGGCGATGGTGGTCGGCGTGGCGAAGGTCCCCGAACAGATCGTCGCGATGCCGCCGTCGATGAGCGAGACGTTCCTCGCGATGGACCTGAAGGCGGCGCTCGGCGTCGGTGTGTTGGAGCTGATCTTCGCGTTTGCGTTCGTGGATCTGTTCGACTCGATCGCCACGCTGATCGGCGTCGCGGATCAGGGCGGCATGCTCGCGAAGAAGGAGGAGGGGACGACGTACCTCCCCGGCGCCACCCGCGCGCTCAGCGCAGACGCGGTCGGCACGATGGTCGGCGCTGCGTTCGGGACTTCGACCGTAACCTCGTACGTGGAGAGCACGTCCGGCATCGCCGCCGGCGGCCGCACCGGGCTCACGGCCGTCGTGACGGGCCTCGGGTTCCTCGCGATGTTGTTCGTCTCGCCGTTGATCGGCGTGGTGCCGTGGCAGGCGACGGCGCCCGTACTGATCATCGTCGCGGTGTTCATGCTGAAGAACCTCGTGAAGATCGCGTTCGACGATCTCACGGAAGCCATCCCGGCGGTGGTCGCCTGCCTCGCCATCCCGCTGACGTTCTCGATCTCCGACGGGCTCGCGCTCGGGTTCGTCACCTACCCGACGGTGAAGCTCCTCGCGGGGCGCCACCGCGACATTCACCCGATGATGGTCGTGCTCGCCCTCCTCTTCCTCGCCAAGTTCTTCTTCCTGGGGCACGGCGGATGACGGATCAGTCCCAGCGCTCGACGACGACGCCGCGCTCCTGACACGCGCTGCACCGCACGACGTCGAGATCGATCCGGGGGGCTTCGCCCAGCGCGGTGATCGCTTCCTTGAGCGCGCGGATCAGCGGGGTCACGCGTGCCGCGGTGCCGTCGGGGCAGCGCGGAGGGCCGGACATGTCCGCGATCTTGAACGCGAGGCGCAGGCTGATGGGGCGGTTGAGCTCGAGCTCGCCGAGCTGGGCACGGAGCTCCCGACGTTCCTCGGGCGGGTTGAGGCGCAAGATCGAGACGATCTTCTGCTCGCTCGGCCACCAGTACGGTTGGTGCGACGCGATCACGCCGAGGTCGCCCTTCGCGGGCCCGAGGCGGAGGCTGCCGTACTCCGCTTCACACTTGTCACAGCGCACCGCGACCAGGAGCTCGCGCTCGGGCCCGAGCGAGGCCGTGATCGGTGTCTGCGGGTACGGCGAGGTGATGTCGCGGCTGAGGTTTTCTTCGGTGATCGGCGCGAGGTCGGTCGTGCCCTTGCGCACCTCGCCCAAGCCCGTCGTGTCGAAGTCGATGACGAGGTCGTCCTCGCTGACATCACGCCACACGAACTGCGTGCTGTCTTCGAGCGCGCCCTCGTCGACGACGATGTCGATCGAGAGGTCCTCGGAGAGCGCCTCCTCCGTGGGGATCGACGCGGGGATCGCTTCGGCGCTGGGCACACGCTCGGGGACGTCCGGACGGACCCCCGTCGTCACGTACTCGCGGAAGCCCGCGAGCGCGCTGTCCGACATGCGGTCGAGGTGGATCTCCATCCCCTTCGGCGTGTCCATGCAGACGCTCGCGATGTTGCCGGTGAGCACGAACTCCTCCTCGGAGTCGGGGTGGATCATGTTGAGCGCGACCTTCGTGCCCTGCTCCCGGAGCACCGGCGTCGTGAGGTACAGCGCG
Organism: Deltaproteobacteria bacterium; assembly: GCA_040218735.1. GTDB lineage: Bacteria > Myxococcota > Kuafuiibacteriia > Kuafuiibacteriales > Kuafuiibacteriaceae > JAUHYN01. The sequence continues at coordinate 321,657 of JAVJQW010000070.1, forward strand.
CCGGCGCGGACGTTCCGGTCGTAGAACTCGAGGAGGCGGTTCACGTTCTTCAGCTTGATGAGGAACGTGGGGGTGTCGGGTGCGGTTCTCGACGGGGCGGGCGCGACCCCCGCGGCGTCGAGCCCGTAGACGAACTCGTCCCAGCGCGCCTTGGATGCGGACGAGAGCGCAAAGAGCTGCAGCCCGAGCCCCGGGGTCTGTCCGAGCTTTCGGTGGGAGACCACGGCCGTCGCGGGGAGCGGACCGCTCGGGATGTCGATCGAGAGCTGGAGGAGCTGCCGTTCTTCGACGGAGGCGTCCGTCTTCACGAAGAGGCCGTGACGGCTGACGTCGAGGGTCTTGGCGTCGAGCTTGGTGCGCCCGACCGTGAGCTGCACCGGGAGCGACTGCGGGTACCGTTGGCTGCGCCGCTGCTCCATCGGGGCGGATTAACACCCCGCCGCCACGTTGACCACTACTCCTGCTCGACGGGGGGCGTGACGTAGAACGAGCGCGCGCGGCGGTTTTCGTCGACCCGCAGCGGCATCAGCAGCGGCGGGAACGCGCGCTGCTCGCAGTCGGTGCGTTCGCACATTCGACACGCGACGCCGATCGGGACGGCGGCGGTGAGGCTCTCGAGATCGACACCGCGCGCGTAGACCAGCGCCTTCGCGAAGCGCACTTCGCAGCCGATGCCGACGGCGTGGAGGGCGTGGGGCGCGGTGAAGCCGCCGCTGTTGTCGCGGACGGTCCGGGCCACGGAGAAGTAGGCGGTGCCGTCGGGCATCTGGGAGATTTGCACGCGCACCATGCCCGGCGTGAGGAAGGCCTGGTGCTCGTTCCACCGTGGGCACGCGCCGGAGAAGCGGGCGAAGCGGAAGCCGGAGGCGGAGAAGCGCTTGGAGATGTTGCCCGCGACGTCGATGCGAACCATGTGCAGCGGGATGGCCTCCTGCCCGGGACGTCGCAGCGTGGTGAGGCGGTGACAGACCTGCTCAAAGCTGGAGCGAAAGCGGTGCCCGAGGAGCTCGACGTCGTAGGCGAGGTCCTTCGCGGCGTCGAGGAACGGCTGGTACGGCATCAACACCGAACCGGCGAAGTAGTTCGCGAGCGCGACGCGGCACAGCGAACGAGATTCGGGCGACGTCAGGCCGTGGTCGCGGGAGATGCGGTTGAGGACGTCGGAGCTGTCGAGCAACCCGATCTGGTGCGCGAGCTGGAAGTTGCGCGAGCGCGGCGCGAGGATCTCGGAGAGGAGCAGCACGTGCTCCCGCGGTTGGAAGACGCGGACGTGCCCGCCCATGTTGGCTTCCTTCTCGACGCGAACCTGAATGCCGTGGACGGAGTCGAGGTACTCGACGAGGCCGCGGTACATGTCGTTGCCGTCGAGGCGGGCGATCCGCCAGAGCATCTCGGCGGCGTCCTCGAGATCCGGGAAGTAGTTGTGGTGGCGTTGGATGAGGTCGCTGACCTCCTCGCTCGGCATGCCCACCGGCTCGGAGCCTTCGTCGCTCACGCTCGACGCGAGCGCGGAGGCGGAGTCCTTGGCGGTGCGGTAGGCCTGGTAGAGCGTGGACGTCGCGCGCGCGAGGTTCGGGTAGTTGTTCGCGAACTCGCGGACGTCGCCCTGGACGAGCTCGAGGCTGTCGAACATCGGGTCCGCGAAGGCCTCCATGAGGTCGCCGACCATCTGCGCCTGGTCGTCGACGGTGAACGACTGCAGGTCGAGGTTGAACATCTGCGCGAGCTTGATCAGCAGGTGCGCGGAGAGCGGGCGGCGGTTGTGCTCGATGAGGTTGAGGTAGCTCGCGCTGATATCGAGGCGCTGCGCGAGCTGGACCTGCGTGAGGTTTTCGCGGCGGCGGAGGGCGCGGATCTTCGATCCCAGCTTCGGCGACTCGGCCATGAGGCCAAAAGCTCAATGATTTCGCGGTGCGTTGTCAACTCTTCACAACGTTTACAGTTTTACAGCCAAACGTTGACTGATCACGAACAGATTAACTCACTGATTTTATTAGTTAATTGCGCTTTCTTGCGTGTCAGTTCAAGATGTTCCGCAGATGAAAGACGTCGATCTGCGCGGCCCCCTCGCTCCTGGCTACGATAACATCCTCACGGACGAGGCCGTTGCGTTCGTCGCCGACCTGGCGCGGACCTTCACGCAGCGCGTCAACGAGCTCCTGGAGCGCCGAGTCCAGGCGCAGGCCCGCTTCGACGCGGGCGACACCCCCCACTTCCTCGAAGAGACGAAGTCGGTCCGCGAGGGCGACTGGACGGTCGCGCCGCTGCCCGACGATCTGGTCGACCGCCGCGTCGAGATCACCGGCCCCGTCGACCGCAAGATGATCATCAACGCGCTCAACTCGGGCGCGAACATGTTCATGGCGGACTTCGAGGACTCGAACGCGCCGTCGTGGTCGAACGTCGTCGAGGGCCAGATCAATCTGCGCGACGCGGTCCGCGGGACGATCAGCTTCCGCGACGACGCGAAGGGCAAGGACTACGCGCTGAACGACGACGTGGCGACGCTCCTCGTGCGCCCCCGCGGGTGGCACCTCGTCGAAAAACACATGGTCGTCGACGGCGCCCCGGTGCCGGCGGGCCTCTTCGACTTCGGCCTGTACTTCTTCCACAACGCGAAGGCGCTCACCGCGAAGGGTTCGGGGCCGTACTTCTACCTCCCGAAGATGCAGAGCCACCTCGAGGCGCGCCTGTGGAACGACGTCTTCGTCCGCGCGCAGGACAAGCTCGGCGTCGCGCAGGGCACCATCAAGGCGACGGTCCTGATCGAGACACTCCCCGCCGCGTTCGAGATGGACGAGATCCTCTACGAGCTGCGCGCGCACTCGGCGGGCCTCAACTGCGGACGCTGGGATTACATCTTCAGCTACATCAAGACGTTCCAGAACCACGCGGAGCGTGTGCTCCCCGACCGCGCGCAGGTCGGCATGACGCAGCCCTTCATGGCGGCGTACTCGCAGCTCGTCATCAAGACCTGCCACAAGCGCCGCGTCCACGCGATGGGCGGCATGGCCGCGCAGATCCCGATCAAGAACGACCCCGAGGCGAACGAAAAGGCGCTCGCGAAGGTCCGCGCGGACAAGCTCCGCGAGGTCGAAAACGGCCACGACGGCACGTGGGTCGCGCACCCGGGCCTGGTGGGCGTCGCGAAGGCGATCTTCGACGAGCACATGAAGACGCCGAACCAGCTCGACAACCTCCGCGAGGACGTCAACGTCACGGAGGCCGACCTCGTCGCCGTGCCGACCGGCACGCGCACCGAGGCGGGCGTCCGCGAGAACGTGAACGTCGGCGTGCTCTACCTCGAAGCGTGGCTGCGCGGCTCCGGCTGCGTGCCGCTCTACAACCTCATGGAGGACGCCGCGACCGCGGAGATCTCACGCACCCAGCTGTGGCAGTGGATCAAACACGGCGCGACCCTCGAGGACGGGCGCACGGTCGACGTCGCGCTCGTGAAGACCATCCTCGACGAGGAGATGAAGAAGATCGAGGCCGACGTCGGCGCCGAGCGGTTCGCACACGGACGCTTCGCCGAGGCCAAGGCGATCTTCGAGCGCCTCGCTACCGACACCACCTGCTCAGATTTCCTCACGCTCCCCGCGTACGACGTGCTCGTCTCGGGTTCCGCGACCTGACGCGTCACACCCCACGCTCAACAATCACCATTCAATGTAATCGTTCGAATAGAACGCGCCGAAAGGAAACCAAACCCATGTCCGCAGCCACCACCGTCACCGCCGACCGCTTCGAAGGCATCACCCGCCCCTACTCCCCGCAGGACGTCGCGCGCCTCCGTGGCTCGATCGACATCAAGTACACCCTCGCCGACCTCGGCGCGCGCCGCCTCTGGCAGCTCATCAACGAGGAGCCCTTCGTGAACGCGCTTGGCGCGCTCACCGGCAACCAGGCGATGCAGCAGGTCCGCGCGGGCCTCAAGGCGATCTACGTCTCCGGCTGGCAGTGCGCCGCGGACGCGAACCTCTCCGGCCAGATGTACCCGGACCAGAGCCTGTACCCCGCGAACTCGGTGCCGATGCTCGTCAACCGCATCAACCAGGCGCTGCAGCGCGCCGACCAGATCGAGCACAGCGAAGGCACGATGGGCGACCGCTACTGGTTCGCGCCGATCGTCGCGGACGCCGAGGCCGGCTTCGGCGGCCCGCTCAACGCATTCGAGCTGATGAAGGGCATGATCGAAGCGGGCGCAGCGGGCGTTCACTTCGAGGACCAGCTCTCCAGCGAGAAGAAGTGCGGCCACCTCGGCGGCAAGGTCCTCGTCCCCACGAGCCAGTTCATCCGCAGCCTGATCGCCGCGCGCCTCGCGGCCGACGTCTGCAACGTCCCGACCGTCCTCATCGCCCGCACCGACGCCGACGCGGCGCGCCTCCTCACCAGCGACATCGACCCGCGCGACCGGAAGTTCTGCACGGGCGAGCGCACGCCGGAGGGCTTCTTCCGCATCAAGGGCGGCATCGAGATGGCGATCGACCGCGGCCTCTCCTACGCGCCCTACGCGGACCTCATTTGGTGCGAGACCTCGCACCCGGACCTCGACGAGGCCAAGCAGTTCGCAGAGGGCATCCGCGAGAAGTTCCCGAACAAGCTCCTCGCGTACAACTGCTCGCCGTCGTTCAACTGGAAGAAGAAGCTCGACGACGCCACGATCGCGAAGTTCCAGCGTGAGCTGGGCGCGATGGGCTACAAGTTCCAGTTCGTCACCCTCGCCGGCTTCCACGCGCTCAACCACTCGATGTTCGAGCTGGCGCGCGAGTACAAGACCGAGGGCATGGCCGCCTACTCGCGGCTGCAGCAGGCCGAGTTCGCGAGCGAGACCAACGGCTACTCCGCCACGCGCCACCAGCGCGAGGTCGGCACGGGTTACTTCGACGAGGTCGCACAGGTCATCAGCGGCGGCACCGCGTCGACCCTCGCGCTGAAGGAGTCCACGGAAGCCGAGCAGTTCTGAGCGAGGCGGTCATCGCCCCGAAGGGGCGACGACCGTCCGAGCTCGTGCCCTGAAGAAGCGCGCCAAGCGCGCTTCCTACTCCCGCTCCAACCGCCGGATCAGCTTCCGAGCGATCGCCCGCAACCGATCGTCCCGGCCCGCGCGCGCCGCTTTCCGCGCCCCACCGAGCTCCGTCTCTTCCTCGTGCGCCACGGCGCCCGCTTTCAGGATCTCCCCGCGCACCGTCGGGTCGTCCTCGTCGAGGGTCATGAGGCCGTCGTACTCGTCCATCGTCTCGTCTTCGTCCATCTAGAGGCCCTCCACGCCCGGGGCGACCGCGACCGACCAGGCGAGCTGGCGCGTCGCGCGGCCGTGCGGATCCAGGTCCAGCGTCCACCGCACGAAGCCGTCGTCGTCGACGGAAGAGCCGTGCGACGTGTCCTCCTCGAGCAGCGCCACGCGCACCTGCTCGACCTCCGAGACCGCGATGCGCTCCGTGATCGCCAGCCGCTTCGGATCCCCGCCGAGGTTCGACAGAAAGATCTTCACGAGCCGCGCGTCCACGCGCCAGCCGTCCACGTGGTCGACCTCCGACGCCTCCTGCACCGTGCGCGTCACGCGCACCGCGTCGTCCGGTCCGAAGGACAGCGAGAACCGCTGCCCCGGCGCCACGAACAACGTCTCCGTCCAACCGACGAACCCGTGCTCCCGCACCAGCGCCACCGGCCCGGCGAGGATCGGACGCGACCCGGTGTTCACCAGGACCGTCTCGAGGAACGCCTTCGTGTCGAGCTCGGCGATCACGACCAGCCGCGCCTCACACGGCGCCTCGAACGCGTCGACCGGCACCGTCGTCGGCCGCCCGTCGGAGGGCACGTCGTGTCGCCCGTCCGCGCGCAGCACCTGGATGTCACCGCCGTCGTCCACGCCCGGCAGCTCCCGTGCCGAGGGCGCACCACCCGGCCCGCCGCCGCCCTTCACCTGCGCGCGCTGCACGCGGACCTGCCGCGCCTCGACCTCCACCTGCTCGGATCGCCGCCGCGCCGTGAGGCGATCGTCGGAGAGCAGCGGCGGCTCGGTGCCGAGTGAGGAGCGCGCGGTCGAGAACGCGAGCTCCACGTCCGACCAGTCCTCACCCGTCCGCTGCCACACCACCGCGGACATCTCGAAAGCCACCTTGCCGTCGACCAACCGCGCCCGGTGCATCGGGCGCCACAGCGCGCTCGGCACCACGTAGTCGACCTCCAGCCGCAGCTTGCCGGCCGCAGTGGCGTGTACGTCGATCTCCACCCACGCTACGAACCGGCGCGTCGTCGTCGTCGCGGCTTGCCGCCGCAGCACGGCGTTGTCGAGCGCTTCACTCGTGTCGATCTGGTGGTGGTAGACGTCGAACGTCTCCTGCCGCATCGAGCGCATCCGCTCGAAGAGCCGCTCGAAGTTCTCGCGCCAGGCCTGCTGATTCACCATCCCCCACGCCGCGTCGACCGGGATCTCCTCCGCGCTCTTCATCGCGATGTCCGAGATCTGCTCGTAGCGATCCGCCAACCGCGTACGGTCCTCCGACAGGTGCCGCAGCGTCCGGCGGTGCCCCTCGATCTCCGTGTCGATCCGCGCGATGTCCTCGGGCTGGTCCTCGTGCCACACGCGCATCGCGCGCCGGCACCGCAGATCCGTCACCTTCGCTTCGCCGTCGATCGCGCCGGCCAGCGACACGTCCTGGAGCGTCGGCGCGACGTCGAGGACGACGAGCCGATTCGTCCCCTCGACCACGTCGACCTCCGCCCAGCGCCGCACCCGCGCGCGGTCCTCGAGCAGCGTCACCTCGCGCACGGGGACGGGCACCACGGTGCGCGACGTATCGATCGGCGGGAAGTGTCGAACCTCGCTCACCTCAGGCCTCCCTTCGGTTGCCGCCAACGATCTCGTTGTTGGCGTAGATCTTCACGACGTAGCGCGCCGACAGCTTCACCTCGGAGCGCGCCGGGACGCTCACCGTCCATGACCGCCCGCCCACCAGCGGCGCACCGCGCTCCTCCTGGTCGTACCGCGTCCACGCGGGCGCGACCTCGACCTCCTCCACCACGACCTCCGCGTCCGCGTCTGGCCAGGGGATGCGCTCCCGCACCTCGCAGCGCACGTCACGGCCGAGGTTGTTCACGAGCTCCACCGCGATGTCGTGCACGAGCTCGTTCGTCGCGACCACCGCGTCGCTCGTGCGCTGCTCCGAGAAACGTGTGTTGCGTGCGCAACGGATCGCCTGCTCGACGCCCAACCCCAACGTGAGGCGCCCCTTCGGCGCGACGTTGTCGATCGAAGTCGTGAGCACGTACTCGTCACCGACGTACAGCTCCGCCGGCCCGGACAGCAGCGGCGCGAAGAGCGGGTTCTCGATCTCCGCGATGCGGAAGACGTTCTCGTCCTCACGCGGCACCACCACGTAGTGGACGTCGCAAGCCGACTTGCGCGTCCCGAGCGGCACCGAGTGGAAGACCCCGTCGGAGTCCACGTCCACCGGCGCGTCCGCGTCGTAGGTGTAGTCGAACGCACCCGACGCTCGCCCGACGTCGATCGCGTCCCGCGGCAGCGCGACGTCCGACGCCGCGTGCGCGCGCCGCACCGCCTGTTCGACGACGCTCAGCACGTCCAGGTCCAACGCGCGCCCGTCCCGGCTCAGTGTCTCGAGGTACTGCGCGCGCCGGTCCACCGGGAGGAGGCGCTGTCGCCGCGCCCCGTCCGCCGGGGACTGCAGCACGAGCTGTGTATAGATCGTCGCCTCCAGCACCGTGGTCGGGATGCCTCCGCTCTCCTCGCGCAGCGCGGCCGAGCGCTTCTTCTCCTTGCGACGCGCGCGGACCGTCGGCGCCGGACGCGCCGGGGCCGGCGGCGCCGAACGCATCAGCTTCGCGCTCGGCGGCGGCATCTCCGTCATCGCCATCATCTCGTCGGCCTCTTCGTCGTAGCCCTCGTCTTCGAACGCGTCGGGCTCCGGCGCCGCACCACCCACGGAAGACATCGCCGCCATCATCGAAGGATCCATGCCCCCGCCGTAGGCCGGGTGCTGCCGCTCCACGGTCACCGACGGCGCCACGATGTTCGTCGACGGCGCCACGAAGGGCTCGGCCGGCGGCACCATGCGCGAAGTGGCCTGCAGCGCGCGGTCGTAGTCGGCGTACAGCTGCGATGCTCCCGCCGGCGGCGGCCTGAAGCCCCGCTTCGAGGACGGCGACGCCTGACGTTTGCCGATGCGCAGCGCCGACAGCTCGGGTAGCTCCGTCCACGTCATCGGGTTCGCGGTCGATAGCGACAGGCGAACGCCCCGCCAGTCCTCCCCGCTCTGCTGACACACCAGCGCCCGCTGAACGATCTCCGCGGAGGTCGCGTCCTTCGCGAGGCGCACCTGGTAGGCCGGCGCCCAGCGCGCGCCGCCCACGTGGTAATCGAGCGCGAGCACCGCCCGGGTCGCCGAGCCGGAGAGCTTCGCGACCACGGTCTTGGTGACCTCCTGCGTCGAGATTCGCCGTGCGGTCGACGCCTCCTCCCGCCGCATCCGCAGCTCGGTGAGGCGCTTCTTCAGCTGCGTGATCTCGTCTTCGATCGTGCGGCGCCGTTCCGAGCGCGTCGTCCGGGCGTCGTGCACGAACGACTCGAGCAGCTCACGCGCCGCGATCGGCGAGGCCGGGGGTGCCTTGCCCTCCTCCGGCTCGGGCCGCGCCGGCACCTCCATGTCGCCGAGCAGCGCATTCTCCAGCTCGAGATCTTCGCGCTCGACGTCGAGCTTCTCGATGCGTCGCTCCAGCTCGCGGATCTCGGCTTCGTCCGGCGGCTCGGGGAGCGAGCCCTTTGGCGCGACATACAGGCCGACGTGGACGCTTCGCACCACGAGGTCCGCGCCCCCTTCGGCCTCGATGACCGACACCCGGACGGTGCCGTCGGTCAACGCGAGCGGGAGGCCGGGTATCGAGACGGTGTCCTCGACGGGCGCGACCTCCACGCGGCGGCGGACCCGGGCGCCCTGACGGTAGACGGTGACTCGTTCGATCGAGGACTCGACTTCGCGCATGGCTGGCGAGCCCGAGTTACCACGAATCCGAGGTCACGGCGCCTGGTGCACCACCTTGCCGAACCCGTCGTTGAGCACGATGCGGGGGCGGCCCTTCGCGTCGATGCCCAGCTCGACCGCCGCTTTGCTCGTGGCCTGCATGAATCGCACGTGGGCCGCGCCGTCCGGCGCGATCTCGATCGTTCCGGTGCGCTGGGTGTTCTTCAGTCGGAGCGCAACGCTGCCGTCCGACATCACCGTCATCCCCGCGTCGGAGCGGCCGCCGGGGCCCTGCATGAGGAAGCTCACGGCGCCGTCGTCGGTCAGCGCCAGCTGCGCGCGGCTGTTGCCGGACTCGTCGACCAGCACAAACGCCCGCGCGTCGACGACGGCCGGCGCCGTCCGCTTCGCAGCGACCAGCCCGACCGCGAGGACAGCCACCACCGCGAGCGCGATCGTGTGCCTCAGGCGACGTTCGAGGCGCCGCACGCGGGATTCAAGGTTCTCTTCGGGGTGCATGGCCGACAGAGGACCATGAGCCGGGTGCGTTGATAAAGCGGTCGGGTTGTCCGAGACTGTGCGCCCCTGGCGGAGGCGACCTACCACGTCCGGAATCCCGATGGTTCGGAGCTCATAGGGCTCACGGAGACGGACGTGTGCGCCGCGATCGAGGCGGGACGCATCGACTTCGACGCCGTCGCCTCCACCGACGCGTCGCCCGGCTTCCTCCCCGTCGCGAACCTTCCGCGCTTTCGGCGCGCGTTCGAAGAGCGCCTTCGCGCGGGCGCGCTGAACCTCGACGACCGGCCGCTGGTCGGCGCGTTCGAGGGCCCCTTCGTCGAGGACGAGCCGACCCCGTCGAGCAGCGCACACCTCGTGGTGCCGGTGCCCGACGCGACCGGCGCCGCGCCGCCCGGGCTGGTGATGGTGCCCGGGCTCCTCGACGAGAGCGACGAGCACGACCAGGACGCCACCTCCGACAACGCGAGCACCGGCCACATCACCGACCGCGACACGCTGATCGGCGGCGACGCCTCCGAGGGACACGACACGTTCATCCAGGGCGCAGCCCCGTCGGAGGCCACCGCGGACCTCGACGCCGAGCGCGCGGAGGCGGACGCGATCGCCGACCGGGCGGACGCGGCGGCGTTCGCCGTCGATGGGTTCGGCGTCGGCGGGTTCGGCGCCGGCGAGGCGTTGGAGGGGGTCGCCGCGAACCCAGATACCGGCCGCGGCGACCCGGCGCTGGAGGCTGCGTTCGGCGCCCAGGACGATGCGGCTTCGAGGGCCGGCGCCGCCTTCGGGGCCGCCGGGAGCGAGGTGCCCCCGCTCGACAGCGATCCCAACCTCCGCACGGCGTTCGGCGCGCCGAGCCACAACACACCCAGCCCGCGCGCGCGGCCCGGCCACGACGTGCCGGCGCTCGACAGCGACTCCGGCCTCCGCACCGCCTTCGCCCCCGCCGGACACGACGTCCCGGCGGTCGACAGCGACGCCGGCCTCCGCACCGCCTTCACGCCCGCCGACCGAGGCGTGTCCCATCGCGGTGACGCCAGCCCACGCACTCCGCTCGCCGGCCACGACGTCCCCGCGCTCGACAGCGACTCCGGCCTCCGCACCGCCTTCGCGCCCGCGGGACACGACGTTCCGCCGCCCGACCATAACGCCGACGTGCTCGCGCCGGCCGGACACGACGTCCCGTCCCTCGACAGTGACGCCGCGCTCCGCAGCGCCTTCGCGCCGTCCGGACACGACGTCCCCGCACTCGACAGCGACCCGGGCCTTCGCACCGCGTTCGCTCCGGCCGGACACGACGTCCCCGCCCTCGACAGCGACACGGGCCTTCGCACCGCCTTTGCGCCCGCCGGACACGACGTCCCGCCGCTGGACAGCGACTCCGGCCTCCGTACCGCCTTCGGCGTGCTGTTGGATCCAGACACGCTGGGCCCCACGACGGATCCGGCGTCGCCCTCCGGGCGGATCGACGATCCCGAGGCGACCGACGACGCCGCGCTCCTCGCCCACCACGGCGGTGACGCGGCGCCGTCGAGGCCTCCGCCGAACGGGGGGCGCCTCGAGGACACCGACCACGACGTGGCGGCCGAGCCCGCGAGGGGCCGCGCGCCGGCTGCTTCGGACCTCCTCCGCGTTCCCCCCACGGGCGACGCGGCGACGGCACGCCTCTCCCGAGCGCGCGACCTCGAGGACACCGAGGACGACGCGGCGGGGCGCACGCTCCCGCGCGCCCGCGTCACGCCCACGCCCGACCGAATCGACGGCCCGGACCCCTCCGACGGTGAGCCCCCCACGCTGCGCCCGGGCGACGCGACGGCGGTCGGCGTGCGCACCGTGGTCGGGACGCCCGAAGATCGCGACCTCGACACCCTCGTCGGCGGCGGCCTCCCCGACGGCCTCGACATGCCCACCGACTCCGGCGTGCGCGTCACGGGCGCCGACATCGACGAGGTGCACCCGACCGACACGCAGGTCGCGGTGGTGCACCCGGACGAGGACTTCCAGCCGGAGGACCTTGCGCTCACCAGCCAGGACGATCCGATGCCCCCCGAGCACACGCCGCCGCCCGCGGACGCCGCGCCGATCGCACACGGCGCGATCGCGATGCCCACCCCGGCGGCACGCTCGATGACCCCGCTGTGGATCGTGCTCGGCGCCTGGGTGCTCCTCACGGGGACGATGTTCTTTGCGTCGGTGGCCCGCGACGGCGGCGCGGCCGAGGCGGCCTGGCGCCCCGCGAGCGCCGTGCTCTGGCTCCGCATCGCCCTCACCGGCGGCGTCGGCGGCCTCCTCGCGTTGGCGCTGAAGCGCGCCCTCCCCGTCACGAAGCAGCTGCTGCGGCTGTCGTGGGAGTGGGCCGGCATCGCGATCCTCGCCGGCGCCTGCGTGGGTGCGATGGCGCCGTTTTCACGCCCGGAAGCCCCGCTCGCGATCGCGCTGATCCTCGCCGCGACCCTCGCCATCGCCGAGGAGGCCTTCTTCCGCGGGGTCCTCGGACGGGTCCTCGCGGTCAGCCCGCTGAAGAACCGTACGGCGATCGCGATCGCCGCGATCCTCTACGGCCTCTACTACGGCACGTACTTCGTCATCTGGCAGCACGACGACCCACTGCAGACCGCGCTCGCGCTCACGATGATCACCGTCGGCGCCGCGCTGCCCTACGCGATCCTGCAGGACCTCACCAAGGGCGTCCTCGCACCGCTGCTCTGCCACGTCTCGGTCAACGTCGCGGGTGTCCTGGTGCGCACCTACTTCTGACGCAGGTCAGTCCTCTTCGGGGTTGATCGCCAGCTCGTTACCGCGCGCGTCGACGACGCGGATCTCGCAGCGCCGGTTCTTGGCGCGACCCTCACGGGTCGCGTTCGACTCGACCGGGTGCCACTCACCGAAGCCCCGCACGGAGAGGCGCTCGGACCCGACCCCGGCGTTCACGAGGTAGTCGACGACCGCCCGCGCGCGCCGCGTGGAGAGCGCGAGGTTGAACGCATCCGGGCCCGTCGAGTCGGCGTGTCCGCCGACCTGCACCCGAAGCTCGAGGTGCTCCTTCAACAGCGACACCGCTCGGTCGAGCGCCGGGTAGTTGTTGGGACGGAGCTTCGCGATGCCCCACGGGAAGAACACGCGTCCGAGCTCCTCGACCACCATCTGCGCCGGCACCTGAAGGCGCTGCACGACCTCGATCGGATCCGGCTCAACGGGCTCGGGCTCCGGTTCGGGCTGAGGCTCGGGCGCCGCCAACGCGTCGGCCACGAAGACCACCGGCGGCGGCTCCTCGTCCTGACGCCACAGCGTGAACGTCAGCCCGGCCGTCACCTCGAAGTGACTCGTGTTGCCCGCGCCCGGCCCCTCGGCCGCGGTCCAGATCTGCCGTCCGTCGGCGCGCACCGAGAGCCACTCCGCGGCGTAGAACTTCAGGCCCGCACCCCAGTGCAACGAGCGGTCGACGTCGTTGCCGACCTCGCTGCGCGAACCGAGGTACCCGCCACCGGCCACCACGAACGGCGTCACGCGCCAGGGGAGCTGGAAGACACCGTGCGCACGCGCCGTGAAGAGGTTCACCGACTCGTTGCGCGCGTTCTTCTGCGGCATCACGCCGCCCTCGAGCTCGGCGCCCACCCACGCGAGCGGGAAGTACGCCGCGCGGAGCGAGAGCGTCGGACCGAGGCGATTCAGCGGAGACGGGAAGGACTGCGTCGAGTCGTACAGCTCGTGGTTCTGGGACGGGACGAACGCACCGCTGAAGATGCCCAGCTCCAGCATGTTGTCGGTCGGAAACAGGCGCTCCTCGGCCGAGGCCGAGGTGGCCGAGAGCAGGAACAGCGCGGCGAGGCTCGCACGGAGAAACAACATGACCTCCCCGTGTCGATCGGCCCGCCGGGGGCGGCGTTGAAACAGGTGTATCGAAGCGAGCCGTTGCCGTCCGAGACGAAAGCCCGTACCACCTCGGGCCATGGACAGCCCCCTGAAGGACAAGGTCGCGATCGTCACCGGCGCCAGCCGCGGAATCGGGGAGGCCATCGCGCGCACGATGGCCGCCCAGGGGGCCCGCGTGGTCCTCGCCTCGCGCAAACAGCCGGGCCTCGACGCCGTGAAGGCGCAGATCGAAGCGGACGGCGGCGAGGCAATCGCGGTCGCGTGTCACACCGGCGACCCGGAGCAAATCCGCGCGCTCGTCGCGAAGACCGTCGAGACGTACGGGCAGGTCGACGCCCTCGTGAACAACGCGGCGACCAACCCCTACTTCGGCCCGATGCTCGGGGTCGAGACGGCGGCCTGGGACAAGACGTTCGACGTCAACGTGCGCGGGTACTTCGAAGCGAGCCGCGCCGTCGCCGAGCACCTGATGGAGGCCAAACGCCCCGGCGCAATCGTCAACGTGTCGAGCATCCTCGGCCTCCGCGGCGGACGCTTCCAGGGGGTCTACGCGATGACGAAGGCCGCGGTGATCTCGATGACGAAGACCCTCGCGATCGAGCTCGGCCCGGAGCAGATCCGCGTCAACGCCGTCGCGCCCGGGTTCATCGAGACCAAGTTCTCGCAGGCGCTCGTCGACAACCCGCAGATCAAGGAGATGATCCTGACGCGCACCCCGCTCGGTCGCATCGGAGCGCCGGAGGACATCGCGCCGCTGGTGAGCTTCCTCGCGAGCGACGCGTCGTCGTTCATCACCGGCGCGACGTTCACCGCCGACGGCGGCCTCACCGTGGAGTGAGGAGCGCTTCGAGGTTTCGGCGGGCGAGCGTCGACGCCGACGGGGCGCGTTCGACCTTCGGCCGGCGCGGCACCTCCCCGAGCTTCACCTCGATCGTCCGCAGCTTCCGACGCCGCGACAGCAACACCTGCACCTTCGTGCCCGGCTCGCGGCCCGTGAGATCGCGACCGGCCCCCTCGATGCGATCGCCGTCGTAGGCGATCAGCTCGTCGCCGACCTCGATGCCCGCGACGTACGCCGGCGTCCCGCGGAGGACCTCCGTCACCACGTTGTCCTTCGAGTGTTCGACGCCGAGGTACGCGGACTCGCTCTTGTCGTTCTTCGCGAAGCGGAGCCCGTAGAAGTCGAACGCGTCGTCGTAGTCGAACGGCCGGGTGGTCCGCACCATCGACATGACGAGGTCCCGCACCGCGGGGCCGCCGACCGCTTCGAAGACGTCGAACAACGCTTCGCTCGAGAACCCGACCTCCCCCGCGTACTGCCGGTAGGCCTCGCGCATCACGTCGTCGAGCGATCGTCGACCGCGCGTCGCGTCGCGGATGGCGGCGTCCGCGAGGAACGCGACCACCGCCCCCTGCGAATAGTAGCTGACCGAAGTGTTGTGGGCGTTTTCGTCGGGCCGGTAGAACTTGATCCACGCGTCGTACGACGCCTCCGCCAACGACTGGTGGTGACGCCCCGGCCGCGTCTGGACGCGCTCGATGTTCTTCGACAGCGCCCCGAGCCACTGCGCTTCCGTCATCAAGCCGGCGCGCGCGAGGAGGAGGTCGTCGTAGTACGACGTGAAGCCTTCCACGAACCACAGGTCCTCCGTGTAGACCTCGTTTTCGTAGTCGAACGGTCCGAGCGCCCGTGGTCGCAGCCGTTTGCCGTTCCAGGCGTGGAAGAGCTCGTGGCTCATCACGCCGAGCCAGCCGCGATACGCGTCGTCGTCGCGGGTTGCGAAGCGGGTCCCCATCACGACGGTCGAAGCGCCGTGCTCGAGCCCCCCGCCCGTCTCCACGAGGACGTTCATGAACACGTAGCGATCGAACGGCGTGCCGGGCCAGAACGCCTGCTGCGTCGCGGCGAGCTTGGCGACGTCCGTCGCTGCGCGCTCCGTGTCGAAGTCGTCGTCGCCGCCGACCGTCGCAAGGACGTACTTGGTGCCGTCGATGTCGAACGTCTGCGTGTCGGGCTGGCCGAGCAGGATGGGCGCGTCGACGAGCGCGTCGAAGTCCTTCGCGACGAACCACGCGTCCGCGCGGGGGAGCGCCGCCAACGCCTCCGGGTACGGGTGCTCGAGCCGCACGCGGTGTTGGCGATCGAGGTGGTCGACGTCCGTCACGAACACCGACGCGCCGTTCAGCATCGCGAAGTCCGCACCGATGAAGCTCCCCCGCACGCTGAGGTCGCGCCCGTAGACGCGGTACGTCAGCTTCACGCCCGCGCGCCCGGAGGCGTCGACGCGCCAGCGGTTCTTCCGGACCTTTTCGACGGACAGGGGCGCACCGCTGTCGTCGAACGCGCGCACGCCTTCCACGTGCCGCGCGTACTCGCGAACCAGGTACGAGCCCGGGGTCCACGTCGGCATCATGAACGTCACGGCGTCGCGACCGTCGGTGGGGACCGCGACCTGCACGTCGACGACGTGCTGGCGGTGGCCGTCGAACGTGAGGCGATACGTCGTCGCGTCCGGGTCGAGCTCGACGGCGGGGGCCTCGCGCACGCCCGCGTCATGGGGGACGCGGGACTTCGCGGGGCACCCGGCGAGCAGAAGCGCGAAGATTGCGAACCGCTTCATCCGCCGCTCTTCACCGCGGCTTCGATGCGCTCGAACAGGTCGAGGCGGTCGACGAGGTCTTCGAGGTAGTCCAGCTCGTCGGTGTCGATCACCAGGGTCTCGGAGAGGTCGTAGCGATCGAACCAGTCCTCGTAGAGCGACTGCAGCCGTTCGAGGTAGCGGCGCGGGATGTCCTGCTCCTCGGGGCGACCGCGTTGTTTGATGCGGCGACGCACCGTCCGCAGCCCGCACCGCAGGTAGATCATCAAGGTCGGTGGACGGAGCTCCTGGATGATCGCTTCGTAGAGCGAGCGATACGTGAGGTAGTCGCGCTTCGACATCTTGCGCTGGCGGTACAGGTTCTCCGCGAAGATCTCTGCGTCCTCGTAGATCGTGCGGTCCTGGATGACCGCCTCGTCGATCGACGAGAGCTGCTGGTGGATCCGAAACTTCGTCGACAGGAAGTACAGCTGCGAGTGGAATGCCCACTGCTTCATGTCGGCGTAGAAGTCCTCCAGGTACGGGTTCGTCTCGTTCGGCTCGTAGTAGGGGCGCAGCCCGTAGGTCTTGCTCAGGAACGCGACGAGCGTGGACTTTCCGGCGCCGATGTTGCCGGCGACCGCGATGAAGCGACGGGGTCCGAGGGTCCGCAAGGTCGGCCGGGACCATAGCGCAGGCGCGCGCCCGGAACGCCCTTTCGCGGCAGGTGAGACATTGTAGGCAACTCGGACACTTTCAAAACCGATAAGGAACGTACATGGGGTCGAAGGTCACGCGCGGCACCGGGACTTCCCTCCTCCAAGTCGACGCCCCAGACGGGTCGAAGGAGGTTCAGGGGAACGAGGCGAACCCCGCTGCGACCGCGCCCGACCTGCGGCCCTCGGACCCGGCCACCCGCCCCTCGACGCAGCGCGCCATGACGTCATCGACCGCGTTCGGCCGCTTCGCCAAGCCCGTCGCGGCGGTGATGATGGCGGCGACGCTGGGGATGGGGTGCGCCGCGCACGGCCAGACCCTAGAAGACGCGGGCGCGCGTCAGCCGCCCGAGGTCGTCCGCCCGGCCGACTTCGACATCACGTCCCCCGACCATCTGGAACCGCCGAACGCCAACACCCGCGACTTCACGTGGGCGCTCAACCGGCTCCAGGAGCGCCGCGACCGCGGGCAGATCACGATGGCCCAGTACGTCCGGGCGGAGTCGCTCCTCAGGAGCGCGCTCCTCGGCAACAGCACGGTGACGTTGGCCCGCGACCACAAGGGCCGCGTCGACATCGATGCGCTCGTCGCCGTCGGTGACCTCGGCCCCGACGCCGCCAACCTCACGCGCGGTCAGCTCCGCATGCGCCAGCTCGCGGAGACGCTCGAGTTCCGGATGCGCATCACCGCGCGCGAGATGGCCACCGGCAATTACACGCAGCTCGACGGCGCGCCCGGCTACAAGGAGCTTTCGCAGGACGAGATGCAGGACCTGCTCACCGACGCGCTCCAGGACATCCCGCTGAACGAGCTCGCTGGCGGGCGCCACCTCGCGGCGCTGGTGAAGAACCTCCCGCTCACCGACGACATCGACGCGGAGAACATGTCGATCCGCGAGCTGGGCTCGAGGCTCGGCGACGAGTACGGAGACTGGCTGGAGGACAAGGCCAAGCCGCTGATCGAAGGGCGCGAGCTCGAGGTCGGCTTGGTCGCGTTCGGCGCCGTGACCGCGCTGCGCGCTTCGAGCCCCGACGCCGCGAAGCTGATCGACGGCCTCTCGCCGCGGTCGACGATCTACTCGTACCACTCGGACGATCGGAACACCGACCTCCGCGCGCGCCTCGCCTACCGCGACCAGCACGTGTTCCCGGACCTCGATCTCGAAGCGCGCACCCGCTACATCCACGGCGACACGACGTACCGCGCGAGCGTCGGCGGGACGCTGTCGTTCGAAAACGACGACATCCTCACCGGCACCGCCTCGGTCGGCGCACGCCACGAGTTCTCGAACTTCTCGTACCTCGACGCGTCCGGGACCTACATGACGCAGAACGATCTGTGGCGCGCGAACATCACGTACGGCCGCTACGATCCGGTCGACGGTTGGAACCTCTCGACCGGGCTGACCGGCGTGTTCGGCGAGGACGTCGCGATCGGCGACGCCAACGGACGCATCCGCTGGGAGACCGACATCACGCGCGACATAGAGATCGGTCGCGCGCGGGGTGACTTCGGCTTCTACCTCGGCGTCGGCGCCGACAGCGACTTCGAGAACGACGAAGTGATGGCCGGCGCGGTGTTCCGGCTCAAGTTCTGACGACGCGCCCTTCGGCGACGTCGATCCTCCGATCGAACATCGACGCGAGCTCGGCGTGGGCCGTGGCGACGATCGTCGTCCGCCCCGCCCGCACCGCCCGAATCGCGTGCGCGAGGTGCTCGGCCGTCGCGTCGTCGAACGTGTCGAGCGTCCCCGCCACCACGAGCACCGGCGCATCCACGTACAGCGCGCGTGCCAACGCGATCCTCAGCTCGTCGGCGACCGACATCGTCGGGCCTTCACGCCCGAGGGGGGTCTCGAACCCCAGCTCGAAGCGCGCGACGACCGGCTCGAGGCCGACCGCGATCGCGATCGCGCGCGCACGCTCGATGTCGGGCGACGCGCTGAGCGTGACGTTCTCGAGCACGGTGCCGTCGAACACCCGCGGCACGTCGCCGACCATCGCGACGCGCTGGGCGAGCGCCGCGGTCCCGAGCGCGGCTATCGGCGTGTCGTCGTAGACGACCTCCCCGGTGCTGACCGGGCGCGCCCCCGCGATCACCGCGGCGAGCGCGTCGTGCCCCGAGCCGGTCGCACCCACGATCGCGACGTGCTCGCCGGCCCGCACGAGGAGCTCCGAGATCTCCAGGCCGGGCGCGGCGACGCGGCTGAGGCGAACGAGGCCCCGCAGGCTGGACACGTCGGCGGTCGGTGGCACCTCACCGCCGCGCCCCACGAGGCTCGACGCGAGGACCCCCACCATCTGGCGCGCGTAGCCGAGCGCGACGAACAGCTCGAACGCGCGCAGCACCGGCACCACCGTCAACAGGACCAGCGCGGACGCGCCGACGAGGGTGCCCATCGTGATCGCACCGCCACCGGAGAGCCGCGCGCCCAAGCCGAGCGCGACGACGAGGCCGACGGCGCCGATCGAGGTGATGAGGCCGCGCCCCAGCGCCCGCAGCCCGGCTGCCCGCGCGAGCGCCTTCGCGCGAGCCTCGCGGGCGGCCTCCAACCGGAAAGCGAGGTGCGCGACGCGGCCGGTGGCAGCGAACTGCTCGCGCCCGGCGAGGAGGAGCTGCCGGCCGTGGCGCGCGAGGTCGGCCAGATCCTCGGCTTCGTCGACCCGGCGTGCGAGGCGTCGCCCCACGACGGCGGCGGTCGCGGCGTACGCGACGAACATCAGCGCCGCGAGGCCGGCGAACCGAAGGTCGAGGTAGGCGAGGCCCGCGAGGATCGCGAGCGAGTGCACGGCCCCCCCGACGCCCACCGTCAGCGCCGCCGACCACAGCTGCGTCACCCGCTGCGACTGCCCGAGCACGGGCGCGACGCGCGAGGTGTCTTGGAAGAACCGCGCGACGAGGAGCGCCTGCGTGAGGGTGTCTTCCAGCGTCGCCGCCGCCTCCGCTGCGGCGCGGGACTCAAGCGCGTGGGAAGCAAACGAGGCGACGACGAACGCCACCGTTGCGCCGAGCAGCGCGACGGTCACCGGCACGAGCAGCGCCTGCGTGCCCTCGACGACGACGCCGTCGATCAACACCGGAACGACCACACCGGGCACGACGGAGAGCAACCCCGCGACCAGCGCGAAGAGCACCGCGAGTCCGAGGCGCGCGCGCTGCGCGACGAAGCCGATGCGCGCCCACGACAGCAACGCGCCGTCCGGCGGGAGCTGCGCGGAGAGCAGCGCGCCGGGGCCCGGATCGCTGAGCGGCGGAATCGCGCCGAGCTTCGGTCGGGGGCGCGACGGTGGCGCCGGGTCCGTGCTCGGCGCGACGGGCTGCTGGCCGACCGTCGGATCCTCGGACGGCGCCGGCGCCGGGGGATCGGATGCGGGTCCTGGCTTCTGGGTCTGCTTGGCGATCGCGCGCAGAACGCCGGCGGGGATCGTGAGCACGCGCGCGTCGGTGACCGCGACGGCCGTGGCGCCGCGCGGTCGATCGTGGACGGCGCTGGTGACGCCGAGGACGTCGCCGGTGGTGGGCGCGGCGGAGCCCTGCGACGCGTCCGCGACGCTCATCCGGAAGCGCCCCTCGACGACGACGTAGGCGGGTCCCGAAGGATCACCTTCGCGGAACAGGGCGTCGCCCTCGCCCACCGGCTGCTCGGTGCACTCGTCGGCCTGCTGGGCGAGGACATCGCGTGGGATGCGCCGGAGCGCCTTCGCCGACAGGAGGATCTTCGCACGTGCGGCGCGCTGCGTGAGCTGCTCGAGCCAGTGCAGCCCCGAGCCGTACCGGCCGGCCCACGCCTTTACGGCGTCGAGCGGAACCACGAGGACGTCGGCGGACTCCACCACGACGTACGTCGCGGCGTACTTGCCGTCGGTCACCATCGTCGCGCCGACCACGTCGCCGGGGCCGAGGACGTCCACGACCAGGTCGCCCTCCAACGCGCGTACCGCGCCGCGGACGAGCACCACCAAGGTGCCCGCGGGCGACGACTGGTTCGCGATCGGCGTCCCGGCGTCGACCGTGCGGCGCTGCCCGGCCGCGAAGAGATCCTTGCGCGCCTTGACCTCGAGCCGAGCGAGCAGACCGACGCTGGGCACCGCGTCGATCGGCGCGCCCGCGACCGTCTCGTCGTCCGGCATGTCGCTCTCGCCGGTGTTCTCGTGCTCGCCGAGGTGAACGGCCTGCAGGGCCATCGTCGGATCGGGTCGCCCGGTGATCGGACCGGAGGGGCCCGAGAGCGCCTCGGCGATCGGACCGGAGCCCGAGGGGGCCTCGGCGACCGGCTCGGCGCCGGAGGACAGGTTCACCGCCGGCATCCCCACGGTCGCGCCGTCGTCGTCGGGGAGCGCGCTCTCGTCGGTGGTGTCGTCGGTGAGCGCCCCGGCGATCATCTCGTCGGTGTGCCCTTCGCGAACGTCGAGCAGCGAGGACAGCTCACGAACGACGTCCACGACGTCGACGGCCTCGGTGGCGTCGACCGCTTTCTCGGCGTCTTCGTCGCCGTGGGCCAAGACGCGCGCAGGATAGCCGTCCTCTGGGCGGCAGGCCAGCTTGGCACCGGGCCCGCGAGGTGTTTCAACGTAGACGAACGGTGCGGTGTGTCTTCGTCAGTCGGGACCACGCCGCGCGCCTCGACGCCGCACGCCGGTACCTCGTGGAGCGCGAGGGACCGATCCTCGTGCTCGGCGCGACCAAGCGCGCCGCGGACGACTTCGTCAAAACCGCCGGTCCTGGCCCGGGAGCGGACGGTCTCGCGCTCCTCGGCGTTCACCGCCTGACCCTCGATCTGCTGGCCCGCGAGCTCGCGCTGCTGCCGTTCGCACGCTCCAAGATCGCGCGCCTCACGGGGCTCGGGGCGTCCGCGCTCGCCGCGCGGGTCGTCCACGCCACGCGACAGAACGGGGCGCTTCGATACTTCGAGCCGGTCGCGGACACACCCGGGTTCGGGTCGGCCGTCGCGCGGACGATCCGTGACGTCCGCGAAGCCGAGATCGAAGCCGCGGCGATCGAGGCGCTCGGCTCCGGGGGGGTCGACCTGCGGCGCCTCCTCGCGACCTACGAACGCGAGCTGTGGTCCCTCGGGCTCGCGGACCGGGCGCAGCTGCTCCGCGTCGCGGCGGATGTCGCGGGCCAACGCGAGCACCCGCTCGTGCGGCTGCCGGTAGTCATGCTCGACGTGTGGCCCGAGACCGTGGCCGAGACGCGGCTGATGAAGGCGCTGGCGCCCGACGAGGTCGTCGCGACGGCGCCGGTGCACGACCGCGATCGCGTCGAGCGCCTCGCGGCGCTGCTCGGCGCCGAGGTGGAGGACGTCGACACGCCCGCGAACGACCGCGCGTTGGATCGCGCGCGGCGCTACGTGTTCCTCGAGGAGCACCCGGCCGCCGCGTCGCCCGACGACTCCCTCACGTTCTTCTCCGCCCCCGGCGAAGCGCGCGAGTGCATCGAGATCGTCCGCCGCATCGAACGCCTCGCCGCGCGCGGGGTGCCGTTCGATCGCATGGCGGTGCTCCTCCGCAACGAGCGCACGTACACGCCGTTGTTGATGGACGCGCTCGGTCGCGCGCGCATCCCCGGCTTCTTCACACGCGGCGTGCGCCGGCCGGATCCGTCGGGGCGCGCGTTGCTCGCGCTGTTGTCGTGCGCCGCGGAGGGCCTGTCGGCGTCGCGCTTCGCGGAGTACCTCTCGCTCGGTCGCACGCCCGAGGTCGACGCCGCCGGGGCGCCGGTCGAGCAGCCGACGCCGTGGGTACCGCCCAAGGAGGACGGCCAGCTCGTCTTCTTCACGTCGGTGGCGCCCCCGCCCGCTCCGACGCCGCCCGTGGAGCGCCGCCCGATCGACGTCCCGGTGTACTGGGAGAAGTTGCTCGTCGACGCCGCGGTGATCGGCGGGCGTGACCGCTGGGCGCGGCGCCTCGGCGGTCTCGCGCGGGAGCTGAAGCTCCAGATCCAACGCCTCGGCGAGGACGCCGGGACACGTCGACGCAAGAAGGAGCAGGACCTCGAGCAGGTCGAAAACCTCACCGCGTTCGCGCTGCCGCTGATCGATCTGCTCGACCAGCTCCCGGAGGCGGCGACCTGGCGCGTGTGGCTCGAGAAGCTCGGGGCCCTCGCGACGCGCGCGCTCGACGATCCCGAGCCGGTCCTCACGCTCCTCGCCGAGCTGCGGCCGATGGGCGACGTCGGCCCGGTCGGGCTCGACGAGGTGCGGCTCGTGCTCGACGAACGGCTCGGTTTCCTCCGCGAGGAGCCGACCGGGTCGCGCTTCTCGAAGGTCTTCGTCGCACCGATCGAGGAGGCGCGCGGGCGCTCCTTCGACGTGGTGTTCCTCCCCGGCCTCGCGGAGGGCATCTTCCCGCGCCGCGTCTACGAGGACCCGCTCCTCCTCGACGGCGACCGTCGGCGCATCGATCCCGACTTCGTCGTGCAGGCGCGCGAGCTCGCGCGCGAGCGCGACCGCCTCCACACCGCGCTCGGCGCGGCGGAGCATGCGGTGTTCGTCTCCTACCCGCGGATGAACGTCATCCAGGGCCGCCCGCGTGTGCCCTCCTTCTACGCGGTCGACGTGCTGCGCGCCGCGGAGGGGCGTGTGCTGGGGCTCGACGAGCTCTTCGAGCGCGGCACGAGCGCCGCCGATGCGCGCCTCGGGTGGCCAGCGCCGCGTCGCGCCGAGGAAGCGATCGACGAAGCCGAGTACGACCTCGCGATACTCGGCCCGCTCGTGTTCGAAGCGCCGGAGGCGGTAAAGAGCCGCGGTCGCTACCTGGTCGAGGGCGACGATCGCGAAGTCGCCAACCAACACCTCGTGCGCGGGCTGCGCTGGTACGCGTCGCGGTCGCGCTCGGCGTGGCGCCCGGGCGACGGCCTCGTCGCGCCCGACGACCGCACCCACGAAGTCCTCGGGCGTCACCGCCTCGGGCACCGCAGCTACTCACCGACCGCGCTGCAGTCGTACGCGACGTGCCCGTACCGCTTCCTCCTCCACGCGGTGCACTACCTTCGGCCGCGCGAGGAGGCGGTGCCGCTGGAGGACGTCGATCCGCTGACGCGGGGCTCGCTGTTCCACCACGTGCAGTACGAGCTGTTCTTGAAGCTGCGCGCGGCCGAGCTGTTGCCCGTCGACGAAGACGGCCTCGACCCCGCGCTCGCGATCCTCGAGGAGACGTTCGCGGAGGCGTCGAAGCAGTTCGAAGAGGACCTCGCGCCGGCCATCCCGCGGGTGTGGTCGCGCCACATGGACGCGCTGCGCACCGAGCTGCGCGCGTGGCTGCGGTCGATCGCCGCGAAGCAGACGGCGTGGCGGCCCATCCACGCCGAGCTCGCGTTCGGGCTGAAGCCGGGGCCCGGGCGCGACCCGCAGAGCACACCTCGCCCTGCGAAGATCCTCGACGCCTACGAGGTGCGGGGCGCGATCGATCTAGTGGAGGAAAACGTCGAGACCGGCGCGGTGCGCGTGACCGACCACAAGACCGGACGGACGCCGAGCCCCTGGCCAGCGACCGTCGGCGGCGGGCGCCACCTGCAGCCGCTCGTCTACGGCCTCGCGGCGGAGCACGTCCTCGGCCGGGACGTGCAGGAGGGGCGCCTGTTCTACTGCACGACGCGCGAGAACTTCTCCGAGGTCGTCATCCCCGTGAACGACGCGACGAAAGACAAGTTGCGCGAGGTGCTGGAGACGATCGACGGCGCGCTCGAGAAGGGCTTCCTCCCCGTCGCGCCCGACCGCGGCGCGTGCCGCTACTGCGACTACCGCGCGGTGTGCGGACCGGGTGAGGAGGAGCGCCTGCGCCGCAAGCGCCCCGACGACCTCGAACCGTTGGTGAAGCTGAGGGGGATGTCGTGATCGACGGCGAAGCACGCGACCTCATCCGGCAGGGGCTCGACGAGAGCCTCCTCGTCGAGGCGTCGGCGGGCACCGGCAAGACCTACGAGCTCGTGGAGCGGCTGGTGGAGCTGCTCGCGTCAGGTGTCGACGTGGACGCGGTGGTGTGTGTGACGTTCACGCGCAAGGCAGCGGGTGAGCTGAAGCTGCGCCTGCGCGAAGCGTTGGACCGAAAACGACGCGAGGCGATCGGCGTCCGCAAGGGGCACCTCGAGCGCGCCGTGTCGCGGCTAGAAGCGGCGCACATCGGCACGATTCACGCATTCTGTACGGAGATCCTCCGCGAGCGCCCGGTGGAGGCGCGCGTGGATCCGACGTTCACGGAGGTCGCCGAGGGTGAAGCCGACGCGATCTTCGCGCGCGCGTTCGACGGGTGGCTCCAGGAGAACCTCGGGACGATGCCGCCGGGGCTACAGCGTGTGCTGAGCCGACGCCCGCCGTGGAACTCGGACGAGTCGCCGGCGCAGCGGCTCGCGGGTGCGGCCAAGACACTCGTCACGTGGCGTGACTTCCCCACGCGCTGGCGACGCGAGCCCTTCGACCTCGCGCGCAACCTCGACGCGTTCGTCGCGCGCGTCGCGGAGGTCGCGGACGCGAGCGAGGCTTGCCAGGACGACCGCGACGCGCTGCGCTTCGGCACCGAGCCGGCGCGCGACTTCATGCGCTGGTACGAACGCGTGGAGCTCGACGGTCCGCGCGACGACGCTGCGCTCGAAGCGCGCCTGATCGATCTGCGCACGCAGATGAACCGCGGCAACCGCAAGAAACCGGGGTACGGACCGTACGGCGAAGGGGTCAGTCGGGCGTCGCTCATCGGTGCGCGGGACAAGCTCCTCCAGGACCTGGAGGGCTTCGCGCGCCGCGCCAACGCGGACCTCGCAGCGGCGCTGCAGGGGGAGCTGTGGGACGTCGTCGAGCGCTACGAGGCGCTCAAGGCTCGCGTCGGCAAGCTCGACTTCGACGACCTCCTGCTGCGCGCGCGCGACCTCGTGCGCGAGGACCAGGGCGTCCGCACCTACCTGCAGCAGCGCTTCACCCACCTGCTCGTCGACGAGTTCCAGGACACGGACCCGGTGCAGGCGGAGATCCTGTTCTTGCTCGCGGCGGACGACCCGGCCGAGTCGAACTGGCGGCGCGTGAACATCGTCCCGGGGAAGCTGTTCCTCGTCGGGGATCCGAAGCAGTCGATCTACCGCTTCCGGCGCGCGGACACCGCGGTGTACCGCGCCGTGAAGACGCAGCTCGAGAAACAGGGCGTCGGCATCGTGCGCCTCTCTCACAGCTTCCGAGCGACGGCGCCGCTGCAGGCCGCGATCAACGTCGCCTTCGAGGACCGCATGGCGGACGACGCCGACTCCGGTCAGGCCGGCTACGTCCCGCTCGACGGTGGCCCCGAGCCACCGCCCGGGCAGCCTTCCCTCGTCGCCCTCCCCGTCCCGCACGTACACGGGAAGTACTCACCGTACGCGGAGGAGATCCGAAAGTCGCTCCCGGACGCGGTGGGCGCGTACATCGGGTGGCTCCTCGAACACAGCGGTTGGACGGTGCGCGAAGGCGGCGAGCGCGTCCCGCTCGACGCCAAACACATCGCGGTGCTCTTCCGACGGTTCGTCGCGTCGGGCCACGACGTCACGGCGCCCTACGTGCGTGCGTTGGAGCGGCGGACGATCCGCCACGTGGTCGTCGGCGCACGTTCGCTGCACGACCGCGAGGAGGTCGAGGCGCTCTTGTCCGCGGCGCAGGCGATCGAGTGGCCGAGCGACGAGCTCGCGGTCTTCGCGACGCTGCGCGGCCCGCTGTTCGGGCTGCCCGACGAGCTCCTCCTCGACTACCGCTCGCGTTACCACCACCTCGACCCGTTCAAGTTGCCGAAGAAGGCGCCCTCCGAGGTGCTCACGCCGGTGGTGACCGCGCTGACGATACTCCACGACCTCTCCGCCGAGCGGAACGACCGGCCGTTCGTCGACACGATGCAGTCGCTGCTCGCGCAGACCCGCGCCGTGGCGGGCTTCGCGCTGCGGCCCGGCGGCAACCAGGTCCTCGCGAACGTGCAGGAGGTGCTGAACCTCGCGCGGAGCTTCGAGCTGTCCGGCGGCATCAGCTTCCGCGGGTTCGTCGAGCGATTGAAACAAGCCACCGAGGACGCGCGAGCGAGCGACACGGCGGCGTACGAGGAAGGCACCTCGGGCGTGCGCATGATGACGGTGCACAGCGCGAAGGGCCTCGAGTTCCCGGTGGTGATCCTCGCGGACACCACCGCCTCGCTGTTCTTCTCCACGCCGAACCGCACCATCGATCCGGAGCGCCGCCTCTGTGCGACCACGCTGATGGGCTGCGCGCCGTGGGAGCTGCTCGACCACCAGGACCGCGAGAAGAACTTCGACGAGGCGGAGGGGGTGCGCCTCGCGTACGTCGCGGCGACGCGCGCGCGGGATTTGTTGGTGGTGCCGACGATCGGCGAAGGCGCGGACCACATGGTGTACCGCGGGCAGAGCTGGGTCTCGCCGCTCGACGGCGTGGTGTACCCGGCGCTTCAGAACTACCGAAAGTCGGAGCCGTTCCCCGGCGTTCCGGTGAAGGGCGAGCGCTCGGTGCTGAGCTACCCGACCGAGCCCGGCGCGAAGACGCGCCCCAATGTTCGCCCGGGGTGGACGACCGGGCGCGCCGGAGGGCCCGGCGTGTTGTGGTGGGATCCGGCGACGCTCACGCTCGACCCGCCGGCGACGTTCGGGTTGCGGCACGAGCACTTCCTCGCGCCGGGGGACGAAGCCGCGCAGAGCCTCGCCCGCCACGCGGACTGGAAGGCGCAGCGGAACAAGGCGCTGGAGGAAGGGGAGATCGCGACCGTCGAGACGATGCGCGCGACGGAAGCGATCGAGGCGCCGCACGGCTACGACGCGATCCTCGACGAGGTCGTCCTCGACAAGGAGCCGGACCGCCCCGCCGGCAAACGCTTCGGCACGCTGGTGCACCAGGTCCTGCGCGACGTCGCGTTCGATGCTCCGCCCGAGGACATCCGTGCGCTCGCCGAGATGCACGCGCGGGTGCTCGGCTGCGACGGCGACGAGGTCGCGGCGGCGACCGCGGCGGTGCAGACCGCGTTGGGCAGCGAGATCATCGAGCGCGCGCGCGGCGCGACGAACGTGCAGCGTGAGTACCCGGTGGTGTTCGAGACCGACTTCGGCGAAGTGCTCGACGGCGTGATCGACCTGATCTTCGAGGAAGGCGACGACTGGGTCGTCGTCGACTACAAGACCGACCGCGATCCCTTCGAACGCACGGACGCCTACCGCCGGCAGATGGCGTGGTACCTCTTCGCGATCGAGCGCATCACGAAGCGCGGCGCCCGCGGCGTGTTGTTGTCGATTTAGGCGCGGGCGTAGAGGAACGCGTCGGCGAACAGGAAGCCCTGGACGAAGTCGACGCCGAGGCCGCGGGCGATCGAGAGGTGGCGGCGGCTCTCCACGCCTTCGAGCACGGTGCCGACGCCGCGTGCGCGCGCGAACTCGATCATGCCGCCGAGGAGGCTGCGGTACGCGGGGTCGCGGTCGAGGCGCTCGAACCAGCGGCGGTCGAGCTTGAGGTAGCGGACGTCTTCGAGGAGGTCGAACGAGAACAGGTTGTTCGTCCCGCCGATGTCGTCGAGCGCGACGTTCACGCCGGAGCCGTCGAGGCGCTGCGTGAAGCGTCGGACGTTGTCGAGGTTCGTGACCGAGGTGTTCTCGATGATCTCCACGACGAGGTCGTCCGCGCCGCCGAGCTCCGTGACCCAGTGGTCGAGCGCGGCGCCTTCGCAGACGTCGGGGTCGAGGTTCACGAACAGCGGGTGTTTCGCGGGGCGGTTCTCGAGCTGGAAGCGCTTGGCGCGGGTCTCGAGCGCGAGGAAACGCGCGCGTTGCTCGTGCAGCGCGTGGAAGACGTCGTCGGGCGCGTAGGTCGTGCCACCGACGGAGAAGCGCGCGAGCGCCTCGTAGCCCCAGATCGTCTCCTCGTCCGCGCGGACGATCGGCTGGTACTCACACGCCGACGGGCTCGCCTCGATGGCTTCGAGCACGTCGCGCTGCGAAGGCGCGCTGCGGGGGACAGCCGACAACGGCATCGGAGCGCTGATGTTAGTGACGCTCGACACGTCGAACAATCGAGAGAAGCCCTGCGGTCCGTTCGTTCTGCACTGCGCTCGTTGCAGTGCCAACGTGACACCGACGCTCTAAACGCACGCGTAGCGCCCATTCGAAGCCGGCCCGTCCGTTGCACTGGGATCCGGACGTCACGACCATGTTACGCAGCGCAGAACGAATTCTCGAAGTATTCGACACGACCACGCGCACGAGCGCGCTCCCTTCGGTGTTGGGGGTGCGACCGTTCACGAAGTGCCGGCCCGTCGCGACAGCGAACGGCGTGCTCCGGCTCGAAGCGCCCAACGCCGCCGCGCGTCTGTTCGACGCCGACGGGGTGCGCATCTTCCGCGGACACTCCGTCGGACGCTGCGTCGCGGTCGAGGGTCGGTACCGGCGTGAGAACGGTGCGTGGGTCGAGATCGAGACGCTCGTGTTCGAGTACGCCGACCCCGACGCGCTCGCGCGCCGCGCGATGCCGATGCGCAGGCTGTCGACGGTGACGCGCGCCGACGGCTCGACGCTCACGTCGACCGTCGTGCGGACGGCGTGCCCCGAGCAAGACGAAGAGCGCCTCGTGCGTCAGACGTGTTTGCGCGGCGTCGACCGCTCGCGCGTCGAGGAGGAGGAGTCGATCCTCCGGGTGCAGGATCGCTCGCGCTACGACCTGCTGCGGCACGAGTTCGACCCGGCGAAGAACGCGAAGAAGTCGCTCGAGTATCGCTACCCCTGGCTACCCCACGCGTTCTACGAGCGCGTCTACGCGAAGCTCGTCGATTTCGCGATGTCGACGGACGCGTGGGCCACGGCCGTGTGATAGACCAGCCGGCGTCTTGAGCAAGCCGCTGCTGTTGGGAATCGCCGGTGGGACCGGCTCGGGCAAGACGACGATCGCCACCGCGATCGTCGAAGCCATCGCACCGCGGTGCGTGCGCCTCGACCACGACTCGTACTACGCGGACCTGTCGCACCTCCCGTTCGAGGAGCGCACGCAGGTCAACTTCGACCACCCCGACGCGCTCGACAACGACCTCCTCGTCGAACACATCCAGGCGCTGGCCGACTACCGGCGCGTCGAAAAGCCGATCTACGACTTCACGAAACACGTCCGCACGGAGGAGACGACGCCGATCGAGCCGGCGCCCGTGGTCGTCGTGGAGGGCATCCTCACGCTCGCGATCCCGAAGCTACGCGAGCTGTTCGACGTCCGCATCTTCGTCGACACCGACGCCGACATCCGGCTCATCCGAAGGATCCGCCGCGACATCGAGCAGCGCGGAAGATCGTTCTCCGACGTGCGCCAGCAGTACTACGGCACCGTGCGCCCGATGCACTTGGCGTTCGTGGAGCCGTCGAAGCGGTACGCGGACATCATCATCCCGGAGGGCGGGGAGAACCGGATCGCGATCGACTTCGTGGTGGGGAGGATTCGGCACTTCCTGTCCGAGACGGTGGACCTGTAGCCGGCCTCAGACCCTTGAACTTGAACTTGCCCGTTCCCTTGCCCTGATTGCAGGGCCGAATTCATGGCGGTGCGAGGCGAACCGGGGCAACGGATCGGTTCGGGCAAGGGTTCGCCGTTGCCCAGGGCCCGTTAGGGATGCGCCAGGAACCCTTGCCCTGCAAGAGGGCAAGGGAACGGGCAAGTTCAAGTTCAAGGGTTGGCCGGGGTGGTGCGGGAATCTTCTAGAACGCGAGCCCGCCATCCACATCGATCGTGCGGCAGTTGAAGTACTCGCACTCGATGATGAACTGCACCGCGCGCCAGATATCCTCCGGCTCGCCGATGCGGCCCACCGGGATCGCGGCGACGAGCGCGTCGCGCGCCTTCTGGTTCATGCCCTGGGTCATCGGCGTCTCGATCATGCCGGGTGCGACGGCGCCGCAGCGGATGCCGTAGCGCGCGAACTCGTGGCCCCACGTCTTGGTGTTGGCGGCGAGCGCGGCCTTCGCGGCGGAGTAGTTCGACTGGCCGCGGTTCCCGTAGCGGGCGACCGAGGACATGTTCACGAGCACGCCCTTCTCGCCCTTGTCGATCATCTTCGCGACGACGTCGCGCGCCATGAAGGTGGCGCCCGTCAGGTTGACGTCGATGACCGCCTGCCACTGCGCGGCGCTCATCTTGGTGATCTCCCCGCTGTTGCGATCCTTCCGCACGAGGAGGCCGTCGCGGAGGATCCCTGCGTTGTTCACGAGGCCGGTGAGGCCGCCCATCGTCTCGTGCGCCCAGTCGACGAACGCGCCGACGTCTTCTTCGTTCGAGACGTCGAGGCGACGCGTGTGGATCGTGCCCGCGAACGCTTCGCTCTCGGACTGCAGAGAGGCGAGGCCCTCTTCGTTCACGTCGCCCACGGCGACGGTTCCGCCGGCTTCGGCGATGCGGACGGCGAAGTGGCGGCCCATGCCCTGCGCGCCGCCCGTGACGATCATCTTCGTATCAGATAGCTTCATGGCGCCTCGCTCTTAGGCAGCGTCGAGGTCGCGAGCAAGCTCTATATGACGGACGAGAAGAAATTCGATCTGATCCCCGAGGCGGCCACCGTCGTCGAGATCAAGAAGTCGATTCCGCCCGACGCTGCGACCGTCCTGGAGAATCAGACCCCCGCACCGTCGAAACCCCCGGGCGTCATCACGGGCGTCCTGCAGCACGCGACGGAGGCGTTGCCGTCGATCGACGTCCCGCCGCACGCCGCGCGCCAGCTCGAGCGCAGCCCCACGCCGACGCCCTCGCCCACCGAGACCACCGCGCCGCGCATCGGCGAGTACGCGCTCATCGCCCGCTTCCCCTCCAGCTCCGCGGCCGACGTGTTCCTCGGCTACAAGGTCGCGCAGTTCGGCTACATCCGCCGCGCCGTCGTGAAGTGGACGGGCTCGGACCGCGAAGACTTCCGAATGCGGCGCCAGTCGCTCCTCGACGAAGCGCGCGCGATCTCCTTCGTCGACCACCCGAACATCGTCACGCTGCTCGACGTCGCGGACACCTCGAGTGGGACTTACTTCGCAGTCGAGTACGTCGCCGGCACCGACCTGCGGCGGGTGCTCACGACGCTCGCCGAGCGCGAGGAGCGGTTGCCGTTCGAGCTGTCGTGTTTCCTCGCGTGTGAAGTGCTCCGCGGGCTCGAGTACGTGCACACCGCGCGCGGCGCCGACGGCCAGCCGCTCGACATCGTGCACCGCGACGTGAACCCGTCGAACGTCCTCGTGTCCGAGGACGGGCACGTGAAGCTCACCGACTTCGGCACGGTGCTGATGCAAGGCCGCATGCAGGACGCCACCGCACCCGGGATGGTGAAGGGCAAGGTCCGCTACCTCGCGCCGGAGTACATCGCCGACCAGACGTGCACGAAGAGCGTCGACCTCTACAGCGTCGGCGCGATGCTCTTCGAGATGGTCACGGGACGACCGTGTTTCTCCGGGAACACCAACGCGTCGATCATGATGCGGATCGTCCGCGACGGGCTGCCGTACCAGGAGCTCGTGGACGCCAACGTCCCGGAGGGGCTCGCCTCGATCGTCATGCGCGCGACGGCGCGCCACGCGGATGAGCGATACCCCACCGCCACGGACCTCGTGCACGCACTGGAATCGTATCTTTTGGAGTCATCCGCGTTCGTCAGTCCCTCGACCCTCGGGACGTACATGCACGCGCACGCACTCTTCGTGTGACGCCCCGGTGCGTATTAAGGTACGTACCGCAACGGATGTTCGGTTTTCTCAACAGCGTGATCCGACTGTCGGTCGGGCTGGTGTTCACCGGAGTGGTGGTGCTCACGGGCGTCATCGCGCTGATCCCGATCATCCCGTGGCACGACAAGCGCATCCGTCTGTCGAACCACCTCGGCACCGTCCTCGGCAGCGGCATCATGTGGATCTCCGGCTGCAAGGTGACGGTGCACGGGCAGGAGAACATCGTGCCCGGTCAGCCCGCGATCTTCGCCGGCAACCACACCTCGATCTTCGACGCCTTCACGTCGATCTGGCTGTCGCCGCAGGGCACGGTCGGCGTCGCGAAGAAGCAGATCATCTACTACCCATTCTACGGCGCGGCGTGGCTCCTCGCCGGTCACCTCACCGTCGACCGCAGCAACACCGCCAACGCGAAGGCGTCCATGAAACGCATGGGTGAGTTCGTGCGCGCGAAAGGCCTGAGCCTCTTCATGTGGCCGGAGGGCACGCGCTCCCGCAACGGACGCCTGCTCCCCTTCAAGAAGGGCGTCGTCCACCTCGCGCTGCAGACCGGCCTGCCGATCGTCCCGATGGTCACCGCCGGCGCGCACCGCGCGTGGAAGAAGGCGACGCTGTTCACGCTGCGGAGTGTCCCGATCGACATCACGTTCCTGCCCGCGATCGACACGTCGGGGTGGACCGAGGAGCGGATGGAGGAGCACCTCGAAGAGCTGCGCGCGGTGATCGCCGCGGCGCTTCCGAGCGAGCAGCGCCCCGCGGACCCGGTCGAGCTCGCCGCGGCATAGCTCTTCGTCAGGCCACCGGCCACGCCACCTGCGTCTTCCAATCCTTCGGATCCGGCACCTCGCCGGGGTCCGTCAGGTAGACCTCGCGCGGCGGGCCGTTCGGCTCGAGGCCTTGCTCGTGGACGTACGTCTCGAGCGCGGCGTGGGCGTCGGCGAGGCCGTCGTAGGGGCCCGTGTGGATCGTCACCGCGAGCCGTCCGGCGGGGAGCACCTCGGCCTTGGTGTCACCGTCGCCCTTCGATCCGGGAGCGACCGCGAGCCCCCCGCGCATCGTGACGAGGCCGGGGCCCCAGTGGGTGTAGAGCGTCATCGGCGGCCCCATCATCGCGATGCCGTTCTGCGTGACGTACCCGAAGACGGCCGGGAGCAGCCGGCCGAGGGTCTCGGCGATCGCCGCGTGCGGGCACGACGCCTCCTGGTAGAGGACGGTCATCTCGGGCGCGTCCTGCAGCGTGATGTCGTAGTTCATGGTTCGTTCCTTTCGAGGTTCTAGGGGGGTGCGGAAGAGTCCGATGCACGGTCCGACGTGCAGGAGGAGCTCGGCGTGACGGACGGCGTCGGCGAGGCCGGACCGCACGGCGTCGCGGCGGAACGCGCTCGGTGACTTGTCGAAGTGCGCGGCGAAGGCGCGCGTGAATCCTTCGTGACTCTCGAACCCGGATTCGAGCGCGACGTCGAGCACCGAGTCCTCACGCGTCAGGAGCAGGACCGCAGCACACTCGAGCTGAAGCCGGCGCGTGTACTGCTTCGGGCTCTCCTTCACGACGCGCGCGAACGCACGTTGTGTGTAAGAAGCCGAGCGCCCGACCTGGTCCGCGATCGACGCCAAAGAGCGCCGCTCGCCCCGCGCGTGACTCAGCTCGGCGAGCAGCGGCAGCCAGGTCTCGATCGTGTCCGCCACGAAAAAGACGCTAGCAGAGCCCGTCGGTCGCTTCTTGACCGAACTTGCACGGACCGCTCAACGGGGCTCGTCACGCCCGCCCCGATAGATTCGCCACAGCGCGTACAGCGCGAGGGGCACCAACACCACCGACACCGTCTGCGTCGTGGAGAACATACGCGGGTCGTCGGCGGGCCAGCGGATGAACGGGAACTCGCGCTCCGGGTCGTCGCGAACCAGCTCGATCAGGAAGCGCACGACCGAGTACGCGAGGAAGTAACCCGCGACGATCGTGCCCGGGCGCGGCTTCTTCTTCAGGTAGATGAACAAGAGCACGAAGCCGATCGCGAACGTGAGGAGCGACTCGTACAGCTGCGTCGGGTGGAGGTGCGGCGTCGGGTCCGTGGGGCCGATCTGCCCGAGGTACGCCATCGTGAACTGCGCGAGCGAGCCGACGGGGAAGCTCACCGCCCACGGCAGATCCGTGGGGCGCCCGTAGCAGCAGCCCGCCATGAAGCAGCCGATGCGCCCGAAGCCGTGCGTGAGCGCGACGCCCAGCGTCAGCGCGTCGAGCGCCGCGAGGCCGAGGCCGATCCGGCGGAGGTAGATGAACGCAAACGCCAACGCGCCGAGCGCGCCGCCGACGAAGGCCATGCCGCCGTCCCAGAACGTCAGCGCCGAGACCGGGTTCGCCGCGTAGTCCGACCAGTTCACGGACACGTGCAGGCCGCGCGCGCCGATCAACGCGCAGATGCCGCCGTAGACCCAGAGCGTGAGGATCTGCTCGCCGGTGAGGCCCGCACCGCGGCCGAAGTGACGCTGGATCAGAAAACACGTCGTCATGCCGACGACGACCATCAGCCCCCACGAGCGCAGGTCGATCACCACCTCGGGCGGCAGCCGCTCGGGTGTCAGGAAGACGAGCGCCACGCCCATCGACACGATGAAGAAACCCACCGCCTGCAGCAGCGTGACGGTGAGCTTCGCGCGGCCGTGGGTCTTCAGGCCGTCGTAGACGATGTAACCCGACAGGACGAAGACGGCGACGAAGCCCAGCACACGCGCGGTGCCGGGGGACATCTCGAGGGTCGCGAAGACCGGATACACGGGCGCGGTTTATCAGGTCACGGTGCCGGCAAGTCCACCCCAGTTTGGGACCCAGCCGTTGCGCTGCGCATCGACCAGCCACCCGCCCTTCGTGTACGGCATGTAGCCGCCCTTGCCGGTCGCGTTGTGTGCGGCCGCGATCCACGTGGGGTACTTGAACCCGCCCGCAAAGCGCTGGGCCAGCGCGCCGCCGAACATCGACATCGCCATCGTCTTGTAATAACGCGGGATGTCCGCGGCGTCGGAGCGGCGGAACGGCCGCGACCCCAGCGCAAACAGGTCGTTGGAGTCGACCTCCTGCTGCCACCCGCCGCGGGTGTAGCGCGACTCGGAGTAGGCGCGATCCATGTCGTTGGCGTTGCCCTTGAACAGGCCGTACAGCAGCCCGCCGAGCGCGCCCTGACGGCCCGTGAGCTGCGGGAACAGCATGTCGGCCAAGAGGCCGAGCCCGCCAAACATCATTCCGCTACTGACCTGCATGGAATGGTTCCCGTCGTGGGTTATCGGTGATCCTACCGAACCGTTTCGCTTTTCTCCAAACCCGCGGGCTTGGTAAGGATTTGCGTACGTGATTCGCCTGATCGCCCTCGCCTCCTGCCTCCTGTTCGCGGCCCCCGCGCTCGCCGACACCACCGTCTACGTCGTCCGGCACGCCGAGAAGGTGAAGAAGGAGGGCGAGAAGGACCCGAACCTCACCGCCGCCGGCCAGGCCCGCGCGAAGGCCCTCGCGGGCGCCCTGCGCTCCGTGCCGCTCGCCGCGATCTACACCACCAAGTACAAGCGCAACCGCCAGACCGTCGCGCCGACCGAGGCCCGGCAGAGCAAGAAGGCCGTCGTCTACGAAGCGCACGACACCGAAGGGCTCGCGAAGCGCATCGTCGAGCAGCACCGCGGAAAGGCGGTCCTCGTGGCGGGGCACTCCAACACGGTGCCGGGGATGCTGAAGAGCCTGGGCGTGAAGACGAAGCTCACCCTCGACGAGGACGACTACGACAACCTCTTCGTCGTGCGCGTCGACGACGCCGGCCGGGTGCACCTCGTGCACCTGCACTTCGGCGTCATGACGCCGTAGCGATCAGAACTTCGGCTCGGGCAGCGTGAACGACTCGAAGCGCGCCTTGTTGCCGCGGACCTCGACCCACAGCGCCATGCCGTAGCCGGTCTTGCCGTTCAGCATCATCCACGGGTCCGGGTTCGCGGTGCCCGCGTTCACGAAGAGCTGCTTCGCCCACTTGCCCGGCTTCACGCGACGCTTGCCGTTCAGGTTCGAGCCGCGGCCGCCGGCCTCGAGGATGTGTCCGAAGATTCCGAACTGCACCTTCGTCGCCGTGAGGAGGTCCGTCATCTGCTGGTCGCCGACGTGGTCACCGTCCGTGACGATGTCGATGCCGTGTTTGCCTTTCATCTTCGGCGGGCCGTGCGAGATGAGGATCTTCGGGCCGGGGCCCGCCTTGATCATGTCCTTGAGGACTTGGAGGTCCTTCGGCTTGTACTTCTCCGCGCCGCCGGTGTGGGCGAACGCGCGATCGTAATAGCCGGGGAGCGTGTAGAGGACGCCGTCGTCCAGCTCGATCTGCCGCACCCAGTTCCCGTTCACGAAGTTCGGGTGCTTCTGGAAGACCGCCGTCGCCGCCTGGTTGAAGAGCCCGCACGACTCGGTGTTGCCGATGGTGACGATCGTCAGGACGCCGAGGCTCGCGAGCTTCGGGAACAGCGTCTCGTCCGGGTTGATCTCCTGCGACGCGAGGTCCCCGTTCACGACGAGGACGTCGACGCCCTTCTTCTTCACCTTCGCGAACAGGCGATCGATCGCGTCGAGCGTCTCCTTGCGATCGTCCTTCGTCGCCGAGAGCACCGCGATGCGCAGGTGATCGTCCTTGTCCTTGTCGACCTGCACCAGCCGGTGCCCCTCGAGCCGGTACTTGTGGCCGCCTGCGTCGATCGAGATCGGCATGTCGAGTCGACCGGGTTTGCCCTCGCACTCGCCGCGGCGCTTCTCCGCGAACTCTTCGTAGGTCCCCTCACCCGCCCAAGCGGTCGAGGTCAGGAGGAGGAGCGCGGTGCAGGCGCTGGCGATTTTCATCGGTGGGGAGGCTATCACTTTTGAGTCCACGGCCCATCGGGCCCGCGACGCGCGAGGCGTCGTCGATGGAAACGGACGTCGGCGGCGGACCTTGAGCGACATTCGCTCCTCGGACGGTACACGCGGCCGGCGCATTCACGCGCGGTCTCCTTCACGCGCGGGTCCGAAGCAGCCGCAGCAACCCGCCGCCCAGGCCGGGCACCCCACCGACCGTCGCGACCAGCCTCGACGCCCAGCGCGGCGACAGCAGCGCGGTCTGGAGCCGGCGCGCGAGCGCCATCCGTACGCCGAACCGACGGCGCCAACGCCGATCCCAGCTCCGACCGTCGCCGCCCTCCAACACCAGGTCCGCCAACAGCACCGCCGACTCGATCGCCATGGCCTGCCCGTCGCCCGCCAGCGGCGCGATCATCGCGGCGGCGTCCCCGACGAAGAGCACGCCGTCCTCGTGCCGTGTCTTGTCGACGAACGGGACCTGCGCCACCGCGAGCGGTTCCCCGGCCGGTTCCAGCGTGGCCAACCGCCGCGCCAGGGGTGCGCTCGCTTCGTTCAGGTGCGCCGCGACCCGGGACCACTCCGCCCCGCCGATCGAACGCACCACGCGCTCCTCCAGGAGCATGCACACGTTCACGATGCCCCCCTCGACGTGGCTCATCCCGCAGTACCCCCCGTCGAACGTGTGAATCTCCACGCCGCCCGCGAGATCGTCCGCACCCCGGTGGTGGCGCTTGAGGCCGACGAACGGGTGACGCCGTTCGAGGAATGTTCGGTCGAGCTGTTTGTCGATCCGCGACCGCCGGCCCTGCGCCCCGATTACGAGGTCCGCCGCGTACGACGTGCCCCCGCCGTGCACGATCCACCCCGCCCCCGTCCGCTCGATGCGCTCCACCTCGCAGCCCTCGACGCCGGTCGCACCACTCGCGACGGCGTGAGCGAACAGCCGCTGGTCCAGGGTCCGCCGGCTCACGCCGATCGCGGGCGTCGGCAGATCGATGTGCGCCTCCGCGCCGTCCGCCGCGGTGAAACGTGCGCCAAAGATCCGCGGCGGCGACACCTCGTCGATCGCCGCCATCACCTCGAGCTCCGAGAGCCACGAGACGACGTCGCCGGAGAGGAACTCACCGCAGAGTTTGTCGCGCGGGAACGTGTCGCGTTCGAGGATCGTGACGTCGCGTCCGGCGCGCGCGAGCCGCGCGGCGACCGTCGCGCCCGCGGGTCCGCCGCCGATCACCACGACGTTCATCGAAGGACGTCGATCGTCGCGCCTTCCATCGTGAGCCCCGGGCCGAAGCCGAGCACACAGACGCGGTCCCCCGCCGAACGGCGCGCGAGCGCGCGGTCGAGCACGAAGAGGATGGTGGCGCTGGAGAGGTTGCCGTGTTCGCGGAGCACGTCGAACGATGCGAACAGATCGTCCTTCGTCAGATCGAGCGCGTTGGCGACCGCTTCGACGATGCGTCGACCGCCGGGGTGCACCGCCCATCCGAGCGCGCCGGGAGCGTCATCGACGAGCGCCTCCACGAAGGCACGCGCGTGCTGCTCGATCGTCTTCGGAACGGACGGGTCGAGGTGCATCACGAACCCGTGGTCGCCGATGTCCCAGCGCATCTGATCCGCGCTGTCGGCGGTAACCTCGGAGCGCGTCGCGCGCACACGCGCGCGGCCCGGCCCTTCGCTCGAATAGACCGCGGACGATGCGCCGTCCCCGAAGAGGAGGTTCGCGACCTGCAGCGAGGCGTCCGGCGTGCGTTGGTAGTGGAGCGAGCAGAGCTCCACCGCGACCTGGAGCACGACGGCCTTCGGGTCCGCGCGCACGATCTGATCCGCGAGGCGAAGCGCGTTGATGCCGGCGTAACAACCCATGAAGCCGACGACCGTGCGCTGCACGTCCGGCCGCAGGCCGAGCCGACGGATGAGCTGGATGTCGGGCCCCGGCGCAAAGAAGCCGGTGCAGGTGCTCAGGACCAGGTGGGTGACGGACGCCGGATCCACGTCGCCGTCCGCGAGCGCGCGCCGCGCCGCTTCTTCGGCGAGGACGGGCGCCGCCTCGGTGTACCGCGCCATGCGCTGCGCGGTGGTGGGGAACGGGTCGAGCGACCACGACGCCGGGAAGAACTCGAAGCGCGCGGGCTCCTTCTCCAGGAAGTCCGGCAACACCGTCGCCCGCTGCTCGACGCCGGAGCGCTGCGCCATCGACGCCACCATCCGCACCAAGCGAGGTGTGCAGTCCGGCTGCGCCTCGAGCGCGCGGGTCAGGAACTCGACGGTGTCCTCGGTGCGCGCGGCGTGCGGCGGCACGGCGGTGCCGATGCCCCGCAGGATCGCCCCGCCTTGATCTGCGCGACCGTTGGGCCTCAGCATGGTCGGGTGACGCTCCGTCTCATGGTGTACGACAAAACGTGTACCGGGCGGGGGCTGCTCCCGGGGCTCACGCACTCCTGGATGGCGGGCGCACGGCTGTACGGGGCGCTGGGCCGACTCGACGCGTCGTTCGGCGCGACGAGCTGGTCCGAAGCCCTAGACTTCTGCGCGACCTACCGACCGGAGGCGACGATACGCGAAATTCAGTTCTGGGGGCACGGAAACTGGGGCACCGCCAAGATCGACGGCGAGGTCCTGAGCGTCGATTCACTCCAGACGAACCATCCGCACCGCCCGCTCCTCGAGCGCGTACGCGACCGCTTCGAGCCCGACGGCCTTTGGTGGTTCCGCACCTGTGAGACGTTCGGGACCGAACGCGGTCAGACGTTCGCGGCCGCTTTCGCCGATTTCATGCGCGTCCGCATCGCCGGGCACACCTTCGTGATCTGGTGCGCCCAGAGCGGCCTGCACACGCTCCGCCCCGGCGAGACGCCCGACTGGCCCGTCGACGAGGGGCTGTCGCCGAAGACCGACCTGCGCGCCCGCTGGTCGACCGTCGGTGCACCGAACACCATCAGCTTCCTCACCGGGACGATCCCCGAGGGCTACTGATCGCGGCCGAGCCGCCGAAGGATCTCGTAGAGTGATGGTGAGTCTCGGCGTCCTGACGCTAACCCTCGCGCTCGGCGCGAGCCCGGCCCCCGAGCCCACGACCCTCCGCGTCCTCACCTACAACATCTGGGGCATCCCGCTCATCACGCCGGCGCGCGCCGAACGTGTCGAGGCGATCGGCCGCGCGATCGCGGAGGTCGAGCCGGACCTCGTCGCGCTACAGGAGGTGTGGATGGAGCGCGACGCGATGGAGCTGACGCGCGCGCTCGAACGCGCCGGGCTCCCGCACGTTCGACACTTCGCGACCACGTTCCCCGGCGGGAGCGGCCTGCTCGTCGCGTCGCGTTACCCGATCGAGCGCGACCACTTCCGCAAGTACTCGCAGGGTCAGGTGCCGCACACGCCGTGGCACCTCGACTGGATCGCCGGCAAGGGCGCAGCGGTCGTCGAGGTGCGGACACCGACCGGCCCGGTTCGCTTCTCCGCGACGCATCTGCAGGCCGGCTACGGCTCCGATGAGTACGTGCCGGTGCAGCTGTCGCAGATGCTGGAGGCGTCGGCGTTCCTCACGAAGCTCCCGAAGCGCGACGACGTCCCGCTGATCCTCGCGGGGGACCTCAACGCCGACTGGAGCGCGCTCCCCTTCCGCGTCCTCGCGGCGCGCGCGGGGCTGGTGCCGACCGACGCGCGGTGTGGGATCGACGCGATCTTGTATCGACCGGGGCGCCGCGTGGACGTGAAGACGGTAGCGGTGACGAAGGTCTTCGAAGCGCCGCGCGACGTGGACGGCGAGCGCATTCGCCTCTCGGACCACGGTGGCGTGTTGGCCCAGCTCGCGCTGGTGCCGGTGGAGCGCCCGGTCACGATGCTGGGCATGGCGCAGGATCGCTGGCGTACGATCGTCGAGGAGTCGAGCCTGCTCGTGGTCGCGCGGCTTCGTCGCGCGGAGGACGACCTCTTCCGCCACCGCGTGCTGGCGGCGGCGGGGTTCTTCTTGATGGTCGTCGCGCTCGTGTCGCGGCGCCGCTACGGCAAGGCCCGGCGGGTGATGGGGTGGACGTCGTTCGTGCTCGCATTCGTCGCGTCGTGGTATCTGTACCTCGGCGTTGCCTACGGCCCCTCCGAAATCGCGAGCCTCACGGATCTCTCGGCGCAGCTGTCGAGTCCGCCCTGAGATCTTCCTGCTCCTCACCGGCTGCGTGACGCAGCTGCCGCAGGTCACTTCGACGGAGCGTGTGCGCGGGCCACGAGACTTCGTGGCGCCGGTCGGTGATGCGTTCACGCAGCGTCCGCTCGAAGCCGAGGACCCGCGGTGGCGCACCTTCCGGGTCGTCTACCCCGCGCACCGCCCCGACCGCGAGGAGAACAAGAACTACGCGGCGACGGTGCGTTTGCCGGTGGGGATGCCGCGCGGGTTGATCGTCGTACTGCCGATCCTCGGCGGTGACTACGGTCCGAGCGAAGCGTTCGCGACGCACCTCGCGGGCGCGGGGTTCACGACGATGCGGTTCGATCGCAAGGCGGAGATCTTCGACGCGTCGAAGGACTTTCGGCACGTCGCGATGATGATGACGCAGGGGGTGATCGACGTCCGGCGCGGGCTCGCGTGGGCGCGTCGGTCGCGCCTCGCCGGGCGCGGTCGCATCGGCGTGTTGGGGATCAGCATGGGCTCGTTCGTCGGCACGCTCGTGGCGGCGACGGACCCGGATGTCGACGCCGCGGCGCTCGCGTTGGGGGGCGCCGGCTTGCCGAAGATCCTGTTCGCGGCGCAGAGCGAGAAAGAGATCGGCGCGTTGTTCGCCGGGCTGCGCGCTCGGGGCTACGACGACGACCGCATCCGCGCCGAGATGGTGCGCGACCTGTCGAGCGTGGACCCGATTCACTACGCGAAGGCGCTGGACCCGACGCGGACGCTGCTCGTGCACGCGCGCCTCGACGGCGTAGTGCCGTTCGAGAACGGGCAGCAGATCTACGAAGCGATGGGCCGGCCGCGCCGGCTGGTCACGATGACCGGGCACTACACGGCGGCGCTGCTGTTGCCGGTGATCCTCGCCGAGGTGGAGGCGCACTTTTCGCGGCAGCTCGATCCGGTGCCGACTTGGAGGGCGCCGTGATCGAGCTCTACACGCCGGCCACGCTCACCGACGAAGCGCTCGCGGCGTGCCACGCGATCCGGCGCGAGGTGTTCATCGAGGGGCAAGACGTCCCGGCGTCGATCGAGGTCGACGGCCGCGACGCCACGTGCGCGCACGTGTTGTTGCGGGTGGACGGTGCACCCGTCGCGACGGCGCGTCTTCGCGTCGCGGACGGCCACGCGAAGGCGGAGCGCGTCGCGGTGCTCGCGGCCCACCGGGGTCGGGGGTACGGGCACGACCTGATGGAAGCGCTGGAGAGACACGCGGCGTCCGAGGGGCACGCCGAGATCATCCTCGGCGCGCAGGTGCAGGTGGTGTCGTTCTACGAAGCGCGCGGGTACGTCGCGTACGGTGAGCCGTACGAGGAGGCGGGCATCCAGCACCGCATGATGCGAAGGGCCCTGCCGTGAAGACCAACGCGTGCCGCGTGCTCGAAAAACACGGCGTCGACTACGAGCTGATCACCTACGAGGGCGACCCCACGACGATGGAGCCGGACGTGCTCGCGGCGGCGATCGGCCACCCGGCGGAGCAGATCTTCAAGACGTTGATCGTCGAGGGCGACAAGACGGGCATCTTCATCGCGGTGGTCTCGATCGCGGAGTCGATCGACCTGCGCGCCCTCGCGCG
Organism: Deltaproteobacteria bacterium; assembly: GCA_040218735.1. GTDB lineage: Bacteria > Myxococcota > Kuafuiibacteriia > Kuafuiibacteriales > Kuafuiibacteriaceae > JAUHYN01. The sequence continues at coordinate 364,594 of JAVJQW010000070.1, forward strand.
CGCGACCAAGAACAAGAAGGTGCAGCTCGCGCCCATCTCTCGCCTGCGCGCGCTGACGGGTTACATGCGTGGCGCGGTGACGGCGCTGGCGACGACGCGCCCGTGGCCGGTGTGGGTCGACGAGAAGGTGATCCTCTACGATCGCTTCGGTGTGTCGGCCGGTGAGAAGGGGCTCGAGCTGTGGCTGGCGCCCGACGACTACCTGCGTGTGCTCGACGCGAAGACCGCGGAGTTCGGGGTCATCGCTTGAGATCCGCGATGCCGTCCTGCGGGCCGTCCAGGAACGCGAAGGCGGCCTCCCGGCGTGCCGACTCGCTCTGGATCGCATCGAGGTAGGCGTCGATCTCTTCGAGGCGCTTGCGCAGCGGTCCGAAGCTCGCCGCCGGGCCGATGCGCTCCGAGAGCTCGTGTTTCTCGGCGTCGAACGCCTCGATCTCGGCGCGAAGCGCCTTCGTCCGGCCCTCCACGAGTGCCGGCGCGGGCAGCGGTGGCGGCGTCGGCGCCTGGGGCGGCTTAGCCAGCTTCTGCGCGACGGGGTCCACCGAGAACGCCAGAGCGTAGTGCTCCGCCGTGACTTGGAGGTCGATGATGCGCAGCATCGGCGCCTCGTCACGGAGCACGCGGAGGACACGCCGAGCACCGTCACGACCGTCCCGGCCCTGAAGGATGATCGCCAGCGTCCCGCCCTCCGTCGTCTCCTCGGTGACCTCGCACCCGGTCTTCCGCTGCAACCAACGAACCCGATCGACGTCTGGCGCGAGCGGCCCGAGCCGCGCGGCCACGCCGGCCTCGAGCTCGGCCATGTGGCGCCGGTACTTGTCGATGTTCGCGGGGTGCCCGATCGCTCGCAGATCCAAGAGCTCGAACTCGAGCTCGCGGTGCCGCCGGACGATCACGTCTTCGTCCGCCGCGGTGGGGAGCGCTGATGCGTAGAGCCCGACGCCCACGAGGGCGGTCACGATGGCGACGAGGACCAGGCGTCCGGCGGAGAGCTTCACCTCTTCCGAACGTAACCACGGAGGGCCCGCGGTCCATCGCGGGGAGCACACCCAGAGGGACTCGAACCCCCAACCCCTGGATTCGAAGTCCAGTGCTCTATCCAATTGAGCTATGGGTGCGTAGCGGTCGCGGACCGTAGCAAACCGCGCCGAAAAAAACACCCCAATCAGCGCAGGGCGAGGCGGGTCTGGAAGCGGGCGAAGTCGGCGTCGAAGGCCTCGATGCCCGCGCGCATCAGGGCGCGCAGCTCGACGCGCTCGGCGTCGGAGAAGCGGAGGCGCTGGGCGAGCCGGAGCAGGAAGGTGACGAAGTCCTGCTGCTCGAGCTCGACGTCCGCGCCGAAGGCAATCGCGCCGTTCGGCTGCGTGGGGAACGCGCTCCACCAGCGGGCGCCGACGCCGTTGCTCTGCGTCAGCACGCGGAAGAAGTCGCCGACGAGCGTCTCGAGGTCGGAGGGGATCAGGACGTCGACGAGCGTCGCGTCCACCGCGACGCGCGGCATGCGCTTCAGCGTGGAGACCAGCCGCACCTCGTCGTCGGTGCGAACCACGTCGGTCGTCACCGAGAGGTCGGCGATGTGCATCGACACGCCGGGGGAGTCGGAGTCGAGCTCCCACGTGGTCTGGTAGCGGCTCTTCTGCAGGCGCGCGAGGTTCAGCGGGAACGTCGCCACCGACTCACGGCGCGCGCTGTCGACCTTGGCGATCAGCACGGTCTTTTTGTCCGCTCCTTGGATGCGGAACCGCGAGCTCGCGAGGCCCGCGCCGCGCTCGAGCGTCGCGGCGACACCTGGGTAGTCCTTCGCGAGCGCCTCCAGCTTCAGCCGCGTGGAGATCCGCGCACGCACCCCCCCGCCGTCCGCGGCGACGAGATCCCTGAACTCGATGTACTTCTCGACGAGCGACGTCGTCGCCGGGAACGCGGAGCGCAGCTCGGCGCGCAGCTTCTCGTCGCAGGCGTCGAGGCCCTTCTTCGCCGTGCACCCGCGCGTCACCGCGTTGACCCAATCGATGAGCCCGGCGCCCACCGCGACCAGCTCGTCCGCGGTGAGGCCGACGTGCATGCGAGCGTCCGATTGGAGGCGATACGGTTTGCCGTCGGTCGGGGACAGCTTCAGCGTCAGGCGCCCGTCACCGGCGCGCCCGTCGACGCGTGGCCTCGACGTCTCGACGTCGTAGCGCCCGACCGGGTGAAGGCTGCCGAACACCTCGAACGTCCGGACCTTCGACTCGGTGTCGGGCAGCTCGGCGTACAGGCCTTCGAGATCGAACGCCCCGAGGTGCGAGCGCACGCCGTCGAGGCGCTTGCGTGCGTCGGGCGTGACGGCGCGCTGCTGCGTGAACGCGTTCGTGAGGCGCACGAGATCCGCGACGCGCACCACGACTGCCTGGTCGTCACCGAGCGCCGACGTGCAGGACCACGCACCGAGCTCGGGGGGCAGCGCGAGTGCAACGAACAGTGCCCACCACCCCATGCGCCCTACTCTACCCGATTGTCGCGCAGCCGGGCGCGACCCGATGTCGCACGGTTGCCGAGCGCGACACGCTGCGTTCACAGTGCGCGGCGATCATGCTCCTCGGTCTCACCCCCGACGCGCTCGCGGCGCGCCTCGAGTCCGCGACGCGGGCGCGGATGGTGACGCGCGTGCTCGCCGAGGGCCGCGACCCGTGGACGGCCGAGGACGTCCCGGAGGGGGTGCGCCGACGCCTCGCTGCCACCTGCGCGCGCACGCCGCACCGCATCACGAACCGCACCGAGGCCGACGACGGCACCGAAAAGCTCCTCGTCGACCTGTCGACCGACGCACCCGGGCGCGAGGTCGAGACCGTCCTCATCCCCACCGCGAGCCGCAACACGGTGTGTGTCTCCAGCCAGGTCGGCTGCAAGCGGCGTTGTCACTTCTGCCTCACGGGTACGATGGGGCTCGTGCACGACCTGCGCGCGGACGAGATCGTTCTGCAGGTGTGGCTCGCGCTCCAGCGGCGGCCGGTGCGGAACGTCGTGTTCATGGGGATGGGGGAGCCGCTCGACAACTTCGACGCGGTCGCGGACGCCGTCACCGTGCTCACCCACGACCGGGGCTTCGGTCTGGCGCCGCGGCACGTGACGGTGTCGACGGTCGGCCCGTCGCCGGAGGCGGTGCGCCGGCTGCGCGACCTCGACACCCGGGTCGCGTGGTCGCTGCACGCCGCGGACGACGACGTCCGGGCGCGGATCATCGGCACGCACCGGCACCCGGTCGCGGCGCTGCGCGATGCGTTCTTCGAGGTGGTGGGGAAGCAGCCGCTGTTCGTCGAGGTCACGCTCATCGCCGAACACAACGACCGTGACGAGGACGCCGACGCGCTCGTCCAGCTCTTCGCCGACGCGCCGACCGAAGTCCGACTCAACCTCCTCCCGATGAACCCGATCGGCAACGCGCTCCGCCCCAGCGTCCGGGTCGACGCCTTCGCCGCGCGTCTGAAGGCGGCCGGGTTCTTCACGTCGGTCCGCCGCGCGCGCGGCGACGATCAGCGCTCGGCCTGCGGGCAGCTGTACGCGACACCCCGGCGACGCGGCGCCCTTCGTTCGGGCGAGCGGTCCGTGTAGGCTCCGCGGCGTGCGGGTCGAGCGCGTCGAGTCGATCGTCGAGTTCGAAGCGCTCGCCGAAGCGTGGTCCGACCTCGCCGACCGATCCGACACCGCGCACCTGTTCAACACCCACGCCTGGCTGAGCGCATGGTGGGAGGCGTTCGGGCGCGGCACCCCGCGGGTGTACGCGGTGTACGACGACCGGCTCGTCGCCGCGCTCCCGCTGCGCCTGGACGACCGCGGGCTCACGGCGTGGTTCAACCACTACCTCGGGCGCAGTGACGTCCTCGTGGATCGCGACCGGCCCGACGCCTACCCAGCGCTCTTCGCTGCGCTGGGCGACGACCGCGCCGACTGGGACCACGTCGAGCTGACGCAGGTTCCGGAGGACTCCCCGACGATCGCCGCCCTCGCCCGCGGCGACGCGGATCCGTTGCGCATCCACGCGGTGCGCAACATCTGCTCGCCCTACCTGCTCTGCCGGGGCACTTACGACGCCTGGTACAAGTCCCGCTTCTCCGGTCGGAAGCGTCAGCAGGACCGCCGCAAGCTCCGGCAGGCGGAGAAACGCGGCGCGACGGAGCTCGTCTGGCACACCGACGTCGAGGCCGTGCAGGCCGCCTTCGAGCGCGGCGCGATCGCGGAGGACAAGAGTTGGAAGGGCGAGGAGGCGAGCGCGATGCTGAAGAGCCCCGACGCCCTCGCCTTCATGCGCGACGTCATCGTTCGGTTCGCCAAGCTCGGTGCGGTGCGGCTGGTCGAGCAGACCGTCGGCGGCGAGACGGCGGCGTTCCTGCTCGGCTTCGTGCACGGCGACACCTTCTACTTCCACAAGACCGGCTACGACCCCGAGTTCGCCGACGTGAGCCCCGGCCGCACCGTGCTGCTCGCGGCGATCGAGCGGTGCTTCGAGGAGGGGCTCGCGCGCTTCGACTTCCTCGGCGCGGACGACCCCTACAAGCTCGAGTGCTCCCCCCTCGTTCGCCCGCACGTCATCGCGTTTGTGTACCACCGCGGTCTGCGCTCGCGGATGCTGCGCGAGCAGAAGCGCCTCGTCCCGAAGGTCCGCGCCCTGCGCGGCGAGCCGATCGCGTTCCCCGTGCGACTGGACAGATGACTCGGGCGGGGCGATCGTAGGGGCGGATGCCGCGCGGGCTCGAAGTCCACCCGATCGCCGACGAAGCCGATCCGCCTTGGCGCGCCCTCCTCGATCGTCACGTGATGGCGCGTTCGATCGTGCCGGCGTGGGAGGTTCTGGCGGGCTGGGAGAACGCGCCGTACGGCCTCTACGATCACGGTGAGCTCGTCGGCGGCTTCCTGCTCTCCACGCAGCGCATCCCGTTCACGCCGCTGAAGTTCTCACGCATCAACTGCTTGATGGTCGGACCCCAGCGTCCGGTCGAAGGCTTGGACGCGTTGCTCGCGGCGTTGGATCGCATCGCGATCAAGCGAGGCCTGATCGAGACGGAGCTGCGGCTTCGCATCCCGACCGTCGACGACATCCCCGGCTTCGAAGCCCACGCCCCGCTCCGCGCGACGTTCGAGCGGCACGGCTACAACCCGCTCGGTAAGGTCGACACGACCTACTTCGTCCGCGTCGACCGCGACGACGACACGATGCTCGCGTCCTTCGACCGCAGCGCGCGAAACAAGATCCGCAAAGCGCAGCGCAGCGAGGTCCAGGTCGAAGTCTCGAGCGACTTCACGCTGCTCGACGACTTCTACGACGCGTACATCGACATGTGCCACCGCAAGAGCGCGCCGGTGCAGCCCGAGGCGCTCGTCGGTTACGGGCTCAAGCCGCTGATCGAGCGCGGCCACGCGCTGTTCGTCACGGAACGTTACGGCGAGCACGTCTCGAACATGGTCATCGTCGATACACTCGGCGTGCCCTGCTACGTGCTCGGCGCACGCGCCCCCGCGAACGTTCGCGGCATCGTCCCCGGCGCGGCGCAGGTCGTTCAGTTCGAGATCATGCGCACCATGCGCGAGCGCGGCCACGTCTGGTACGACCTCGGCGGCTGTGAAGGCCCCGTGCCGATCGACCGCCACGAAAACTTCGGCGTGTGGCGCTTCAAGTACGGCTTCGGCGGGCGCTTCATCCGCTTCCTCCCCTACTTCCGCAAGATCCGCGGCCCGCTCCCGCGCGTCGTGCAGCTCACCCACGAGCTCCGCGGCGACTTCGTCTAGGTGCGCTCACGCGGCCTCGACCACTCGCGTCACCAGGTTCGCCTCGCCACCCGCCGGTTCGACCTCGAACTCCAGACGCCCCTCGTACGCGAAGCTCTTGGAGAGCTCACGCGCATAAGGCACACCCGAGCGCGCCAATCGCTCGATGATCAGGTCCTGCGATGGACTCGACCTCGACCGGTGCAGCATCCCAAGGAGCGCGCGCGCCGCATGGAAGTCCTCCGCTCTCGGCGCCGCACCACGCGCCACCGTCGACCAGACACTGCGCCGACGCGAGGAGGCGCGCCCATCGACGATGCGCCACTCGCTGGTGAGCCGTTCGAGTGCTCCCACCGCAGCGTCGCACGCGCCTATAACGCTCTCTGCGCTCGCCACGAGAGACTGCTCGAGCCCTCGCACCAGGAGCACAGCACGTTCGAGCTCCGAGAGCTTCGCATTCATCGCGACGTCCAACAGCTCCGTTGCATCGTTGGTCAAACCACACGAATGAACGAAGACGTCACGAAGCCTGGCCTCATGAAGTCGCCCCGCAAACATCGACGACGCACTTCGCGTGCTCTCGACGAACCCGTGCGCGGCCCAAAACGTAAGCCAGGTGGGATCGCAAGGGTGCCACCGCCGCGAGCTCTCCTGCACCACGAGGCCCGTTAGCTCGGCCACGTACGACAAGACCTCCCTCGCGATGGGGGGCGTAGGCCGAACCGAAGCCTCGTCGAGCCACGCCTCCTCCAGCGCGTCGCAACCCGTGTCGACGGCACGCAGCGCCATCCAGTGAAGCCAGTAGCGCACACGTGATGCCTTCGCCCAGGGCGCCGCGCGCCGGACATGACGACGTCGCGAATCACGCTCCGCGAACTCGGCGAGGCACGCATCTAGGACTTCGGTCTGTCGAAACCACGTCGAAGCACCGTCCGATCGCCCAGCCTTCAACGCGCCCTCGATGAGGAGTGGACGATTGAGGACGTCCGCGAGCTCGTCACGCTCCCAGAGTCGCCCGATGAACTCCGTTCGGACATCATCGGCGCGTCGACACAGAAGCCGCCAAGACTCGCTCCGCGTGAGCGACTTCGCCTCGACTCGAACGAAGTCCTCGAGCCGGTCCAGCTCCGCTACCGGCCGCGACGTCACGATGGTCGGCCGACCGACACTCCATCGCGAGATCGCCTCCGCCGCCAAGCTACGCTCATCGACCGCGATCTGATCGAACCCATCCGCAAACATCGGAACGGGGTCCTCGGACTCGGACCAGCTCGTCGACTCACACCACGCCCCCTCCGGCACTTGGCCAAGGTCGACGCGCCGCACCGTCCGACCGAAGTACTCCGCGAGCACGTTCGCGACGCTGCTCGACTTCCCCGTGCCGGCCTCTCCGAACACGATGACCCGTGGCGAGGAGCTAAGAGCCTCGACGAGATCGTCGCGGAGCGTTCCCACACAGGACGCATCGAGCCTCGTCTTCCGAGGCACCGGCTCCCGCCAATACGCGCCTGGCTTCGCGTCTTGGGCGATGGACGCCGACGCATCACCGCTCGAGATCTCCGCCGGCATCGGCCGGGTCCCGCTGCGAAGCGCTTCCACCTGCTCCGAAATGGGTCGACCGCGTAGCTCTAGCATCGCGGCCTCGTAGGTCGTCTCCTCGAGGTACCGCGCCACGGAAGGGGCCATCCGTTCGCCGTGCGGCGACACCTGAGACGCTGGCCGCTCCGCCATCGCCCGGAAGGACTCCAAGGGCGCGCTCGGCGCCGATGCGCTTCGCTCGACGACGTCGACGATGCGCCGAAGAACATCCGCTCTCGGGATCGTCCGATCGTTCACCCACTGCGAGATCGCCGAGGCGCTCACGCCCAGGTAGGTTGCCCACTCCGAGCGCTTGAACACGCCCGCTTCATCCAAGAGCCCGACGAGCGCTCGGGCGAACTTGCTCTGCCTTCGCTCGCTCATGATTCACCTCTCTGCGCCCGATCGTCGAACGCGTACGCATCGTCGAAGTGCATGTGAATGCCTTCGTCCCAGTCCATATCCGGCGCACAGACGCCGGTGCTCCGCAGCCCCTTCGCGCGCGCCTCGCCGAGTTGCTGGAGCGCCTGGAGAGTGACTTCGCGCGCCGCCTCGAGCGTCATCGTCGCCCGCCCTGGCGACGCAAATACGATCCCGTCACGGACCTCGATCCAAGGCTCCACAGCCTCGAGTCCCGTCGAGTCCCCCGGAATCACTTCGCGCCCCGCCGTGAACACTCCACCCCCGGCGCCTTGGCGCATTTCAGGCGGCAATGCCGCGAAGAACTCCGCTTCGTCCGCTGGCGTCACGATGCGGTCGTCGGGAGGCACGTAGTCGACGTACTTCGTCTTCACGCGTGTCCCCAGGACGGAGCGGCGGTGAGCGCGCCCTCGTATCGGCGCGTGTGAGGTCACGCTCCACCCCTTGACGAGGTCCACGTAGACCTCGACGTCGAGTCCGTCGGGCGTGTCGATCACCCACAGCGGTGTCTGCTGCAACCACCCGTCCAGCGTGATGCCGATGGTCTTCGCCAACCACATCGTCGCCGCCCCGGCCGCGACGACAAGGACCGCCGGCTTCAGCTCGACGCCGCCGCGGTCCCCAGCAGCCCTCCGCCGAGGATGACCACGTCGCACGCGAACGCCTCCGTCCCGCTCACCGAAACAAGATAGGGGAGCGAAGGCACGTCGTCAAGTCACTTCATGAAGTGACTTCATTAGAATCGAAGGCCTATTGGGCAGCGCCTACGCCCTCGTCCTTCAGGTCGTCGAGCGGCAGCCCCTTCGCCGTGGCGAGGAGGTCCTTCATCGGCACCTTCCGGCCCTGGACCTCGACCATGAAGCGGTCGGCGAGGATCAGCTTCACCTCGCCGCGCATCGTCTTCGAGTTCCACTTCTCGTAGGACTTGTGGCCGTCGATCTTCGACGTGCGCTCGTAGCCGTCGTCCGACTCGCGATCGATCTCCGCCATCGCCCAGCCCGCCGCCGCCATCGCCGCGAAGCCCTTCATCGAGCCCATGTCGATGATCTTCACGGTGAGCCGCTTGCCGTCCGCCTCGTACTTGCCCTCTGCGTTGGAGATCTTCATCCCCATCGCGCCCGCCTTCTCGCCCTTCGCGTTCGTACGCTTCAGGCCGGCCGCCTCGTCCGGGAGCATCTTCTTCAGCTCGCGGAAGTTCACCGGCTCCACGTTCGACGTGTTCTTCGCGATGGCCTTCTGCATCTCGGCCATCGCCTCCTGGAGGTTCTTCGGATCCGCGGCGTCGGTCGCGTCGTCCGCGGCCCCCTCGCCGTCGTCCGCCGCCTCCTTCGCGACCTTCGCCGCCTCCTTGGCGGCCTGCTCGGCGACCTTCGCCGCCTCCAGCGCCTGTTTCTTCGCGGCCTCGGCGTTCGCCATGGCCTCCTTCACCTTCGCCTGCTCGTCCTTGCAGCCGACGGCCACGATGAAGGAGACGAACAACCCGACAATCCAGACCTTCTTCATGGGCTGGGACCGTAACCGGATCCCCGGGGTGGGATCCACGCGTGGCACGACCGCGCCAGAAAAACCGACGAATCGACGAAGCACCGTGCACTGCCCAGATCATGCGTACAATCTCGGTGCTCCTCGTCTCGTCGCTGTTCGCGTGCGGCACGGAGCGGATGGCGTCGACGCCCGGCGACCGCGACGTCGGCGCCTCGGCCCCGGACGCCGGCTCAGGACGGACCGATGCAGGCCCCCGGGACGGAGGAGAGGTGACCGACGGGGGCGACCCACACCGCGACGGGGGCGACGTCCCGCGCGACGGAGGCGATCCAGGCGGCTGTGTCCCGCTCCCCGCGACCCCGATTACGGAGGTCGCGGACGCCGCGTTCGGCATCCGTGGGCTCGTCGAGGTCGACGGGGGCTTCCTCGTCGCTTGGATCCGCAACCGGTCGATGGAGCCCTTCAACGCGATCGTGACCCACGTCGACGCGCAGCTGAACCGGGTCTCCTACGGCGAGGACCTGGGCCCCCTCCCCGACCGCGACGGACAACTCCTCCCCGCCGAGGACGGTGCCTGGTTCCAGGGCGTGCGCCCCTCGCTCGGCATGCAGAGGATCGAGCTCACCAAGCTCGGGCCGTCGGGCTCCATCGAGGGGCGGCACACGATCACCTCCACCACGATCGTGGGCTCCGACTTCGTCCGCACCGACGATGGGTACGCGGTCTCCTACAACGTCGGTCGGCGCGGGCACCCCTACGACCGCGCCGTGCTCCAGCGCCTCGACACCGACGGACGCCCGGTCGGCGACCCCGTCACCCTCATCGAAGGCCGGGGGGTCGATCAGCTCGTGTGGACGGGGTCCCAGCTCGGTGCGGTGGTGTTGTCCGGGGGGACGGAGTTCGGGCTCGTTCGGCTCGACGCGAACGGCACCACGCCCGAACCCGTGATGCCCCTCGTCTTCGACGAAGCGGTGGCAGGCCCGTTCTCCCTCGCCGCACACCCCGACGGCTTCCTGTTCGGCACGCGGCTGCAGGGCGACGAACGAAGCCTCTTTCGCTTCTTCGACGCCGCCGGGGCCCCGGTGGGGCGCGCTCAGCTGTTCGGGCTCTGGCCGGTCGAGGCGGTATACGACGGCGAGGTCTTCGGCCTGGCCGCCGAGGACTTCTTTTCTCGAGGGACGGCGATGCAGTTCGCCGTCGCCGCGCCCGGACAGATCCGCGACGTTCGCGAGAGCGCGCTCTCCATCAACCCGACCAACCCGGCCGCGGCCAACGCACAGATCGTCGCCGTGGACGGCGGCTTCGTCCTGGCGTGGCTCGAGTGGACGTTCAACGTGAACCCGCTCACCGAGCCGGACTACCGCGTGGTCATGGCACGCGTGTGCCTCTGACGCCCGTCTACTTGGCGATGAGGTTCAGGATCTTGCCGGGTTTGTAGATCACGCGGACGAGGTTCTTGCCCTCCAGCTGCCGCGCCACCGACTCGTTCGCCTTTGCGGCGGCTACGGCCGTCGCCTCGTCGGCGTCGACCGGGATCTCGATCTCCCCGCGCGTCTTCCCCATCACCTGGACGCCCATCTTCATGGTGTCCTCGACGAGGTACTTTTCGTCCGCCTCGGGCCACGCGGCGTAGCTGATCCCGCCCTCGTGACCGAGCCCCTTCGCCCACAGCTCCTCCGCGATGTGCGGCGCGAGCGGCTGGATGAGCTGCGCGAGCGGGCCGAGGATCGCCTTCGACGTCGTCTTCAGCTGGGTGAGATCGCGCGTCGCGATGTGCAGCGCGGAGACCGCCGTGTTGAGCGCGAGCTTTTCGTAGTCTTCGCTCACCTTCGCGATCGCCTTGTGGAGGATCTTCAGCTCCTCCGCCGTCGGCTCCGCGTCCGTCGCGCGCGGCGTGTCGTCGTCGCCCTCGAAGTACAGACGCCACACCCGCTCCAGCCACTTGAACTGCGCCTGGATGCCGCCCGGCGCCCACGGCTTGTCCTGGTCGAGCGGCCCGAGGAACGCGATGTAGACGCGCATCGCGTCGGCGCCATAGTCGCGGATGACGTCGTCCGGGTTCACGACGTTCCCCTTCCGCTTCGACATCTTCTCGATGCGCTGCGTGAGCACCTCACCGGTGCCCTTCTCGACGTACGTGCCGTCCTTCTCCTCGACGTCGTTCCACGCGACGATCCGCTTGTCGTCGCGGTAGTACGTGAACGCCTGCACCATCCCCTGGTGGAACAGCTTCGTCGCGAACTCCGCGTCGCGCACGAGCCCCTCGTCGTGCAGGAACCGCTGCCACATCCGCGAGTACATCAGGTGCCCCACGGCATGCTCCGGGCCGCCGACGTACAGGTCGACGGGCATCCAGTAGTCCGACTTCTCCCGCGCGCAGAACGCCTCGTCGTTGTGCGGGTCGCAGTAGCGCAGGAAGTACCAGCTCGACCCCGCCGAGCCCGGCATCGTCTGCGTCTCGCGCAGGAGCTTCTCGCCGGTCTTCGGATCGTCGACCTCCACCCACGCGCGCGCGAGCGACAGCGGCGACTCACCGGTGCCCGTCGGCGCGTACTGCTCGACCGCCGGGAGCTCGAGCGGAAGCTCGTCCACGTCCAACGCGCGCACCACCTCGCCCGCCGCGTTCTTCAGCACCGGGATCGGCTCGCCCCAGTAGCGCTGCCGCGCGAACGTCCAGTCGCGGAGCTTGTAGTTGATCGTGCCCTCGCCGAAGCCCTGCTCCGCGAGCCACGCCGTGACCTTCTTCTTCGCCTCGCCGTCCGCGGTCGGCGTGCCGTCGAAGTCGCCGCTGTTGATCATCTCGCCTTCGCCGACGTGCGCGCCTTCGGACACGTCGCCGCCCGAGATCACCGGCACGATCGACAGCTCCATCGCCTTCGCAAACGCCCAGTCGCGCTCGTCGTGTCCGGGCACGGCCATAATCGCGCCGGTGCCGTAGCCGTAGATCACGTAGTCGGAGATCCAGATCGGGATCTGCGCCCCCGTCGCCGGGTTCGTCGCACGCGCACCGGTGTCCGCGCCGGTCTTCTCCTTCGTGGTCTGCCGGTCGATCTCACTCATCGCCGCCGTGCGCGCCTGGTACGCCTCGACGGCCTCCCGCTGCGCGTCCGTGGTGATCTCGGCGACGATCGGGTGCTCGGGCGCCACGACCATGTACGTCGCGCCGAACACGGTGTCGGGGCGCGTCGTGAACACGCGGAGCTTCTCGTCGGAGCCTTCGATCAAGAAGTCGATGTGCGCGCCCTCCGAGCGCCCGATGCGCTCACGCTGCGCAAGTTTGGTTGCGTCGGCCCAGTCGATCGTCTCGAGCCCCTCGAGCAGCTTCTCGGCGTAGTCGGTGATGCGAATCATCCACTGCCGCATCCGCTTGCGCTCGACCGGGTGGCCGCCGCGCTCCGACTTGCCGTCGATGACCTCGTCGTTCGCGAGCACCGTCCCGAGCGCCGGGCACCAGTTCACGAAGGTGTCGGCCTCGTACGCCAGCCCCTTCTCGAGCAGCTTCGTGAAGATCCACTGCGTCCACTTGTAGAAGTCCGGCGACGCCGTCGAGACCTCGCGCGTCCAGTCGTACGAGAAGCCGCACATCTTGAGCTGGCGGCGGAACGTCTCGATCGACTCCGCCGTCGACTGCTGCGGGGGGACGCCCTCGTCGATCGCCTTCTGTTCGGCGGGGAGCCCGAAGGCGTCGTAGCCCATCGGGTGGAGGACGTTGAAGCCCTGCGCGCGGCGCTTGCGGGAGACGACGTCCGCGCCGATGTAACTCGCCGGGTGGCCGACGTGCAGCCCCTTGCCCGACGGGTACGGGAACATGTCGAGCGCATAGAACTTGGGGAGGGAGAAGTCGTCCTTGGCGACGAAGGTCCCTTCGTCATCCCAGAACTTCTGCCAACGGGGCTCGATCTCGGTCGGGCGGTACGGCATCGCGACCGCGTTCCTAACACCGGCGCGCGAGCGAATCGACCATTCGTCGGCCTGCGTCATCGTCCCCGCCGCGCCGGTGAGCGCCCTCACGATCGGCGCTCGGGATGAATTCGACTCGACGGTCGGTCCTTACCGCGCCGCTTCTGGATCCGAAGCGGTAGAGGGAGGGCTCATGCACCGAAATCACTACGCGCTGCTCTGCGTCTTCGCGGTCGGCTGCCAGTGCGGCGACGGCGCGACCGAAGCGCTGTACGACCCGGACTGCTCGGGGTGCCGCGGCGAAGGGGAGTCGTGCACGTTCCCCATCAACTGCCGAGGCGGAACCGTCTGCAACAACGAGCGCTACGAGTACTACGACGCCGAACAGCCCGCCGACATCTGCGTCACCTACGTCTGCCGCACCGACGACGACTGCATCCTGGACCGGGTCTGCACCCTCGAAAACCTCTGCCGCGCCCCCGTGTGCCAGACGGACGCGGACTGCGACGGCGCCGCCTGCGTCGGGGGCGTCTGCGGTGACACGCCCAACGCCAGCGCCGCCGTGCGCTGCGTGATCGTCTCGCCCCACCCCACGCTCGCGGTCGGCGACTCCGCGATGCTCGAAGCCATCGCGCTGGACGCCGACGGCCGCGTGCTCCCGCGGGCGGCGTTCAACTGGTCCTCGGCGGCGACCACCGCCGCGACGGTCGACGGCGCGATCGTCACCGGCGTCGGCGCGGGCGCCGCGCCGATCTCCGCGAGCATCCGCGACGCCCCCAACGTGCGATGCAGCGGACGCGTGGCCCAGGTCTTCGCGCCGATCGCGCCGACCGGGGAAGGCGCGCGGGTCGTCGTGGTCGACGCGGCCGACGGCGCCCCGATCGAAGACGCGGAAGTCACGCTCCTCGCCGACACGTCGCTGGTCCTCCGCACCGACGGCCGGGGTCACGTCGTCACCGCCTCGACCGCGACCATCACGGCGGTCACCGTGACGAAACCGGGCTGGCGGTCCGTGTCGATCCTCGAGCCGGGCACGAACGACCTCTTCGTGACGCTCCCCCGCGCGCCGGACATCACGCGGGCTGGCGGGATCCGTGGGGGCATCGACGTTTCGGCCAACCCAACGATCGGCGACCTCGACGCCCTCGTCGTCTACCACGCGCGCTCGCCGGACCTGTTCGAGTACCGCGCGCTGCCGGCCGTCGACATCGTGCCCACGCGCATCAACCTCGAAGGGCTGGACTTCGACGAGACACTCCCGCTCCCCGGCAACATGGTGCTCAGCTTCGGCTCCCGCGAGTTCACACGCGACGAGCGCCGCTGCGTCGGCACCAACCCCGAAGGCCTCGGCTGCTTCGCGACGCGCGCCCCCGTCGGCATGGGCGCCGCGTGGGTCATGGGCGGGCGCTACAAGCTCTCGACGATCACCATCCTGCAGGACCAGCTTCGGGGCTTCGAGCCCAAGCCCTACGACGCCGCGGCACGCGCGGAGCTGATACGTGCGTTCGTCGGGCTCACCACGGGCGGCTGGTTCGGCGCGCTGCCCTTCGTGGAGATCGAGGACGCTCCGCGGGTCCCGATCGGGCAGGGTGCCGACTGCAGCGATCCGGCGCAGGCGATTCGGTGTCGCGGGGACTTCAACACGTACACGTCGTCCAAGATCGCGCTCGACCAGCGCGCCGGTCTGCAGAGCGTGATCCGTGCACCGTCACAACCCGCGAGGCCCGACGGCGGCTGCGACGACACGCTCGTGGTGTCGCTCTACTCGGCGCTGACCGGCCGCGGGCTGGTGCTCACCGGGTTCGGCTCCGCAGAGGACCTGGACGACAACTGCATCGTCGACGGCACGCCGTACGCGTTCAGCCTGTGGTCGGATCCGATCCCGAACGGGACCCTCCCGCTCACGACGACCCCACAGCACTCGGGGCTCGAGGGAAGCGAACAGCTCGCGGTGCTCGTCGCGGTGGACCGCGGAGAGGACGCGGCGCCGCTCGACCTCGCGCTCGTGGCGGCGCCGGTGGACCGGGTCGACGGGGCGATGGACCTGTCGGGCCAGCCGTTCCTTTCGTACCCGGAGGCGACGATCGATCGCGCCCGCGGAACGGCGACGGTCGTGGACGGAGAAGGAACGGGGCTCAGGTTCACCTTCGATGGCGTGGACGGCGGGTGGATCGTGTTTGCGCCGCGGGATGTCGGGGCGGTGATGCTGCCGGATTCGGACGTAGTGCGAGAGGCGGCCGTGGTGACGGTGCAGGCTTTTGCTGGTGGGGAGTATGCGCAGACTTGGGCGCTTGCCTCGCCGACGCGGTACGGGCGTACGCAGCCGGTGGCCGTGACGACGACGCAGTGCGGAGAAGACCGCCCGTGCACGCTCCGCTGACCTGAGGCACGCTAAAGAGCGATGCTCCGCTCCGCCCGCGCGCACCCTGCCCTCGCGGGTGACGTCGTCGGTTACCGCCTCGTCGAGGACTGGGCGGGCGTGCACGCGGGACGCCCGATCCGGACCGTCCCGATCCCCGGCGCCGTCCTGAGCGTGAACTTCGGGCGCCCGAACCAGCTCGTGGGCGGACCGCTCGCGCCGCGGGTGTCGCTGCTCGGCGTGCAGTCCGAGTCGCGCGCGTGGCGGTCGTGGGAGCGCACGTCATTTGTCATGGCGATCCTCACCCTGCGCGGGCTCGTGCGTTTGTTCCCCAACGCCGGTGACGCTTCGGCGGGGCAGCTCGTGGAGCTCGGTGCCCTCGTCGGCGACGCGGTGACCCACGCGCTGGCCGATGTGTGTGACGCGGCCGAGCGGTTCGACCGCATCGTGAACGCGCTCGACCGGTGGTTGCTGGCTCGCCTCCAGACCGTGCAGGCGCCGGCGGAACGGATCGTCGCTGCGCTGGACGCGCTCGCGAGGCACCCCGTCGACGCCGTCGCTCAGGAGCTCGGTGTGTCGCGGCGACAGCTCCACCGCTGGAGCACCCGACACACGGGCGCTGCGCCGAAGGCCCTCGCGGATCTCTACCGCCTGGAGGCCAGCCTTCGCGCGGTGCAGACCGGCGTCGGCGATGCGCTCGCGGGCTTCGCGGATCAACCGCATCAGATCCGCGCCTGGCGAAGACGCCTCGGCGTCACGCCGGGGCGCTACGTGCGCACGACGGGGTCCGAGATGGCGCGCGCCTTCGCGGCCCCCGACGCGCTTTCGTTTTATCTGTGAGCGCGTCTCATTCGTTCAATACCAAAGCCGCGCGCTCCACGATCCTCGGCCCATGAGCCACCAGGTCTACCCGGGCCCCGACGGGCGCCCGTACGAAGGATTCCTCGCGACCCCCGCCACCGACGAACCCCGGCCGCTGGTCGTGCTCGGCCACGACTGGAGCGGAATCAACGCGGCCACACGAGCGGTCGCCCGACGCGTCGCGAGCTACGGCTACGCCTGCTTCGCGATCGACGCCTACGGCCAAGGCGTACGCGGCGACGAACGCGGCGACAACGCACACCTGATGGACCCCGTGCTCGCAGACCGCGACGACCTTCGTGCGCGCCTCCTCGCCGGTTATGGGTTTGGTCGCTCCCTCCCCAGCGTGCGGTCGGATCGCGTGGCGACGCTCGGCTTCTGCTTCGGGGGCATCTGCGCGCTGGACCTCGCACGCGCGCGAGCGCCCGGGCTCCTCGGAACCATCAGCGTACACGGCGGGCTCCGCACCCCGACGTCCGCGCCCCGTATCGACGGCCGGGTCCTGCTGCTGCACGGCTGGGCCGATCCGATCGCACCGCCCGAGGACGTCGTGGCGATCGCGCGTGAGCTGACGGACGCGGGCGCGGACTGGGAGCTACGCGCCTACGGACACGCGATGCATGCCTTCACATTCGAAGGAGCGAACCAGCCCGAGGCCGGGATCGCGTTCCACCCGACGGCCGCGACGCGCGCCTGGGATGCCATCGAAGCGTTCCTCGGCGAGGTCCTCGGCCCCTGACGCTCACGCGAAAGGATCCAGCTCCTCGATGTCCTCGCCTCGGCCGGGGCCGACGGAGAGGAGCGCGACCTTCACGCCCAAGTCGCCGGTGATGCGGTCGACGTACTTCCTCGCGTTCTCGGGGAGGTCCGCGACGCTGCGCACCTCGCCGACCTCGCCGAAGCCCGGCATCTTCTCGTAGATGGGCTTCACGCGCGCGACGTCGTGTGCGTTGTCCGGGTACGTGTCGAGGCGTTCGCCGTCGAGGTCGTAGGCGACGCAGACCTCGAGCTCGTCGAGCACCGACAGCACGTCGAGCTTCGTGATCGCGACTTGCTGAATCCCGCAGACCCGCACCGCGTAGCGGAGCGCGACTAGGTCCAACCAACCGCAGCGGCGCGGCCGCCCGGTGGTGGCGCCGAACTCGTGCCCGGCCGCGCGCAGGCGCTCGCCGATGCCCCCCTCCAGCTCCGTGGGGAACGGGCCGCTGCCGACGCGCGTGGTGTACGCCTTCATGATGCCGACGACGTTCGTGAGCGTGCTCGGCCCGAGGCCGACGCCGGTCGCCGCGTTGGATGCGACGGTGTTCGAGGAGGTCACGTACGGGTACGTGCCGTGGTCGATGTCGAGCAAGGCGCCTTGCGCACCCTCGAAGAGGATCTGCTCGCCGTTCTTCTGGCCGTCCGCGAGCGCCTGCCCGACGTTCGCGACGAAGGGCCTCATCCGCTCGCCGTACCCGACGTACGCGTCGACCATCGCGCGGATCTCCTGCTCCGAGTACGGCTCGTCGTCCTCGTTCGCCGCGAGGATCGCGTTGAGCTCGAGCAGCCGGTTGCGCACCAGCCCGTCGACGCGGTCCGCGCTGAACAGGTCCGCGACGCGCACGCCGCGACGCGCGATCTTGTCCTCGTAGGCCGGACCGATGCCCCGCCCCGTGGTGCCGATCTTGTCGACGCCGCGCATCTTCTCGCGCGCGAGATCCAGGCGCCGGTGGTACGGCATGATCAGGTGCGCGCCGTAGGAGACGAACAGGCGCCCCTTGGGGTCGAGCCCCTTCGCGGCGAGCATCTCGATCTCCTCGATCAGCACCGCCGGATCCACGACGACGCCGTTGCCGATCGCACACTTCGTCTTCGCGTGGAGGATCCCGCTCGGCACCAGGTGCAGGACGGTCTTCTCCCCGTCCACGACCAGCGTGTGCCCCGCGTTGTTGCCGCCCTGATAACGCACGACCCAGTCGGCCCGCGCGCCGTATCGATCGACGACCTTGCCCTTGCCTTCGTCGCCCCACTGGGCGCCGACCACCACTACGTTCGGCATCGCGCGACGTAAACTACACTTGGCGCCGCGGGTCGAGTCGGTCCGACAGCCCCTCGCCGAGCGTCAACAGCGCGGCGATCGTGACCCCCGTGAACACCCCCGGCAGCACGAACAGGTGCGGCGCGGTGCGCGTATACGTCAGACCGTTCTGGAGCATCGCCCCCCAGGACGGCGCCGGCGGACGCACCCCCAACCCCAGGAACGACAACACACTCTCGTAGACCACGAACTCGGCGAGGTCGAGCGTCGCCGCCACCACGATCGTCGACAGCGCCC
Source organism: Deltaproteobacteria bacterium (assembly GCA_040218735.1). Lineage (GTDB taxonomy): Bacteria > Myxococcota > Kuafuiibacteriia > Kuafuiibacteriales > Kuafuiibacteriaceae > JAUHYN01. Next base: position 383,250 of record JAVJQW010000070.1, read on the forward strand.
CGGGCAGCACGTGCCGCGCGAGCACGTGCGTCGGCGACGCCCCGAGCAGCTCCGCCGCCTTGACCCACCCCGCCTGCTTCAGGCGCTTCGCCTCCGCCCGGGCGAGCCGCGCCGTGGTCATCCAACCGAACGCCGCGATGATCACCACGAGCCGCACCACGTCCGCGGCGGCGCCGTCGAACCAGCGCCCAAAGTCGACCGCCGCGAGGACGAGGAACAGCGGCAGCTTCGGGATCGCGATCATGAGCTCGACGGTGCGCATCAACGCGCGGTCGAAGGCCCCGCCGAGGTACCCGGCCGCGACGCCGACCGTCCCGCCGAACACCGTCGCTGCGAGCGCCGCGAGCAACGCGACGAGGAGCGAGACACGACCGCCGACGAGCAGCCGCGCGAGGACGTCCCGGCCGAGGTCGTCCGTTCCGAACGGGTGCGCGAGGCTCGCCGACGCGTAGACGTTCGTCGGGTCGATCGTGTTCGCGTCCGGCAGCAGCCACGGCCCGACGACACACGCCACCGTCACGACACCGAGCACCCCGGCGGCGACCCGAACGCGCAGCGTCACGTGCTGCTCCGCAGCCGCGGGTCGGCCCAGCGGTACAGCGTGTCGGCGAGCGCCATCGCGATCATCGTCGCGGCGGCGTAGACGAGGAACACGACCATCGCGACGAGGAGGTCCTGCGCGTGCACACTCTCGAAGAGCAGCAGCCCGACGCCGGGGTGCGCGAAGACCTGCTCCACGATCACCGCGCCGGAGAAGAGCGCGGGGAGCGACTGCGTCACGACGGTGATGAGCGGGAACAGCGCGTTCTTCACGGCGTGCCCCCACAGCACCTGCCGTTCGTCGAGCCCCTTGGCCCTCGCGGTCTGGACGAACGGCTCCGCGAGCGCATCCCGGACCGCGTCACGGACGAAGCGGCTCCAGCGCGAGACGAACACCACCATCAACACCGCGACCGGCAGCACGGCGTGGTACACGCGATCGAAGAAGCCGGTGTCGTCCACCGACGTGACGCCGCTCGCCGGGAACCAGCCGAGCGTCACCGCGAACAGGAACACCGCGAACAGCGCGGTCCAGTGGCCGGGCGTTGACAACCCGAGAAACGTCAACGCGCGCGCAACGCGATCCACGCGCGGGTCCGACGCGGCGAAGGCCCCCAGCGGCACCGCCACGAGCAGCGACAACAGCATCGCCGGGAACATCAGCGCGAACGTGATCGAGAACCGGCGCCACAGCAGCGGCGCGACGCGCTCGCGATGCACGGACGACCACCCCAGGTCGCCGAAGAGCACGCCCGAGCCCCCGGGCCACCAGGCGCAGAGGTCCCCGTGGTTCCCGAGGAGCCAGCACCCGTAGCGTTCGACGCCCGATCGATCGAGACCGCGCAGCGTGCGGATCCGATCGATCGCCTCCGGCGTCAGCGACGGGTTCTGCGCGAGGATCTGCTCCTCCACGCTCCCGGGCATCACGTGCAGCAGCGCAAACGACAGCGCGGAGAGGACGAACAGCAGCACGCCGATCCCCACGATCCGCCGCGAGAAACGCATCAGCGTTGCTCCTTCGCCGCGCGCGTGACCACCATCGCGCCCCATGGAAGCAAAGGCTACGCCGCCCCTCGCCGACGTGCGACTTCCCGACGGCGTCGTCGATCACCCCCCGGCCCGCGCGGGCGCCCTCGCCCGTCGCCTCCGCACCATCGACGACGTCCTCGACCGCGCGGGTTACGCGCGGGTCTTCACGCCGACCTTCGAGCTCCTCGACGTCCTCGAGCCGGGCCTCGGCGAGATCGCCAAACGCGCCGTCTTCCGCGTGGTGGATCCGGCCTCGGGCGAGGTCGTGGTGCTGCGCCCCGACTTCACGGCGCAGGTCGCACGCATGGTGTCGGCGCGCCTCGCCGAGCGATGCCGCCCGCTGCGCCTCTCCTACAGCGGCCGCGTCGCCCGCGCGCGGGACCCCCGCGGTCGTGACCTCTTCGCGCGTGACTTGTTCCAGACCGGCGTCGAGCTGATCGGCGCCGACGCCGCGTGGGCCGACGTCGAGATCCTCACGCTCGCGCTGGAGGTCTTCGAGCAGCTGGAGTGTGAGGTGACGATCGCGATCGGGCACGCGGCGTTCGTCGACGGCCTGCTCGATCCGAAACACGACGTCCGACGGGTGCGCGACGCGCTCGCCGAGAAGGACCGCGCCGCCGTGGAGCGGCTCGCCCCCGAGGTTCGGCCGCTCCTGGATCTGTACGGGGACCGCAGCATCCTCCACGAGGCGCGGCGCGTCCTGAACGGACCTGACGTCCTCGCCGCGCTCGACCGCCTCGATGCGCTCGCGGACGCGGTGGAACGTGTCGCGCCCAACGCTCGGCTCACGTTCGACCTCGGCGAGCAGCGCAGCCTCGGCTACTACACCGGCCCGTTCTTCCACGGGTACGTGCAGGGCGCGCCGGACGCCGTCCTCGCGGGCGGGCGCTACGACCGGCTGCTCGGGCGCTTCGGCGCGGAGGAGCCCGCGACCGGCTTCGCGATCGACGTGGGCGCCCTCCCCGACGGCGCCGAGGACGAAGCGCCGCGCGGCGTGGTGGTCGCGGACGACGACCCTTTGGACCCCACCGTCGTGAAGCTGCTGGAGACCTTGCGCGACACGGAAGGTCGCGCCGTCGTGGTCGCCACCGATGGGGCGTATCGCTACGCCGAGGACCATGGGTTTCGCGCCGTGGTGACGCGTGACGGTCGCCAACGATCGCTCGCATCCGACACCGAGGTGTCCTAGGCTCTCGCTGGCTTGGCGAAGGCTCCCGCCATCTTCGTGACGTTGGCCGCGAGCCTCGCGGCCGCGCCGTCGTACGCCGAGCCCGTCGACGTCGCCATCGCCGCGCGCGGGGTTCCGGTGAAAGGCAAACGCGCGAACCGCGTCGTCGACCTGCTGCGCGACGCCGCCGCGGAGCGCTCCGAGCTGCGGTTGTTCGACGCCGCGAAGGAGCGCCGCCTGTTCGCGACGCCGGCCCCCCGCGATCCGAGGAAGGCCGTGGAGCGTGCGACGAAGATCGTGGAGCGCGGGCAGGAGTCGCTGCGCAACTTCGACCTCGCGGACGCCGAGCAGAAGCTCGCGCGCGCCTTCCGGATCCTCAAGCCGTACCTTGGTCTTCCGGAGGCGCTCGAAGCCGACACGAAGCGCCTCTACCTCGGCGTCGCGCTCGCCCACGCGCAGCGCAACGAGACGGCGATGACCAACCTCCTCCTGGAGTACGCGACGCGCTACCCGGACCGCCCCCCCTCCGACGCCGGGTGGCCGCCGGACGTCATGGAGCGCCTCGACAGCGTGAAGCGCCTCCCGCAGAGCTCGATCGTGGTGCGGTCCGAGCCCTCCGCGGAGACGTTCGTGGACGGCACCGCGCGCGGCCCGACCCCGCGCACCGTCTCGCCGGTGCCCGCCGGACGGCACCGCGTCGCGCTGGAGGCCCCCGGCTACTACCGCGCGACGAAGTGGGTCGACGCGCAGGCCGCCAAGTCGGTCGACGTCACGATCCCGCTCGCCCCGGACCTCGGCGACCGCCTCGCGAAGGACGACGAAGACGCGCCCTCGGCGGAGACCGTGGCGGCGGTCGGGCGCATCGCGCGCGAGCGCAACATCGGCGCGGTGCTCCTCGTGCATCCGCAGAAGGACAACCGCATGCGGGTGAGCTTCGTCTCCACCGGCGAGCGGCCGCGCGTCACCGCGGCGTTCGAGGTCGCGGCCTCCAAGGACGGTGCGAAGACCGCGATGTCGCAGATCGCGCTGCACCTGAAGACGCTCGAAGCGAAGCGCCCAGACGTCCCGATCTGGGCGTGGGTCGGCGCGGGCGCGGGCCTCGCCGCGGTCGGGACCGGCGTCGCGCTGCGCATGGTCGCGCTCGGAACGCAGGACGAGTTCGAGCGCCGCGCCGGCACCGTCACCCAAGCGGACGCGTTCGACCTGCGCGACCGCGCCGAATCGCAAGCGCGCGGCGGTGCCGTGTTGCTCGGCGCCGGCGTCGCGACGATCGTCGGCGTCGCAAGCTGGGTTGCGCTGGATTGGATCGAGGGCGAGTGATGCGACGCTGGTTCGTGCTCACGCTGCTGTGCTCGGTCGTCGGCGTCGCGTGCCTCGACGACTTCGACGTCGAAGGCGAGACCTACCCTTGCCGCAAGGACGCCGACTGCGTCGACGGCTACCGCTGCGACGTGGTGCGCTGGGTCTGCGTCGAGTCGTCGATGGCGACGCTGGACGCCGGCTTCCCGGACGCGGGCACGAGCACGACGAGCACCACGTCCTGAGCTCGGCGGGGCTTCGCTACCACGTAGACTCGACGCGAGGGGCGTAACGCCCCAAGAACGCGTCCCGCCGATCGGCGTCCGCGAACGCCGCGCCCCACGCCGGGATGCAGATGCTCCGGGGCGAGACCGAGGCCCCGAAGCAGTCCGGCCTCTCGGCACGCAACGCGATCGCGAACCCGAGCGCGAACCAGAAGAAGTGCGCGAACGACGACGCGATGAGACAGCTACCGTCGTCCTGCACCGCGGACCGCTCGATGCCATAGTCGTCCACGAGATCCAGGGACGAGGCGAAGAAGACGGGGCTCGTCAGGTCCTCGCGATTTGCGGCGGAGACAAACGCATAGAAGCTGCGTTGGTTCTCGACCCAGACCAGTCGTCGGTCGCGCTCGGACTTCCGCAATGGCTCATCGACGCGCGCGAACCGATCCTGCAGCGCTGGGTCGCGCGACAGTGTGTGTTGCTGCATCGACGATAGGACGTCCGTGATCGACTGGGCGTCGCCGGGGCAGCGTTCGGACAGGAACGCCCCGAAGAAGCGGCAGGCGGACTCCAGCGAAGCGAAGTCGAAGGGCTCGGTCATGACGACGCGCGGTTCAGCGCTGGCGGAGATCCATCATCACCGTCTTGTATGCGCCCGCCTTCACGTAGACGACGCTCTGCTTCGTCACCCCGGTGTTGGGGTTCGTCAGCGTGACGGTGTGTTTGCCGATCGGGAGCTCGATGCCGGCCTGCGGCGTCTGGTACGGCCACGCCTTGCCGTCGATCTTGATCTGGCCCCACGGCTTCGCGCCGACGTTCAGGAAGCCGGTCTGGGTGGTGCGCTTCGCGACCGTGCGGCGCGGCGCGCGGCGCCGGCGTTCGACGCGCTTCGGCCTCGTCTTCACCGGGCGCGCCACGACGCGTTTCTCCGGCGGCGGAGCGGGCGGCGCGACCTCCACCGGCGGCGGCGTGGGCTTCGGCGCCTTCGCCGTCGGCGCGACGCGTTCGCGCTCCACCGGCGGCGCCGCGGCGGGCTTGGCTTTGTCGATGGTGATCGTCACCGGCGCGATCGTCGTCGGCGCCGGCTTCTCGATCGTCTCGGGGGTGTCGTCCGAGCCGCTGGAGAACGCGACCAGGCCCGCGACGAGCAACACGAGCGCCCCCACAGTCGGGATCACGACGGCCGGTCGCTGGTAGACCGGGCGCGGCGCCGACGTTCGCATCACGGTCTGCGCGGTGTTCGGCTGCGTCAGCGTCTGCAGGTTCATGCCCGCCGGCGCGAGCATCGGGTTGGATCGCGCCGCGGTCGCCGCCGCGTCGTCCGACAGCGCCTTGGGCACCACCGGCGGCGGTGTCGGCGTGGGCTGCGCGGTCTCGGCTTCGAGGAGTGAGGCGACCTGCACCTCCTTGCCCTCGATGTTCGCGCCCGTCTCCTCGAACATCGGCGGCTGCGCGACCGTCGCGTCGTCGTCGACGTGGACGTCCTCCGGCATCGGCCGATCCGGCTGCGACGTGGAGCCCTCGCCTTCGAAGACGTCGGCCTGATCCTCGATCCCCTGCGCGCGGACGTTCTTGACCTCGGACTGCGAGGCCTCCTCTTCCTGCGAGATCGCGATGTGCCGAGCGTCGAGCCCGGTGTGGTCGTCGCGAAGCGCGGCGAAGTCCACGACGTCGAAGAGCGCGACCTCCTCTTCCTCGCGGATCAGCTCGCTCTCTTCCTCGTGTTTCTCCCACGAGAACGCCGTGCCGAGGTGCTCGACGAGCGCCTCGCGACCGTCGAAGTGGACCTCGTCGAGGAAGCTCCCGATCGCCTCGCACAGCGCCTGCGCGTCCTTGTAGCGACGCTTTTTGTCCTTCGCGAGGCAGCGCGCGAGGATGCGATCCACCTTCTTCGGGATCGCGCGGTTCGCGCGGCTCGGCGGGACGGGGCGCAGCCCCTGCACCCGTTCGAGCGTCGCGATCGGGTTCTGCGCGCGGAAGCAGTTCGTCCCCGTGAGCAGCTCGTAGAGCACGGTGCCGAGCGAGAAGACGTCGCTGCGCGCGTCGAGGTCTTCGCCGAGCGTCTGCTCGGGTGACATGTACGCGAACTTGCCGCGCAGCGTGCCGGTCTGGGTGTGGACGCCCTGCGTCTCGTTCATCCGCGCGACGCCGAAGTCGAGCACCTTCACGGCGCCGTCGTAGCCGACCATCACGTTGCCCGGGCTGATGTCGCGGTGGACGATCCCGAGCGATCCGCCGTGGTCATCGACGAGCCGGTGCGCGTGCCCGAGGCCCTGCGCCGCGAGGTAGCCGATGTACAGGCCGATCTCGAACGGCAGTAACTCTCGCCCCTTCTTCTCGTTCTTCAGGAGGTGCGAGAGGTCGCGGCCGCGGACGTATTCCATCGCCAAGAACGGCCGATCCATCTCCTGGCCGTACTCGTAGATGGGTACGACGTTGGGGTGGTGCAGCTTGCTCGCGATGCGCGCCTCGCGTTCGAAGAGGCGCTCGCGCAGGTCCTCGTGACCGAGCGACGATCGCATCATCTTCACCGCGACCCAGCGCGCCGGCTCGGCGCCCGCTGCGCGTGTACGCGCACGATAGATCTCGGCCATGCCGCCGCGCGCAATGCGGCGTGTGATGATGTACTTGCCAAACGCGACGGGAGATCGCGCTTGGTTCATCGTCGTTCGCGGTCGCTTCTCGGCTGCGCGCACGTGTCCAACCTGGTGATCCAAACGGATCACCGCACGCTGAGCGTACGGCCTGCGCTGTCATCCGTCCATCCGCCCGCGGTGACTCGCGTCCCCGCACGCGTGTTCAGTCGGACGTCAGACGCCAGGCCTCCGCGTTCCAGGTCACCGGGGTGGTGGTTCCCGTAGGGCGCCATCCTTTCAGGCGTTTGGGTCGCACGCTGACGGCCGGTCGGTACGCGAGCGGGAGGAGCGGGAGGTCCCGCCGGAACAGGCGCTCGACCGTGCGTAGATGATCCCCCCACGCGGTGGGGTCCACCGTCGTCTGCGCGCGGGTGAGACTTTCGGCCACCTCCGGATCGGCGTAGCCCGTGAAGTTCCGGGTGCCCCCCTTCGTGAGCGCGCTGGCGCCGTCCCAATCCGGCCGCCACCGAAACGCGAGGAGGGTCAACGGCGCGGGAGACTCGCGGAGGTGTTTCATGACCACGGCCGGCGGCGCCGCCGACAGCTCCGTCGCGAGGCCGCCCTTCTTCAGCGCGTCGGCGACGAACGCCGCCGCGCGCGCGCTGGCCTGGCTCCCGGACATGTACTCGAGGCGGATCGGATCGGCGCCTTCGACGAGCGTCGCGAGCGGCGGCGCCTCGGGTGCAAAAGCCGCCTCGACGTGGCCCGGGTGGCGCGGCGGGTAGAAGCCGGTCGCCGGGCGGGCGCGCGGGCCGTAGACCAGCGCGCAGAGCGCGTCGCGATCCACCGCCGAAAAGATCGCGCGCCGGACTTCGACGCGCGCGAGCAGCGGGTGCGCGAGGTTCGGCGACAGGTGCAGCATCAACCCCGAGTCCGCGTACTCCACGACGTGCGTCGGCTCGAGCTGCGACGCGAGGTTCTGCACGCGCTCGAGCCCGAGCCCCGACGCTTCACCGACCGCGTCCACGCCGCCCGCGACGAGCTCGGCTTCGAGCGCGTCCTCGCTCGGGAAGAAGCGGTAGACGATGCGCTCGATCGTGGGGCGCGTCCCGCCGAAGTGCGGGTTCGGTTCGAAGATCGCGTGCTGCCCCGGCACCCACTGGGTGAGGCGGTAGGGCCCGGAGGCCGGCGCGCTGGTCCGGGCGACACCGGCGAACGCGGCGCCCGTCGGCTTCGGGTACGCGTGCGCGGGCAACACGGCGTGGACCTTCGGGGCCGCGAAGTCCGCGAACGGCTGATCCCACGTGACCTCGAAGCCGCCCTCGCCCGCGCGGATCGAGGCGCGCCGAGCGACGTCGTGGTTGGGGGTGTCGAGCTGGTCGTCGGCTTCGATGCCGTGCGCGAAGACGACGTCCGCGCCGGTGATCGCGGCGCCGTCGGACCAGCCGTAGCCGGGGCGGAGGCGCCACCGAACCGTCATGCCCGCAGTCGACGTCTCGGCCTCGGGGACCGCGGCGGCGAGGCGCGGGACGACGCGCCAGGCGTCGTCGTGCTCGGTGAGCTCGAGGTAGGCGAGGCGCGCGAGCTCTTGCGAGGCCGCATCCGAGGCGAAGGCCGGATCGATCGAAGCGGGCTCGGTCGTCGTCCCGAACACGAGCTGCGTGACGCGCTTTTCGGGGCTGCACGACTTCGGCGCGCAGGCCGCCGGGAGCAGGAGCATCATCACTGCGGCCGCCCTGTTCATCGCGCATTGGCTGGATACCACGGCTGGCCGCGCGTTGCCGCGCGTTGCCGGACCGACGCGCGAGTGGGATGTTCGACGGCGGTGCGGATCTTCGGGCTCGTGGTGTTGCTGGTGTTCGGGGGCGTGACCGTCGCGCTCGCGCACCGGTTCGAGCACCCGAAGGTCCTGCGGATCGGCGTGCAGGCGGAGCGCCTCGTCATCGCGTGGAACTTCGACGTGAACCCGGGCCCCGACGCGCTGCGGACGCGGGGCCTCTTCGACCGGGACGCCGACGGGCGGCTCGACGACGGTGAGCGCAAGAAGCTCGAGAAGTACCTGCTCGACACCACCCTCCTCTTCCTGCGGATCCGGATCGACGGCGCCGCGGTGGATCTGACCGGGGCCCGCGTCGAAGCCCACCGGATGGATCGTCCGGCGGCCGACGACTCGACGCTCGGGATCTCGGCGTTGGTCACCGTGCCGCGACCGGCGGGTGCGTTCGAGCTGGTGGTCGAGGATCGGGACAAGGACGCGACGAAACACGTACCGGTCGTGGTCGACCTCGCCGTCGCAGAGCCGGTGGCGCTCGCTTCCCAGGGTGAGCTCGATCCGGCGGCGCGTCGGATCCACGGCATACGCCTCGAACGGGGCCGTCCGTTCGTTCTGCGGCTCGGCGCGCAACCTTGAACGACGGGTGGACCCGTGCTACCCCGCAAGGCGGTTCAGATGGCGAAGACGATCCTCGTTGCGGACGACAGCAAGACGATCCAGAAGGCCGTCGAACTGACTTTCGGATCCACCGAATATCAGGTCGTGGCGGTCGGTGACGGCCAGTCCGCGCTGGCCCGAATCCAAGAGCAGCGGCCCGACGCGGTCCTCGCGGACGTCGCGATGCCGGGGCTCGACGGGTACGACCTCTGCGCGCAGATCAAGAGCAACGCCGCGACGAGCGGCATCCCGGTGCTGCTGCTCGCGAGCGCGTTCGATCCCTTCGACGACGGGCGCGCCGCCGCCGCGAACGCGGACGGCCACATCAAGAAGCCCTTCGACACGCAGTCGCTCCTCGCGCTCGTGGCCGACGCGACCGGAGGCGAGGCCCCGCAGGCCAACGCGCCGCTGTCGTTCGCCGCGGCGTTGAAGAAGCGGCAGGAGCAGGAGCAAGCGGCGCAGGCCCCGGCCCCCGAGCCGCCCGCGCCCGTTTTCGAGCCGCCGGCGCCGGCGTTTCAGGCGCCCGAGCCCACGTTCCAGCCCCCGGAGCCTGCGTATCAGCCTCCGACGCCCGTGTTCGAGCCGCCGGCGATGGCGCCGTCGCTCGAGCCGCGCCCGCCCGCGCCCGCGGCGGATCTCGCGGCGCCGACGCCCGCTTCGGATCTCGAGGCGCCCGCGCCGGCGACGATACCGATCGACCCGCCCTCGATGGGCGCGGTCTCGGACGACATCATCATCGACGAGCCGGACGAGGTCCTCGAGGAGATCGAGGTCATCGAGAGCGGCGACATGATCCCGACGGGGCCGACGCTCGAGCCCCCGACGCCGCCTTCGGAGATGAGCGAGCCCCGTCCGAACGTGGACATGTGGGCGCTCACCGACGACGCAAACGCGGACCCCGTCGAGGAGATCGCAATCGACGAGCCCGAGGACGACATCCTCGGCGCCAACACGCCGGACCCGATGCACGTGGCCTCGGTCGTCGCGGACGCCGCCGCGCATGCCGCCGCCGAGGCGATGGCCGACGCCGCCGCGGAGCCGGTCGCAGCCGCCGCGCAGGTGGCCGTGCCGGGCCTGCCGCGCGAGGAGCTGCTGCAGATCGCCCGCGAGGTGATCGAGCAGGTCGCGTGGGAGGTCGTGCCGGACCTCGCGGAGACGATCATCCGCGCCGAGCTGGATCGCCTGGTCCGCGAAGAGATCTAGTTCGGTTTTCGGACTTCGTTCGGTTTTCGGACTTCGTTCGAATTTCGGACTTCGTTCGAACTTCACTCCACCACGAACGCGTCCTCGATGATCTCGATCTCGGTCGGGCCCCAGCGCCGATCCACGATCGACACGACGTCGAATCGCACCACTGGTTCGGTGCCGGGTGCGAAGCGCTGCGCGAGGTAGGCCATGGCGCCGCGGATCAGGTGGCGTTGTTTGGTACGCCCGATCGTCTCCGCAGGGGTGCCGCAGGCGTCGTTTTCGCGGGCCCGGATCTCGACGATGCACAGGACTTCGCGGTGCCAGGCGATGCGATCGATCTCGGCGCCCGCGCCGCGCCAGTTGCGTTCGACGATGCGGTAGCCGGCGCGGCGCAGCGCGCGTTCGGCGTCGGCCTCGCGGTCGGCGCCCCAGCGTTGACTTGGACTCGGCATGACGCCGAACCACTCAGCAGGTACTGTGCCGACGTTGGGGCTGTACGAGCTACTGTGTGAGGTGGCGGACGCCGAGACGGTCGGCGCGCCCCGTCCGGAGCGCGCGCTGGAGCAGGTCGTGACGGATCGACTGCGGGCGTACGCGTCGAAGCTGCAGGGCCACACCCCTCGCGACCTGTACGCGCTGATCATGCCGCAGCTCGAGCGCCCGCTGATTCGCGTCGCGATGGAGCTCGCGGGCGGCCAGCAGGTCGGCGCGGCGCGGATGCTCGGCATCCACCGCAACACCCTCCGTGTCCGGCTGCGCGCGCTGGGGATCGCGAAGGAGCGCTCGTCGTGAGGCCGCGCATCGTGATCACGCTCGACACCGGTGAGGCGCTGCGCCGCGGCGTTCCGTTTCCGACGGTCCATACCAAGGCGGCGTACGTCGCGGCGGTGGAGCGCGCGGGCGGGCTCCCGATCCTGGTCGCTCCGACCGCGGACGACGAAGTCGCCGACGCGCTCTTCGCGTTGGCGGACGGGCTGGTCGTCACGGGCGGTGACTTCGACATCCCGCCCGAGCAATTCGGCGCCGCGCCGGCGTCCGGGACGCGGGTGGATCCGCCGAAGCCGTTGCGCACGCGGTTCGAGTGGCGCATGACCGAAGCGGCGCTGGCGCGCGGCGTCCCGGTGCTGGGGATCTGCGGCGGGATGCAGCTGCTGAACGTGGTGCTCGGCGGGACGCTGCACCTGCACATCCCGGACGTGATCGACGGAGCGCTCGAGCACGAGCAACCGACCTCCCCCGCCGCGCCGGCGCACCCCGTGGTGCTCGAGCCCGGCGGGTTGTTGCAGCGCCTCGTGGGTCGAGCGGAGATCGCGGTGAACACGACGCACCACCAGGCGGTCGCCGAGCTCGGCCGCGGCTTGGTGGTCGAGGGCCGCGCGCCGGACGGCGTGGTGGAGGCCATCGCGGCGACGGAAGGCTTCGCGCTGGGCGTGCAGTGGCACCCGGAGCTGCTGGGGGATGACGTGAGCGCGGCGGTGTACGGGGCGCTGGTCGCCCAGGCCAAGCCGTAAGGCGGAGGCCCCCGGTCCGGGTCGGAGGCCAAGCCGAAGGCGGAGGCCCCCGGTCCGCGTCCCGGTTCCGGTCCGGGTCCCGACGACGACGCAGCGACGCCGGCAAAGGCGGGCGCGCGGAGGCCCCGGTCCGGGTCCCGGTTCCGGTCCCCGTCCCGAGGACGACGCAGCGACGCCGGCGAAGGCGGGCGCGCGGAGCCCCCCGGTCCGGGTCCCGGTCCGGGTCCCGGTCCCGGTCCCGAGTACGGGCGGCGAAGCGCGGCGGGTTACGGCGCCGAGTCGACGCCGAAGCGAGTCCGAATCCGAGCCCGCGTCCGAGCCCGCGTCCGAGCCCGAGCCCGAGCCCGAGCCCGAGCCCGCGCCCGAGCCCGAGCCCGAGTCCGAATCCGAGCCCGCGTCCGAGCCCGAGCCCGAGCCCGAGCCCGAGCCCCAGCCCAAGCCCCAGCCCGAGCCCGAGCCCGAGTCCGATCCCGAGCCCGAGCCCGAGCCCGAGCCCGAATCCGAGCCCGAGCCCGACTCCGACCCCAATCCCGATCCCTATCCCAATCCCCCGAGTCCGGGACCCGGACCGGAACCGGGACCCGGACCGGGTTCCCTTGCTAGGGCTCGGGAGGGAGGAACCCCCGCACCCGAACGCCCTCCTCCCCCACCACCACCGTCACCGCGCCGTCCCGATCCGTCCGCCACACCTGCGCCCCCGCGGCGCGCCAGCGCTCGACGACCTCCGCGTGCGGGTGGCCGAAGCGATCCCGGTGGCCCACCGTGAACACCACGTGCGCCGCGCGCGTCGCCGCGACGAAGGGATCCGTCGACGACGTTCGGCTCCCGTGGTGCGGCGCCTTCACGACGTCGGCCCGCACCGCGCTCCCCGCCAACAACCGCGCTTCGGCGTCGGCCTCGATGTCGCCGGTCAACAGCACGCGTCGGTCCCCGAGCGCGATCTCCAAGACGATCGAGGCGTCGTTCTCGCTCGCGTAGGTCGTCGGGTCGTCCGGCGCGAGGACGCGCACCGTCGCCTCACCGAAGGTGAACGTGTCCCCCGCGCCGACCCGGCGTGTCTTCGCCCCCTCCAACCCCTCGATCGGCTGGCGCGCGTCGCCGTTGATCCACACCTCGCCGACGTCGAGCCGCTCCATCACCGTCGGCAGCGACCCGGCGTGGTCCGCGTCGGCGTGGGAGATCACCACGACGTCCGCGCGGCGTTGGCGGCGGTTGAGGAGGAACGGCACCACCACGCGCTCCGCCGCGTCGCGGCCCCAGCCCGGCGGTCCCGTGTCGACCAACATCGTCGCGCCGCCCGGGAGCTCGACCCACACCGCGTCGCCGTGGCCGACCGGGAGGAACGTCAGCGTCACGTCGTCGGACGTCCACCGCGCGACGTAGGTCGATCCGATCGACGCCATCATCATCGCGAGACACAACGACCCCACCGCGATCCACCGCCTGGCGAACGGACGGTTCGTGAACCCGATGACCGCGCCGTAGAAGAGGATCGCCTCGGGGATGGTCGGCGTCGGCAACACCACCGACGACAGCGGCCACGACGCCGACCACATCGCGAGCCACACCAACACCTCCGCCGCCCAACCCGCCACCGCGAGCACCGGCGCCGCGAGGACGTCGCTCACACAACCGAGGAGCCCGCCGAGCAACGACAAGGGCACCAACACCAGCGACGACAGCGGCGCCGCCGGCACGTTGGCCACGAGGCCGGCCAAGGAGAGCCGGTTGAAGTGTCGTGCGACGAGCGGCGCCGTCCCGATCGTCGCCGCGAGGCTCGCGAGGAAGACTTCGCCCGTCGCCCGCGTGCCGCGCGGCCACGTCGACAGACGTGTGACGTCACGCAGCGCCGGATAGATCCGCAGGAGCGCGACGACCGCGGCGAAGGACAGCTGGAACGAGACGTCTCCGAGCGTCGTCGGATCCCACGCGACCATCACGATCAGCGCGAAGGCCAACATGCTCCAAGCCTCGGCGACCCGCCCCACGAGCCGCGCCGACAACAGCGCGAGCACCATCGCGCCCGCGCGCACCGCCGACGGCGAAGCGCCGACCAGCAACGTGTAGAGCACGACGAACGGGATCGCGATGAGCGCCGACGTCGGCTTCACACCCCACCCCAACGCCACACGACGGACGCGGCGCAGGATCCACGCGACGCCGATGACGAAGAGCCCGGAGACGATCGCGAGGTTCAGGCCGCTCACCGCGAGGAGGTGCGAGAGGCCGGACCGAACGAAGGCGTCGTTCGTGTCCGGCGGGATGCCGGAGGTGTCACCGGTGGCAAACGCACGAACCACCGCGGCCGACTCGGCGGGGAGCGCGCGACCGACGGCGTCGTGGAGCGCGGCGCGGAGGCGCTCCATCGTCGTCACCAACCCGCCGCGCTCCGCCGGGGCGAGCACGAGACAATGCGACGGCGCTTTGGCGTTCGCGTACGCGGTGATGCCGCGGCGGGCCGCGAGCGCTCGACGGGGGACCCCGCCGGGGAAGTCGTTCGCGCGGACGGGCGCGACCTTCGCGAACACGCGGATGCGATCGCCCGGTGCTCCGCAGGCCGCGTCGGCGCCGTCGATCGACACGCCGAGCCGCCCCTCGACCGGCGACAACGGGACGCCGATGGCGGTCGCCGTGCCCACCAGGTCGACGTTCATCTGCACGCGGTCGGGCCGGAGCTGCGGGGCCTCGCGGACCAGCCCCTCCAGGAGGACGGGGGCGGTGTGCTCCGGGCCGACGACCGTGGAGAGGGATTCTTGGGGCGGGAGGCGGAGCTGGCCGGTGACGATCCCCGCGAAGAAGAACGCGAGGGGCACGAACGCGACGGCGAGGACCCGACGGTAGTGCGCGAGCGCCAGCGTGAGGGCGACGAACAGCGCAGTCGCGATGAGGTTGTCGACGAGTTTGTGGCCGTCGACGAGGGCACCGAGCGCGTAGGCGGTCGCGGCGAGCACGAGAGGCCGGCCGCGGCCGCGGGGGCTGCTCGTCGGGGTCACGGCGCGCACGCTGACAGCGATGTGCGGCGGGCGTCACGGGTGGAGGCGCGAAATCCGCCCGAAAATCGTTCCGTTGACCGGGTGAGTGCACCTTGCTAGCCGATGCGATCATGAGACTCGGACGTATCGGTTCCGTGGCCCTCGTGGCCCTCCTCGCCGGCTGCCCGGCCAACGACAACAAGCCCGAGCCGGCGGCCGGCGCGAGCGCGACGGCCAACGAGGGTGCCGCGTCGAAGAACACGACGAAGGCGCCGCCGAAGCCGAACACCACGATCCCCGAGATCGTGCTCCCGCCCGGTGACGGACCGGCGGCGATCGTCGGTGGCGTCGAGGTCCCGCGCGCGGTCTTCAACCGCGAGTACAAGCAGACGCTCGAGCGCTACTACCGTGCGCGTCACGACGTGAAGCCGCCGCTGATGGAGCGCCTGAAGGACAACATCGTCCGGCGCCTCATCGACGCGGAGCTCATTCGCCAGCAGGCGAAGGCGCTCGGCGTGAAGGTCGACGAGACGGAGTTCGCGGAGAAGTGGAAGAAACACAAGGAGCGCTACGGGAGCGAAGAAGGCTTCAAGGCGTTCCTCGAGCGCGCGGGCACGACGTCGGAGGATGTCGAGCGGCAGTTCCACGACAACCTCCTTCGCGAGCAGGTCTTCCAGAAGGTCTCCGAGGGCGTGAAGGTCGACGCGAAGGACGTCAAGGCGTTCTACGAGAAGAACGAGAAGCGCTACCAGGAGCCCGAGAAGGTCAAGGCGAGCCACGTCCTGATCAAGGTCCCGCCGAACGCGTCGGAGGACGAGGTCGCGAAGGCGAAGGCGCGCATCGAAGAGGCGAAGAAGAAGCTCCAGGGCGGCACCGCGTTCGAGCAGGTCGCGAAGGAGTACAGCATGGACAACACGAAGGACCGCGGCGGCGACCTCGGGTTCTTCATCAAGGGCCGCATGGTGAAGCCGTTCGAAGAGGCGGCGTGGAAGGCCAAGGTCGGCAAGGTGGTCGGGCCGGTGAAGACGCAGTTCGGCTGGCACCTCATCAAGAAGACCGACCACGTGAAGGCGCGGAAGCGCCCCTTCTCCGAGGTGAAGGATCAGATCGCACGCTCGCTCGAGGCACGTCAGCGCAACCAGACGATCCGCGAGTCGCTGGAGACGTGGCGCAAGGAGACGAAGATCGACGTCCTCATCAAGGGCGACCCGAAGATCATCAGCAGCGCCGCCCCGCCGAAGTTCAACAAGAGCGTGAAGAACATCCAGCCCAAGAAGCTCGACCTGAAGGGCATGCAGCGCCGCGGACCGGACACCTCGGACCAGCCCGCCCAGTAAGTCGAACCTGATCTCAGGGTCGGATCTGGAATACGGGTCTACAGAAATTGATCCGAAAACAAACTTCGCTGCACGACATCACCCGGACTCAGCCGTAGGATGCGCGGGTTCGCCCCGCCAGCCTCGCGGGGTGTTGGGGAGGGTCGGTGTCGTGCGGCGTGTATCCATCTTCTGTCTTCTCGTTTCGATCGTCTCGGTCGGCGCGTGCAGCCCGGACGGGCCGAGCGTCACCGTCGCGTTCGATTGGTCGGACGGCGCGCCCACGGGGTCGCAGCTGTTCGCGCGAGCGCGCGTCGAGACCACGGACGGCCGAACCCTGTCCGAGTCCCCGGTCGTTGCGTACGCGCCCGGCGTAGCGCTGCAGCTCCCTTCGATCCCGATCGGCGCGGAGCGTGTCATTCGCGCCGAGCTCGTCGCCGAGCCGAACCTCGCGGCGCGCGCGCTCTACTACGGCGTGTCGGAACCCTTCGAGCTCACGGCCGACGCCGACGTCACCGCGAGCGTGCGCGTAGCGATGCACGGCGCCCCGACCATCGACTGTAGCTCGGGCTTCGGAGGGCTCTTGGTGCGAGGCGCTCAGCGCAACGTCGTCGGTCGTGAGGACATCGAGCTGTTGGTCCCAGCGCGGGATGCGGTGAGCGTTCGGCGCTCGGAGGGCGCCGCGCCGACGACGTCGACGGAGGCCATCCCGATCGCCGACCGCGTCGTGACTTCGACCGCGAGCCCGACGTTCACGACCTACGCGGTCCCGTGGACGCTCACCTCGTGCGCGCGGGCCGAAGTCTGTCAGCGCACCGTGTTCGTGGAGGCGGTCGACGCCGAGGGCTACGCGTCCGCGGTGTGTCGCGCGCAGGTCGAGCTCGATCAGCTCGGCCCGACGATCGTCGACGAGACGTTCTCGATGACGATCACGCCGCCGCCCGACAGCCTGTTGCGCGAAGTGGACGACGCGAAGCTCGGCGCGCTCGTGCGGGTGAGCGTCGGCCTGTCCGAACCGCTCGAGGACACCGCTCCGAGTCTGGACGCGGTGTCCGCCTCGGCCGTCATCCCGTTCACGTTCGTGCAACGCCAAGGCACGCTGGTCGTCTTCGAGCTCCTCGTCGACACGACGCACGCGAGCGACACGTACGACCTCGAGCTCATGTCGAGCGACCTCTTCGGCAACATCGCGTCCCACGTGCTCGAGAGCCCGCTGACGATCGACAAGGAGGCCCCGCCGCCGGTCATCAACACGCCCGGGGCGTCGATGCAGCTGCACGTCACGCCGCGCGGGAGCACCGCGACCAACAGCGTCCCGCGGCTGACGATCACGGCCTCGCCCGGGTCGTTCCTCGATACGCAGGCGATCGCGGTTCGCGCGCCGGGGACGAACCAGCTCTTGGGGATCCCGTTCGTGGACGAGACCCGAGGGCTGCCCGAAACAGAGCTGGTCCCGCTGGATGTCGCGACGGTCGAGGTCCTCTCGATCGACGCCGCCGGCAACGTCGGCGATCCGCGGATCGTGCGCGACGTGCTGCGAACGGTGCGTGTCGCCGACGACACCGAAGTCGACGTTCGGTACGCCCCGCAGACCCGAACGTCGGCGTGGCAGCAGCTCGATCGGCTCGGCATACCGATCACGGCGACGCAACGCGAAGGGCTACGCGCCATGGACGGCTCGACGATCGAGAGCGTCGCGCAACCGCGCTGGCGAGAGACGCGTCGCTCGAAGCTGAGCCCGCTGGATCGCTCGCACCTCGACATGGTCTACGACCCGATTCGCGGACGCACCGTGATGTTCGGAGGCAACGGTGGGCTCGCCAACACCTACCGAGGTCCGACCTGGGAGTGGGTGCGCGACGAGTGGCGCGACGTCTCGCCCCCGACCGAAGCCCCGACGCGCTGGGGCCACGCGATGGTGTTCGACCGCAAGCGCGGGCGGACCATGATGTTCGGCGGCATCGACAACCTGGATATCCGCGGCGACGTCTGGGAGTGGGACGGCGCGGACTGGATCGAAAACGCGCAGGCCGGAGAGATGAACGTGCTCCGCCGGTACCACTCCGGCATCGCCTACGACTCCACGTTGGGTCGAGTGATGGTCTGCGGCGGCTGGCTCCCCGTCGGGACGCAACCGCTCATCTACGATGATTGCTGGTACTGGGACGGCTACGCGTGGACGCCAGGCCCAACGCTCCCCGACCAACGGTGGCTCCACGACATGGCCTACGATCCGGTGCACGCAAGGTTCGTCATCTTCGGCGGCCGAGACGAGAGCTATGCGTTCCTGCGGGACGTTCTCTACAACGACGGCGTCGGCTGGACGGTGGCGGCAACCGAGCAGCCGACCATGTTCGTCCCGCGATTCGTTTGGGAACCCGTCAGCAGCGCGCTGTACGCCTACGGTTTCGAGCTCATGCCGTCGGGCAACCCGCACCCGAACCCGCAAGACCTCTGGCGATGGGACGACACCCAGGCGCAGCTGGAACCGGTCACCTCCAGCCCGGGACGACCGCCGCTGCGGATCGATCAGGCCGTCGCCGTCGACGAGGAGGACGGTACGATTCTGCTGTTCGGAGGCTCCACCGACTATCCCGACTACGAAGGGTATCTGGACACGTGGGCCTTGAAGGACGGCACCTGGTACGACGCGACACCGCGTCTGACGGGGCCGTCGACCCGCTCCGGGCACGCACTGGTCTACGACTCCGTTCGTCAGGTCACCCTGCTCTTCGGCGGGTTCGAACGACCGGGCGTCCTTCGCGCCGACCTCTGGGCCTGGGACGGCTTCTCGTGGCGGTGCCTCAAGGCCGACGCGCTCAGCCCAGTCTCCGACGCGTGCGCGGACGGAGCGGGCGGAAACGCTCCGACGCCGCGGATGGCCGTCGCCGCAGCGTTCCACGCGAACACGGGGTCGATGGTCGTGCACGGCGGCTGCGAAGTCGGCAACAACCGCGGAGAGTGCGTGGCCAACGCGGCTCGCCTCGATGAGACCTGGGTGTGGGACGGAACGGCCTGGAGCCAGCTTCCGGGTCCGCCTCCACGATCCGACGCCGCCATGACGGCGATGGGCCCCGGACAGCTCCTCCTCGTGGGCGGTTGCGACGCCACGACCTCGCCCGACTTCTTCGCGCGCTGCATCTCGCTCGGCGACGCGTGGCTCTTCGAAGGCGCGAGCTGGCGGCCCGTCGCGCAGTCCAGCACCACGAGCCACGCACGCCCGTCGCTCACCTACGTGGACGGTGTCGGCGCCGTGCTGTTCGGGGGCTGTGACGCGGTCTCGAACCTTCAGGGCGGCGCTAACCCACGCGCCTGCCCGACGGGGACGTTCGTCCTGCCGAACGCCGACGCGCCCGCGTGGATCGAAGTATCCACGTCGACCGCGCCAGCCGTGCGATCCGGTGCCGCCTTCGTTTACGACGCGCGACGTCAGCACGCCGTCTTGTTCGGCGGCGAGGATCCTGCGAACGGCCGCTTCCGCGACACGTGGTTCTTCGACGGCAACGACTGGTCACGCCGCGTCACGCGCGCCAGCCCAACGCCCCCCGGCAACAACGGCCGTCGCGCGGTCTACGACCGTGCGCGCGAACGCGTCGTGCTCTACGGCGACGGCGATCCGTTCGGCCTCAACTCGGGGGTCTGGGAGTACGCGTACGATCGCGAGGAGCGCCCGGCCTGGGTCATGACGTTGAGGTGGAACCAGCTGTTCGCCTCACTGTTGGATGTCCAGTCGGTGCAGATCGCGGCGGTCGCCGGCGGGAGCGGCGTCTCCGACGCGATGGTCCCCCAGGTGGGCGCTCAACTCGAAGCCTGGGACGCCGTCCGAGGCGCCTGGGAGCTCATCGAACAGCACGACCAACCCCGCCTCGACACCCTCCAGCTCGACGCCGCCGATCCCACCGCCGCGAACCGCTGGTTCGTGGAGCGCGACGCGCAGCTCTACCTCCGCGTCACGCCGCGCGGCTACGACCTCGGCCCGACGCCCGCGCAGGTGTCGCTCGACTACGTCGAAGCGACGGTGCGGTACACCCTCCCGGAAGCCCCTTTGGTGCCCTGATGATGATCGATTCGCGTCCGTCACGTCACGTGTTCCGCAGTGTTCGTCTCGCCACGGACGAGCG
Organism: Deltaproteobacteria bacterium; assembly: GCA_040218735.1. GTDB lineage: Bacteria > Myxococcota > Kuafuiibacteriia > Kuafuiibacteriales > Kuafuiibacteriaceae > JAUHYN01. Next base: position 403,625 of record JAVJQW010000070.1, read on the forward strand.
GGAGGTCAGCTCGATGCGCCGAGTCTTCGTCTTCTTTGGTTTATTGCTCGGGACCGCGTGCTCCGCCGAGGGACCTCAGATCGAGGTGATCTTCGACTGGGCCGGTGCAAGGCCGAACGTGTCGGAGCTCTTCGCGCGGGCGCGCGTCGAGTCGACGGACCGTCGGACGCTGTCCGAGTCGACCATCCTTCCCTACGCTCCCGACGCGAGCCTCGAGCTCCCTTCCATTCCCATCGGGACGGACCGCATCATCCGCATCGAGCTCACGGCGGAACCGGATCCCACGACACGCGCGCTCTTCTACGGAATCTCCGAGCCCTTCGATCTCGCCGCCGACGTCGACGTAGCACCATCCGTGCGGGTCGCCATGCGGCCCGCGCCCCGCATCGACTGCAGCGGAGGTTTTGGCGGAATCACCGTGCGCGGAGCGGCGCGAAATGTCGTTGGTGACGAAGACGTCGAGCTGATGGTGGCAACCGACTACGGATCCAGCGTCCGCGTGTCCGAGGGCGGCCCGCCGTCACCGGCGACGCCGCGGATCGAGCTGGTCGCGCCGGTCGACTCGCCGTCGACCGCGTCCTTCCCGATGTTCGCCGTCCCCTGGACACTCGCCTCGTGCAACACGGGTGAAGTCTGCCAGCGGCGCGTGTTCGTCGAGGCGCTCGACGAGGAAGGCTACGCGTCGGCCGTGTGCCGGGCGGAGATCGACCTCGACCAAGAGGGCCCCACACTCGTCGATGAAACGTTCTCGCTGACGATCACACCTCCGCCCAACAGCCTCCTCCGCGAAGTCGATCGCGCGACGGTGGGCGCCAACGTGCGGGTGAGTGTTGGCCTGTCAGAACCGCTCGCCGACATCGATCCGCAGCTCGAAGCCGTATCGTCGTCGGTGCTCGGCTTCACGTTCCTCCAGCGGCAAGGCACGCAGGTCGTGTTCGAGCTCGACGTGAAGGGGACCCACGCGGACGGCGTCTACGCCCTCGAGCTCGTCTCCACCGATCGCTTCGGAAACGCGAGCGCGCACCAGCTCCCGCTGACCCTCACGATCGACAAGCGCCCACCACCACCGGCCGTCAACGACCCCGGCGATCCGCATTCCACGGGAGGCCCCGTCTGGGCGCCTGGCGCCGCTCGCACCCGTTCGATGACGGTTCACGTGTCCCCGGCCGGAAGCGCAGCCACGAACGGTCGACCGAGCCTCACGATCCAGGCACAGCCGCGCACGTTCGATGGAGCGACCGCCATCGCCGTTCGTGCGCCGGGCACCAACCAGATCCTCGGCATCGCCGCGGTACGTCCCGACGGCGGCCTCGAGGAGACCGATCTCGTTCCGCTCGACGTCGCTACCGTACAAGTCCTTACGATCGACGCGGCCGGAAATGTTGGCGCGCCGAGGATCGTCCGCGACGTGATTCGAACGGTCCACGTCGTGGAGAGCGCCGATGATGCGGAGGTCGAGGTCCGAAGGGCACCTCAGACCCGGACTTCCGCGTGGCAACAACTCGACCGCCTCGGCACGCCGATCACGGCACGAGACAGAGCGGCCCTGAGCGGCCGCGACGGTTCGATCGTCAGCGTGGACGCGGAACCCCGCTGGCGTGAGACGCGGCGCTCCAAGCGCAGCCCGGCGGACCGCTCCAACCCCGGCCTTGCTTACGATGCGATCCGCGGACGCACCGTTCTGTTCGGGGGGCACGATGGCGTCGTGAACCTCAGCCGAACGCCGACGTGGGAGTGGGTCGCCGACGAGTGGCGCGACGTCTCCCCCGCGACCGAGGTCCCGGCGCGGTGGGGGCACCGCCTGGTCTACGATCGCAAACGCGGACGCACCGTTCTGTTCGCCGGCATCGATCCGCGCGCCATTCGTGGCGACCTCTGGGAGTGGGACGGCTCGGACTGGGTCGAGAACGTCGAGGCCGGCGAGATGTCCGTGCTCCGGCGCTACCACCACGCGATGGCCTACGACTCCACGCACGGCCGCACGCTGATGTGCGGAGGTTGGCTGCCGCGCTACCCCCCGGGCGTGACCGTGATTCACGAGGACTGCTGGTACTGGGACGGCTACGCCTGGACTCCGGGGCCCGACATGCCCGGCCGGCGGTGGCTCCACGACATGGTCTACGACCCCGTCGCGCAGCGCTTCGTCGTGCACGGCGGGCGGTTGGGTGAAGCACAGAACTACGCGTACATCGGCAGCGTGTTGTACGGCGATGGCGCGCGTTGGACGAAGGCAACGACGACCGCCAAGCCCGACATGAGCAACCACCGCATCTTCTGGGATCCCGTGACCACGTCGGTCTTCGCGTACGGTCTGGTGCCCTTCAAGTACGACTTCTGGCGATGGGATCCGGTCAGCGCCGGCCTCGAGCCGGTGCCTTCGGGCGGGGTGCGACCGCCGGAGCGGCTCGACCACGCCATGGCCTACGATGAAGACGCGGGCGCCGCGCTCCTGTTCGGAGGCACGAGCAGCTACCCGGACTTCGAGCAGCACAGGGATACCTGGGGGTTCAAGGACGGCGCCTGGATCGACATGACCCCCAGCCAACGCGGCCCGTCCACGCGATCCGGACACGCGCTGGCCTACGACGCCCGACGTGGCGTGACCGTGCTCTTCGGCGGCATCGACCGCGCCGGAACGCTCCGCGCGGACGTCTGGTCCTGGAATGGCTTCCAGTGGAGCTGCGAAGCCGGCGACGCGCTGAGCCTGCCGAGCGACGGATGCGCCTCCGTCCCGTCCCCCGCCCCGACTCCACGCATCGCGATGGCGAGCGCCTACCTCGCCACATCGAACCAGGTCGTGATTCACGGCGGCTGCGAGATCGGCTCGAACCGCGGCGAGTGTGATCCAACCGCGCCGCGCCTCGACGAAACATGGATGTGGGACGGCAACACGTGGTCGCAGGCGGAAGGTCCACCGGCTCGCGCCGACGCCGCGATGACGGCCGTAGGGCCGGGACAGCTCCTCCTCTTCGGCGGCTGCGATCAGACGACGTCGAACGAGATGTTCGCGTCGTGCGAGCCGCTCGACGACACGTGGACCTTCGACGGCGCCACCTGGACGCGCGTCGCCGCGACGCTCCCCCCGAGCCCACGTGCTCGTCCGTCGCTGACGTACCACGAGGGTGTCGGCGCCGTACTCTTCGGCGGCTGCGATGCAGTTTCGAACCCACAGGGTGGGCTCAATCGTCGTGACTGTCGGCCCGGCACGTTCGTACTCGCCGACACCAACGCGATGTCCTGGATCGAAGTGGCGACATCGACGACGCCGGATGGCCGCTCGGGCGCCGCCTTCGTCTACGACGAGGTCCGGCGTCACAGCGTGCTCTTCGGCGGCGAAGATCCGACGAACGGTCGGCACCGGGACACGTGGTTCTTCGATGGCGTCGACTGGTCACACCGCAAGACCAGCACCAGCGCGACGCCCCCCGGAAACAACGGACGGCGCGCGGTGTTCGATCGTGGGCGACAGCGCATCGTCTTGTACGGCGACGCCGACGCCTACGACCTCAGCTCGGGCGTCTGGGAGTACGACTACGGCCGTTCGGAACGCCCGGCGTGGGTCATCGCACTGAAGTGGAACCAGGTGCTCGCGGAGCTCTCCGACGTTCAGTCCGTCGAGATCTCCGCCGTCGCGAACGGGGTTGGCGCGTCCGACGCGCTCGTCGCCGAGGCAGGGGCCAGGCTCGAAGCCTGGGACGCCGTCCGCGGCGCCTGGGAGCTCATCGAACAGCACGACCAACCCGGCCTCGACACCCTCCAGCTCGACGCCACCGATCCCACCGCCGCGAACCGCTGGTTCGTGGAGCGCGACGCGCAGCTCTACCTCCGCGTCACGCCGCGCGGCTACGACCTCGGCCCGACGCCCGCGCAGGTGTCGCTCGACTACGTCGAGGCGACGGTGCGGTACACCCTCCCCGACCGCTAGTCGTCGCGGAGCTCGGCGAGGAAGTCTTCGTTCGTCAGGACGCCCTTCTTCGCCAGGACACGCATCAGCGCCCAGAACTTTCGCTCCAGCCGCTGGAAGGCCTCCGCGTTGACGGCGTCACCCGCGGCGTCGATCAGGGCGCCGAGGCTCGCGTCGAACTCCGGGCGCGGCGGGTTCGGTTGGCGCTTCACCGACGTCAGCGGGATCGGCGGCGACGTGGGCGGAGACGTCAGCGGACTCTCGGCCGACAGCGGCGTGGAGTCGGAGACCTCCTCGGTGAGCAAGAGCGCCGAGTCGTCGCGCGGCGGGGCCGGCTTCGGGACGTCGGACGTGTCGACGAAGGGCGTGGGGATCGGCCCGGTCTCCGTGTTCACCTGCTCCTCGCCACCGCCCGGGCGAAGGATCGTCATCTGCGGGATGTCGGTGTTCAGACGGACGGCGGCCGCGCGGTGCCGGTTCGGGTCCTCGAGGCGCGCGCCGTAGTAGTGGCGGATCGCCATGTCGATGTCCGACGCGCCCGCGATCGTCGCGTGGATCGTCACGTCGGCCACGAACCCCAGCTCGTCGATGACACGCACGTCGAGCGGATCCGACATCGCGACCGTCAGCACCGTCCGCCCGCGGATGCGCTCCAGCCGGTACGGGAAGAGATCGTGCTCCGACGCGAAGCCCCGACGCACGCGACTCAACGCCTCCGGGTCCGGCTCGACCTGCGAGAGGTCCACCGCCTGGACGTTGAACAGGCTAGCCAGCGCCGCGACGAGCTCCTTCTCCTCCAGGTGACCGCGCGCGATCAGCGCCGCGCCGAGCCGCATCCCGTTGCGGCGCTGAAGGGTGAGCGCGTCCGAGAGCTGCGCGGGCGTGATGACGCGCCGCTCGAGCAACAGCTCGCCGAGCTTCTTCTTCATCCGGCCGAAAGCCTACCAGGAAACCTCACCAGGCGCCGTCACCGTCCCCGTCCACGAACAGCGGGTTCGTCAGCGCAAACGACGGGCGGTTCGACGCAAACGCCCCGTGGCGCCGGTCGCCCCGCACCGACACCGCAATCCAAGTGTCCTGCCCCGCCGGCACGTTCACGCGCAGCTCGTCTTCGAACCGCACCGTGCCCGTCGACTCCGGGACGTCGTAGGTCTCGACCACGACACCCCCGACGATCACCTCGACCACGTCCACGTCCATCCACGACGGCGCCGCGACGTGCACCTCGATGTCCACACCACCGTCCGCCGCCGCGACGATGTCGCCGATCTCCGCCGCGCCCGCGCGCATCGTGACGAACGGCCCGCAGGAGAGCGTGAGGCGCCCGCCGAAGAAGGCCGCCGCGAGGTCCTCGACCTTCGCCTCCACCGGGTCGTCCGTCGGCATCCGCACGTACGTGCGCGGGTAGCCCATGTCGCCGCCCGAAGCGCGGTGGTTGTCCGTCGACGCCGTTCCGACCTTGCGGACGCCGCGGTTGAGGAAACCGAACCAGTCGCGGATCGGCTGCTGCTCGATCGTGCCGTTGCCGCAACCGTTGAGCACCTCGATGCCGTCGAAGTCCGGCGACCACTGCTCGGTCCGCTCGACCGCCCCGCTGTCCTGCGCGAGCCCCATCGCGGAGAAGTACCCACCGATCGACGGGCTGCGCGGGTGGTTCACCTGGATGAATGGCTCCGCCGGGTTCTCGCGGATCGCGGCGAACGTGTCCGCCGGCTTCAACCCGTACCAGTCGACACGACCGTTCCCCGGCCGCGAGAAGTCCGGCGTCATCGGGTACGCGTTGAAGTGTCCGTACGTGAACGTCGTGACCTCGGAGCCCGTCACACCCTGCATCCAGCGCTCGAGGCCCAGCTCGCGGATCGCCGGGTTGAAGTCGCCGATCGCCTCGTGCTCGGTGCTGATCGGGAGCTCCAACCCCTCGACCACCATCGTCCGCACCTTGAACGGATAGAGGTCGGGGCTGTCCGGCGACAGCTGCGCGTGGATGTGGGTGTCCGTCGACATCCAGCCGGGCGTGTCGACGGAGCGCGCCAGCGTCACCTCGACGTCCGTCGTCATGTCCTCGGTCACCGTGACGGTCCGCGCCTCGACCTCGTACTCGTTCCCGCGCGAGAACGTGAGGGTGTAGTCGCCGGCCGGCAGCGCGAGCGTGCCCTCGCCGGTGTGCGCGAACTCGATCGCGAACAGGTTCCGGTTCCCACGCGTGACCCCGTAGCGCGCCGGGAGGCTCTCCAACGCCTCGGAGTCGCGCTGCACGCTGATCTTCACGGGGAGCTGCGTGCCCGCGTCGTCCTTCACGCTGTAGCGAACACCGCCGGGGACCGGCACCTCCAGCCGAACCGTCTGCGGTCCGCCGGTCGTCATGAGCTCGCTCGCCGACACGAGCCCGGCGTCCGTCGAAGCGACGATGCGGTACGCGCCCGGGTCGAGGCGCAGGCTGAATGCGCCGGCTTCGTCGGTGACCGTGTAACTCGCGTAGTCGGTGTCGCCGCGGTCGTCGAAGGCCGCGTGCACGCGCGCGCCGACGACGGGGCGCCCCGCGGCGTCGACGACCTCGCCGGTCACGAGGTCCGACGCTTCGGCGGCGACGGCCTTGCGCCACAGCTCCTGCGTGTTCGACAGATCGCCGTCCCCGATCACGAGGATGTGGCTGTAGCTGAAGACGTCGCGCGCGATGACGTCGAAGCCGTCGCCGTGTCCGGTGACGACGACGCCGGCCTCGGTCACGAGGAGGTTCAGGTTCGTGTCGGCGGCGCCGTAGAGGTAGCTGACGTCCTCGCCGATCGCGCCGTAGTACGGCGCGGTGACGCCGCCGCCGGGGACGTCGAAGCCGTGGCCCTGGACGAATGGATCCGCGCCGTCGCCGAACATGAACGCGGAGATGCGCAGGCCGAAGTCGGCGGTCTCGCGCTCCAGGTTCTTCACGCGGTAGTCGAGGCGGAGGTGGTCGGCGCCCGGTTCGAGGACGTAGTCGAGCGTCCACTCCAGGTCGTAGGCGCGGGGGGTGAAGAGGCCGGAGAGGAGCGCGTCGAAGAGCGGCATCACGTCGGAGCCGCCGGTGACGCGGACGACGGCGGCCTCGCCGTCGCGGCCGTCGGCGACGACTTCGACGGCGTCTGCGCGGAGCACCACGAGGTCCAGCGCCGCGATCACCTCGCCGAACGCGGAGTGACCGGCGGGGCCGGTCGGCGTCATGCGGTCCGCGTCGAGGAGCACGCCGCCGTACGGGTGGTAGCCGCGCGAGGAGCCGGCGGCGGCGATCACCACGCCGATGCGATCGTTGTAGAGCTTGAAGTCACCGACGCGCCCGCGGGCGGTGAGCCCGGGGAGGAGCTCGCTCGCCTGCGTGATGACGCCGCCGCGGACCTCGCCGGGTCCGAGCGGGACGTCGAGCGTGGTCTGGACGGCGACGGGATCCTCGCGGAAGACACAGGCCTTCTGACCGAGGACGGCGACGGCGAGCAGGACGAAGCCGAAACGTGCGCGGTGAGAGCGGTGCATGCGCCCTCAGGCTGCCCCGAGTTCACACAACTGTCACTCGGGCCGGCGGCTGGTCCGAAGGTGTGCGAACGTGCTACGCCGCCGCGTCGTGAGTGACCGACCCGTTCGCGTGAGAATCGGACCGAGCCCGACGGGGGAGCCGCACGTCGGCACCGCGTACATCGCGCTCTTCAACCTCGCCTTCGCGCGTAAGAACGGCGGGAAGTTCGTGCTGCGCATCGAGGACACGGACCAGGAGCGGAGCAAGCCGGAGTGGGAGGCGCAGATCATGGCGTCCCTGAAGTGGCTCGGGCTCGATTGGGACGAGGGCCCCGACGTGGGCGGGCCGTTCGGGCCGTACCGGCAGAGCGAGCGGCAGGACATCCACAAGGCCCACGCGATGCAGCTGCTCGAGGCCGGGCACGCGTACCGGTGCTTCGCGACGAAGGAGGAGCTCGACGCCCTTCGCGCGGAGCAGATCGCGAAGAAGGAGACGCCGCGCTACGACGGACGCCACCGCGAGCTTCCGCAGGACCAGATCGACGCGTACCTCGCCGAGGGGCGCCCGTTCGTCATCCGCATGAAGATGCCGACGGAGGGCTCGACGGTGTTCCACGACGAGCTCCGCGGCGACGTCGAGATCGACAACGCGCAGGTCGACGATCAGATCCTCCTCAAGAGCGATGGCTTCCCGACGTACCACCTCGCGAACGTCGTCGACGATCACCTCATGGGCATCACACACGTGATTCGCGCGGAGGAGTGGATCTCGAGCACGCCGAAGCACGTGGTGCTCTACGACATGTTCGGGTGGGAGCGGCCGAAGTTCGTGCACATGCCGCTGCTCCGGAACGAGAACGGCTCGAAGATCAGCAAGCGCAAGGCCCCGGTCTCGCTGATGGACTACAAGTCGCGCGGGTTCCTGCCGCAGGCGGTCGTGAACTACCTGTCGCGGATGGGCTGGTCGATGCCGGACGAGCGGGAGATCTTCTCGTTCGACGACTTCGTGGAGAACTTCACCTTCGAGCGCGTGTCGCTCGGCGGGCCGAAGTTCGACATCGACAAGATGAGCTGGGTGAACGGCAAGTACTACCGCGAGGTGCTCGACGAGAAGCAGTTCGGCGACCACCTGCTCGACTACGTCTTCGCCGAAGCGCGACTTCGAAAGCTCGTGCCGCTGGTGCGCGAGCGCATGGATCGCGGCGAGGACTTCATCCCGCTCACCGAGTACTTCTTCTCGGGCGACGTCACGATCGAGCCGGAGCAGATCAAGCCGAAGAAGCAGACCTTCAAGGCGCTCGCGCAGGTGTTCGAGAAGTACGCCGATCTCCTCGACCGGCAGGACGACTACTCCCCGGCCGCGCTCGAAGAGGTCACGCGCACCTTCGTCGAAGCCGAGGCGTGGAAGACCCGCGACTTCTTCATGCCGCTGAGGATCGCGATCACCGGGCGCAAGGCCTCCCCGCCTCTGTTCGACGTGATGACGATCCTCGGGCGCCCCCTCGTCCGGCGCCGCCTGCGCGCGGCGGTCCATGTCGCGAAGCTCGGCGCGAAGCAGGAAGCCAAAGCGAAGTAACCTTGACCTCGCGCCCGCGGAGCGCGAGTCGATCCGTATGCTCCGGCACCTCGGCGCCCGCCTGTTCATCGACCACGCCAGCGAGATCTGCGTCCCCGACGCCGACGGCCCGGGGGTCACGCGCCTCGTGGACCACGCCGTCTACGTCGACGAGGGCCGCATCAAGTGGATCGGTCCGCGCGCCGAACGCCCCGCCGAGAGCGAAGGCGCCCACACCTACGACGCCGGCGGCGGCGCCGTGCTCCCCGCGCTGGTCGACTGCCACACCCACCTGGTCTTCGGCGGCGACCGCGTCGCGGACTTCGCGCGTCGCGCGAGCGGGATGACCTACGCCGAGATCGCCGCCGAGGGCGGCGGCATCCTCACCACCGTTCAGGCGACGCGGCGGGCGAGCTTCGACGCGCTCCTCGACGGCACCCGCGCGCGCCTCGAACACCGCGCGCAGCACGGCATCTGGACCACGGAGATCAAGAGCGGCTACGGCCTCACCATCGAGCACGAGATCCGGATGCTCGGGGTCGTATCGCGCCTGAAGACCGAGGGGTGGGATCTCGAGGGCACCCTCCTCGGCGCCCACGCGGTGCCGAAGGATCGCGACCGCGACGGCTACGTGGACGACGTCGTCACGAAGATGATCCCCAAGGCCGCCAAGGGGGAGCTCGCGCGGTTCGTCGACGTCTTCGTGGAGCGCGGCGCCTACACCCTCGACGAGGGGCGCCGGGTCTTCGCGGCCGCGAAGGAACACGGCCTCATCCCTCGGGTGCACGCGGATCAGATCACCGCGGGCGGTGGCGCCGAGCTCGCGGCGGAGGTCGGCGCGGCCTCGGCGGACCACATCGAAAACCTCACCGACGCGGGCGCCCAACGTATGGCCGAGGCCGGCGTCGTGGGGGTGCTCCTCCCCGGCGCGATGACCTACCTCGCGGACCGCGCGCCCGACCTCGGTCGACGCCTCGTGGAGGCGGGCGTCGAGGTCGCCGTGGCGACGGACCACAACCCGGGGTCCTCGCCCACCGCGAACCTCCCGCTGATGGCGACGCTCGCGACGACGCAGATGGGCCTCACCGCCGAGCAAGCGTTGCGCGCCGTGACGCGCGGCGCCGCGTCCGCGCTCCGGCGCGACGACGTCGGACGGATGGAGGTCGGCGCCCGCGCACGCTTTGCTGTGCTGTCACACGCCGACAGCCGCGCGCTCGTGGCCGCGTTCGGGGAGCCGGTGGTTCGGGATTTGGTGGTCTGCGCGTGAAGCGCAGCGCCTAGGCTATGCCGCGCGCCTGCTTGAGCTGACGGACGACCTTCTCGTACTCGATGTCCCACTCGGCGGAACCCTCGCGCAGGTTCTTCAGCCGGCTGCGGGCTTCGCGGTCGATCTCCTCGTCGATGCCCAAGTACTTGCGCATCGTGTCGGTGATCTTCTTACGCATCTCGTGGTCTTCGGCGAAGACCTCTTCGATGTTCCGCGAGTGCATCAGGGCTTCGAGCATCTGGTTGATGACGTACTCGGCGCCCTCTTCCCCGGTCTTGTGCTGGCGAGCCTCCGCGAGGCCCTTCTTCACCTGACCGAAGCGCTCCGCCGACAGGCCGCGCCGCGTCAGCGCGTCCTTCGTCTCCTGGTTGAGGCGATCCTCGGCGTTGCAGTACTCGACCAGAATGGCCGCGACGTCCAGCTCGGCTTCCTCGAGCTTCTGATCGTCGATTTCGACGTCACCGTCGCCCCGTAGGGTGGCGATGATTTCCTTGGACATCTTCGGGATGATCTTTCGGTAGAGACGCATCGTTCCTCAGCGCCGAGCCTGCAAACCCCGCTCGGGGCCCGGCAACGGCCCTTCCCGCCTATGCGGTACAAAATGTGAAGTCAACACAATCAGTCGGGCTCGGCCACTTCGGGATGAAGCGCACGGAACAGCGCCTTCGCCGCCTTCTCGCCGATTCCCGGCACGGCGGACAGCTCGGCCACCGAAGCGCCCTTCACGCGGGCCAGGCTCCCCAGGTGCGCCAGCAGCGCGCGTTTGCGCGCGGGCCCGATCCCCTTGATGTCGTCCAGCGAAGACTTCAGACGCGACTTCTGCCGCAGGTTTCGCTGGTAGGTGATCGCAAATCGGTGCGCCTCGTCCCGGATCCGCGCCAGGAGCAGCAGCTCCGGGGAGCGCTGCGACAGCACGATGGGATCCTTCGCCCCCAACGTGAAGACACGCTCCGCGGATCGGACCGGCGCCTCGTCCCGATCGATCCCCTCGACCCGGCTCTTCGCGAGCGAGATGAGATCCACCCCCTCCACGTCGAGATCCTTGAGCGCCGCGTTCGCCGACGCGAGCTGCCCCTTGCCGCCGTCGACCACGATGAGGTCCGGCAGATCCCGCTCGTGCTGCCCGCGCGCGAGGCGCCGCATCAGAACCTCGTACATCGACGCGAAGTCGTCCTGCCGCTCCGTCGACTTGATCCGGTACCGGCGATAGAGGCTCTTGTTCGGGAGCGCCCCCACGAACACCACGCGCGACGCGACGATCCCCTCCCCCTGGAAGTTCGAGATGTCGTAACACTCGATCCGCGCCGGCAACCGCCCGAGGCGCAGCTTCTTCCGCAGGCCGGTGAGCGTCCGCTCCAGTGCGCCGTTCTTGCGCCGCTGCTCGTGAAACCCGTGCTCCGCGTTCTCGGCCGCGAGCGCGACCAGCTGCACACGATCCCCGCGCTGCGGGTGCCAGACCCGGACCTTCTTGCCCCGCTTCTCGCTGAGGAGCTCCGCGAGGACTTCGCCGCCCTCCAACGGGATCGGCGTGAGCACCTCGTCCGGGACGACGACCTCCGCTTCGTAGCGGAGGAGGATCGTCTGCTCCAGCAGGTCGAGGTCGTTCGCGGAGGTCTGCTCGAAGAGGTTCGTCGAGATGTTCTGCGCGCGCCCGCCGCGCACCTCGACGATCGCGACGCCGACGTCGTCCCCCTCGCGGTACAGGCCGAACACGTCCTGGTCGATCAGCGAGGCCGCCGCGACGTTCTGCTTCGCGAGGGTCTTCTGCACCGCGCGCAGCTGGTCGCGGTAGTGCGCCGCGACCTCGTAGTCGGTGCGCTCCGCGGCTTCCCACATGCGCTGCTCGAGGCGACGCGCGAGCTGGTCGCCCTTGCCGTCGAGGAACATCAACACGTCGTCGACGTTCTCCTTGTACGCGTCGCGATCGATCTCGAAGACACACGGCGCCGGGCACCGACCGATCTGGTACTCCAGGCACGGGCGCGTGCGGTTGTAGAGCACCGAGTCGCGGCAGGTGCGGAGCTGGAAGTGCCGGTTCACGACGCGCAGCGTCTGCCGCGCCGCGGACGCGGAGTGGTAGGGGCCGAAGTACTTGGCGTCGTCCTTCTTCACGTTCCGGACGACCTGCACCCAGGGGTACTCGTGGTTCGGATCCACGCGCAGGCAGAGGTACTGCTTGTCGTCCTTCCAGATGACGTTGAAGCGCGGCTCGTAGCGCCGGATCATCTCGCGCTCGAGGAGCAGCGCCTCCTTCTCGTTGCGCGTGACGACGGTCTCGACGTCGGCGAGCAACACACCGAGCAGCCCGATGAACGCGCGGTAGTCGCTGGTGCCTTCTTGGAAGTATTGCCGGACGCGGCTGTGGAGGTCCTTCGCCTTGCCGACGTAGATGACGTCGCCGGCGTCGTCCTTCATGAGGTACACGCCCGGCGAGTGCGGGAGCTCCTCGAGGCGTTCGAGCCACGCGGTGCGCGCGGTGCGCGGCTTTCGGGTGCGGCTCGCCACGGCGGGCGATCATACCGATCGATCGCCCGCCGTCCCCGATGTTTATGCGGTGCTCACGGCGACCACTGGGCGGCGTGTTCGAAGCCGTTGGTGTTCGCCTGGGTCAGCGGAAACGGCGTCCCCGGTGCGCCGGTCACGGGATCGAGCGGGAGCAGGTAGAGGTCCCAGCTCCCGAGGCCCCCGGGGCGCGTGCTGGCGAACGACAGGTGGGTCCCGTCCCGCGCCCACGTCGGGTACGAGCTCGCGCCGACGTTGCCGTTCGCCGCGTCGAGGGTGAGGACCTCCCCGCTGTTGTCGGCGCGTACCAGACGAACGCGCGCGTCGGCCGCCGAGAACGAGCTCTCCCCGCTCGCGCTCTGCGTGAACGCGATCCACTGACCGTTCGGCGAGAACGCCGGATAGTAGTTCGCCTGTCCGTTGCTGCTCGCGCCCGCGAGCGCGGTGACCGCGCCGCCGTCCTCGGGGACCACGAAGAGGTTCGCCTGTCCGCTCACGACGGGGCCGCTGCCGCCGTCCGCGGAGACAAACGCGATCGTCCCGTCCGGGCCCCACGACGGCATCGTCGCGTAGCCGACGTCGGCGGGCGTGACGGTGCCCAGCTCCCCTGTGAAGAGCGACGCCTTTTCGACGCCGCCACCCGTCGCGTAGACGAACTGGTACGGCGGGTCGGTCTCGACGTTCGGGTTCCAGGACACGTACTGGCCGTCGGAGAGTGACAGCGGCGCGAGGAACTCGGACTTCGTCTCCGCGTCGTAGAACTTCAGCACCCAGCTCTGCGCGGTGATCGCGACGAAGCGCCCGTCGGGCGACACCGCGTGGCAGCCCGCGCAGTCCTCGTTGCCCGCCTCGGGCCCGGCGAACGGCTCCACCGTCAAGTCACCTTGCAATGGCTGGCGGCGGATGTTGCTCCCGATCCCCGCGGGGTCGATGTGCCAGAAGTACAGGAACCGCCCCGCGCTCGGCGGGACGATCGACGGGCCGCCCGTGACGCGTACGTCGATCGAGGGACGCACCGGGTCGTCCGACACGACCTCGATGATCGCGGTGTCCCCCGCGTTGTCGAGCGGCGCGTAGCGGACGTCGATCGTGTGGGTGTCTCCGGCGTCGAGCACGAGGGGCAGCGTCGGCGACGTGACGATCGAGATCTCCGGGTCGGCGCGCGTCCAGCTCAGCTGCGTGACCGTCACGGGGAACGAGCCACACGCGCGCAGCGTGAACGACTGCGTGGCCTCGGTCTGCACCTCGCCGAAGTCCACGTTCGTCGGCTCGATGCACAGGCCCGACGCGCCACCGAAGGCCGTCACGGGGACCTCGACCGGGTCCACGTCCTCGTCGGTCGACGTGACCACCACGGTGCCCATCGCGATGCCCTCGGCGGTGGGTGAGAACCTCAGGCGGTACGGCGTGCTCCCGGCTTCGACCGTGAAGGCCGGATCGGAGCCTTCCTTCATCGTGATCGTGTCGACACAGTCGACCGCTTCGAACCCGACGACGCGGGAGGTGCCCGGCGCGACGGCGCCGAACCGCAGCGACGACGGCTCCACCCTCAGCGTGCTGCACTCGATCGGCTCGATCGGGCCGGTCGATCCCGTGATCGGGACGATCTTGTCGGTCAGCGTTGCGGTGGCGTCGTCGGCCGGTCGGTAGCTCAGCTTCAGGTCGGCGGTGACACCCTCGTCCATCGGAGCCGCGCCGAAGAAGACGTGCGCGAGGAGCGTGTCACCGGAGGCGAGCGTCTCCGGCACCCGATCCTCCTCCAGGAAGAACGCGCCGTTCGGATCGTCGAGGGTGAGGGCGTCGATCGCGCAGGCCTCACCGCCGAGGTTGGAGAAGGTGACGGTACCGCGGCCATCGAAGATCGAGATCGACAGCTGCGTCGGGAACGCCTCGATCTGGCAGCCCGCCGAAGTGCCGGTGAGGGGCGCGGTCGCGGTGCCCCGGTCGGCGCGGACGCGGAAGCGGCCGGTGGTCTCGCCCTCGAGCGTCGGTGCGTAGCGGATCTTCGCGGTGTACGCGATGCCTTCGATCGCCGGGAGGTCGACCGGCTCGGACGGCGCGTTGACGACGCTGTACGGTCCACCTTCGCCGAGGATCTCCATCGCCTCGATGCGCACCGTCTCGCCGCCGGAGCCGCAGTTGGCGATCTCGATGGTCCCCTCGCGCTCCTGGCCGACGCCGACGTTGCCGAAGTCGAGGGTCTTCGGATTCAGGCACAGCCAGGCCTCCGCGCCGTTCCCCTCGATGGTGGTGGTCGTGGTGCCCCGGTCGGGATCGTTCGAGCTCACGACGAGCGCGCCGGTCGCAGCGAGCTGTTGCACGGGTGCGTAGCGCACGGTGACGACGTGCTGCGCGCCGACGGGGAGCGTGAAGGACGTCGAGGCGGTCTCGATCGTGAACGCACCATCGGTCGCGTCACTCAGCGCGAGCGCGCTGACCTGCACCGGGTCGGTGCCCTCGCTGCGTAGGACGATCTTCGCGGTCGAGGTCTCCTGAACGTTGACGTCGCCGAAGTCGAGCTCCGCCGGATCCGGGCAGCGGAGCGAAAGCGGGATGTCCTCGCTCTCGAGGCAGGTCACGAGGACGGGGCCCTGACGACGATCGCCGCGGACCTCGACGGTCACTTCGGGCGTCTCGGGGTCGTCGGAGACGATGCGCAGCGCGGCGGTGACCACGTCCAGCGACGACGGCGTGAACGCGACGACGAAGCGGGAGGCCTCGCCGGCCTCGATGACGTCCGGCATGGACTCGACGTCGACGAGCGTAAAGTCGCCGGATGGGTTCGCGGTCCAGTCGATCTGGGAGATGTCGAGGGCGAAGTCCCCCGCGTTGGTGACGGTGAGAATCCGTTCGGCGCGCACGCCGCGCGGAACGGTGTCGAAGACGACGGGGTTCGGTGTCACCTCGATCTTGGGCCGACGGGACGTGATCCCGGCGGAGTCCTGACAACTCACGAGCGCCAACAAGACGAGCGGGGGGAGGAGCAAAGAGAGACGCTTTTGGTACGACACGGTCGAAGTTCCTTTCGAACGCACCCGTGGATTCGGGCGGGGCATCCGAAAGGTCGTGGCCGCGAATCGAGGCACCCTTCCCGATTTTTCTTCGCGTCGAGTGGGTCAGGCGACTCGTTGTCCAACTCGGCTGTCAGAACGGCAGCTGCAGGCCGGCGTGTCTGGCTTCGTGGTCGAGGAGCCAGCGCTTCACTTTCACGCCGCCGCCGAACCCCGTGAGGCTCCCGTTCGCGCCGAGGACTCGATGACACGGGACGATGATGGGGATGGGGTTCTTGCCATTCGCGGCGCCGACGGCGCGCGTCGCGGTGGGTCGGCCGATCGCCCTCGCCTGCTCCGC
Organism: Deltaproteobacteria bacterium; assembly: GCA_040218735.1. GTDB lineage: Bacteria > Myxococcota > Kuafuiibacteriia > Kuafuiibacteriales > Kuafuiibacteriaceae > JAUHYN01. Next base: position 419,684 of record JAVJQW010000070.1, read on the forward strand.
GTAGCTGCGCGTCGTCGCGTACGGAATCTCGACGAGCGCGTTCCAAGCGAGGCGCTGAAATTCGGTGCCGTCGAGCTCGAACGGAGTCTCGAATTTTTGAAGGGCGCCTTCGAAATAAGCTCGCAACTCATGCACCGCTGCGCGCAAGACAGGATGGTCGGTCGGCCCCGTCACGGGTTCCTCGACACGGTTCGGGAGGTCGACGCGGGTGACCGCGCGTTCGTTCGCTTCGACGCGCAGCGGTCCGATCGGTGATTCGACGACGACGTGGTTCATGGTCAGCTCTCTTTCGCGGTGGCCGGTGTCGACCACAGATACATCGCGGCGTAGGCGCGCCACGGTCGCCACCCTTCGGCGCGGTCTGTCGATCCGCGCGCCGTCTTCACCGCGAGCGCCTTCATGATCCCCAGGTCGGCGGCGGGGAACGCGTCGGGGTGGTGAAGGACCCGCATCGCGGCGTAGGACGCGGTCCACGGACCGACGCCGGGGATTACGAGGAGCGCCTCGGTGAAGCGCTCCGCGTCGGTGGTCGCGAAGACGCCGTCGACCGCGGCGCGCGCCACGGCGCGGAGGGTGTCGGCGCGTTTCTTGGGGAGGCCCACTGCGCGCGCGATACCGGTGGCGCGCGCGATGCGCTCCGGGCTCGGGAAGCGGTGGGACAGCGGACCGTCGCCAACGCGTTCGCCGTAGCGCTCCACGAACCTGCCGGCGAGCGTGGTCGCGCCTTTGACGGAGACCTGCTGCCCGAGCACGGTGCGGACGAGCGTCTCGAAGGGATCGAACGCGCCGGGGATGCGCAAGCCGGGTTGCGCGGCGACAGCCGCGGCGAGCGTCGTGTCAGCGCCGAGGCGCTCGGCGATCGCGTCGGGTCGTGCGTCGAGGTCGAAGAGCGAGCGGACGCGCGCCACGATCGGCATGAGGTGCGGCATCAGCGCGCCGGACACCGCAACCCGCAGCGCGGCGCGTTTCGGATCGAGCGCGACGCGAACCGTCCCGACGTCGTCACCGAAGGCGACAACGCGCGCGTAGCCGTCGTCGACCTGCTCCACCCCCGGGATCGCGCGTACGCGGAGGAAGTCGAGGAGCGCTCCCCACGCGAGCGGCGGACGGAAGTCGAGCCGCAGCGTCTCGTCGGTGCCCCGCGGGGCACGGCGGCGGACCTCGGAGGGCGGCATCGCGAAGCGCTCCGCGAACGACGCGTTGAAGCGACGCACACTCGAGAACCCGGCGGCGAACGCGACGTCGGCGAGCGACATGGAGGTGTCCTGGAGGAGCTGCTTCGCGAGCGCGAGCCGGCGCGTCTGCGCGAGCTCCACGGGTGTCACGCCGAGCGCCTCGTTCGTCGCGCGGCGGAGGTGCCGCGCCGTCACGCCGAGCCGGTCCGCCAGGTCATCCACGCCGTGGTCGTTGAGGAACCCGGCGTCGACGTGGGCGACGGCGTTGCGCACGAGGCGATCGGTGGCGTCGATGGTCGCCGAGCCGGGCGCCAACTCCGGGCGGCAGACAAAACAAGCCCGAAAGCCGGCTTGCTCGGCGAGGGCGCTGGACCGGTAGAAGGTGCAGCGGTCGCGGCGAGGCGTGCGCGCCGTGCAGACGGGGCGGCAGTAGATCCCGGTGGTCTCGACGCCGACGAAGAACAGCCCGTCGAACCGCCGGTCCTTGGCGGCGAGCGCGCGGTAACAGACGTCGGCGTCGAACATCGTGGCCGCAGGAGTACCGCGACGGGGCCCGGGCGTCTGGCCGTTTTCGGACGTGGGTGCGAAGTTGGTGCGGGGGGCGCGGACCTTCGACTGGGCCGGGCCCCGGACCGGTACCAGGACCCGGACCGGGGCCCTGTGCTGGAGCACGGGCCTAGACGAACATCCCGCCCGACGCCTCGATGCGCTGCCCGTTCACCCACGCGGTGTCGCCCGCGAAGAGCGCCGCGACGGCGCCGCCGATGTCGTCCGGCTTGCCGGCGCGGCCGAGCGCGGTCAGCGACGCGACCCAGGCGTTGACCTCCGGGTTGTCGCGGATGCCGCCGCCGCCGAAGTCGGTCTCGATGGCGCCGGGCGCGAGGGTGTTGACGGTGATCTGACGCTCGCCGAGCTCCTTGGCGAGGTACCGCGTGAACACCTCGATCCCGCCCTTCATCGACGCGTACGCCGCGTAGCCCGGCAGCGCGAAGCGCGCGAGTCCGCTCGAGATGTTCACGATGCGGCCGCCGTCCGCCATGAGGCCGAGCAGCTTCTGGGTGAGGAAAAACGGCGCCTTCAGGTGAATCGCCACCAGGCGGTCGAAGTCGGCTTCCTTGATCTCGGTGATCGGCGCGCTGTGCGCGACACCCGCGTTGTTCATCAGGAAGTCGAACGTGTCTCGCCCGAAGGTCTCCTTCAGGCCCGCGCCGACCGCCCCGGCGAAGTCCGAGAAGGACGCGCTGTTACTCACGTCGAGCTGCAGGACGAGCGCCTTCGCGCCGGCCGCTTCGACCTCCGCCTTCATCGACTCCGCGGCTTCGCGGTTGGTGTTGTAGGTCCCGATGATGTTCACACCGCGGCGTGCAAGGTGCAGCGCCGAGCTTCGACCGAGCCCGCGGCTCGCTCCGGTGATGAGTGCGATCTTGTGGTTGGTCATGGGTTCTCGTTGCCTCCGGGAGCGAACCTACGCATCGATGCGTTTCGAACAAACCAGCATTCTTGGTAAGAACTGTTAACGAATCTTGGACAATCTAGAGACAATGCGAATCTACGCCCGCGTGGCGGAGCTCAAGAGTTTCACGCAGGCCGCGGAGAGCCTGGGCCTCCCGAAGGCCACGGTCTCCCACGCGGTGCAGGCCCTCGAAGCGCGGCTCGGCGTGCAGCTCCTCCACCGAACGACGCGCCGCGTGCGTGTCACGCCGGACGGCGCCGCGTACTACGAGCGTGTGAAGGACCTGCTCTTCGACTTCGACGAGCTGGAGCAGACCTTCTCCAACCCCGACCAACCGCTGAAGGGGCGCATCCGCGTCGACATGCCCAGCCGCATGGCCCGCCTCACCGTCATCCCGCGCCTCCCGGAGTTCCTCGCGCTGCACCCCGAGATCACCGTGGAGCTCGGCGCGACCGATCGCATGGTGGACCTCGTCCGCGAGGGCTACGACTGCGTCGTCCGCGTCGGTGAGCTTTCGAGCTCAGGGCTCGTCGCGAAGCGCATCGGCGAGATGCCGCTCGTGAACTGCGCGAGCCCCGCCTACCTCGAGCGCTACGGGCGACCGCGCCGCCTCAAGGATCTCGACAAACACCAGATGGTCCACTTCGTCGGCACGCTCGGCGGCCGGCCGGAGGGGTTCTGGTACGAGAAGGACGGCGAGTACGTCTCCTACGACGTCCCCGGGCGCGTGCAGGTCAACAACGCCGAAAACTTCGTCGCGGCGTGTGAGGCGGGCCTCGGGATCATCCAGTCCCCGCTCCTCAGCATCGACCCGCACCTCGAGGACGGTCGCCTCGTCGAGGTCCTCCCCCGCCTGCGCGCGGAGCCGATGCCGATCTCGCTGGTGTTCCCGCAGCGCCGCAACCTCTCGCGTCGCGTGCGGGCGTTCATGGACTGGGTTACCCCCGTGATTCAGGGGCGCTGACCGCTCCGACGTCCACCACCCCGGCGCGAGCCCTTCTTCTTCTTCGGCGCGATCAGCGTGGGCGCACCGACCCCGAGGTCGGCGCTCTCGATCGCGCGCACCCGATCACGAAGCTCCGCCGCGGTCTCGAAGTCGAGCTCCTTCGCGGCATTCATCATCTGCTTCTTCAGGTCCTTGATGACCTTGGGCAACTCCGCCTTGTCGTAGACCTTCCCGTCGATCTCGATCTCACCGTCGTCGCCGAACACCGTCAGCTCCGTCCTGAAGCCGGCGAGCTGCCGCAGATCGCGGATCTGCTTCTTCACCGTCTGCGGCGTGATGTTGTGCTCGACGTTGTACGCCTCCTGCTTTTCCCGCCGACGGTTCGTCTCGTCGATCGCCGCGCGCATCGACTCCGTGATCGTGTCCGCGAACATGATCACCTTGCCGTTCACGTTGCGCGCGGCGCGGCCGATCGTCTGGATGAGCGACTTCTCTGCGCGGAGGAAGCCCTCCTTGTCCGCATCGAGGATCGCGACGAGCGACACCTCCGGGAGGTCGAGCCCCTCACGCAGCAGGTTGATGCCCACGAGGACGTCGAACGTACCGAGCCGCAGGTCACGCAGGATGTCGGCGCGCTCCATCGTGTCGACGTCGGAGTGGAGGTACTGCACCCGAACGCCGAGGTCCGCGTAGTACTCCGTCAGGTCCTCTGCCATGCGCTTGGTGAGCACCGTGACGAGCACGCGCTCGTTCTTCTTCGCGCGGACGCGGATCTCTTCGAGCAGCTCGTCGACCTGGTGCCCCGCGGGGCGCACCTCGATCTCGGGATCGAGCAGCCCCGTCGGCCGGATGATCTGCTCGACGAACACCCCCTCGGTGCGCTCCAGCTCGTAGTCCGCCGGCGTCGCGGAGACGTAGACGACCTGTTTCAGCCGCTGCTCGAACTCCGGGAACTTCAGCGGCCGGTTGTCGCGCGCCGAGGGGAGCCGGAAGCCGAACTCCACGAGGGTGTCCTTGCGCGCGCGGTCGCCGCGGAACATCGCGCCGACCTGCGGGACCGTCTGGTGGCTCTCGTCGATCACCATCAGGAAGTCCTCGGGGAAGTAGTCGAGGAGCGTCGGCGGCGGCTCGCCCTCTTTGCGGAGCGACAGGTGCCGCGAGTAGTTCTCGATGCCCTTCACCATCCCGACGGTCTCGAGCATCTCCAGGTCGTAGATCGTGCGTTGCTCGAGCCGCTGCGCTTCGACGAGCTTCGAGTCCCCCTCGAGCTCCTGCAGGCGGAACCGCAGCTCCTCTTCGATCGACTTCAGCGCGAGCGCGCGCCGCTCCGGCGGCGTGACGTAGTGGCTCGCGGGGAACATACGGATCTTCTCGAGGTCCCGGATGGCCCGCCCGCGCAGCGGGTCGACCTCGCGGATGGCCTCGAGCTCGTCGCCGAACCACTCGAAGCGCAGCGCGTGTTCGTCCTCGTAGACCGGGAACACCTCGACGACGTCGCCGCGCACGCGGAACATGCCGCGGGCGAAGTCCATGTCGTTGCGTTCGTACTGCAGCTCGACGAGGCGGCGCAGGACGTCGTCGCGTTCGATGGACTGCCCGGGCTCGAGGTCGAGCGTCATGCCCTCGTACACCTCGGACGCGCCGATGCCGTAGATGCAGCTCACGGACGCGACGACGAGGACATCGTTGCGCTCGAGGAGCGACCGCGTGGCCGAGTGGCGCATGCGATCGATCTCGTCGTTGATGAGCGAATCCTTCTCGATGTACGTGTCCGTCGTCGGGACGTACGCCTCGGGCTGGTAGTAGTCGTAGTAGCTGACGAAGTACTCGATGGCGTTGTTCGGGAAGAGCTCCTTGAACTCCCCGTACAGCTGCGCGGCCAACGTCTTGTTGTGGACGAGCACCAGCGTCGGGCGCTGCACCTGCTCCACGACGTTCGCGATCGTGAACGTCTTGCCGGTGCCGGTCGCGCCGAGGAGCAGCTGGTGTTTGTCGCCGTTTTCGAGGCCCGCGACGAGCTGACGGATCGCTTCGGGCTGGTCCCCCATCGGGGACAGCTCGGTGACGAGCTCGAACTTCACCCGGGGATCAATCGCACATGCGGGCGCTGTCGTCGTCGCAATTCGGGTTGCCGTTGCGGACACACGTCATGCCCGTGGGGGAGACCGTGACCTGCGTCCACGTGTCGGACGTGAGGTCGAGGATCCACGTGTCGTTGGCGAGGCCGCAGTCGGTGCGCCCGCCGTAGAGAACCACGCGATCGTCCCCGGCCTTCACGAACAGGTGGGACTCGCGGCGCTCCGGCACGGCCGGGTTCGCCGCGGCGAAGTTGCCGTAGAACTCGCAGAACGCGACCGAGTTGGTGCGCCCGGGCGCGTCGCCTTCGTCCACGAGGGACCAGGTCTGCGTGTCGAGGTCGAAGGCCCACAGGTCGTTGTTGTTGCCGAGGCCGAGGTCGTCGTGGCCGCCGAACAGGAGGATGCGATCGCGGACCTGGTCGGTGATCATCTTGCCCTTGATGCGCGGGCGCGGGCGGTTGGCGTCGTAGCCGTTGCCGAGCGGCCCCTGATCGATCTCCGACCAGGCCAACGTGGTCAGATCGAGGACCCACATGTTGCCGTCGCCGAAGGAGACGAACGCGTCCTCGCCGGCCCCGGCGAAGACGTAGAGGCGCTGCCGCTCCGCGTCGTACGCGGACGAGTGGAACAGACGCGCCGGCGGCGTCGATGACACGGGTACCATCGTCCAGTCGTTGGTGCTGACGTTGAAGACCCACGTCTGCGAGTCCGGGTAGAACTGCGAGAACGCCGGGTTCGTCTGGCCGCCGGCGTGGATGAACACCGCGCTGCTGTTCGGGTCCGCGACCATCGAGAAGTTCATGCGCCCCTTCGGCACGCCGTTCGGCGGCGCGTCGTTGAAGAGCCCGCCGCGCTGTGCCGACAGCTCCGCCCACGAGCGATCCACCGGGTTGAAGGCCCAGACGTCGTTGAGGAACGTGTACTCGCCGCTGCTGCCGGGGCGCCAGCGTCCGCCGAAGAGGACGAAGCGATCGTTCTGCGCGTCCCACACCGCCTGGCTGCGCGCACGCTGGCGCGGCGCCTCGGTGCTGACCGTCGAAAGGGTGTGCCAGGTCCCGGCGTCGACGTCGAAGGCGTGGAGGTCATCGATGAAGTCGGACCCCGCGAACGAGCACATCTCCGGCTCGGACTTGTCGCCGAAGGCCATGTACACGACGCCGCACTTGTCGTCGTAGGCGGCCGCCATGTCGCCGCGACGCAGCGGAGCGACCTCGGCGCCGCTCAGCGCCGGACCGAGATCGGGGCAGCCGTCCTCGACGACGCCGCCGTCGCGGATGCTGCTGGTGGTGCCCCCGTCACGGGGCGGGATGTTCGTGTCGTCGCTGCCGTCGTCGCCGCCGCTGCAGGCGAAGGTGAGCACGGGGAGCAGGAGGAGTGCGGTGCGTGTGTTCATGGGTGGCTCCAAGGGGATGGAACGCCTTCGAGGCGTCCGAGATCAATCGCAGAAGTTGTCGTTCCCGGGCTCGCTCGGTCCCGGACACACGGACACGTCGACGGTGACCGCGTCCTCGTAGGTCAGCCCCGACTTCATCTCCACCACGACGCGCATCGTGGCCTGCTGCTCCGCGACGAGGCAGCAGTCGTCGATGATGTTCGGGATCGCGATGAGCTGAAGGGCGCCGGTCTCGGTGTCCATCTGGATCGGCGCGGCGCCGGTGCGCTGGACCGTCGAGCGCACGCCGCCGTCGGTGGACGTCACGGTGAAGGTGAGGAGCTGGATGTCGGCCTTCGCGATGCCCATCATCCGCGCGCCGGACCACAGGTGCAGCCCGCCGTCGCGGCCGCCGCCCTGCGGGCCGGCGATCAGCTCGATGTCGTCGCCGTCCATCAGGACTTCGAACCGGTCCTCGCCGGTGCCGATCTGCACGCTCGGCATTACGGGGCCCGCGTCGCGGGTGCTGACGGGGCCGCCGTCGCGGTTCACCACGTCGTCGTCGTTCCCGTCGTCGTCTCCGCTCGTGCCGCACGCGGCGACGAGGAGGAGCGCGTAGAGCGCACGCCGGACCATCGCCCCTTTGCATACCGCGCTGCCGTCGATTCCGGCAATCCGATTTTGCGAACGATTCTCAATTAGCTGGCTTCGAGCGGAGACCGCGCGGTACGTCCGCGCGCTCGCGATCGCGGCGGTCTACCATCGGCCGCGGTGCGTCGCGCGGTTGTGCTCCTCGCCGTGTGCTCGGGCGGCTGCCTGGGGACGCTCAAACACGGTTTCGTCGACACGATCATGGTCGCCGCGGATCGTCCGCGCCCCGGACGGGTGTTCGTGCGACGCGGTGACGAGACGTTGCGGCTCCTCGCGGGTGACTTCCACTGCCACGTCACCCCGCCGGACGGTCGGCCGCATGTGGTGCGCGAGCTCGACGCGACGGTGGAGCTCGCGCGTCAGGAGGGGCTCGACTTCCTCGTGCTGACGCCGCACGTCCGCGCGCGAACGCTTCACCTCCCGGCGGTGCAACGCCGCTTGCTCGACGCGATGGCCAACGTGCGCGCGGTGCGCGGCGGTCCGGTGCTCATCTTCGGGTTCGAGTACACCGACTTTTCGTACGGGCACGCGGGGATGGCGTTCGGCGATCTTCCGCGGGCGCTCGAACGTGCGTCCGACGAAGACCCGGCGGCGTTCGTGCGGACCTACCTGGCGAGCGGCGGCATCGCGACGATCAACCACCCGCTCCTGCTCCCGGTCGACACGCCGATCGCGGTGTCGACGTGGGATCTTTCGTGGCTGCCGCTGGTGGAGCCGGCGCGGTACCCGCCGGATCTGGAGCTGATCGATCGGCGCGCGGCGACGTTCGAAGCGTTCAACCTCGCGATCGCGGATCTGCGCGACCGCTTCCTGTTCTTCGATCCCGAGCGATCGATCCGGCGCGTGCTCGCGGCGTTCGACGACAAGATCCTCCGCGAGCGACGTCGCCTGACCCCGGTCGGCGGGAGCGACACCCACGGTCACCACCTGCGCGCGACGACGTTCGTCCTCGCGACCTCGAACACCCGCGCGGCGATCGCCGAGGGCGTGCGTCGCGGCCGGACTTGCGTACGGGCGCCGGAGGCGTGTCGCACGATGATACGGGTCGATCGGGGCTCCTGGGCGATCGTCGGCGAAGCGCGGTTCGGTCGTGACGTCGAGGTCCGCGCGCCGCGCGGCGCAGAAGTGCTCGTGAACGGCGAGATCGTGGGCGCGCGGTTCACGGTCGATCCAAAGATCTGTTCGATCGTTCGGACGCAGATCGGGCGCGGCTTCTCGGCGCCGATCTACGTCAACTGCCCGTTCGCAGCGCGCCGGCCGCGCGCGGGTCTTTTGCCGACAGCTGTCGTACCATCGCCGACGCCCTGACGAACGCCACCGACAAGTACGAGCTCGGGGAGCGCCTCGGCGGAGGCGGCATGGCGGAGGTGTACCGCGGTACCCAGCGCGGCGCCGAGGGCTTCTCGAAGACGGTCGCGGTGAAGCGCGTGCTCCCGGGGTACTCGAACGATCCGCAGTTCGCGGAGATGTTCGTGTCGGAGGCGACGATCGCGTCGCGGCTGATGCATCCAAACGTCGTCGCGGTGACGGACTTCGATCGCGACACCGCGGGGCGGCTGTTCCTCGTGATGGAGCTCGTCGAGGGGCGCGACCTACGCGCGCTGATGACGACCGGGCGGCTCCCGCCGACGATCGTCGTGTACATCGTGTCGGAGCTGTTGCGCGCGCTGGGGTACGCGCACGCGCTGCACCACGACGGGCGCCCCATGCAGATCGTCCACCGCGACGTGTCTCCGCACAACGTGCTCGTGTCGTGGGACGGCGCGGTGAAGCTGTCGGACTTCGGCATCGCGAAGGCCGCGGAGGCGAGCCCGGCCACGCGCACCGGCGTGGTGAAGGGCAAGGCGGCGTACCTGAGCCCGGAGCAGGCGCGCGCGGAGTCGCTCGATCATCGTTCGGATCTGTTCGCGGCTGGGGTGGTGCTCTACGAGCTGCTGACGGACAAACGTTTGTTCGCGGTGTCGGGTGGCGCGCGCGAGGCGGTGATCATTCACCGCGTGCTGAACCTCCAGTACCCGTCGCCAGGTGAGATCCACGAAGACATCAGCGAAGCGCTGGACGGTGTGTGCCGATGGTTGCTCGCGCGCGATCGCGACCAGCGCCCGGCGGACGCATTCGAAGCGCTCGACGCGCTGCTCGCGTGCCCCGAAGCCTCCGCCCGCGGCGCGCGCGGTCTGGCCGAGGTGATGCGCGAGCGCTTCCCGCGCGAGGCCCCGTCGCTCACGACGCCCGCGCACAGCGGCCCGGTCTACGAGACCCCGTCGAAGCCCCCCGTGGGTGACTTCACGGACAGCGAGATCGACGCGCGCGAGGCGGCTTACAACCTGCGGAGCATCGCCGTGGATCCCGTGGCGCGCGTGCCGACGAAGACGGAGCCAACGCCCGGCGCGCCGGCGCGGGATGCAGCCGCGGGGTCGTGGGCGCCCAGCCCCGACGCGGGCGGAGCGGATTCGGGATCAGCCGGCGACCGCGGAGGCGACGCGGTAGAGGCCGGTCGACGAGGGCCGGCATCGGGCTGGGCCGCCGACCGCGGAGGTGATTCGGTACAGGCCGGTCGACGAGGGCCGGCATCGGGCTGGGCCGCCGACCATGGAGGTGATCCGGTTCAGGCCGGGCGACGAGGGCCAGCATCGGCATCGGCCGCCGACCGCGGAGGTGATCCGGTAGAGGCCGGGCGACGCGGGCCGGCGCTCGGCCACGCCCCCGGGGCACCGATCGCTGCGGATCACGCGGGCGCCGCGCCCGCGGACGGCCGAGCCGCTCCAAGGCCCGGCCGCCGAGGGCCTGCGGGCTCGGCCCCCGACGGAGCACAGCGGGCTTTTGGCGACGCGCGCGGTGCGGTCGCGGAAGGCCAGGCAGCTCCGAACTCCGGCCGCCGAGCGCCTGCGCCGGGCTCGGCCCCTGCCCCCGGCGACACGCACGGAGCGCCGGTGCTGGGCTCGTCCGCCGGTGCGTCCGGTGCGCCAGGTTACGGCGTGATCGAGAGCGCTTCCGATCCCGGCCGACGGAGTCCGGGGTCGGGCGCCGCCGCACCCGGTTCTGGTCATGCGCACGGAGCGATGGGACGAGGCCCCGCGGCTCCGAGTCCGGGCCTACGCGGGCCGAGCTCGCCCGCCGATCACCACGGAGCGCCGCCGGCTTCCGGCGACGCCCACGGCTCGCCCTCCGACCCGCCGGGTGCACGGGCTCTGGGCCCGTCCGATTACGTCGCAGGCGTTCCGGGTCAACGTGCGCAAGCGCCGGGATCGGCCGCAGGCCCCAACACGCCGTCGTCCGGCGACGCACGCGAGGCGCGCACGCCGAGCTCACCCGCCGACCACGACGGCGCCTCGCCCCTTGGACACGGCGGAGGGTCGCCCCACGACCAAGCGGCGTGGCCCGATCCCGGGGCGGCCGCGCAGAAGGATCGGCACGCCATCGCGAACCTCGCTCCCCCCGCCGGCGAGCGCGGCGACTCCACGACCACGCCCGTACCAGGCGCTTCCGCCGCGCCGGAGTCGACGGCGGGCGGGCGTCGGTCGGATCGCATCAGCGGGCCGACGGTGGTCCGCGACGCGTCGCCCGCTTCGCGTTGGCCCGACTCCGCCACGCGCCCGACGGCGCCCGGCTCACTGGTGCCGGGGACCCTCGTCGACTCCGCGCCGACCCGGCACACGCCGGCACCGATCTCTTCGCCGCCGCGCCGGGCCTGGTGGGCCGCGTTTGTGTTGCTCGCGACCGCGGCCGTCGGGCTCGGGTACCTGAACTGGCGCACGAACGCGGACGAGCGCACCGCGCCGCAAGCCGACGAGGCCGCCCTGGAACGTGAGGCGCCGAGCCTCGGCGCTGCGCCCGGCCGACGCGACACATCCGAGGCGCCGAGCGGCCGGGACGAAGCCTCGCCGCGCCCCGCTGCGATCGAGGAAGCCGCGCGCGACGCAGATCGAGACGTGAGCGACGGAGCGTCCCGCCAACGCGGCACCGCGTCGGGCGGCCGGGATCAGGACCGCTCAGCGAAGGCCGCCGACGCGGCGCAGGACTCGGACGCGACGAAGCGCCCGTCCTCGGTCACGACGACGAAGAAGCGACCCCATGATGCCGCCTCGTCCACGCGCACGACGCGTCGACGACGACGGACGGAACCGCCGCCCCCGCCCCCGCCGGAGCCCGCGCCGCCGACGAAGCCGAAGAAAGTCGGTGACGACCTGCTGTCGCCTGACCTTTGATGCCGCGCGCGATGCGCCGCTTGGTCACCATCGTCGCGTTCGCGCTCGTGTTCACCGCAGGCCCCGCTCACGCCGACAAGAGCGCGGCGAAGGACCACTACGAGCGCGGGACCCGCGCCTACAACCTCGGCCGCTTCGACCAGGCCATCGACCACTTCGCGCGCGCCTACGAGGCGCACCCCTCGCCCGTGTTCCTCTTCAACATCGCGCAGGCGCACCGGCTCGCCGGGCACTGCGAAAAGGCCGCGTTCTTCTACCGACGCTACCTCTCGGAGGAGCCGGATTCACCGGCGCGCGCGGAGATCGACGGTCACCTCCGCACCCTCGCCGACTGCGCCCAGGAGGAACCGAAGGCTCCGCCCCCCGCGCCACCACCGCCTCCGCCCGAGTCCACGTCGCCCAAGGCTGCTTCGCCCGTGTCCACGTCGACGCGCCCTGCGCCACCGCCCACACCGCCGCCCGCAGCGCCCTGGATCGAGCTGCGGCTCGAGGGCGGCGCGGCGTTCCTCTCGCTCGGCGACGTCGACGTTCCGGTCCAGGCCGCCGCCGCGGTCGCGGTCGGGCACCCCTTCCGGTTCGACGCGCTCAGCGTCACGCCCGCTGTGTTCGCGCAGTTCACCTCCGTGCCGTACGAAGGCGGGTCCTCCGGCACCGCGCTGCTCTTCGGGGTGGGGGCCGGCGCTGACGTTCGTTACCACCTCGGCGAGCGTGTCGCGTTACGCGGCGGCGTCGGGCTCGGCGTGTTGCTGTTGTCCGGCCTCGAAGAAGGCAACCCGATCACGCGCGACGGCAACCCCGCGACCGGCGCGCTGTCCTTGATCACCGCGCGCGGCCAGCTCGGGCTCGACGTGTTCTTCAACGAGCGCGTCGCGCTCGCGATCACTCCGGTGTCGGTGGGGTTCAGCCCTCGCCGCGAAGACTTCGCCGACGGCGTGAAGCGCGTCCTCCGCTTCGAGCTGTTGGGCGGCCTCGTCGTGTTCCTGTGAACCGACGCGAACCGTGGGCTACCTCGACGACAGCGGTCCGACCGTCGAAGTCTGCGTCACGGCGAGTGTGTAGAAACGGACGACGCGCTCGCGCTCCTCGACGCGGCCCGTCGGGAACTGCGCCGCGAACAGCGCGTTCTTGAGGCACTCCCCAGCGAGCTCGATGGCGCCGTTGGCGCTCGGGTCGATCGGTTCCGGCACCTTCCGCACGACGATCGCGCAGACCAGCCCCGCTGGATCCACGCCGTACCCGACGCGGTAGCCGAGCGGCTCGAAGGCGACGCCTGCGTCCGCGAGGCTCGAGCGGTAGACCTCACGGCACGTGTTGGCGCCCTTCCCCATCGCGGCCTCGACCTCGGCGTCCGTGATCCGATCACCGAACGTCTTGCGCTCCGCTTCGTAGGCCGGCTCGGTGAGGCGCGTCGTCACGCCAACGCAGGGGTCGCGCCCCTTCGGCGGCATGTGCACGGCCTCGGCCCGCATGATGCGCTGCGCTTCGGCGGCGCGTGCGTCGAGGTCGGCCTGGCTCGGGCCAGCGCACGACGCGGCGAGCAGGCAGAGGATCAGTCCGCGGCGTCCCATGTCGTTCCGTCCTTCCCGTCCTTGAGGATGATGCCCTTCGCCTTCAGCTCGTCGCGGATCTCGTCGGCGCGCTTGAAGTCTTTCTTCGCGCGCGCCTCCTTCCGCTCCTCGATGAACGCCTCGATCTGCGCGGGTGTCAGCTGCAGCGACGACGACCGCGCGAGCTTTCGGCGCTCGAGGTAGGCCTTCGGTTCGGCCTGCCACAGACCGAGCACGTCCCCCATCTGTCGAAGGATGACGCGCGCCTCCGCGAGGAGCCGGCTGGTGTTCTCCGGCGACAGCACTTCGCCAATCCGCGCCTTCTCCTGGCCGTGGATGAGCTCGTTCGCGATGTGAAAGACCTCGGCCGCCTCCGCGAGCGCGCGCGGCGTGTTGAAGTCGTCGTTCATCGCGTCGGTGAAGCGCGCCCACGGGTCCACGTCGAACGTGGCCGCGAGGTTCTTGCCGGGCACGAACGTCTGCTCGTTCGTGAACGCGTCCATCGCTTCGAGCGTCTCGTAGTTCTTGTCGAGGCGCTTCTCGGCGGCGTCGAGCAGGTCGTGGGAGAACGCGATCGGCGAACGGTACTGGCTCGTGAGGAAGAGCATCCGCAGCGCTTCGCCCTCGTACTGCGCGAGCATCTCGCGCACGGGGTAGAAGTTGCCGCGGGACTTCGACATCTTGAAGTCCATCTCCGTGAACGTGTAGCCGCACGCGCAGTGGTGCCCGGACTCCGGGATCTTCTCGAGCTCCTTGTCGCACCCGGGGCACTTCTCGGGCATCAGGTTCACGAAGCCGTTGTGCATCCAGATGTTCGCCATCAGCTCCGTGCCGTTGGCGGCGCAGGACTGGGCGAGCTCGTTTTCGTGGTGCGGGAAGACGAGGTCCTTGCCGCCCGCGTGGATGTCGAAGACCTCGCCGAGGTACTTGCCGCTCATGGCCGAGCACTCGATGTGCCAGCCGGGACGGCCCTTGCCCCACGGTGAGTCCCACGACGGCTCGCCCGGCTTGGCCGACTTCCACAGCGCGAAGTCGGCGGCGGCGCGTTTGCGGGTGTCCACCGCGACGCGGGCGCCCTCTTCCTGCTCGTCGAGCTTGCGCCCGGAGAGCGCGCCGTAGGCTTCGTACTTCGCGACTTCGAAGTAGACGTCGCCGTCGACGTCGTACGCGAAGCCCTTTGCGATCAGCGTCTCGATCATCGCGACGATCTCGGCGATGTGGGTCGTGACTCGCGGCTCGATGTTGGGCTCGAGGCAGCCGAGCTCCGACATGTCCGAAGAGAACTGCGCGATGAAGCGGTTCGTGACCTCGTCGGTCGTCTCGCCGTTGGCGTTCGCGGCCTTGATGATCTTGTCGTCGACGTCCGTGAAGTTGCGGACGTAGGTGACGAGATACTGGGTCTTGAGCCAGCGATAGACGACGTCGAAGGCGACGTAACAGCGGCCGTGGCCGATGTGCGTCGGGGCGTAGACGGTGACGCCACAGACGTACATGCGAACCTTGCCCGGTTCGAGCGGGTTGAAGTCGACTTTCTCCCGAGTGCGGGTATCGAAGACTCTCAGGCCCATCGCCGCCCCCGTATGTCACGGGCGCAGGTGATTGTCCGCAGTGATTTCGCGCGGTGCCGAAGGGCACAAACGCGAAAACGCGGGCGCCCCGTCCGGAGCACCCGCGTCATCGGCGATTCACTTTCGATCCGTGGCGCAGCGTTCTACGCGTGGAAGATCTGTGTGAACTCCGCTTCGACTTCTTCTTCGCCCATGTCGCGCGCGATGGAGAGCTCCTTCACGAGGAGCGACTTGGCCGTGTCGAGCATCTTGCGCTCGCCGAACGACAGGTCCTTGTCGTTCTTGAGCAGGTACAGGTCACGAAGGACCTCGGCGATCTGCTTCGGATCTCCGCTGTCGATCTTGTCCTTGTACTCGCGGTAGCGGCGGTTCCACGTGGTCGACTCGACGGAAATCTCCTTCTCTCGAAGGACGTCGAAGACCTCGTCGACTTCGCCGGGGCTCATGATCTCTCGGAGCCCATTGGCACCCGTCGGGATCATCACCTTCACGCCGTTGTCGAGGATGCGCAGGATGTAAAACGTCTGCTTGTCTCCTCCGACCTCGTGGCTTTCGATCCCCGTGACTTCCGCCACGCCGTGTGCCGGATAAACGGCTTTGTCACCAACCTGGAAAGGCAAACTCTGCATTCAATGCCTCCGTGAACGCCGAGCCTGTGCAGGATGCATGAAAGCACCCCAAACGTACGGCTGACGTCCGAATCGAGCGGTGGGCCAACGCTCTGGAACTATTGCGAAAACTACGCTTTTTAGGGCGTCCCTTGCCTCGATAGCGTTCTTGGGATTCCGTGCTCGACATCACCCAAGAAGCGGCGGCACCGTAACACGCTGCGTTGGATCTGTAAAGCAAATCGGGGGCAGCGACTTGACACAGGATCGGACATTCGATAGGGTCCGCGACCTTTTGCGATTCACGCTTTAAGCGTCCGGAAACATTGGTGTTTTCCTGTCACCAGTTTCTTGCGGTTGCGGTGTGACATGCCAACATCAGCGGGTGGTGCCCCATCATCCAGCTGACCGACAGCGGCGCCAAGCGCCGTGTGGGTGGGTGACCGCGCGACATTCTGCCCTCGTCCCCGCCCTCCCCGGCGTGCTCGTCGCCCTGATCGGGATCCTGGACGCTCCGAGCGCCCTCGCCGATCCCGGCCCGGTGACGATCCGCCTCGAAGAGGCGTACCAGCGCGCCGAAGCCCGATCCCCCGAGGTTCGGATCCTGGCCGTGCGGGTGGAGGAGGCCGAGGTCCAGGTGAAGAAGGCTTGGGCGATCCTCAAGCCGCAGTGGACCGCGTCCTACACGTTCACGCACCTCGAGCCGGGGCCACCCGCGATCACGTTCCCCGAGCCGCTGAACTTCAACACACCCGCGATCCGGGACAACTGCGTCCAGGGCGCCAACTCGCAGATGCTGGACGGCTGCCTCGCGGGGCTCGTCGACGAGCTCAACCGTGTCGCCAACGCCCCGCCGCGACAGCTCGACTTCGCGCGACAGAACACCCACCAGTTCAGCACCCGCGTCGTCTGGAATCCACTGAATGGAAGCGCGATTCCGATCCTGAAGAACGCCAACGCCAACGTGGAGCGCGAAGCGCAGCAGCGCTCGGCGCGGATCGCCGAGCTCCGGCTCGTCGTCGCCCGTACCTACTACGCGGCGCTCGCCACGCAGGAGGCGCTGCACGCCGCCGAGCGTGCGGAGGCCCGCGCGGCGGAGGAGCTCGCTCTGACACAGGCGCGCGAGGAGCTCGGTGACCGTCCGCCGCTGCTCGCCGAGGGCATTCGCATCGCGGCGACGCAGGCGAGGATCGACACCCGCCGTGCGAAGAACGCCCACGCGCAGGCGCTGCTCGCGCTCGCGCTCGTGACCTTCTCCGACGACCGCCCCGACGTCGTGTGGCCCGACGCCCTCCCCGAGCGACCGCCCGGATCGGGCGAGGCGCTCCTCACGCGCGCGCGCCGTCGCCCCGACGTCGCGGCGGCGCTGACGACCGTGCAGATCGCGGAGCGCGCCGAGTCGGAGGTGTGGTGGCGGTTCGTCCCGACGGTCGGCGTGTTCGGGGGCTATCGACTGTCGAACGTCCCCGGGATCACGGGCCAGCGGGATCAGTGGTCGGTCGGTCTCGCGGCGACGGTGACGCTCTACGACGGTGGGCTTCGCTACGCGGACC
The DNA here is from genome assembly GCA_040218735.1 of Deltaproteobacteria bacterium. Lineage (GTDB taxonomy): Bacteria > Myxococcota > Kuafuiibacteriia > Kuafuiibacteriales > Kuafuiibacteriaceae > JAUHYN01. Next base: position 436,840 of record JAVJQW010000070.1, read on the forward strand.
TCGACCTCGCGCGGAAGCGCCGCGAGAGCGCGCAGCTCGCGCTGGAGGCCATTCGGCTGCGCGCGGCCGCCGACGTCGAGCGGGCCGAGCTCGATCTGGAAGCCGCCGACCTCGCCTTCGATCGCGCCGAGCAGGCGGTCCGACTCGCACGCCAGAACCTGGAGCTGTCGCGAGCGCGCTTCGAAGTGGGCGCCCTACGCCCAGCGGAGCTGCAAGCCGCGAACGACGGCGTGCTCGACGCGGAGATCGCCGTCGCCCGGGCCCGCGCGGAACGCGCCCTCGCGATCCTCGGCATGCGGCACGCGGTGGGCCTCGACGCCTCAGGTGTCGGCGAAGACGTCGAGTGACGAACCCGCGTCAGTAGAAGAACCAGCGCAGCCCGCCCACGAAGGTCAGGTCGCCGATCGTCTCGCGGAACGCGAGCTCCTTCAGCGCGAGCTTGCCGTAGTTGCCTTCCGCGAACGCCTCGAAGTTCCCCGCGCCGAAGCCGATGCCGAGGATGCCGTTCACGCCGAACTGCACCTGGTCGAGGCCGAGGGACTCCGCGGTCACGCCCGAGACGCTCACGAGCCGCGCGCCCACCGCGATGCCGCCGTAGGGCCGCACCGGCCCCAGCACGAACGCCACCGTCACGCGCCCGTAGAGCGGGATGACCGTCAGGTCCGCGACCTCGGCGTCGCCGTTGAAGAGCTGCGTCGGCATGAACGCCGCCTGGGCGCCCATCGTCACGCGCAGCCGATCCATCGAGAGCGCCGCGAAGCCCGCCTCGAGCGAGAACCACGGCGACACCGACGGGTTCTTGCGCAGCTGCACACCGCCCATCGCGCCGACGTACGGCCCGAAGCGAAGCGTCGGGACCTCGTCGGCCGGGCGCGTCCACACTGGCAACTTCACGATCGCGGAAGCCCGCGCCGTCGGGAAGACAAACGCCAGCGACTCGTCCACCACGTTGGCGTCCACGGGGTGCACGCGCGTGATGCGGTAACGGCCGACCCCGACGAGTGACATCGGCAGCTCGTCCGCGAACGGCGGGTCCGTGTACGTCGCGACCTTCACCTTGTCGCCTTCGTTCGAGATCTCGGGCGCCCCCTCGAGCATTCCCTCGCCGCGCACGAACACCACCGGGCGCGGCTCCTCGAGCGGCGTCCCGTCCAGCGTCGTCACGGTCACCTCGACCGAGGTCTCCACGAAGTCCTCGCGTTTCGTCGGCCCGTCGATGCGATCGATCTGAATCGCGACCGCCGACAGCCGGAACTTCCAGGACCGCGTCAGGACCCGCTTGCCGTCCGCCCCCACGATCTCCAGGCCGAGCACATCACCACCGGACACGGGCACCGAGCTGCCCTCGACGCGCTCACCGTTCTTCGTCCAGCGCACGTCCACGCCGCCGACCAACGGCAGCGACACCGACGTCGGCCGCGACATCGGCAACGACGCGCCGTCCACGGGCAGCGCCGCGCCGCTCGCGTCGGTCGGCGCCTTCATCACGATCACGTGCTGCTGCCCGCTCGGCTGACCGAGGATCTCGCGCTCGTCGAACGTGCTCACGCGCGCGCGGTAGGCCCCCTCGCCGATGCCCTCCAGCGTCAGCGCGTTCGCCTCGGTGTACTCCATACGCGAAGGCCGCTCGAACTCCGCGTCGGCGTGTTTCGTCACGTCGACCATCGCGCCGTTCGCGCCCGTCGCCGGCTTCCACGCCAGCTTCACGGGCTCGCCGCGCCACACCAGCACCGGCGCGTCGGGATCCCAGGTCGGCCCCGGCATCAGCGGCGTCGGCTCCTCGGGTGCCTCGCCGTTCTTCACGCGCGTGCCGTAACCCCGGTCCACCTCGACCGTCTGGCCCTGCGCCGCGATCTCCGCCTTGCCGTCGTACACCGAGTACGTCGAGCGCTTCTTCTCTTCGTTGTGCTCGACGCGCACGCCGCCCTTCGTCTCGACCCACGCGTTCGCCGCCGGCGTCTCGACGAGCACCGGCGTGCCCTCCTTCTTCTTGAGCCGCGCGAAGATCGCGCCCTCCTCGAGCGTCACGTCCCGCGTCCGCGGCCGCTGGTTCACCTGCGACTGCGTCCGCCCGTAGATCACCACGAGCGCCTCCGGCCCGAGGTAGATGCGGTGCCCGGAGGTGAAGGTGACCTCACCCGCCGACTGGCCGACCGTGCGCACGCGGAACAGGCGATCGAGCGCCTGCCGCAGCTCCGCCGCGTCCCACTCCGTCTTCGGCTTCTTCGATTCGACCGTCTGGAAGATCCAGCTCACCCACGCCAGCGGGTTCCGCACGCCGACCCACAGCTCGACGCGCCGGTTCATCTGATCGGCCTGGTCCGTCTTGTCGAGCGAGAGCGGCTCCGCAAAGCCGGCGCCGATCGTCGTCATGCGCGCCGCCGGGACGCCGCGCTTCACGAGCGCGCCCTTCACGACCTCCGCACGTTTGCGCGACAGCTTCCGATTCAACGCCGCGCTGCCGTGCCGGTCCGTGTGACCGACGATCAACAAACGCTCCGTCCCCCGACGCTCGAGCGTCTTCACGACGCGGTCCATGATGCGCTCGGACTCGGGCGTCATCGCGCTGCTCCCGGACACAAATCGGACGACGCCGTCCGCGAGGCGCGATAGGTCCTCGTCGTCCTGGGCGAAAGCCGGTGAACTCCACGCCAGCGCGAGTGCCGTCACCCACGCCGCTCGTCGACTGTAGCTACCCATCAGCTCGCCCCCTCCATCCCACTGACGTCGCGTGCATTCAACACAAAGACTCGCTGGGCCGCCGTCGTCTGGCTCGCCCGCTCCGAAATCGGGACATCCGCCGCCAGCAGCCCGCGCGTCGCCGGGTCCATGACCACCGTCCCGGGCGCCGCCTCGCGCTCCAGCGCAGCCGCCCGCTCGACCAGGTCGCCCGCGACCGAAATCTCCTGCTGAGACTCCGGCGCCGCCGACAGGATGCCCTCCCCCGAGACCAACCCCACTGACGCCGCCAGGACCGCTTGGTACCGCGCGGCGATGGCCTCGGCGTCGCGCGCGACGGCCAGCGCGGCGTCCAGCGCCGCCCGCGCCCGCCCCGGCTCGTCCGGGCCGAGGAACACGCCGATCACCGCGTCGCCCGAGTACCGGTCGATCCGCCCGCCGTACCGTTCGATCGAGGCGCACGCGGCCGCGAAGAAGTCCGACAGCATCGTCAGCAAGTGCGCCTGCGCGACGAGGTCGACGAGCGGTTCAGCCCCCTTCAGGTCCGCATACACGACGCTCACCACGGCGCGCTCGCCCCGCTCGGAGGTCAGCTCCGCCGCGAACACCTCGTGCAGCGCGCTCGGCGGCAGGTAGCGGCTCAGGCGGAGCCGCAGGTTCGTCGTCGCCCGCTCCTCGTCCCGGTGACGCGCGAGCTCGCCGAGCACCTCGTTGAAGGCGTCCGCGAGCTGACCGACCTCTCGGTATCCCGTCGCTCGGATCGGATCGAAGAACCCGCGCTGCGCCGACGCCCGCACCGCGAGCGCGAGCCGGCGGACGGGCTCGCTGAGGAACCGCGCCAACAACAGCCCGACCAACCCCGCCGCGAGCGCCGCGACGATCGCGAGCGCGAGGACCCGTTTCTTCACCGCGCCGATCGACGCCAACGCGATCGCCTCCGGACGCGACGTCCCCACGACCCACCCGACCGTCGGCGCCGACAGCACCGTCCCGAGCCGGACCGCCCCGTCGGCGTCGGCGTACCGCATGGACCGCCCCAGCTCGACGGTCGTCAGCCCGTCCGGCGCCCCGAACCCTTCGATGCGCGCGAACGGCGAGTGCGCGTCGAGGATCCGGTGGACCCGCTCCGCGTTCGACGCCGCGAGGCACCGACGCTCGCCGTCGACGAGCACGACTTCACCCTCCTCGAGGTGACGCGCGACGAGCGCCTCCGCGATGGCGTCGAGCGTCGTCAGATCGAACTGGGTCACGAGGTACCCCATCGTGTCGCCGTCGCGTGCCCAACGCACCGCGAGGCGCACCGTGCGGCCCTCCTGGATGGGCCCCACCGCGAGCCCCTTCGCCGCGCGCTGCCGGGTCGCGAGCGCAAGATCGCTCCGGTCGACCTCCGCCGCGTCCGTCGACAGCACGGTGTCCACCTTGCCCTCCGGCCCGTGCACGGCGAGGTACGGGAGCTTCCGGCTCGCGACGAGCGCGCGCAGCATCGTGGTGCGCGCCGCGAACGGGACCTCGTCGCTGTCGAGGATGCGCTCGGCCTGGTCGAGCACGAACTGCCGTTCGTCGAACGCTCGCACCAGCTCGGTGCGCATCTGCTCCGCGACGGCGAGGTGAAGCTGCTCGGCGTCCAGCGTGAGCGCCTCGCGGTTCACCGCCATGACGACGAACCCCAGGACCAGCGCGGGCAGCACAGCGACCACGAGGTGCGATCCGATCGTGCGGTACAGGAGCCTCGTCTTCATGTGGCGCTGAAGGCGTACCAGGCGGCGAGCCCGAGCCCCGCGGCGAACGCTACCACGAGCGCGAGCCACACGACGGGACCCAGGTCGCGGTCCGTACGTGTGCTGCCGAGGTCCGTCGAACGTCCGACGTCGTCCGTCAGACCCGCCGCCTTGTCGAGCGCGAGGCGGGCGGCGCGCGCGCGCGCCCAGTCGATCCGCCGGGCGGCGATCTGCGCGGTGTCGACGACCTGCTCGCCCCCGGTGGGCGCGTCGGCAAAGCGGCCGAGGAGGAACGCCTCCACCGCCGCTCCGAGCTCCAACGCCGACTGGAACCGGTGCGACGGCTCCGACGCGAGCGCCTTGTCGACGATCTGCCTGAGCGCCTTCTCTCGGCGCTCGTCGAGCCCGAAGTCCCAGTGGTCGAACGTCAACGGCTCGTGTGGGCGCGTCGCGATCGAGAACATCACGTGCGCCGCGGTGTCGCCGCTCCACGGGAAGCGGTTCGACAGCATCCGGTACAACACGACGCCCAACGCAAACACGTCGGAGCGCGCGTCGACGGTGCCGGAGGAGAGCTGCTCGGGTGACATGTAGTGCGGCGTCCCCATCAACATGCCGGTCTGCGTGAGGCGGTGGTCGCGCAACAGCGCGATGCCGAAGTCGAGGAGCCGTACGCCACCGTCCTTCGTGATGAAGACGTTCGACGGCTTCACGTCGCGGTGCACGAGGTTGTGCCCGTGGACGTGGTGCAGCGCCGCCGCGACGCGCACGACGACCGAGAGCCGCGCCTCGAGATCGAACGACGCGTCGTGCATGACCTGCTCGAGCTCGAAGCCCCGCAGCAGGTCCATCGTCATCCACGCGCGCCCGGCTTCGACGCCGTGGTCGCGGACGTGGACGATGTCGGGGTGGTCGAGCTTCTCGCCGACGTCGGCCTCGCGCAGGAACCGTTCGAACAGAGAGGGGTCGGCGGTGCGTTCCAGCACCTTCAGCGCGAAGCGTTCGCCGTTGTCGTCCTCGGCGAGGTACACGACGCCCATGCCGCCGCGGCCGAGCTCCGAGAGGACGCGGTAGCGCCCGTATCGCGCGCCCTCGCTCAACGCGCTACTCGAGCGTGGCGCGCACCTTCGCGAGCTCACCTTCGACGTAGCCGCGAATCTCGGCGAGGCGCGCCTCGGTGTCGGCCTCGAAGCGCAGCACGAGGATCGGCTGCGTGTTCGAGGAGCGGATGAGCCCCCAGCCGTCGTCGAACAGGACCCGCACGCCGTCGATGTCGATCACGTCGTGCGACTTCTTGAAGTGCTCCGTCACCGCGGACACCAGCCGGAACTTCAGCGACTCCGGGCAGTCCACGCGCAGCTCGGGCGTGGTGTACGTCTTCGGGACGTCCGCCAACAGCTCGCTCAGCGGCGCCGTGGTGCGCGAGAGGATCTCGAGCAGACGCAGCCCCGAGTAGATGCCGTCGTCGAACCCGAAGAAGCGGTGCTTGAAGAAGATGTGCCCGCTCATCTCGCCCGCGAGCTCGGCGCCGGTCTCCTTCATCTTGTCCTTGATGAGGCTGTGCCCGGTTCGCCACATGATCCCGTTGCCGCCGTGTTTTTCGATGTCGTCGTACAGCGTCTTGCTGCACTTGACCTCGCCGACGATCGTCGCGCCCGGCACCTCCGCGAGCACCGCGCGCGAGAACAGGATCATCATCTGGTCGCCCCACAGGACGGTGCCCTGCTCGTCGACCGCTCCCAGGCGATCGGCGTCGCCGTCGAACGCGATGCCGACGTCCGCCTTCCCGTCGAGCACGGCCTTCTTGAGGTCTTCGAGGTTCTTCTCGACGGTCGGATCCGGGTGGTGGTTCGGGAACGTCGAGTCCATGTCGCAGTACAGCGGCACGACCTCGACCCCGAGCTTCTCGAGGATCGGCACCACGAACGGCCCCGCCGTCCCGTTGCCCGCGTCCGCGACGACCTTCAGCTTCCGGTCACCGAGCTGAATGTTGTTCACGCACCAGTCGATGTAGTCCGGCGCGACGTCCTGCTCGCTCGACGTCCCGGTGCGCCCGGCGTCGCCGTAGTCGTTCGACTCGATGATCTTCCGGAACGCCTGCACGTCCGGGCCGTGCACGCTGCGCGTCCCGATCGAGATCTTCAGCCCGTTGTACTCGGGCGGGTTGTGCGAGCCGGTGATCATGATCCCGCCGTCCGCCTTCAGGTGGAACAGCGAGAAATAGAGGATCGGCGATGTGCACGTCCCGATGTCGACGACGTCCACGCCGCCGGCGTTCAGCCCCGCGATCAGCCGCTTCGCGAGGCGCGGCGAGTGCTCGCGGCAGTCGCGCCCGACGGTGATCTTGCGAACGCCTTGCTCGCGCGTGAACGCGGCGTAGGCGCGGCCGATCTTCTCGACGGCGTCCTCGGTGAGCTGCTCGTCGACGAGCCCGCGAATGTCGTACTCGCGAAAGATGGTCGGATCGACTCCGGTCATAGCAGGTCCTTCTCCTCGTTCTTCTCGAGCCGCGCGACGACGGTCTTCACGTCCTGCGACTGTCCACGCTTCATCACCAGGATCGCGTCGGGGGTGTCGACCACGACGACGTCCTCGAGCCCCACCACCGCGACCTTCCGTCCGGCGCGGGCATCGACGTAGCTGTTCTTCGCGCCCTCGAGCAGCGTGTCGCCGAGCGCGACGTTGCCGTCCGCGTCCGCCTCGTACACGTCCATCGCGGCGTCCCAGGAGCCGACGTCCGACCACCCGAACTCCGCCGGCATCACCGACGTGCGCGACGACGGCTCCATCACCGCGGTGTCGATCGGCGCCTTGGGGAGCGTCGGGTAGATCGTGTCGATCGCACCCGGGTCGGCGTCGAGGGCGTCGAGCCCCTTCGCGAGCTCGGGCACGTGCGCCGAGATCTCCTCGTTCATCACGCGCGCCGGGAACACGAACATGCCGGCGTTCCACAGGAAGTCGCCGGACGCGAGGTACTGCTCGGCCGTCGCGGCGTCGGGCTTTTCGACGAACCGTTGGACCGCGTGCACCGGCTCGCCCCGCACCTCGCCGGTCTTCGCGCCCCGCTGGATGTAGCCGTAGCCGGTCTCGGGGCGGTCCGGGATGATGCCGAAGAGGACGATGCGCTCCTCGGCGGCTTCAAACGCCGCGTTCAGGTACGCGGCGAAGCGCGCCGTCTTCCGAATGTAGTGATCCGCGGGCAGGACCGCGATGCGAGCGTCCGGATCCTTCGCGAGGATGTGGCGTGTCGCCCAACCGATGCACGGCGCGGTGTTCCGGCCCGTCGGCTCCACGAGCACGTTGGCCTTGGGCACGCCGGCGAGATCGTCGAGCGCGTGCTCCGCGTGCGCCGCGCCCGTCACCACGTACAGGTTCTCGAGCGGCACGACGCCTTCGAGACGCGCCGCCGTCTCCGCGAGCAGCGACTTGTCGGAGCCGATCGAGAGGAACTGCTTCGGCCGCGCCCTCCGGCTCGCCGGCCAGAACCGGGTCCCCGACCCGCCCGCCATGATCACGACGTACCGCACGCGGGAGCCGTTAACACGCGGCGCTCCCATTTGCACACGATGTGCAACCGCGTTGCGCGACTCGGGAAACCCACTGCGCAACGCGCCGGGCGCGCCCAAGGTGCGACGTTGGCACGACGAGTGCGAAGGCGACGGAGCATGGGAGGGACTTCAATACTCATGAACTTCGACTCGAAAACCACCATCCTCGCCTGCCTCGCCCTCACCGCCTGTCAGGTCGCTTCCGAACCGTCCGCGACGACCGCGGACGAGCTGTCCAACGTCGTGGCCCAGTGCCGCACACCCCCGCCGGTCGACGCGCGTCGATCGCTGTACGTCACCGATCAGTTCATCCTCGACGGCTCCGCCGGGAGGAACTTCACGCTGCGCAAGACACTCGCGCAGCTCGCCAAACAGAGCGGCGACGACAGCCTCAACGCAAACATCCTCTTCCGGCAGTGGTGGGACACCCAGAACCTCGCGCCGGGCTTCGGCGACGGTCCCCACTGCGAGAGTCCATTCAATGGATACGACCACCAGTGCCCGCGCTCCGAGGGCAGCCAGGCCGACCCCGCGAATTCGGCGGCGCAGATGGACAGCTACGAGCCCATCGCGCTGGTGAACCGGTTCGACCTCGCGCCGCCCGACGGCAGCAACTGCGGCGAGTACCGGATCGTCTACGGCAAGACGAGCCTCGGCACGCGCAACCTCCTCATCTTCGAGGCCAAGCTCCCCAACCCGAACCCCGGCTGCGGTCTGCAAGCCTGCTTGCCAGTGCAGCAGTGGTGGGAGCGCCTGTCGCGCATCGACGACCCGACGGTCCGCGCGCGGCGCCTGCACCGCTTCTTCTACGCCGGCCTGAAGGGCTTCGCGCCGGTCGTTCACATCGACCACTACGCGGGTGAGAGCGGCGGCGTGTACGGCGGCGGCGCGAGCGGGCAGATCCGCAGCAACCAGTTCATGCAGGGCCCGTGGAACCTCCGCGAGTTCCGCCTCGAGCGCGGCGGCGTCCCGGGCAACGGCATGGTGGATCCCAACGACCCGACCGGCGCCGCGCCGATCGCGACCGTCGGCGTGCGCTTCGTGCCCGAGACGGTGAAGGCCAACCCGTTCGGCCGCCTCTTCGACGGCTCGCTCCCGCGGAGCAACGACCCGCTCGCCGAGCGCGCCGCCGAGTTCCAGGCGCACTTCCTCACGCAAGTCGAGTCGCTCGCCATCAACGACCTCAACCGCTTCACGTACGCGGTGCCGGATCAGTTCAACCCCGGCGAGAGCCAGATGTTCGGCTCGGGCCCGACCGACTACCTCGCGCAGTTCAACGGCGACGGCGGGAACTCCCCGTTCCGTTCGCGCCTCGACGCGGCCGCGGCCGAGCACGGTCTGACGTCCGACGACATCGTGAACCGCGCGATGGCGCTGTCCTGCGGCGGCTGTCACCAGGAGTCGGTCGGCCGCAACCTCGGCGGCGGCCTCAACTGGCCCGGCACGCTCGGGTTCGTGCACGGCAGTGAGTTCTCGACCGAGGCGGGCCCCGACGGCCCGCGCTTCGTCATCTCGCAGGCGCTCACCGACGTCTTCCTGCCGCACCGCCAGACCGTGATGGAGGCGTTCCTCAATCGCGCGTCGTGCGCGACCTGCGCGCAGCCGATCGACGTCGACGGCGTCGTCGCCCGGCCCGCCGGCGACGCGAACGGCGCAGACGGTACGGACGGCGCGAACGCCCCCGCGGAGCGCGACGCGAACCTGACGATCGGCGGCCGCACGGTCCACTGAGCGACCGAAGCGCGGGGAGGAGCCGTGGTAGTCTCCCCGCGCTTGGCTTCCGACTTTCAGGACGCGCCGACGATCACCCGTCACCAGCAGACGCAGGCGCCGGTGCGCCTCTGTCTGGTCGTCGTCGGGGAGAGCACGTTCTGCACCCAGCCGCTGCCCGAGTCCGGCCACGTGACCATCGGGCGCGCGGAGACCAACGACGTCCGCATCGATGACCCGTCGGTCTCCCGCGAGCATGCGATCCTCCACGTCGAAGACGGCCTGTGGATCGAAGACCTCGGCAGCGCCAACGGCACGCACGTCGACAAGGCGCGCATCGGATCCAAGCGCCGCATCGAGGTCCAAGCCGACCACGTGATCGAGATCGGTTCGTCGATGGTGATCGTGCAGCGCACGTCGTCCGTGCGACCGCGCCGCCTCTGGACCCACGACTACTTCGAGGCCCGCATCGAGGACGAGTGCGAGCGGGCCCGTCGCTCGCGCGCGCACTTCTCGGTGTTACGCCTGCACGTCGACGGCGCGAAGCCACGGCGCGTCCAGAGCACCCTCGCCGCGGAGCTCTCCTCGGCGGACGTCATCGCCGCCTACGGCCCGGACGAATACGAGGCGCTCCTCGTCGACGCGAACCACGAACGCGCGACGGAGGCGGCCCAACGCATCGTGATGGCGCTCGACGAAGTCGACGCCCGCTTCGGCCTCGCGACCTACCCCCTCGACGGCTCTACGCCCGAAGCGCTGATCGCCCACGCGTGTGAGGCCGTACGCGCCCCGTCGTCGCCCGCGCCGAGCTCGGGCCCGCCGCTGGTGATGAAAGACGACGCGATGTGCGAGCTGTACCGCGTCGTCGATCGCGTCGCGGCCGGCACGATCAGCGTGATGCTCCTCGGCGAGACCGGCGTCGGCAAAGAGGTCGTCGCGGAGGCGGTCCACCGCCGCTCCCCCCGGCGCAACGCTCCGTTCGTCCGCCTCAACTGCGCCGCGCTCTCGGAGTCGCTCCTGGAAAGCGAGCTGTTCGGCCACGAGAAGGGCGCGTTCACCGGCGCCGACGCAACGAAACCCGGGCTCCTCGAGACCGCGTCCGGAGGCACGGTGTTCCTCGACGAGGTCGGCGAGCTCCCCGTGGCGTTGCAAGCCAAGTTGCTCCGGGTGATCGACGAGAGGAAGGTGCTGCGGGTCGGCGGGCTACAGCCCCGCCCGATCGACGTTCGCATCCTCTCCGCCACGAACCGCGACCTCGAGCAGGAGGTGCTCCGACGCGCCTTCCGCGCGGATCTATTCTTTCGCTTGAATGGAATCTCCCTAATCATCCCGCCGTTGAGGCAGCGCCCGGCGGAGATCGTGCCGTTGGTCGAGGCCTACGTCGCGCACCTGTCCTCGGCGATCGGCGTCGCCGCGCCCGAGGTGAGCGACGACGCGATCGCGATGTTGGAGCGGTACAGCTGGCCCGGGAACATCCGCGAGCTGAAGAACTTCATCGAGCGCGCGATCCTGTTGTGCACGGACGGCACGATCCGCCCCGAACACCTCCCCGTGGAGAAGATGCGCGCGACGCTCCTCGCCACGGCGCCCGAGGACCTCCCGCGCCCGCCTGCCCCGGACGCCGACCTCTTCCTCGCCGACGGACCGGAGGCGGACCTCACCGACGCCGAACGCCGAGAGCGCCGCGCGATCGTCGAAGCCCTCGAAGCGTGCGGCGGCAATCAGACCGCCGCCGCGAAGAAGATCGGCGTCTCCCGGCGCACGCTGGTGTCGCGCCTCGACAAGTACGCCATCCCCCGCCCGCGCAAGTCCGTGAGCTGAAGCCGTCCGGGCTGAGGCCGTCCGGAGGCGCCGAGGCATTTCTCCACACTCCGCGCACGGTTCCTCACCCGCGCCCCGCTGGCGCGGAGTCTGCACATGTCGCACGTGTGTCCGCCGGGACTCGCGCACGCCGTCTCCTCATCGCCCTCGCCGCCGCGCTCGCGGCCCTGGTCGTCTGCGCGATCGGCGTGGTCGGCGCGCTGCACGTGCCGTCGGTGCAGCGCCGCGTGCTCGACGAGATCGAAGCCGCCGTCACCGCTTCGATCCACGGGCGGCTGGAGCTCGGGGACCTGTCCGGCGCGCTGCTCTTCGGACACGTCGAGGTCGGACCGTCGCGGCTCGAAGACGAGCGAGGGCGCGCGCTCGTCTCGGTGGAGCGGGCGTCGGTGAACGTCGAGTGGCTGGACTCCCTGCTCGCGGGCGGGCTCGTCGCCGAGGCGATCGTAGTCGCGTCTCCGCGTGTCTGGATGGAGGTCGACGCCCACGGCAACAGCTTCTCGCGCCTCCCCAAGAACACCGCCACCGACACCAGCACGAGCCCCACGTTCTCACCGGTCGACATCGTCGTCCGCGACGCGACGCTGCAGGACGGTTCGTTCGAGCTCGTCGCTCCGGATCGGCGTCTGTACTTCGCGGACGTCGAGGCGACGCTCTCGGGCGCCGTCGGCGCCGAGCGCATCGACGCGACCGTCGCGCACCTCGGCGCGTCGTCCGCGCTCCTCCCCGAAGGCGCACATGTCCGCGGCGCGGTCGCGCTGCACCCGGACCACCTCACCGGTCACGCCACGGTCGAAGACGCCGCGGGAAGCGTGGTCACGCTCGCCGACGCACGCCTCGACTACACCGGCGTTCGGATCCGCACCGACTTCGACGCCCGCATCGAACCCCCCACCGTCGCGCGCTACGCACCCGGGCCGACGATCCAGGGGGCGCTCGCCGGGACGTTCGAGCACGAAGCGGACGGTGCCTGGAAGCTCGCCGCCGAAGGACACACGCTCGGCGCCGACGTCGACATCGACGCCACCGCGGACGACGCGTTCGACGCCATCACCGCGAAGCTCGACACCGAGCCCGGCGTCGACCTGTCTCGGCTTCATGCCGCCCTCCCCGCCTCCGCGCTCGCCGTGCACGCAATCGTCGCGCTGACCGATCTCCCCGCGCTCACAGGGACCGCGAAGGCCTCGATCGAGGGACGCGTCAACGCGGTCGACATGCACCCGCTCCTGATTCGTAGCCTCGAAGCCAACGCCCGCGTCGACGACGGTGCGTTCGTCGCCTCCGCGCACCTCGACGCCGACGGCGCCGAGCTCGACGCCGACGCCGAGGGCCGCCTCGATCGCTTCGAGCTCGACCGGGCGGACCTGAGCTTCACCGTCCCCCGCCTCGCGCGGCTACTCGGACGACCCCGGATCGACGGGCACGTCCGCGGACACGCGACCCTCCGCGATGCGAAGGTCGCGGCTCGGCTCCGCGGGCGACACGTCCTCTTCGACGGTGTGAAGGCCGGGCGCGTCGACGTCCGCGCCGACCTCGAAGCCCCCTTCGAAGCGCCCCGCGGGACGGCGAAGGTCGACGTCGAAGGCCTCGCCGTCGAGGCGCAGCACCTCGGCGACGTCCGTCTGCGTGTGAAGCGCGAGGGCACCGGCCCATACGACGTGACCGTGCGTTCCCGCGGCGGCGCGCCCGCGCTCGAACGTGTCGACGCCGCGCTCGCGGTCGACCTCACCGAGGACCGAGTCGTCGCCGAGATCCGACGGCTCCGCGCCCGGGCGATCGGTTCACGGTGGCGCGTCGGTCGCGGCGCCCGCGTCGCGCTCGCGGACGACTTTCGCGTCCTCACCGTCGACGCGCTGAGCGTCTCCACGGAGGACACCCGCGTCTCCGCGAAGGCCACGATCGACCTCGGCGCGCAACGAATCGAAGCGCTCCGCGTCGACGTCCCCGAGCTCCACGTGAACACGTTGCGCCGCGCCGGGTGGCTGCCGCGCGGTGAGGTGGACGGCGCATGGTCCGCGAAGGTGCGAACGCGGGACGGCATCCTCCACGCGGACGTCGCCGTGTTCGGCGACGACGTCGGCCGCGGGCGCGCCGCCGCGCGCGTCACGCTCCCGAGGCGCCCGTTCGACGTCGGAGCTTGGCGTCGCCTCACGGCGGACGACGTCCGACGCCTGAAGCTCGACCTCGCGCGGCTCGACGTCGGCGCGGTGCAGCGCATGTTCGGCGTGCGGCCCGTCGTGACCGGCGCTGCGTCCGGCGGCATCACGTTTGCGCGCGGCCAGCTCCGTCGGGGCGCCATCGATCTCGACGACGGCCGCATCGAGGGCCTCTCCCGAGATGTCGCCGTCTACGTGAGCGTCGAAGCCCCCGAGCGCCCGTGGGTGCGCGTCCGCGTCACCGGCGTGCTCGACGGCACCCCCGTGCTCGCGAGCCGGATCGAGGTGAACGCGGATCCGATCCGGCTCCGTCGTGACGGTCTCGAAGCGCTGCGCGCGGCAAACTTCACCGCGAACACGCACCTCACCGACTTCCCGCTGTCGGCGATCGAAGGGCCCCGTCGAATGGCCGGCGTCGTGACCGGCACCGTCGCCGTCGCACGTCGCCATGAGGCGCTGGATCTCGTGGTCGACGCCGAAGCGACACGAGTACGACTCGGCGAGCGCTGGCCGCTCTTCGACCTCACCGTCGACGGCCGCTCGGAGCGCGGACGCGTCGAGGTCGACGCTCGACTTCGAACCAACGACGCGGGCCACCTCACCCTGGCGGCGCGCGGACGTGCCCCCGCCGACGCCACGAACGTCACCGCGTGGACGCAGATGCGCCTCGACGACCTCGAGACCATCGAGGTCCACGCCGACGGCGCGCGCCTCGAAGCCTGGGGACGTGCGTTCGACCTCGACGGACTGCGCGGCGTGCTCGGCCTCGACGCCCTCGTCCGAGCCCGCGGCCGCACCGGTGAAGCCTCGGTGCGCCTCGACGGGTTCTCGATGGGCGACCGCGCCGCGATCGACGCACAGGTCTACGTCGACGGGCGCCCCGACCGCACCACGCTGGAGGCCACGGCGTTTGCGAACGAACGCCCCATCCTCGAAGCCCACGCCACCTCCCCGCTCAGCCTCGGGCGCCTCACTTCGACTTCCACGCGGGCCGTACCGGACCTCCCGGTCGACGCGACGATCGCGGCGGAGCAGATCCCCCTCGCCCTCGTCGCGGCGCTGCTCGATCTCGACGACCCGCTCGCGGGCCACGTCGCGATCGACGGGGAGCTCTCGGGTCGGCTCGGCGACCCCCAGCTCGCCGTGCACGTGGTCTCCGAAGACCTCGGCGTCGGCGACACGCGGTTCGAGACGTTCGACGTCGACGTGAACCTCGACGCGCAACGGTTCGCCGCGGACGTCAGCGTGCGCCAGGTCGGCGGCGGGCGCCTCGAGCTCGACGGGACGCTCGGGCTCGGCGGCGACGACACCCTCGACCTCGACCTCGACGCCAGCGAGCTACAGCTCGACTTCCTCTCCCCGCTCATCGGAGCAAACGGCGCCTTCGGCGGGGTGGCGGGACGTATCGACGGCAACGTCTCGATGGACGGCACCCGGCGCCGCCCCCTCGTCGCCGGCGCGCTCCGGCTCGAAGACGTGCGCGCCGTCCTCGTTCACCCGGTTCCGCCGATGGAGCACGTCGACGGCGAGCTCTTGTTCGAAGACGACCGCTTGCGGTTCGCCCTCCGCGGCGCCTCCGGCGACGGGCGGTTCACGTACGAAGGCGAAGCCCACGCAGACCGAGCCGGGCGCCTCGAGATGAGCTCCGAGCTCGAGGTCGCCGACGTCGCCGTCGCGGCCGGCCCCAAGATCCTCGAGACGGATCTGTCCGCGAAGATCGAGCTGCTGTTCGCCGAACAGCTCGACGTCGACGTGCTCGTCACGGACGGCAACGTGAAGCTCCCGTCCCGCGGAGCCTCCGAGCGGCTCCCCGTCGAACGGCTCGAACACGTCGTCGTCGTCGACGAGCTCGGCGCCGCCCCCCCCGCGATCGAGAGTGCCAACGCCGACGACGGCTCGGCCCTGGCCTACCGCGTCCAGGTCCGCACCGCCGGACAGGTGCCGATCCGCAGCGCCGACCTCAACGCCAACCTCGTCGCCGACCTCACCGTCGCCCAGGCCGACGGGCCCCCGACGACGAGCGGGTTCGTCGAGGTCACCTCCGGCACGGTGAACCTGTTCGGGCGCCAGTGGACGATCGACAACGCCGACGTCCGCTTCGCGGCGGGCCGCGACCGGCGCCCGCGGCTCGACGTACGCGTCCGCCACGACTTCCCGAACGTCACCGTCTACGTCGCGGTCTCCGGCTCACCCGAGGATCCGCGCGTCCGCTTCAGCTCGGACCCCGCGATCTTTTCCCAGGACCAGCTGATCGGCTTCGTCCTGGGCGGCACACCGAGCTCCTCAGAAGAGGACGCCCCCCTCGCGGACCAGGCCGTCGGCGCCGCGACCGGATTCCTGCTCGGCGAGGTACAGTCGCGCCTGCAAGACAAGTTGCCGATCGACACCATCTCGGTCGACCTCGACGACACCGCGTCCGCGGAGGCGGTCAGCGTCGGCAAGTGGATCAGCAGCCGCATTTTCGTCGCGTACAACCTGAGGCTCGCGCCCGAATCCGACGAGAACGCCAACGCGGGCCTCGTGCAGTTCCGCCTCGGGCGCGGCTGGATGCTCGAGACGACCTACGGCGACCGCGGCAACGGCAGCGCCGACATCCTCTACCGGAAGAGGTTCTAGGTGCGCCGCCTTGGCCTTGCTCCGCTCCTCTTCGCGGCCGCGTGTGCCTCCGGACCGCAGAGCCCACCCGGCGTCGGCGCGGTCGAGATCCACACGGCCGCGCCGACCGACGTCGACGTCGACGCCCTGAAGGACGGCCTGGAGAACCACCCGCCGCGCGGCGTCGTGTTCCGCGAAGTCGCCGACTACGAGCCGCTCGCCCTCGAGTTCGACAAGACCCGCATCGAGACCTTCTTCGCGCGCCGCGGCTACTACACGGCGAAGGTCACGGACATCACGGTGAAGGAGCGCGGGGAGGAAGCGCTGATTCACTTCGAGGTCGAGCCGGGCCCACGCTCGGCGTTGAAGTCGATCGACATCGACGGCGCCCCGGACGCCGCGCTCATGAACGCCGAGGCGCTCCGTTTGTGCTCGCTGTTGGAGGTCGGCGAGCGCGTCGACTACGACCGCATCGTCGAAGCCGAACAACGCATGACCGCGCGCCTCAACCACCAGGGCTACGCATCCGCGAAGGTCGTGCCCCGGCTCCAGGTCGAGCGCGGCACCGGCGATGCGATCGCGCACTTCCTGGTCGACACGGGCCCCCTCACCTACTTCGGCGACGCGCTCACGAGCACGGCGTCCGAGCTCCCGGACACGTTCGTCTACAACCGCGTCGCGTGGCGCAGCGGCGACGTCTTCAACCCGCCGGACCTCGAACAGACCCGCGCGCGCCTCCTGAAGACGGGACTGGTCGACGACGTGCGCTTCGTCGAGCGCGAAGGTCAGCGCGACGACATCCTCGACGTGAAGATCGAGGTCGCGCGCGGTGAGCCCCGTGAGTTCACGGTGGGCGCCGGCGTCGGTCTGCAGCAGTCCTTCTACGAGCTACGCGGGCGCATCGGGTACCGGCACAAGAGCTTCCTCGACCCGCTGACCACGGTGCGCCTCGAGGCCCGCCCCGCCTACGCGATCTTCAACAACGTCTCCACGGGCTCCGGCGCGGGCGGCAAGTTCAACTGGGAAGCCCGCGCGGCGCTCGACCGCGAGGACTTCGTGTTCCCGCGGCTCCGCGGCACCGTCGGCGCCGACTTCGAGCGCATCCAGCTCGACGGGTACACGGCGACCGGACCCGGCGCGAAGGTCGCGCTCGGCCGTGAGTTCCTCGACGACCGCCTGCAGATCGCGTTGGGCCTCCACGTCGACCAGCGCAACTTCTCCAACGTGACGTACCAGCTCGACGACGCGGAGCGCGGGGACGTCGGGCTGATCGATCCGCTCCTCGTCGGCTACGCGGCGCCGTCCATCACCTACGACGGACGCGACAACCCCCTCGCGCCGCGCGCCGGCTTCTACGCCTCCGTGCGTACCGAGGTCGGCTACGTGTTCTCGGCGGACACTTCGACGTTCCTCATCGTCACACCCGAGCTGCGCGGCTACCTGCCCCTCGGGGACCGCGTCGTGCTCGCGGGGCGCTCACGCTTCGGGGTCGCGGCGCTCGGACTCCGCCCGCTCCCGATCACCCACCGCTTCTTCGGCGGCGGCGCCGACGGCCACCGCGGGTTCGGCCGACGACGCCTCGCTCCGCACGTCCCCTCCACCGACGACGACGCCGGGTTGCCGGTCGGTGGAGAGGCGATGCTGCTCACCAGCGCGGAGGTGCGCGTCGATCTGTTCGAGGTGCTCGAGCAGATGTTCGGGCTCGTCGCGTTCGTCGACGTCGGTGACGTGGTGCTCGACCTGTCCGAGCTGGACCCGAAGCGCCTGCACGTCGCCGTCGGTCCGGGCGCCCGGCTCGACACGCCGGTCGGTGCGGTGCGGTTGGACGTGGGCTTTCGCGTGAACCGCAACACCGCCGGCAACCCGGATCCGGGAGCGCCGTTTGCGTTCCACCTCAGCCTCGGGGAGGCCTTCTGAACCCCGGACCCAAGACCGACGGTCGCTGCCTTTCGCGCCGTCGGTTCTTGCCCTATAGAAGCGGCATGAAAGTGGAAGATCTGCAGGCTGCCCTCGTTGGACGAGGTTGGACTGTCGAAGTGAAGAAACCCAAAGACCTGGACCCACCGCACAAGCTGGTGAAGGTCCTGAAGGGGGGCCTCTTCAAGTGCGTCGATGGTCGCTTCTCCGACCAGGCCGCCATGCGAGGTCCGAAAGCCCTGGGTGGCGTGTACGCCATCGCGTCCATGCGAGGCGCACGCACGGTGGCTGAGCTCCAGAAGATCGTCCAGGACATGAACAAGGCCGGCAAGTACACGCCGTGCGTGCACGGGGACACCCACGGGGGCCCGCTCGGCTGCGGTTACTTCAAGCTCTGGAAGACGGGGCAGCTGCCTGGCCTGACTCCGCCGAAGTACGACGGCGACTTCGGACGCGCGGCCGTGCTCGCGGCGGGCGGGGTCTACGAGGGCCTCGTCGGTTCGCACGAGGAGTCGTTCACGGTGATCAACCTGAAGCCGAACACGACGCTCGAGCCGAACTACGAGAACCAGCGCTTCGTCCTCGACGCATGGGTCGCCAAGGAGTTCCGCATCGATCTCGCCAAGTACGCAGTGACGGCGGCGGAGACGGTCGAGCGGCTACGCCCCGCGGCGATGCACGCGGTCATCGTCGTGCCCTGAACCGAGCCTGTACGGATCGCTCGCGCACGTTCGATCAAAGATCGTTCGTGCGCTCGAGCTCGTCGTCTTCTTCTTCGTCACCGCCGACAACCTGATTTCGGCCGCCGTCCTTCGCGGCGTACAGGCGCTCGTCCGCAGCTTTGATGAACGAGTTCGGGTCGCGGTGCGGCCCCATCTCGGCGATGCCGATCGACACGGTCACGTCGATGTCCCGGTCCTCGTAGACGAAGGGCGACGACTCGACCATGCGCCGGATCTTCTCCGCGAAGATACGCGCGCGCGCTCCGTTGGTCTCGGGCATGAGGATGGCGAACTCCTCGCCACCGTAACGTGCAAACGCCTCCTCCTTGCGGATGTGTTTGCTGACCATCTCGGCGAGCCGACGAAGGACGAAGTCACCCGCGAGGTGCCCGTGCACGTCGTTCACCTGCTTGAAGTGGTCGATGTCGAACAACAGCAACGACAGCGGGCGATCGTAACGTGCACAACGCGCCATCTCGCGGTCGATGAACTCCATGAAGTAGCGCTTGTTGTTCACCTGCGTCAGACCATCGACGATGGTCATCCGGTAGATCTCTTCGTGGAACAGCGCCTCGATGTTCCCGCCCTGGAGGAACTTCAGGATCGCGCCGCCGATCTTGATCAGGTCGCCGTTGCGGAGCCGATCGAACTTCACCTCGATGTCGTTGACGTACGAGCCGTTCGTCGACTTGAGGTCCTCGATGTAGAAGCCGTCCTTCTTCGAGAGCACGCGCGCATGGCGGCGCGACACGTTGTCCATGTCGAGGACGATGTGGCTCTCGGCGCCGCGGCCGATCACGATCTCCTCCTGGTCCAGCGTGTACTGCTTCCCGAGGTCGCGACCGTAGATGGTCACGAGGCACGACTCCGTGGAGATGGCCTTGTCGATGATCCGCGAGACGGAAGAGACGCGAGTCTCCTCGTCCTGTCCGGCCATCTCGGCAAATTCCATCACGCCGTTCATACTACGACCTCCCGTGGCCTCGAAGGTATCGGGGTCGATGTAGCGCGTGCGGCGCCCGAGTACGCGCGAGTGGGATCACTGCGGTGCAGGGTCGCTCGTCTCGTCCGTCGGCACGTCGCCGATGGCACCGGGCGCGCTCGCCGAAGACTTCGGCGGCGACGAAGGCGGCGTGGACTGGGATGATTCGGGCGGCGCATCGGCGTTTTCGACCTCGGAGGTCCCCAGTCGACTCACCTCGCGCCGGATGTTGTCCAGCTCCGCGAAGGGCGGCATCGCCGCGGCTTCGCTTCGGGCGTCGGAGAGGGCCTCGTTCGTCGCACGCAACCGGTGAGACAAGACCTGCACGAAGCTCCACAGGAGCTTCGAAGACAGGACCGGCTCCGTGCGCACCAGCCCGTAGAACGCTTTTCGAGAAAGCGACATCAGTCGAGTGTCGTTCCGCGCTCGGACGGTGGCCGATCGCGGCGAACGGTCCACCAGCGCCATCTCTCCGAAGTGCACCCCGGGTCCCAACACGGTGAGCGGACGCCCACCCTTGGTCACCTCCACCTCCCCGGAAAGGATGATGTAGAACTCGTCGCCGTCCGACTGCTCCTCGATGACGATCTGTCCGTCCTCGTAGGCGCGCTGCTGGGTCTGGTTCAGGACCTTCACCAGCTCCTTGTAGTTGAGGTGCCGAAACAGCGGGATGCGGCGGAGGATGTCGAGCTTCTCGATGACATCGACCGCCGACGGGTCGCCCGCGTCCCCCGGGACGCGCAGCACCACGACCGTGATGTTGTCCTTACCGCCGCGCGCGTTCGCCAGGCCGACGAGCCGCCGCGGGATCTCTTCGCCGTCCTCCTGGAAGAGGATCTGGGCGAGCTCGGCCTCGCTCTCGACGTAGCCGTGCATCCCGTCCGAGCACGCGAGGTACGTGTCGCCGGGGAGGATGTCGAAGACGAGGGTGTCGACCTGCACCGTCTCGGTGATGCCGACGGCGCGGGTGATGACGTTCGAAAACGGCGACCGCTTCGCCTCCTCGACGGTGATCGCGCCCTTCTTGATCTGCTCCCACAGGTACGAGTGGTCCTCGGAGAGCTGGTGAATCTGGTTCGCCCGCGCCAGGTACACACGCGAGTCGCCGACGTGCGCCATGAAGGCCTTGTTCCCCACGAGGAGGATCATGGAGAGCGTCGTCCCCATGCCGTGGCGCTTCTTGTCGCGCTGGGCCATGTGGTAGATGGCGCTCGACGCGACGTTGATCGCGAGCTCCACCTCCCGAAGGATCTTGGCGCGTTTCTCCGGCGTCGGGTTCTGCGCGAAGTCGTCGAGCAGGGCCTTCTTCTTGACCAGCTGCTCCTGGACGCACCGCAGCCCGTAGGCCGAAGCGACCTCACCGGCCGCGTGACCGCCCATGCCGTCCGCGACGGCGTACAGCCCCAGCTGGTCGTCGATCAGCCAGCCGTCTTCGTTGTGTTTTCGGGCTCGGCCGACATCGGTGAGGGCCCAGGAATCAACACGCATCGGTTAGGGACGGCCTTTCAGTCCCCGGCACGCTAGCAACACCCGATCATGGGGTCAAATTAGCGAGGCGAGCGCCGTCTCGGGCCGCGCACCGTAGTGCTGGATGACCTCGGCGGCCGCGATCGAGGCGATGCGACCGGCCTCCGCGAGCCCCTTGCCGTGTGTGTAGCCGTACAAAAAGCCCGCCGCGTACAGGTCCCCCGCGCCGGTGGTGTCGATCAGCTGGTCGATCGGCGCCGCCGGCACCTCGACGATCTCGCTGCCGGACACGATGACGCTGCCCTTCTCGCTGCGCGTCAGCGCGGCGATCTCGCAGTGACCCTTCACGTGTTTCACGGCCTCGTCGAACGACTCGACCTCGTACAGCGACGTGATCTCCGACTCGTTCGCGAAGAGCAGATCGATGTGCCCCTCGACCAGATCGAGGAACGCCGCACGGTGGCGCCCCACGCAGAAGCCGTCCGACAGCGTGAGCGCGACCTTCTGCCCTGCCTCGTGCGCGACCTTCGCGGCCTTGTAGAACGCCTCCTTCGCCTGCGGCGGGTCGAAGAGGTACCCCTCGAGGTACGTCACCTTGCTCGCCGCGACGAGCGCCTCGTCGATGTCGTCCGGCCCCAGCTCCACACACGCCCCGAGGAACGTGTTCATCGTGCGCTGCGCGTCGGGCGTCACGAGGATCAGGCAGCGCGCGGTGGGCGCCCCGCCGTCGAGCGGCTTCGTCGTGAACGCGAGCCCGCCCGCGCGGATGTCGTGGGAGAACACGGCGCCGAGCTGGTCGTTCGCGACCTTCCCGATGTACGCGCCCGTCCCGCCCAGCGAGGCGACGCCGGCCATCGTGTTCGCCGCCGACCCGCCCGAGACCTCGACCCCCGCCGCCATCTTCGCGTACAGCGCGTCGGCTTGGGCGGCGTCGATGAGCGTCATCGCGCCCTTCTCGATGCTGTTCGTGGTGAGGAAGTCGTCGTCCGCCTTGGCGAGGACGTCGACGATGGCGTTTCCGATTCCGAGTACGTCGTATTGGGTCATGCGTTGGGCTTTCCGTCGAAGTGACGAAGGATGGGTTCGAGGTCTGCCTTGCGCGACGCCGAGATGGCGTCGAGGGGCGTCATGATGCTGGTCCGTGCGGCGGTGCCGCACAGCGCGCAGGTGGAGCGCTCCGCCGCGTCCGCGACGGTGGCGCGGATGAGCGTCTTTGCGTTGTTCACGTTCTTGCGGAGCGTCTCGAGGACCGCCTCCACGGTGACCGACTCCTCCTCCTCGTGCCAGCAGTCGTAGTCGGTCGCGAGCGCGATCGTCGCGTAACAAATCTCCGCCTCGCGGGCGAGCTTGGCCTCCGGCATGTTGGTCATGCCGATGACGCTCACCCCCCACGAGCGGTAGAGGAACGACTCCGCACGCGTGGAGAACTGCGGGCCCTCCATGCAGATGTACGTGCCGCGGTGGTGCACGTCGACCGGCACGGCGCTCGCGTGGTCGTTCAGCGACTCGCGCAGCGCCGGACAGATCGGATCCGCGAGCGGCACGTGCGCGACGACGCCGTCCCCGTAGAACGTGGCGGCGCGCTGACGGGTGCGGTCGATGAACTGGTCGACGAGGACCAGGTGCCCCGGGACGATCGCCTCCTTCATCGACCCCACCGCGGACACGGAGAGGAGCCGGTCGACGCCGAGCTTCTTCATGCCCCAGATGTTCGCGCGGAAGTTGATCTCGTGCGGGAGGACCGAGTGGCTCGCCCCGTGGCGCGGGAGGAACACCATCCGGTGCCCGTCGAGCATGCCCGTGATGTAGGCGTCGGAGGGCGCGCCGTAGGGGGTCTCGAGGGCGACGCGCTCGATGTTCTCGAGCCCGTCCATCTCGTAGAGGCCACTGCCGCCGATCACCCCGATCGCGCCGGGCTCATGGACGTCGTTCACGGCGGCGCGAGTAGCATCCCCCCTTCGGCAGGGTCAACCGAGCCGGCGCGTTGGTGTATGTTGGCGAGGTGCGACGAGCGTTGTGGTTCCTCGTTCTTCTGGGCGCGTCCTGCGCGGGCGACGACGTCGACCCGTGCCTGGACACGCCGACCTACGAACGCGGGGTTCGGGACGTCCTCGACGAAAAGTGCACGGACTGCCACCACACCTCGAAGATGGGGCTGGACCGAAACGGCGCGCCCGACGCGCTGAACTTCGACGACTACGCCACGCTCGCGAACGACGTGCAGGCGATCGCCGAGGCGATCACCTCGGGGCGCATGCCCCCGCGCGGGGATCCCGAGGCCCCGCCCGGCACCTCCGACGTCGAGCGCGACCTCGTGCAGGACTGGCGACGCTGCGGTTTCCCAGAAGACTGAGCCGCGCGTCCCACCTCGAACGCACACGAACCATCGTTACGTTCGTCACATCCGCTTACTGTAGGGCACCAGGAGTCTAGGTGCGCGTCGGATCCAGACCACTCGAGACGCTCCGTACGGGCGACGACGATCCCGCGACACCGCGCGCCGCGGAACCGCTGCGTCTCCCCGACGCGCCCCGCACGACCGGCGCGGCGAAGTCGAACACGAAGCCGCGCTCCACGAGCGGGGTCGCCGCGTTCATGACGAATGCGCTGCGGCGCTTCGACAAGGCGGCCGCCGCGGTGATGATCGGCGCCCTGCCGCTCCCCGCGCTCGCGGGCGGACCGCTCCTCGCGGAGGACCACGCCCGGTTCGATCCCGAGGTCCGCATCGAGGCCCACGTCCTGCCGTGGCGCGCCGCGGGGGGCCTTGCCGGATCGGTCGACGCGCGCGACGTGTTCCAGGCGCACCTCACGGATCGCCTGCGCGACATCGAGGCCCAGCGCGCGCAGTTCCTCGCGACCGCGCCGCCCGACCCGGTGGTGCGGACGGATCTGCTGCGCCTGTCGGAGGTCGTGCGGCGCTTCGATCGAATGGTCGACGGCGCCCGGCTCCCCCCGAACCTCCTCGCCGACATGGACCGTGTCCTCGACGCGATCGAGGCGGCCCGGCCGGGGGTCTACACGCCGGCGATCGATCTCGCGTTGCTCGACCTTCCCTCGGTGTCGCGCGTCGAGGTCGGTGCACCGACGATCCCCGCGGCCGACCTGACCGCGATCCTCGACGCCTCGCCGACCGACCTCCCCGACCAGATGGCGGCGGTCCTCGCCAGTTACTCGGCGATCATGTCGAACGCCGACGCTGCGCTGAACGTGCTGCCGGGCTTCACGTACGTCAGCCCCGTCCCGCTGTTCTACGACTCGGGCGATGGTGTGCTGCTCGTCCCGCCCGGCGCGACGGTCGAGAGCCAAAACGGTCAGTTCTCGATCCACGCGCCGCAGATGTTCTGGCGGCAGGACGGTCTGCTCGTCGCCGCCGAAGAAGGCACCGTCCACCTCGGTTCCGAGCTCGACGGCCTCACCGCGAGCACCGCCTCCGCGCAGGGGGACGACTGGTCCGCGGTCACCGAGGACTTCGTCGCCGGCGTGCGACGCGACGACGGCTACGGCGTGATCGCCGCGCGGCGCATGGACCTCGATTTAGCGTCCGGCTCGGCGCACCTCGAAGACGCCGAGCTCGTCGTGGCCGACACCGGCGACGCGGAGCTGTTCGCCGGGGCGCTCGACTTCTCGGCCGGCAACCGAACGCTCTCGGCCGACACCCTCACCGCGACGCAGACCCGCGACGGGACGACGGCGTCCGCGGCGCACATCGCGTTCGGCGACGGCGTCACTTCGATCTCGGGTTCCGCGGTCGACCTCCACTTCGGACCGAACGGCGCGACGCTGAGCGGCGAACGGCTCGACATCACGAACGGCACGACCCGCGGCACGCTCGAAGGCGCTCGGGCGTCGCTCCGTCCGACCGACGACGGGCACGACCTCGCGTTCGTCGCGGACCGCGCCCACTTCGAGGACGGCGTTCAGACGATCGATCTGTCGGGCGCCGACGCAAACGCGAGCTTCGACGCCGACGGCCACCTCACCGCGCTCGATGGTCGGGCGAGCAGCACGAACGTCACCACGGGCGCCGGCGCGTTCATCGGCACCAACGGCGCGATCGCGGCGCGCTTCGACCGGGGCACCCTCACCGCGATCGACGCGAGCACCGCGACCGGTCAGTGGACCGGGACGGACGGGACCGTCGTCGCCGCGAGCGACGCGGGCCTCGCCCTCGCCTTCGATGACGGTCGCCTCCGCCAGGCGACGCTCGCGTCCGGTGCGCTCCACGTCGTGCAGGGCGACCACGACGCCGCCCTCCAGGGCCTCGACCTGAACGTCGCGTTCGACGAAGCGGGTCACCTCGACGAGGCCACCGGCCGCGCCGCGCGCCTCGACTACCGAAACACCGACGGCACCCTCGTCGGCGCGGGCGACGTTCGGTTGAACGTCGACGCGACCGGCGGCGTGCTGGATCGTGTGCAGCTCGCGGCCGGGCAGCTCGACTACCAACGCGGAGCGGAGTCCCTCGCGGTCACGAACGGCACCCTGGTCCTCGACGCGGAGGGCGGTCGTGTGACCCACGCCGTCGCGACGTTCGACGCCGCGACCTACGAGGCCGGCTTCGGGCGCCTCGCACTCGCGGGGACGTCGCTGTCGATCGACTACACCGACGACGGCACGACCTTCCACGGCTTCGCCGAGCACCTCGACCTCGCGAACGACGGCGGGCGCCTCCTCGTCGACGGCGGCGCGGTGAACGGCTCGCTCCGCCCGGACGGTACGCTGGAGGCGTTGGGTCTGTCCGGCGACCACCTCGCGTACACGGGCACGACCGAGGGCGACCACCCGCTCGTCGTCGACCTCGCGAGCCCGTCCGCCGTGCTCACCGCGCTCGACGGCGGCGGGCAGCGGCTCGACTTCACGACCGGCGCCGGTCACTTCGAGGTCGACGGTCACCGGGTCGCGCTCGAAGGCCTCGAACTGCTCACGCTCACCACCACCCCCGACGGCGAGGTCGACACCTTCGCGGCGGACTTCGACGGGCAGCTCGACTTCGTCCAGCGCGGCGGCGACCTCACCGTCCTCACACGTGACGTCGAGACGACCTACGACCGTGCGACCTCCACGCTCACGCTGGACTTCGCGGAGGCCGACGTCGCCCTCCGCAGCGCGGGGCTGCAGGCCCGCATCGAGGGGGCGCACGGCGAGCTCGACGATTCGCGCGTCTTCATCTCCGTCGACCGCGCCGAGGTGCTCCGCGATCTCGGCGAGCAGCTGAACGTCGAGGTCGAGTCCCTCACCGTCGAAGCCACGCGCACCGCGACGGGCGCGCTGCAGACGCTCGACCTGTCGCTCGCGAGCCTCGACGCCGACATCGCCGGCATCCACGCGATCGTCCGGACGCCGGACGGGGAGCGCCTGCGGCTGCACATCGGCACCGACGAGAGCGGCCAGACGGTGCAGCACGCCTACCTCCTCATCCCGGAGGGCGGCGAGGTGCGGCTCACGCAGGACGACGACAGCGTTCGGCTCGGCGGCCAGCTCATCAGCTACACCCTCGGCGACGATGGCATCTACCGCCTCCGCGGCGAGAGCCTCGACCTCGAAGCGAGGACGAAGGACTTCGGCGTGCGGGTCGAGGGCGGCGACGCGCAGGTCTCGCTCGACCCCGCGACGGGGCGGCTCACGATCGACGAGATCACCGGCACCCGCATCGACGTGAATCACGACGATCTCGCGTTCACGATCGACGTCGAAGCGATGAACGACTTCATGGTCCGCGCGACGCGCCTGAGCGGCGGCGCCACGGGCCTCGCCTTCCACCTCGAGCCCACCCGCGACGGCTCGAGCCTGACCGCGTTCACCACGGGCGAGGTCGGCGGGCTCCCGTTCACGCTGGGCTTCTCGAACGTGCACGAGCTGGAGGGGCTCGGCGCCATCTCCGAGAACCAAGTGCATGCCTACTTGCGCGACCCGAGCGGGCGCGGCCACATCGAGCTCGGCTTCGGGCCGCTCGAGATGTCGGGGTCCGCGCTGGAGTTCGTGGGGCGTTACCACCCCTACGACGCCGGGCGAATGCTCGAGACGGTGCAGCGCTACACGACGCTCGCCGGCACCGAGGTGTTCAGCGGCCTCTCCTTCGACCACGACGGCGTGGTCCGCCTCGGCACCGACCGCGAGGGCCTCAACGCCGAGCTCGCCGTGGTCCTCCCGCGCCAGTACGCCCTCCCCGGCTACCGCTTCGCGGTCACGGACCAACCGGCCGCGGCGCCGGGCGTGATCGGCAGCGTCGGCTGGCGCCACGAGGACTTCACGTTCAGCGTCTTCGGCGGCCTCGTCCCCGGCGCACACGCGACCGGCTACGTGAAGGAAGGCGACGCGTCGTTGTTCGGCGTCGGCGTCCCGGACCGCTTCGACCTCCCCGCCACCGTCATCGGCGGCGGCCGCGTCGACCTGGGCAACTTCGCGAACGGCGACCTGTCCGTCGTCGCCGGCGGCTACTACAACCCTGCGAGCGCCGTCGACAGCCCGTTCCTCAACGAGCCCACGGCCTTCGGCGCCTTCGGCGGCCTCGAGTACCGCGACGACGACGGCTGGTTCGTCAACGGCAGCGCCGTCGCGGACTTCGACCGAGGCGGCACGGTCCAGGGCGGCGCCGTGATGCTGATGCTCGGCGCGAAGTTCTGAACGGCTCGGGACGCCGCGTGAGGTCTACGCCGCTCCCTCCAACGCGCTGATGATCTCGGCGGTCCACGAAATTGCTTCGCCCCGACTGCGACGGGACTCCTCGAGCAGTTCGAGGTTTCGCGCGGTCGACTCTGGCTCCCACGGTTCACGCACGAGGCTCAAGGCTCGCTTTAGAGCCTCGCGCGCCCCCGCCTCATCCCCGCCGATAATGGCCAGCTCGAGCATCGTCGCAAAGTCCCAGTAGTCCTCGCGCCCCGACGCAATTCTGCGTGCTGCGGCATATCGAACGACTGGCAGGAGTCGTCCTCGGTCGGGAACCCCTGCGATCTCCATGAGCGTGAGCGCGTTGATCCCCGGGTAGGCATCACGCCAGTCAGACTCGAATCCGAGCGTGTACGCCTCGATGGCCCGATGCAGATAAGCCGACGACGACGGTGTCCCGCGTGCGTCGGCCCATCGGTCCTTGAGCACGCGCCCGAGCAGTCCACACGATTCGCTACTCGGACCTCGCTCCGCGATGATTGCCCGGAGGATCCTCTCGGCGTCCTCGCCGTGCCCCATTCGGTTGAGGGCAAGCGCCCGCTGCTCGCGCACTAGAGTCGTTGCTTCGAGGTGAGTGGGCATCTCATCGCAGAGCGCGACCATCTCTGACCAGCCGCGGACAGCACGAAACGACAGCAGAAGGTCCACAAGCACTGCGGTCGACACCGCAGCTACGGAGCCGTGCGTCGTGATCAGACCTGCCCGAACTGCTGCGACCGACTCGAGCTTCATCGTACGGCGCGCGTCGGCCAACTGCTCCTTGACCTCGACCGCGTACACGACGAGATCGCGAAACGCGTCAGTCTTGAGGCGCTCGATCGGAGCAGGCGGCGGGGCGTCCAACAAGTCTACGAGGGCACGGTCTGAAGCGCCTCCGTCAGAACGCGTCATCGCCTTGGCCAAGCTCCCCACAAGAGAGCCGTCGGACGCCGGAACACCCGATGCTCCGAGCTCATATCGAAGGACTGGCCATCCAAATCCATCGCCTTCGACACGTGTGCCTTCCGCGGCGATGACCGTCGTTTCTCTCCAGCGGAGGGCGTGTCGGACTCCAAGCGCGTAGTACGCATCCGGCGCAGCCAAGGAGAGATCCACGATTAGGTGCCCGGCCAAGAGGACCGCCTCGAGGTCGGACCCGTGAATCGAAGTCAGGCGGTAGAGCTCGAAGCCGCCCTGCGTCGCGGCGGGTCTCAGCAGGTTCTCGTATACGCCATCCATGTCAATGTGGCGGCCTACTGCGTCTTGTCGAATCCCGGTGGGAACGAGCGCACAGCACAGACGACGAACGTCAGTCATGGAACGGGACGTCCACCGACGAAAAGAGTCGTTCGCGAGTCGGGTACTGGCCAATCAACAACGGCGTTGCCCATCCGGGGCTGTCCAAAGACTGACTGCGGCGGGCAACCATCAGCGCCCGCCCCGCATCGAAGTCTGTCTTGACGAGCTCCTCGTAGAAATCCGAAGCAAGTCGCGGTGCGACGTCATCCGCGATCGGCCATACGTGCGCGACGACCTCCGTGACACCTCCCTCAACCAGATCAGAGGCAAGCGTTTGAACGCCCACGCGTTCGTCTGTAGAGATATCAGGAAGCGCACTCGTGCATACATTCAGGAAAACGAACCTCACATCGTGACCGCTGACCCACCGGCGTAGGTCGGCTCCGTAAACTCGTCCCTTCGGATCGTCGGTAGGATTCAGCTGAAGGTAGGGGACCCCACTCTCGAACCCAGCGTGACCAGCGAAATGAACCATCTGGAACTGGTTTTCTCGAAGCTGATTCTCTAGCTCATCTGGCGTCGCCGTCATGGCCGATAGGACCCGCACATTGGATACCGGCCATCCGAGGACCTCGAATCGAGCCGCTAGAATGTCTCGGACTTCCGCCAGCTCGTCATCGACATTCGGAAGCCCAGGCGCCCGCGAGCCCACAACGAGAACACGCGGAGGCGGCATCTCGCCTCTGGCGAGCGCTTCGTCTATCGGGAGTGGAAAGGAATCGATGCTCAGGTCGGTGAGGTAGCGTCGGACCGGACGCCGACGTCCGAGCGGGTCACCTGCACCACTCATATGCATCCATTCCCACGGCATCGATAGGCTCTTTCGATCCCCGCGAATGCAGAGCCTTGCGTTCGACTCGATGAGCGGAGTGCAGCCGTCCTCGTCCGTCCTCTGTTCGCTCGCGAGCAGAGCGCCTGTCTTCCACGTCACATCGCGCCACTTCGCGCTGTCACCCGCGAGCGGTACGACCATCTCGAACACCTTCTGAACGGGACCCGTGGCGGGTTCCCATTGGCTCTCACTCGTTGAAGCAAACCTCGCCCATCGTACAAAGCTCTGAAGATTCGGATAGAGGCGCTCTCGCGTGAGAATCTTACGTAACCATTGTCGGTCCTTGTCATGACTCACATATCGTAGCGCCGCCGAAAGCAGAGCCGCGAGTGCCGCATTACCCGCCGCATCGACCTCGGCCAGCGAAATCAGGGTGGGGAGCAAGTTCTTCGCGTCGACATCCTCGACTTCCTTGAGCAGCCGATCGACCTCATCCGGCGCCAAGCGGGCGTCGCCCTCCACAATTCGTCTCAGATCGTTCGTGTCGCTCAGTTGCGGCTCGACGAGCTCACGTATCCGCGTCGCGCTCGCCTCGTCGATCGGTCGCGGAGCGTCCTTTCCAAGGATCGATGTCACGTGCTCCACAACCGCGGGGGACTTGGCTTTCTCGAGCTCGAAATAGCGGTCGACGGTCAAGAAGTCCGGCAGTCGCCTCCGATCGCTCCCATTGAAGATGAGAAATCGTAACTCGCGACGGGTCCACTTCTCGACGGCGAGCTCGAGCTCCAATCGGCAGAACTCGCTCTCCCAATAGTCGTCATCGATGATTGCGAGAAACAAACTCGCAGCGCCGACCTCCTTCTTGAGGTTCTCGATGAGCTCCCCCGTCTTCTGATTGCTCTCCTCCATGTACTGGAAGCAGGGGAAGCCAGCGGCCTTCAATCCCGTTGCGATCGCCACGGCGCGATCGTTCTGGCTATTGGCATTGCTCACGAAGACGCGTCTGCCGCCAATGCTGAGCAGGTACTCGATAACGTCCTTGACGTAATGGAGGTCGCGCCCCCGATCTTGGTGTTCTTTGAGCTTGTCTACAATGTAGTCAGCGACGCTGCCTTGGTCAGCGTCACTCCAGAAGTGCACCGGCTCCATTCTTTCATCGAGTTGGTATCCCGCCAGGAGAGGAGGCGCACTTCGCGCCGCGGCGGCCTCGCTCAACAGGAGCCCAAGTCGCTGTCGCGCCTGATTTTCATCTTCGTCCGGACTCAGCCGGCAAATGCGAAGGCACGCAACGGATGAAGCATGAATGAGCGCAAGGATGTGTTCCGGAGTGGAATCGGACCCGAAGTCAGCGACAACGACATCGATGGACTCCATACGTCCCAGGACCTCGATATCGAGATTCGAGCTTTGGCCACTGAGCTCGAATCGATCGACTTTGAAGAAGTCGCCGTTCTTCTTCTTTCCGCGTAGCTCCACTTCCCGGCGAACCGCCTCGAGAGGGCTGCTCGTGTCTGTCAGAAGGAAGGCCGGAGCGGACTCGTGCTGGGCCGGACGAACGTGCTCCCGAGCTCGACTGACGAAGCTGGAGATCTGACGATCGATGGTGGAGGGGTCGCCGTGGTCGGCGAAGTCATTCGATTCTCGATCGAAGTACAACATGCGCGTTCGATCGGAGCCGACAAGCGGCCCCGCTGGAATGCGGTTCTCCGCTATAATCAGTCGGGGCTTGCGAGACCGAATCGCGAGGCCGTACTCGAAGGCTTGGTACGGCGACCAAGCCGGCGTGTCTACAGTTGACCGGTCGGGAACAATCGCGACGAAACCACCAGTACGTCGCATCATGTGTTCGAGGAAGGTCACGTCCATGGGAGCTTCATTGCCGTTCCACTTGCCGCCATCGACGGTGAAGTGAATTCCGTGGTCAGCGAGCCGGCGAAGCAGCGCCATCTGGATGCGCCTGTCTCCCGGACGATAGCTATGGCTTAGGTAGACAAGGACCTTACTGGTATCCGCTGTCATCGAGCACCAGAGGTCAGACGTTCCCGATACGCCAGCGGCCGTTTTCACTCTGTTCCAGCAGCGTCACTTCAGAGGGCGCCGCCCGGCTCTTTCGAAGAAGGCCTTCCAGGATGTTCCGGACCTCGTCCTGCGTGAGCTCGCGCTGCCCCGAGATCGCCGCAGCAAGCTCCACCACGGTCTGGCCCGGTTTGCCGAGCGTCTTGGCGCGCTTGAGAGCCCGCAAGACCAATACCTCGTCACCGTTCACTTCGACCTTCAACTGCTGGTAGCGAAGGAACAGCGTGACCAATCCCGGCAGTGCGGCAGCAGGGCTGGTGATGAAGAAACTTAGTGATGAAGCGACGATGGACTCGACCAGCTTCAACGACGCATCGGGCACTGCGAAGTGCCTGTCCTTCGAGAAAAGGTCTGCATCGAGCCGCCGTTGCTCGGCCTGCGGATGGTGATGAATGATGACGTCAATGGCCGCTTCTTGGATGACGGCGGCGCGTCGTTCACCCTTCAATGACTCATCGAGTCGGCGGTCCAGCTCGAGACGAACCTCATCGAGCGTGTATTCCTTGACTGTCATTGGCCCTCCTCCTGCTTGCGACTGCACCGTAGGTCTCCCCAGAGAAACGGTCAACGTGGCGGAAGGACTCCAAGTCAGCGTTTGGGGGTCACGGCGACGGGACGTCGTCCATGCGCTCCGACGCGAGCTGTGCGGCGTGTTTCATGAGCGCCGGGAAGTCGCGCGCCACCGTCTGGAACTCGTCGGCCGCGAGCGTGAGGAGCAGGCACTTCTTCGAGGCCACGACCGACGCCGTCGCCGGGAGGCCGGTCATCACGGAGATCTCGCCGAAGAGCGAGCCCGAGCCGAGCTCGGCGACGATCTCTTCGTTGCGGCGGATCTCGACCTCGCCGTGGATCAGGATGAACAGCCCCGCCGCGGTGGTGCCCTGCGAGATCAGGCTCGCGCCCTTCTTTACGTTGGTCGGGTGGAAGCGTTTGCCGAGCGCCGCGCGCTCCTCCTCCGAGAGCGCGTCGAACGGCTTCGCCTTGCGCAGCACGTTTGCGATCAGGCGCTCGCCGAACACCCGCAGGACCTCCGACAGGATCGACGGGTCCTCCTGGATGAGGCGCGTGAGCACCTCCAGCCTCAGCTCCAACAGCTGCGACGGCATCGTGGTCCGCACCGTCGCGCCGCGCTTCGCGCCGTCCTTGCCGCGCGCGAAGAGCGACATCTCGCCGAAGAACTCACCCGAGCCGAGCTTCGCCACCGGCGGCGCGTCGACCTCCAGCAGCACCTCGACCTCACCTTCGGCCACCACGTACATCGAGGACGCGGCGTCCCCCTTCTCGAACACGACCTCGCCCGCCGGGAGCTCGTGCAGCGTCGAGCTCTCCAGCAGCTCCTCGAACGCGGCCGGGCCGAGGCTCGAGAACAGCGCGATCGGCGGGAGGATGCTCACGCTGATCTGCAGGTCCTCCGACTCCGGCTCGGACGGGGGCGGCGCGTCCGTCACCGGCACCGCGGGCGCCGGCAGCTCACCGCTGTTGAGCGCTTCGATGACCGCCTTGGTGTGCGGGTTGTTCTTGTCGAGCGCGAGGGCGAGCTTCGCCATCGCGATCCCCTTCATCGGCACACCGGACTGCGCAAACGCGAGCGCCGCGCGGCAGAGGCCCTGGATGCGCCCGGGGCGATCCTTCTTCGCGCGACAGACCTCCGCGATCCGGCTCGGCCAGGTGGGGTCCGTCGGCTCGCGGCGTTCGAGATCCTCGTAGCGTCGGATCGCTTCGTCGTGATCACCCCGGTCGAAGGCCGCCTCGGCCACCGCGATCATCTCGGCGCGCGTCATCAATCGACGATCTTCAACATCTTGCGCGGCGCGTCCACCTCCGCGCCGAGCTGACCGCACGCCGCGCTGATATCGTCACCGCGCGGGGTCCGCACGAACACCGGGACGCCCGAGTCCGACACGATCCGCTGGAACGCGTCGATGCGCTCCTGAGGCGGCCGCTTGAACGGACTGTAGGGGTGCTCGTTGAAAGGGATCACGTTCACTTTGGCCGGTATCCCGCGGAGCAGCTTCACCAATCGGCGCGCGTCGTCATCCGAGTCGTTCTCGTCCGCGAGCAGCACGTACTCGAACGTGATCCGCTGCCGGTGTTTCATCGGGAACTTCCGACACGCGTCGAGCACCGCCTCGATGTTGTACTTCTTGTTGATCGGCATGATCCGATCGCGCACCGCGTCGGTCGTCGCGTTCAGCGACACCGCGAGGTTCACGGCCACGTCGTTCCCCAGCCGCGGGATCCGAGGCGCCAGCCCCGAGGTGCTCACCGTGATCCGCCGCGCCGAGATGTTGTGGCACTCCTCGGAGGAGATCATCTGCAGCGCCGACACGACGTTCGCGTAGTTCTGCAGCGGCTCGCCCATCCCCATCATCACGATGTTCTGGATCGGCGGCCCCGCTTCGGGATCCACGAGCGTCCCGAGGTCCTCTTTGACCCGGGTGATCTGCTCCGCGATCTCGTGCGCCTCGAGGTTCCGCAGCAACCCGAGCGACGCCGTCAGACAGAACTTGCAGTCGATCGCACACCCCACCTGCGAGGAGATGCACAGGGTGTTGCGCCCCTCCGCCGAGGCGTCCGGGATGAACACCGCCTCCACGACGTCGCCCTTCTTCGTCTTCAGGGCGTACTTCCGCGTCCCGTCCGCGGCCTTTTCGACGCGGGCGATCGACATCGCGCCCACGAACGCACGGTCCGTGAGCTTCTCGCGGAGCTTCTTGGAGAGGTCGGTCATCTGCGCAACGTCGGTGACGCCGCGCCGGTGGATCCACCGGTAGATCTGCCCCGCCCGATACTTGGGCTCACCGAGCTCCGCGAGGAGCGCCTCGAGCCCGGCGCGATCGAGCGCGGCCAGATCGGTTTTGGTGGAGTCGCTCAACTAGGCGAAGAGCCTAGCCCTTGATGTCACACGCGGGGAAGAAGAAGGCGATCTCCACCGCCGCGGTCTCCGGGGCGTCCGACCCGTGCACCGCGTTCTGCTCGATGCTCGAGCCGTACTTCTTGCGGATGGTGCCCTCGGCCGCCTTGCTGACGTCCGTCGCGCCCATGACCTCGCGGTTCTTCGCGATGGCGTTCTCGCCCTGGAGGACCGACACGACCACGGGGCCGCTCGTCATGAACTCCACGAGGCTGCCGTAGAAGGGGCGCTCCTTGTGGACCGCGTAGAAAGCCTCGGCCTGCGCCTTCGACAGGTGCAGCATCCGCGTCGCCACGATCTCGAGGCCCGCGCCCTCCAGCATGGAGAGGCAGCCGCCGATCGCGTTCTTCTTGACCGCGTCGGGTTTGACGATGCTCAACGTTCGCTCGATAGCCATTCGTTCGTACTTCCTGATTTTCGTGAAAAGGGGGTTGAGAGTTGAGGCGAGTGAAGCGACGTCCGCTCAGGAGGCGGAAGACTTCGCCAGCTCGTAGCCGACTTCCAGGGCCTTGAGGTGCCCCTCTTCGCCGCCGCGCGGGACGTGGTCCTTCACGGCCGCTTCGATCGCGGGCTTGCTGACGACGCCGGACAGCTCCACCACCACCCCGAGCGCGACGATGTGCACGAGGTTCGGGCGCTGCAGCGTCTTCTCCGCGGTCGCGAGGAGCGGGACGCGGTGCACCGTGTAGTCCGACACCGCCGTCGCATCGACGTCCTCGTCGACCACGAGGATCGCGGTCTTCTTGAGGTCCCGGCCGTACCGCTCGAGCGCTTCCTGCGTCGTCACGAGCAGGACGTCGAGCTGCGTCGCCTTCGGGTAGTCGATGTCCCCGTCCGAGATGATCACCTCGGAGCGCGCCGCGTTGCTGCGCGCCTCGGGACCGTAGCTCTGAACGTGGTGTGCGTTCAGATCGTCGTAGATCGCCGCGGCCTCCTGGAGGATCAAGCCGGCCTCGATCATCCCGTGGTTCCCGGCGCCAGCGAGTCGCACTTCTTTCCGATCCGCCACTTCGGACGCAGCTATGGATTCAGTCGAGGGTCAGAGTCAACCAAATGTCGCGACCTTCGATCACGGGAGCGCCCTTAGGACCGTCGCCGACACCGCGTCCGGGTCCGACCGGATCGACAGCGGCAGCTCCAGATGCAGGAACCGGTCGCGCGCAGACGCGGCCTCGACCGTGCACGCCATCGGCGAGCCGTTGGCGTGCCGCCCCTGAACGTTCGTCGTCCCGCAGAGCTGGCCGGCGACCTGCCCCCCGGGGAAGCGGTTACACGTGAGCACCGCGTCCGCCGGGCGCTCGGCCTGGAGGGCCTGCACGGCGCGGGCGACCAGCGCGTCCTCCGTCGTGACGTCCATCGTGCCGTTCGAGAGCACCGCCCCGTTGCCCCCCTTGCCGTGGAGGCTGATCGCCGTCGAAGTCGCGACGCCGTCCAGCAGCGCCTCGTGCGCCAGGTGGAACGCGGAGACGACGTTGTGGGCCGTGTCGGACTCGACGTACGGCATCGACTGCGCAGAACACGCCGTCGTCTCCCCGGAGCACCCCGAGGCCCGCTGGTTCGCGCACCGGTGCGCGGCGCTCACCACCAAAGCGAGGGCGTCGACCTCGTCGTAGACCGCGCGCGCGACCGTCGCCGTGTCGATCTCGTACATCGCGTGCGGCGCGCCGACGATCACCGCCCGGGTCGCCCGGGGGCGGATCACGATCAGCGCCCGCCCCGTCCCGGGCGCGGGATCGAGCTGGACGGCGTCCGTGCCCCGTCGGCAGGCGCCGTACTCGGCGTCGGGCAAGACGGCGAGGAGCGCCGCCTCGTCCTCGGCGAGCACCTCGGCGATCGCCGTCCGCAGGGGTGTCCGCGCCGCAGCGGGCAGCGGGACGTACCCCTCGGAGTCCCGCCCCGGGGCTTCGTCGAGGAGGTCCTGGATGCGCTGACCGAGCGAGGTCGGGCAGGCCTGGAGCGTCGTCGGGGTGCCGCCGTCGCGCCGCGGCTGGGGGCCGCCGTCACGGTGCCCACCGTCCCGCGTCCCGCCGTCGATCACGCCCCCGTCGCGGTGCCCGGCGTCCGCGGGCGTCCCGCCGTCGCGGGCGCCGCCGTCCGGGTCCTCGACGCCGGCGTCGGAGACGACGCGGATCGGGACGATCGGATCGATCGTCCCCTCACAGGCGGCGGCCACGACGACCAGAGCGATCGCGAGCTGGCGCACGGCTTCAGTGGACGACGTGTCCGAAGCGATCCCACCGCACCCCGCTGCGGGGGCCGTGGGAGAACCACACGAACATCGCCTTACCCTTCACGTAGTTGGTGGGCACGCCGCCCCACTCCCGGCCGTCCGCGGAGTTGTCGCGGTTGTCACCCATGGCGAACAAGTAGCCCTCCTCGACGATGCACTCCCCGACGCGGGTGGGGGTGTCACGGGTGCAGGTCAGGCCGTCGAGGACGTTCTTCCCGACGGTCGATCCGCTGCGGTAGCCGTGCCGGTTGTAGATGACGTCGTAGCTGACCTCGCCGCCGAAGCTCGACTCCTCGTACAGCGTGGTGTCCTGGGTCAGGTCCTCGTCGGTCGCGGTGGGGAAGTCGCGGCCCTCGCCCTCTTCGACGTAGCTGAAGGACTGGGCCGCGCCGCGCTCGAGCTTCTTGCCGTTCACGAACACGTCGCGGTCGGCCCAGCGCACCCGATCCCCCGCCACCGCGATGACCCGCTTGATGTAGTCCTTCGAGGTGTCGCGCGGGAACCGGAACACGATGACGTCGCCGCGGCTCGGGGTGCCCCACTCCACGAACCACTTGTTCGTGAAGGGCACGCGCAGCCCGTAGATGAACTTGTTGACGAAGATGTGGTCGCCGACCGCGAGGGTCGGGATCATCGAGCCCGTGGGGATCTTGAAGGCCTCCACCACGAACGCCCGCAGGACCACCGCGATGAGGATCGCGATGATGATCGACTCGGCGTACTCGCGGGTGGTGCTCTTCTTCGCGAAGCCGAGGGTCTGCTCGGTGCGGCTGTCGAGCTCCTTGAGGGCCGTCGAGAGGCGCTTGGCGTCCGGGCTCCCGTCGAGGGCCGAGCGCACGCCGTCCATCGCCTGGCGCAGCTTCTCCTGATCCTTTTCGCCGACCTTCGCGCTGTGTTTCTTCAGCATGCGCTCGACGTCCTTGAGGAATCGCTGCGCCTTCTTCTTGGTCGCGCGGCTCGGCGGCCCGCTCGATTCGCTCGGGCTCCGCTCGGCGGAGCGCTGGCCGGACTTGGCCTTGGCGCGGGTCTTACTCACTCGTCCACCTTGAGGATCGAAAGGAAGGCCTCCTGGGGGACCTCCACGGCGCCGACCTGCTTCATCCGGCGCTTTCCTTCCTTCTGCCGCTCGATCAGCTTGCGCTTACGGGAGATGTCCCCGCCGTAGCACTTCGCCGTCACGTCCTTACGGTACGCCTTCACGGTCTCCCGCGAAATCACCTTGTTGCCGATCGCCGCCTGGATGGCCACATCGAACTGCTGACGCGGGATGATCTCCTTGAGCTTCGTCACGAGCAACTTCCCACGCTCGTACGCCCGCTCGCGGTGGACGATGATCGACAGGGCGTCGACGCGCTCCCCGTTGAGCAGCACGTCGAGCCGCACGAGCGGCGCG
The DNA here is from genome assembly GCA_040218735.1 of Deltaproteobacteria bacterium. Lineage (GTDB taxonomy): Bacteria > Myxococcota > Kuafuiibacteriia > Kuafuiibacteriales > Kuafuiibacteriaceae > JAUHYN01. Next base: position 475,481 of record JAVJQW010000070.1, read on the forward strand.
GCGCGATACCCCGACAGCTCGTAATCGAGCGATGCGTAGCCACGGCTGACCGACTTCATCTTGTCGAAGAAGTCATAGACGACCTCCGCGAAAGGCAGCGCGTACGTGAGCATCACGCGCGACTTCGTCACGTACTCCATCCCGAGCTGCGTGCCGCGGCGATCCTCGCAGAGCTTCATCAGGCTCCCGACGTAGTCCGACGGGGTGTGGATCTTCACCTTCACCACCGGCTCCTCGAGCAGCTCGACCTCGTCGGACGGCGGGAGGAGGGACGGGTTGTCGATGGACACGACCTCCCCACCCTTGCGGGTCACGCGGTACACGGTCGTCGGCGAGGTGGTGATCAGCTCCGCGCCGAACTCCCGCTCGAGCCGCTCCTGCACGATGTTCATGTGGAGCAACCCGAGGAACCCGCAGCGGAACCCGAACCCGAGCGCCTGCGAGGACTCCGGCTCGAACGAAAACGCCGCGTCGTTGAGGCGGAGCTTGTCGAGCGCGTCGCGGAGCGCCTCGTACCCGGAGTTGAGGATCGGGAAGAAGCCGGCGAACACCATCGGCTTCACGTCGCGGAAGCCCGGCAGGCGCGAGGTCTTCGGCGCGTCGGCGGCGATGACGGTGTCACCGACCTTCGCGTTGCGGACCTCCTTGATGCTCGCGGAGAAGAAGCCGACCTCCCCCGCGACGAGCTGGTCGAGCTTCGCGGGGTGCGGCGCGAAGCAGCCGATCTCCATGACCTCGAAGGATCGCGAGGGGTTCTGCCCGAAAGCGATCCTCTCCCTCAGCTTCAACCGCCCCTGCTTCACCCGCACCAGGCAGATGACGCCGCGGTAGGGATCGAACCACGAGTCGACGAGGAGCGCCTGCAGCGGCGCTTCGCGATCACCGTCCGGCGGGAGCATCCCCTCCACGACGGCCTCGAGGATGTCGTCGATCCCCACGCCGGTCTTGGCGCTGGCGAGGATCGCGTTCGAGGCGTCGAGGCCGACGACGTCCTCGATCTCCTCCTTCACCTCGTCGGGGCGCGCCGCGGGGAGGTCGATCTTGTTGATGACCGGGATGATCTCCAGGTCCTGGTCGAGCGCCAGGTAGACGTTCGCGAGGGTCTGCGCCTCGACGCCCTGCGCCGCGTCGACGACGAGCAGGGCCCCCTCACACGCCGCGAGCGACCGCGAGACCTCATAGGTGAAGTCGACGTGGCCGGGGGTGTCGATCAGGTTCAGCTGGTAGAGGTGCCCGTCCTTGGCGCGGTACGGCAGCCGTACCGCCTGGGCCTTGATGGTGATGCCCCGCTCCCGCTCCAGGTCCATCTTGTCGAGCCACTGGTCGGACTTTTCGCGGTCCGACAGGGCGCCCGTCCGCTCGAGGATCCGGTCGGCGAGCGTCGACTTGCCGTGATCGATGTGGGCGATGATCGAGAAGTTGCGGATTCGATCGATCGGGAAGTCGGATTCGCTGGCCATGCAGGCTGCGCGGGAGGTTAGGGAGCCCTCGGCGCGAAAGACAAGCCAAAGATACGACGGGCGGCCTCGGCCACCGACGGGTCCGCGGTGTCGGTCTCGGCGAGGTGTTTCAGCGTGCGGCCCGTCGCCGCGGGGAGGAGCGGGAGGACGATCGACGGGGGCGTGAAGGGGTTCGTCAGCACGGCGTGCTGCACACGGTCGGAGACGATCCAGCGATCCGCTTCGAGGATCGCGTGCACCACGGGCGGGCGGATCGGACGGCGCGTCGCGATCCTCAGGACGTCCTCCTCGTTCACCCAGTCCAGCGCGAGCAGCGCGCGGACCCGCGCCGGGTCCGTGAGGAGGACGTACGCGTCGAGGCGTCGGCCGTTGAGGAAGCGACGCTGCGCCGGGGTCCAGCGCTCGAGCTCCCGCCGCGGAGGCGGCACGGCCCACCGCTCGAGCTCCTCGGCGTCCATCGCGGCGATCGCGTCGGCGTCGTAGTGAGCGCACCACGGCACCGGGCCCTCGTGCGGCACACGATCCGCGTCGCGCCAGACCACGGCGCGCGACGCGAAGCGCCGGGTCGACCGACCGAAGTCCGCCGGGCGCGCGTGCCGCGACACCAAGCGATGCGCCGCGGGCCGCGCGAGGAGCATCGCGGCGAGCGCGAGCTGCTCGGCCTGCGCGAATGCCAACGCGGCGTCGACCGCGTCTTCGCCCGCTTCGGCGCGGCGCTCTGCGATCGCGAGCCCCAACGCAAACGACGTCTGCTGCGCGCGCCCGTCGCGACGCGCGGCGAGGCGCGCGATCCGCTCGACGACGATCGCCAGCTCGGCGGGCGACCACGTCCGCAGGTGCCGCCGCATCACACCCCGCCGCAGGCCGAGCCCGCGGAGGCTGGGGATGGATTGGAGCAACGCGCGGACCCGCGAAGGCTCTTGCACCGTTGCGGCCAACATCGTCATTTCAGCCTACGCGAAGACGGCGGGAGGGGTCACCTACGGACTCATGACGCACCGCAGAAACAGGTGACGAATCCGGGCGCCGCCGCTACGGTCCGCGTCCCATGAGTGACGCACCGTTTCGAGTACTCGTCAGCGACAAACTCGCGCCCGAAGGCATCCAGATCTTCGAGGGCGCCGAGGGGGTGGAGGTCGACAACCGCCCTGGCCTCTCCGCGGAGGACCTGTTGGGGGTCATCCACCAGTACGACGGCCTCGCGATCCGCAGCGCCACCAAGGTGACGCGCGAGGTGCTCGACAAGGCCACGAAGCTCAAGGTCGTGGGCCGCGCCGGGATCGGGACGGACAACGTCGACAAACCCGCCGCCTCCGAAAAGGGCGTGCTGGTGATGAACACGCCCGACGGCAACGTGGTGACCACCGCCGAGCACGCGATCTCGCTGATGTGCTCGCTCATGCGGAACATCCCCCAGGCGACGGCGTCGATGAAGGCCGGCAAGTGGGAGAAGTCGAAGTTCGGCGGCAAGGAGCTGTACGACAAGACGCTGGGCGTCGTCGGGCTCGGCAACATCGGCACGATCGTGGCAAACCGGGCGCGGGGGCTGTCGATGAAGGTGGTCGCCTACGATCCCTTCGTCACGAAGGAGCGGGCCGCGAACCTCGGCGTGGAGCTCGCGGACCTCGACACCCTCCTCGCGCGCGCCGACATCGTCACGCTGCACGTCCCGCTCGTGGACGGGACGAAGAACATCATCTCGAAGGACGCCATCGCGAAGATGAAGAAGGGTGCGTTCCTGGTGAACGCGGCGCGTGGGGGGCTCGTCGATGAAGCCGCGGTGGTCGCAGCGCTGGAGTCCGGGCACCTCGCGGGGGCAGCGTTCGACGTCTTCGAGAAGGAGCCGCCGCCCGCCGATCACCCCCTCCTGCACCGCGACGACGTCATCCTCACGCCCCACCTCGGCGCGTCGACGACGGAAGCGCAGGTCAACGTCGCGGTCGCGGTCGCGCAGCAGATCGTCGCGTACCTGACCGAGGGCGTGATTCAGAATGCGGTGAACGCGCCGGCGGTGTCGCCGGAGCTGATGAAGGTCGTCGGCCCGTACCTCGACCTGTCGCGAAAGATGGGCCGCATGGCGGGGCAGCTGCACGCCGGGGGCGTCGAGAAGGTGCGCGCGGTGTTCGCCGGGAAGAGCACCGAGCTCCCCGAGGCGCCCGTGACGGCGGCGCTGCTGACGGGGCTCCTCGAGTCCGCGTTCGGCCGCGACGTGAACCCGGTGAGCGCGCCGTACCTCGCGAAGGAGCGCGGCATCGAGGTCGTGGTCGAGCGCACCACGAAGGCGAAGGCGTTCTCGAACGGGATCTCGCTGGAGGTGTCGGGCGCGAAGACGACGAAGATCGTCGGCGCGATGTTCGGCGACGAGACGCCGCGCATCGTCTCGGTGAACGGCTTTTCGGTGGAGGTCGTGCCGGAGGGGCGGCTGCTCCTCACGCACCACCACGACCGGCCGGGCATGCTCGGGCGCATCGGGACGATCCTCGGAGACAACGACGTCAACATCTCGCGCCTCGCGCTCGCGCGCTCCTCGGCGGACTCGGACGTCGCGGAGGCGGTGTTCTCGATCGACGGCGCGGTGCCGGAGGCGGTGCTGAAGACGATCACCGAGATCGACGGGATCGATTGGGCCAAACCGATCGACCTCGGCTGATCGAGTCGAGAGACAAGCCAAAAAGTCTGTTTGACTCTTTTAGCATTGGTGCTCAGGTTGAGGGGTATGTTGCCGCTCGATCTGGACACCCTCCGCTCGGCCGTCGCGGCCGGCGCGAAGTTCGACTACCTCCCCTTCTACGGCCACCGCCCCTCCGAGGACGGCACGGTCACGCGCGCCTGCTTGTCGCAGTGGTACGTGTTCCCGTTCGACGTCGACGGGGTCACCTACGTGACCGCCGAGCACTGGATGATGGCGGGCAAGGCGCGCCTGTTCGGTGACGAAGCGATGCTCGCCGCGATCCTCGCGGCCCCCTCCCCGGCCGACGCCAAGAAGCTCGGCCGTCGGGTACGCGGCTTCGACGACGCCGCCTGGAAGGCGGCGCGCTTCGACCTCGTGACCGAGGGCAACGTCGCCAAGTTCACATCCGACGAAGCGCTACGCGACTTCCTCCTCGGCACGGGCGATACGATCCTCGTCGAGGCCGCCCCCCGCGACCGCATCTGGGGCATCGGCATGGGCGTCAACAACCCCGACGTCCACGACCCCGCGAAGTGGCGCGGCGCGAACCTCCTCGGCTTCGCGCTGGTCCGCGCCCGCCAGCGCCTCCGCGATCGGTGATCCCGCGCAACTGCGGACACGTTCAGCGTCGCGCGAACGCATCACGAAGCACCGCGTCAACGTGGCGCCCCGGATGCATGGTCACGCATCTGGGGCGCTGTCGGCGGTTCGGAACGAAGCCTGCAGAAGGCAGGCGCGATGCCCTTCGACTTCGAAACGCAGTACCGCCGTGGAGCCCTCGCCGAATCCGTCCTCGATTCGATGTTCTCTCGGATGCTGCGCGTCGAACCCGTCAGCCGCGATGACCAACGCGACGGCATCGACCGCGTCTTCCACTTCCGCGGACGTCGGTGGACGGTCGAGTACAAGACCGACTTTCGAGCCGCTCAGACCGGGCGTGTCTTCATCGAAACCGTCTCGAACGACCGCACGAAGAAGGCGGGGTGGTTGTACACGTCGCGCGCCGACTACCTACTGTATTTCGTGAGCGGCGCGGACTCCGTCTACGTCGTCCGGATGGAGCGCCTCCGACACGCCGCGGTGTCGCGATGGATTGGGCGCTTCGAAGACCGTGCGGTCCCGAACCGAACGTACCGCACGCACGGGATGGCCGTCCCGATCGACGAGCTCGATGCGATCGCGGACGGGGTCATCTGCACCTCAGATCCGTCGCGGACACGCATCGTGTGGACGCGCCGGCCTGATGAACTTCCGCCCCGGCACTGTGCCTTCTGGACGCCCGACGAGGACTCCCGCCTCCGCGGGCTCGTCGAGCGACGGTACCCGTACGAGGTGATCGCGCGCCGACTCGGCCGGAGCGTCGCTGCCGTCCGCACGCGGGCGATGCGACTTGGAGGCGGCTGGGGCTCCGATCGTCACTGACACTCGGCCGCCTGAACCGTCAGAAGCTCCCGCCGAGGACGAGGTAGACGTTGTCGATCCCCGACGACGAGACCCCGCGCCCGTACCCCAGGCGCAGGGTGTAGGGCCGCACGTACGCGACGGCGAGATCCATGCGCAGCTCGGCGCCGACGCCCACGCTCGGCGACGCGATGGTGTTCCCCGCGTGGCCGGCGTCGACGAAGACCTCGGCGTGGATGCGATCGAAGTACAGCGGCAGCGTGAACCACCCCGTCGTGAGCGACGTGAGCGGGAGTCGGTACGCCAGCGACCCGAGGTAATACGTGCTCCCGCGCAGCGCCGTGCGCTCGTAGCCGCGGAGGTTGTCGACGCCGAAGCCGACCCCGTCGAGGGCGTCGGTCACGACGTTCCGAATCGGCAGGCCCCCCAGCACGAAGAACGCGCGCCCCGCCGTGTCGCCCGACGCCGCGCCGAGCGCGAGCCGCGCCGCGAGCACGTGGTGACGAGCCCACGGCATCGGCCAGTACCCGGTGGCCGCTGCGGTGACGTCGAAGACGCGAAGGTCCGAGCCGAGCGTCGGGGAGTGCATCCGCATCGCGACCGCGAGCGCCGTCCCGTTCACGGAGGACACCGACTCCGCGAACCCGCGGACGTTCGAGAAGGACCACGACGCGGCCACCGACGACAGCGTCAGGTCGCCGAGCGAGCGAGGCGCAGGTGCAAACGGGTCGTCGTCGAAGAGCGTCACGCCGCGCCGGGTCTCGACGCCGTAAGAAAGCCCGACCGCGTGTCCCGAATCCCAGAACGACATCGGGAACGACACCGAAGCGTTCAGGCGGAAGATCGTCTCCAGCCGGTCCTCGAACGTCGTGTCCGCGGCGAGGCGACCGGGGCGGTTCGTGGTGGTGAGCGCGGTCGAGATCGACAGCGGATACGGCGTCTGCCGGTTCGTGTAGTCGAACGCATAACCGAGGCGCTCCGAGCTCAGGCCATACCGCAGCGTGAGCGACCAGAGGTGCTGCTTCAACGCGTCCTCACCGGAGAGGATCAGGCCCACCGCATCGCCGACCCCGTCCTGCGCGATCGCCGGGAGCCAGGCCTTCGGGAGCAACGCCTCCCACGCGTCGTAGGCGACGTCCGGATAGACCGCGGGGGACACGGTCGCCGTCACCGCGAACCGCGGGATGTCCGGCAGCGGCGCGCGCGGTTCGTCCAAGAGATCGATGGACCTCAGCTCCCAGCCCGTCGCGACGCCGTGCACGTAGAGGAGGCGTCGGCCGTCAGGGTGTGCGGCCGGCATGAGCGCGCCGCTCACGACGTTCGTCAGGCGTTCGATGACGCCGCTCCGGACGTCGACCGCGTGGATGTTGAACACCCCGCCGCGATCACTCGCGAAGAAGATCCGGCGCCCGTCGGCGGACCAGCACGGGAAGCTGTCGCGCGTCGGACCGTCGGTGAGCTGCCGCCTCCGGCCGCCTTCGAAGACGACGAGGTTTCGTCCGCCGTCGTCGTCCGTCCGCACCGAGGCCACCACCGCGGACCCGTCGGGCGACCACCGCGGGTCGTAGACCTGCTCGCCCTCCTCGAGCCAACCGAGCGTCGCCGGGTCGTCCTCACCGTCCACGGACAACGTGACGAGCCGCGTCCGGCCCGCCTCCTGCGCGACGGCGACGATCGTCCCGTCGGGCGCGACGTCCGGCTCCTGCAGGCGCCATCCGAAGGTGCGGCGACGACGGCGCCCGGTCGCGACGTCGATGATCTCCAGGTCGCGGTGTGAGTAGACCTGATCGACGGTGTCGCGGATCGTCGCGACGTAGCGCGCGCCGTCCGCCGTGAAGGCGCCTCGCCCGTCCGACGTCCGCAGGCGGAGTCGCGCCGTGACGAGATCGGGCGCGAGGACGACGAGGTCTTCGTCGTCGTGGCGCGGCGACGCCACCACCGCGAGCCGTCCGTCGCGCGCGAAGCGTGGGAACCGCACCAGCGGCGACTCGTTGGGCACGTGTGAACCGAGCCGCGGGCCCTCCGCCGCCACCCGCGCCGCGACGGCGTGCGCGCGCGCGACCTCCTCGGCGCGCCACAGGTCGAACAGCTCGACGAACGTCTCCCCCGTCGCACGCTCCGCCACGAGGTTGATCGCGTACGGGATCGGCCGCGCGCCGTAGCCGAGGGAGATCTCGCGCAGCGCCTCGACGCCGTGTCGGCGCGCGATGAAGTCGACGAAGCGCCCACCGAGGAACCACGCGTAGCTCGAACCCGGGAACGTGCGCGTGTAGTGCGTGAGGCGATCGATCTCGGGGAAGCCGTCCGCGAGCACCTGCGTCCGCACGAGCAGGTCGATGTACGTCGACTTCACGCGCCCGCCGCTCGTCAGGCGCGACTCCAGGAACGTCGCGAGCCCCTCGATGAACCAACGCGGCTGCACGCCGTTCGGCACGAGCGTCTTGCCGAGCACCGCGTTCACCCAGCTCGGGACCCCGAGGACCGTGTCGATGTGGACGATGTGCACGAGCTCGTGGGTGACGAGCAGGTCCATGAAGTCGTCGTAGTCGCCGAGCGTCTCGTGCGCGCGCGGCACCCCCGCGAACACCGTGACCACGTTCTGCGGGAGCGTCTGCGCGAAGCCGTTCGGGTCGTCGGTCTCGTCCGTGACCACGATGTGCACCGGCACGTTCGGCGCGTGCCCGAGCATCGTCGACAGCTCGGACAACGCGCGCTCCGCGATCCGGCTCACCCGCGCGGCGAGCGCGCCGGTGCCCTCGTGGTAGTGGACGCGACAGCGCGGCGTGACGATCGTTCGCCACACCCGTCGCGGCGCGGCGGCGTCAGCGGTGGGGGGTAGCTGGGAGAACGCGAGGAGCGCGACGACGAGAGCGAAGCGCCTCACCGACGGGCATCTTACAGGTGGCGCTGCCCGGCACGCGGCGGGATGCGCGGCTGCCGATGCTCCATCTCGTAGTCCTTGCGGAGCGGGTGCCCCTCGAACTCTTCGTACATCAGGATGCGGCGCAGATCCGGGTGGCCCTCGAACACGATGCCGTAGAGATCCCAGACCTCGCGCTCCATCCACAGCGCCGACTTGTACAGACCGACGACGGACGGGACGCTCGGCTCACGCTCCTCGAGCGGGACCTTCACGCGGAGGCGGTGGTTCTTGGAGACGCTGTAGAAGTGGTAGACCACCTCGAACCGCGGCTCCTTCACGCCGAGGTAGTCGGCCGCCGTCACGTCCGACAGCAGCTCGAACGCCATCGCCGGGTCGTCGCGCAGCCACGTGACCATCTCGACCACGCGCTCGGGCTTCACGATCGCGGTGTCGTCGCCGTGCTCCGAGTGTGCGTCGATCACCTCGGAGGCGAACTTGGCGCTGAAGCGCTCCAGGACTTCCTTGCTCACGGGTCGGGGCTCCTGAGGGGGCTACTTCACGACCGGCAGCAGCGCGCGGCGCTCCTGCTTGACCTTGTCCTGAAGCATCATGATGGCGTCGAGCACGGCCTCGGGGCGCGGCGGGCAGCCCGGGATGTACACGTCGACCGGGATGATCGTGTCGATCCCCTGCACCGTGGCGTAGTTGCGGTAGAACCCACCGCTCGACGCGCACACGCCGAAGCTGATCACCCACTTCGGTTCCGCCATCTGCTCGTAGACGGTGCGCAGCACGGGCGCCTGTTTGTGGGTGATGGTCCCGACGACCATCAGCAGGTCCGCCTGGCGCGGCGAGAACCGCGGCAGCTCCGCGCCGAAGCGCGCGTAGTCATAGCGCGGGCCGGCGGTCGCCATGTACTCCATGCCGCAGCACGCGGTCACGAAGGGGTACTGGAAGAACGACCAACGCCGCCCCCAGTTCACGACCTCTTGGACCGTGTCGTTCTTGTTCAGCAGGCGACGGAAGAACCCTTCGGCCGCCTCGACCGTGGTGGTCGTGGCCTCGTTCTGCAGGAGGTTGGCCTGGCTGTCGGACATCGTTTCGACCGTAGCCCCTTCGTCACTCCCAGTCGAGCGCGCCCTTCTTCCACACGTAGACGAGCCCCAGGGTCAGGATGAACACGAAGCTGAGCATGCTCCAGAACCCGAGCCACCCCAGGTCCTTGTAGATGACCGCCCACGGGAACAGGAAGACCGTCTCCATGTCGAAGAGGATGAACAGCAGCGCCACCACGTAGAACTTCACCGAGACACGCTTGGTGAGGTTCTTCGGGATGTTGCCGCACTCGAACGGCTCCGACTTGAGCGGGTTCGGCGCGCGCGGACCGAGGGTCGACGTCAAGAAGTGCAGCGTCGACGCGATGCCGCCGGCGATCACGAACAAGACGAGGATGGTCCCGTAGCCGCCCACTCGACGGGCCTTGTAGCCGTCCGGCGCCGACCAATCAAGGCCTCGAAACGCCCAGATCCGCGTGGGGCTCCACCGCCGGCCGCTCGGTGACCGAAACCCGCGCAAAGACCGCCGTCCCGGTCTCGGAGAACACCAGGCGCCACGCCTGGTCCCGGCTGAGCTGCCGCGCCAGGCGCTGCGGGAGGCCCGCGTCGTAGGGCCACGCGCTCTCGCCGACGGAGAGCACCACCCAGTCCGCCTTCTTCCACTCACCCAGCCGATACACGACCGGACGATCCGCGAGGTGCGGGAGGATCCGATTCTGCACCGCGACGCGCGCTTCGCGCCCCTCGGACGCGACCAGCGCCACCGCGTGGGCGTTCGCGGTCCGACGCGCCGGCTTCGAGAAGTAACCCTCGCGCCACCGGTAGTAGTTGGCGGGGTGCCGATAGCCGTACTGCGTCACGAGGATCGCGGCGGTCAGCACATACGCCGTCGCGACCGTCGACCCGCGGCCCGCCAGACGAACCCGGTCCAACGCGGCGTCGAACATCGGGACGATCCGCGGCCACGCCACCGCCGTCGCCCACCCCGCGTACAGACACAGCGGCGCGGCGTAGTGGTAGCCCATCTCCCACATCGTGCCCTTCGACGAGAGGAACCGCTCCGCGAACAACGGCAGCGCGGCGATCCCGATCTCGGGCGCGAGCAGCGCGAGCCACCCCACCCCGCCGAACGTCACCGCGTGGCTCGCGAGCTTCTCCGCCGGAACGAACAGCGCCAGGAACGCCTTCATCGGGTGCGTCACGATCCCGATCGCCGCGGCGAACACCGTGGGCCCGAAGTCGCCGAACGTCTCGTGCGGCTCGGGCGCGTTCGCGCGGGCGATCAGCGTCGGCATGAACACCCGGTTCACCAGCACGAACCACACCGCGCCGAAGACGATCCACCCCGCACCGAACTTCGCGGGGCGCCACCGCCTCGACCTCGCGGCGCGCCACAACATCAACAGGCCGAGCGCGACCACGTAAGCGCCGAGTGACTCCTTGAAGGTCGCGAAGAGCACCAGGAACAACGTCGCGAGCCGGTAGCGCTCCGTCTCGATCGCCCACAGCCCGAACGCGAGGAACCCGATGCCCACGGTGATCTCGTGGCTGTCGAAGAACGACGCCGACTGCAGCCCGAACGACAGCCCCGTCACGACGCCGATCACCACGGCGGACAGCGGCCTCGCACCGTGGTGGCGCGCGATCAGGTAGATCGCCGGCGCGGCGGCGCCGACGTTGATCGCCTGCACCGCGAGGACCATATATCCAGAAGAATCCATCCAAACGATCGGCGCGTAGAGATAGATGCCGAGCATGAAGTGGTCGCCCAGGAAGTCGACGTCGCCGAGGACCGTGGACGTCGTGTCGAGGAAGTGCGCGGCTCGGTAGAAGTTGTGGACCATGCAGCCGTGATCCCAGCTCCCGCTCCCGAACGCCCAGTGCCGGTGCATGGAGAAGATCGCGTGGACGACCGCGACGAGCAGCCACAGCACCCACCAGGTGTGGCGGGAGCTTCGACCGTTCGTGGCGTCGACGTCGGCCTGCGCGCCGACCGCCACGCCGACGACGAGCGCCACCGCGACGATCGCGCCGTGGTGCCCGATGTGCGAAGCGAACGCGGTGAGCGCGGAGAACAGCAGCAGCCCGACGCAGGCCGCAGCGGCGCGCGGGCTCCGCAGACCGCGGTGTCTCGCGCCCGCCATGAGCACCAGGACGCCGAGGGTCACGAGCCAGGGGATCGCGACGTCCTTCAGCTTCAGCGTGTCGAGCGCGGCGACCGCACCGTAGGCGGCGAGCGACGCGCGACGCGGCAGCATCGACGCCGCGAGCACCCCGAGGAAGCCGAGCGCGACGAGCCCGACGGAGGCGCCGAACAACTGCTCGATCCACCGCGGACGCGCGGCGTCATCCGGCTCGCCGGACGGTGCGTCGACGGAGGACATCGGCCCAGTGGGACGTGTTGCGTCGCGCGAGGTTTGGGTCAAGGCCTCGCGCCTATTCGAGCATGCGCCGGATCGTCGAGGCGTCGGAGGCGTTCGGCTTCAGGCGCAGGTACTCGAGGTAGTACTTCTTCGCGAGCTGCGGGTTCCGCAGGCGACGGTAGAGGGTCCCGAGCTCGCGGTGACACTCGGCGAGCCGGGCGTCGTACTTGAGGCAGGAGCGGAGCTTGGCGCGCGCCGGTTTCGTCTTGCCGGCGACGAGGTCACGTGTGCCGGCGTCGAGCAGCTCGCGCGCCTTCGCGCGGCGCTGGCGCTTCGACATTCGACGGCGGCGACGCCGCGGCGGCGCGCTGTCCTCTTCGACGGTGTCGTCGTCGGTCGAGTCGTCGACCTCGTCCTGGGGCGGGGGCGCGACGGGCGGCCCCGCGGAGGGCGTAGGCGCGTTGTCCGGCACCACGAGGATCGGGAGCTTGCGCGCCTTCGGCGTGGGCATCCGGACCTCGATCGATCCGTGCGTGGGGACCCAGCGCTCCTCGCTCATCCCGGACGCGTCGTCGACGCGCATGTGCACGAACGCGGTCTGCGCACGGGCGAGCGTGGGCACGCGGCCGATCGGATCGCCGTTCATGTACGCCGCGGTGCCGGCGGGCTCGGTCAGCCGCACCGCGACCGTCTGCGGGACGGGCTCGAGCGCGACCTGCTGCGTCGCCCCGCCGCCGATCTCGGGGCACCGCACGACGCGCGCACCTCGCACGCGCTGCCCCTCGGCGGCGCGAACGACGCCGGCGCCCGGCACGGTGACCTGGTCGGTGGCGCCCGCGTCGAAGCCGATCCCCTCGAGGCGCGCGCCGTCGGTGGCGCGGAGGGTGACCTCGCAGGGCTGCGCCTTCAACGGCGTCAGCTCCGCGACGATCTTGCCGCGCCGGACGAGGTCGATCTCGAGCGGCTCGTGACCGGGCGCCGCGAGGATGATCGGGGAGCGCGTCGCGTTCGGGACCAGGAACGACAGGGGTGTCTTCCCGAGCACGCGCCCGTCGGCCGCGGCGATCACCGTCGCGGCGGAGGGCCGCGAGTCGAGGTGGAACGCGTTCATCGAGTGCGCGACCGTGAACTCACCCGTTTCGTCGTCGCCGCCGGAGCGCGCGATGAGCGCGAACAGGCCGAAGATCACGAGCACCGCGACGACGCCGGAGACGACCTTCTTCCAGTTGAACCCGCTGATCGCGTCGACGATCTCGGGCTCGACCTCCTCATCGATCTCCAACGGCGTCGGCGAGGGCGAAGGCGAAGGCGCGCGCGGCTTGGTGTTCTGGACCGGGAGCTCCCACTCGATCCCGGGGAACGTCGCGTGCGAACGGTGATGCGCGCCGCGCGTGGAGACGACCTCGCTCCACGGGCTCTCCCCCGCCGGCAACACCGGCTGCCGCCACGACGCCGCGAGCGCGTCGATCGCGGCCTCGTCCTCGTCGGCGGGCGCCGTCGGGCGCGGGTCGAACGGATCGATGGGCGCCGGCCCCACCAGCGTCGGCCCGCTCTGCGGGCTGTCGCGGAGCGTGGCGGGCTCCTCGTCGGCGGGCGACGTGGTGGTCTGGAGCGTGGCCGCCGCGAAGTCGGGATCGGCCGCGAGCGCGGCGGCCGCGGCCGCCGCGTCCTCGGGGTCGGCGTCGGGCGGCGCGGCGCGATCGGGAGGGCTCGCGTCGGGCACCGACGCCTCGGGCCCGGAGACGGGCGCGAGGGACGCGGAGGCGTCGGACGCCGACGGGGATTCGGGATCGGACGCGGATTCGGAGGCGGACGCGGATTCGGCGACCGACTCGGGATCGGACGCGGACGCCGGATCGGATGCGGACGCCGGACCGGATGCGGACGCCGGACCGGATGCGGACGCCGGACCGGATGCGGACGCCGGACCGGATGCGGATGCCGGATCGGATGCGGACGCCGGATCGGATGCGGACGCCGGATCGGATGCGGACGCCGGATCGGATGCGGACGCCGGATCGGATGCGGACGCCGGATCGGATGCGGACGCCGGATCGGATGCGGACGCCGGATCGG
>JAVJQW010000001.1:0-7509 GCA_040218735.1 Deltaproteobacteria bacterium
GGTCGACGCGGTGCGCGTCTTCTCGGCGCAACAGATCGGCGTGCACGCCGGTGCGCGCTACAAGGTGCTGAGCGGCTACGATGTCGCGCCGTACGTCGAAGGGGCGCTCGGGTACCAGTGGACGATCTACTCGGCGCAGGATCTTCGCGACGTACAGACGGGTCGCAGCTTCGGTGTCGAGCTTTCGGACGAAGGGCAGGGCGGGGCGACGGTGATGCTCGGAGTCGCGGTCGACTGGCGAATCTTCAACCTCGTGTTTGTGGGCGCGGCGTTGCGCGTGACCGAGGTGTTCGGTGCGGAGCGCTATGCGCGGTTCGTGACCGTCCCCCTGGAACTGAGCGTGTACTGGTGATGCGTCTACGTGTTCCGAAAGTCGCGCGCATCGAGACCGTGGCTCCGCATGTAGCGCCGCAATGTGGCCTCGTGCAGCGAAAGGTCGTCTGCGGTGCGGCGGATGTTGCCGCCGGCAGCTTCGAGCGCGGTGACGATCACTTCCTTGGTGGGACGCACCGGATGGTGCCGGGCCTTCTTGGTTTCGGTGACGACGGTGGTTTCGCCGACGTCTCGTCGCTCACGGAGTCGTCGCGACTCCTCGATCGCGATGCGAGCGTCCTCGGCACGCATCTGCGAAGCGCGTCGCGCCGACGCATTGCGGTGCATCTCCTGAAGGACGCTCTGAAGCTCGCCGAGGTTGTGCGGCCATTTGTGCTCCGTCAGTACGGACATGGCATCGTCGGCCACGCTCTCGGCCGGGAGTTCTTGTTGCGCAAGGAAGACGTCGACCAAGGGGGGGATGTCTTCGATGCGGTCGCGCAGGGGCGGCACCAGGAGCGGAGGGAGCTTCAGGAGACGACGGTAGAGGTCTTCGCGGAAGGCGCCCGCGGTGATGGCGTGCGGAATGTCGACGAGCGTGGCGCCGATGACACGTGCGTCGACGTGGCGCTCTCCGTTTTCGCCAAGAACTTGGATCTGTCCGGTATCGATCGCGCGCAGCAGCTGGTGCTGGGTCGTAGTGCTGTAGTCGCCGATCTCATCGAGAAAGAGGGTTCCGTGGGCGGCCTCGCGGAACGCGCCGAGCCTGGCGGAGACACCGGAGAAGGCGCCGTCCGTGCAGCCAAACAAATCCGTCCCGTTGAGGCTGTCATGGGGCGAGGCGCACGTGATGAACGGATGCGTCGCGCGGTGCGAGCACTGGTGAACATGCGCGGCGAGGAACGACTTGCCGACGCCGGTCTCCCCGAGAATGAGAAAAGGAAGCTCCGAATCCGCGTAGTCGCGTTCGATGAGCTCGTAGATCCGACACATGGCCGCGCTGCGAGGGACGAAGTCGATGCGGCGCGGCACCTGCGTGAGCCGGAACGACTGCGTGCCGCATTGAAGGTGAGCGGGCTGCAGGACGCCGGGTCGAAAGGACACGACGGCGCCCATCGGCAGGTCGACCTTGTTGAGGCGTGCTCCGTTCTTCGACAGCACCTCGAGTTTCCAGCGCGGGCCCTCTGCCCAAAGGTGAAGATGAACGCGCGAAGCAAGACGCCCGTCGGCGAGGGTGATCGACGCAACGTCGGCCGGTGGCTTGCGGCCGATGACGAGCGGCTGGTCAGCGGTCAAGGTCCGCGGGTCGAGCCGGCGAACATCACCATTCGCGGAATCGATTTGAATGGCGGGCGCCGCGTCCTCGAAGGACATCATGGTCGCGGTTTGGGCGCGCGCCGGCGTTTCGCTGAGGCGGATGGCGAGGTGTTCGAGGTGCAGCCAGTGGGCCGGGGTCACGACGGACTGATCGACGGCGGGCGCGTCGTTCACCTGGAGTTGACCCTCGGTGTGGTCTTCGAGGCGAGCCTCCGTCGCGCTGATGTAGTGCAGCCGGAACAGCAGCGCGGGGCCGCGTGCGACGGGCAGCTGGAGGTTGTGCGTAACGTCGCGGCCAACGTTGAGCGTCCGTCGGTTGGTGAGGTGGGCTTCGCGGATGCAGACGCCCTCGGCATAGACGCGAACTTGCATGGTGGCTTCGCAGTGTACCAACGCGAAGGGGATCGAGGTCCCCGATGACGACGTATCGGAAGATTCGTCGCCTCGGCGGTGGCGGGATGGGCGAGGTGTTTCTGGCTCGACAGGAGTCCGAAGCGTTCGAGCGCCTCGTTGCCCTCAAGTACATGAGGGTGCCGCCGGGTGCAGACCTCGAGGAGTTCGAGCGAATGTTTAGGAACGAGGCTCAGCTTTGCGCGGAGCTCGTGCACCCCAACATCGTGAACGTTCACGAATCGGGACGCGACAAGGAAGGCCTGTTCTTGGTGCTCGAGCTTGTCGAAGGGTCCGAGCTCGGCGTGGACCTATCGAGCGTGATGCGCGCCCGCGGGGCGATGCCGATCGCGATGGCGGCGTTCATCGCGCGCGAAATCCTGAGCGGTCTCGCGTACGCGCATGAGCGTGTCGACGAGGAAGGGCGCCCGCGTCCGGTCGTGCATCGTGACCTGTCGCCGCACAACGTGCTCGTCGGGGCGCAGGGGCAGGTGAAGGTCACGGACTTCGGGATCGCGCGAGTGATCGAGTCTGCCGACAAGACGCAGACCAACGTCCGCGGCAAGCCGGCGTACACGAGCCCGGAGCGTCTGCTCTACGAAGAGGTCGATGCGCGTGCCGACGTCTTCAGTATGGGCGTCGTCCTGCATGAGATGCTGACCGGCGAGCGGTTGTTCGGAGGCGAGGGCGCCAAGGCGGCCATCCGGAAGATCTTGAACGACCAGGTCCGCTCGCCGCTCGCCGTCCGCGCCGATGTTCCGGAGGTCGTCGCCGATCTCTGTCTCGACATGCTGTGCCGCGATCCGCGGCGTCGCCCGACGGCGCGCAGTGCGTTGGAGCTTATCGAGCGAAGCGGCCTGCTCGAAGGCGGCGATCAAAGCCGCCTCGCGCAGTGGCTTCAGGAAGAAGACCTGACGCGACGGGTGCCGGGTCCGGTGCTCGAGGACCTCACGGCCAATGAGCGCCCGCGGGTAACGGAGCGGGTGCCCGAGGAGGTGTTGGCGATGCGCTCGCGGACGCAGTCGCTGAGCTGGGCGCCGCCGTCCGGGTCGAGCTCTGGCGGGGTGCTGCCGATGGTTGTCGCCGTGTTGGGCGTGCTGGTCCTGGGACTGGTGATCGCGCTGCTCATGAAGGCGCCGCGCGGTGGCTCGAGCCCTGCGGTGGCGCGGCCGTCGTCGATGCCTCCGGTGTTCGATGCGGGTGTGCGGCGCGATGCGGGGCGGGCGGTCGCGGTGCAGGTCGAGGCAGAAGTGCGGGACGGTGGTGCGGATCGGCGCGACGGCGGGGAGGCAAAGAAGCCAAGGCCTTCGCGCAGGGTGACAACGGTGAAGACGGCAAGGAAGCCGAAGCCGTCGAAGGTCGAGGTGAAGTCGCCCGCGACGGCGCCACAGCGCGACGGCGGGGCGACGCCGCTCGATCGCCTGTTCCCCGAAGGCTACGAGCTGCCGCCCAAGCCGGACGCCGGCGAGGGCCCTGCGTTGGATCCGGACGCCCTGTTCCCGGAGGGTTACGACCCGGGTCGTTGAAGATGAGGAGCGAAGTCGAATGTCTTGGATGAACCTCACCCTGGTCGCGCTGCTCACCGCGCAAGCCGCGCCGTCGACGGACCCGGATGCGTCCGCCGAGGGGCTCGCGCGCCGCGGCCGCCGCGCCTTCACGCTCGAAGCCTACGACGAGGCGGTCGATCTGTTGTCGCAGGCCTATCGTAAGAATGGCGACCCGGCGTTGTTGTTCGGGATCGCGCAGGCGTACCGGAAGAGCGATCGCTGCGACGAGGCGGTCGAGTTCTACGAACGCTACCGCGCCGCCTGCACCGGCGACTGCCGCATGGACTCGCGGACGCCGATCCTCATCGCCAAGTCCAAAGAGACGTGCGCCGCGCAGCGCGCGACCGCCGCGGCGCCGCCGCGCGGGATCGAGCCGGAGCCCGACGGTCCCCCACGGGGGCCGGGCGTGGATCGCAAACGCGACGGGGCCGCGCCGGGCGAGGCCCGCGTGGATCCACCGGCGGGCGCCGTGATCACCGAGCCGCCGTTCGAAGTGCAGAGGTATCGGTGGCGGGCCCGGGTCGAAGCCGCCGGCGCCGCGATTCGAAACGGTGACGTGTCCGGGGTGCAGAGTAGCTTCCGGGCCGCGGTGGGTTACCGCTTCGGCGACGGCGCGCTTCGCGTTGGTCCCAGCGCGGGGCTCGAGGTGCTGCCGGTCGCCTACGAGCACGAAGCAAACGGCACGATCCTCCTGGTCGAGCTGTCGGCGCGCGCGGCGCTTCGCTACGCGCTGTGGGAGCGCTCATGGTCCTACTACGAGCAAAGCGGCTGGGAGTCGCCTCGCATCGAACTCAGGGGCGAGGCGGGGCTGGGGCTGTTGATCGTGAGCGGGCAGGGCGACGGGGTCCCGCTGCGAACGGATCGATCCGCGAACAGCGCCTCCATTCCGACGTTCATCGGCGCTGTCGGGGTCGATGTCTGGGTGTTCGAGGGCCGCCTCGGCGAGCAGATCGGCCTCGCGGCCACGCTGCAGGCGCGCACGACGCTGGGGCGCGGCGCGCTCGCCGAAGGGCTCACGATCTTCACCTTCGGCGGAGGGCCGACGGTGCGTTGGTGACACGCGCGTAGGGACGCGACGTCACCGCCTCGCGCCGTCGCGATCGTGAAAGATCGCGCGGCGCTGATCAACGGACCCCGCGTGCCGTTCTCGGCGCGCACGGGGACAGGTGCGTCCCGAGCGGACGCGGAAAGGGAGAGGTGCGCCATGAGCCGGCGTACATGGATGGTATGGGGCGTCCTCGCTTCGGCGTGCGCCGAGCCGTCGCCCGCGCCCGAGGGCCGGGTGACGACGCCGATCGTCGGGTCGGTGTTCTTCGACGGTGCGGCCGTTGGTGAGGCGATCGTGCTGTACGACTTCGTCGAGGGCGTGCGGGGCGCGCGCCTCGCCTCCGGTTTCACCGAAGACGACGGCGCGTTCGTGCTCGATGCGGCGATCGCGAACGGGACCCTCCTCATCGAGGCCGGCGCGCTGAGCGCGATCGTCGACGACGTCGTGCTGGGCGCGCCGCGCTCGCAGGTCCGCGTCACCGCGGCGACGCACCTGACGCGGATCTATGCGGGCACGCGCGTAGGGCAGGGCGACGATCCTGCCGAAGCGCTGCAGGCGGCGCGCGCGGCGGTGCACGGCTGGCTCGGCGACATGGCGCATGACCGGGTCGCGCCAATCGACGTGGGTGCAGTCGCAGGCGTGCCCGCCTCGGACGGCGTGATCGCCGGCCTCGTCGCCGCCGCGCTCGTCGAGCTCGGCGAAGGCTTGCGCCGACAGGCGGGCCTCGATCTCGGTCCCGAGGTGTCGAGCGGCGCGCTCCTTCGGCAGCTGTCGATCGATCTGAGCGATGGCCTGTTCGACGGCCTCGATGCGAGCGGCGTGCAGGTCCGTTTCGCGGGGATCGCGCTCGGCGATCAAACGCTCCGCGCCAGTCTCGCCGCGGCGCTGATCCGTTTCGCCGAAGGCCCCGACAACCTCAGCGAGGTGCGCGGCGCCGAGGTCGGCGCACTCGCGCAAGCGATCCGGACCCACGACGGACCTCTGTTTCCGCCGGGGACGGCGATGCCGGCGGACAGCACGCCCCCGGTGTTCGTGCGAGCCACACTGCGGGATCGAATGGGTCAGCTCGTCACGGACAACCATGCCGCCGCCGGCGTCCTGGAGGTTAGCGCACGGGCGGCCGATGACAGTGGTGCTGTCGCAGAAATTGTCTTCGAGGCGAACGCGACAAGGGTGCGAACCCTCGGCGACCGCGCGGAGTTTCAACTTGATACAGCGGCGTTCCCCGACGGTCCGTTTCAAGTGACGTTGACGGCGGTCGACCGCGCCGGTCGCAGCACCACGAAGACGTTCCGCTTCGTCGTCGACAACACACCACCAGTGCTCATGGCCGAGGTGCCGTCGACGGTGTCCACCGCGACCGTCGCGATCTTGGGTGCGCTCCAGGAGGCCGGCCGCGCCGAGGTCGTCGTCGAGGTGGACGGTGAGGTCATGTCGCGCCTGCAGGACGCGGGCGCGACGTTCGAGGCGATCGCGCCCCTGCCGTGCGGCCGCGTGGCGTCCCTCTCGGTATGGGCGGAGGACGAGGCTGGGAATCGGTCCGAGGTCTCGGAGCACAACGTGCTGTGCACGGCGACGGGGCCGCAGATCACGTTGCAGGCCACGCGCTTCGTCCAGGAGGGCGACTGGGCGGTGGACCTCGAGCCGAGCGGTGCCCTTCGGTACACCGCTCCGGCCGGCGGCGGGCGCGAGCTCGTGATCGACGAGACGGCGCCGCAGCTGTTTCGGTTCGAAAAGTTCCTGAACCGCCTCGACCTCGCGAGCGACAACCTCCCGATCTTCGACCTCACCTTCTCGCCGGACGTGGTCGGCGCGACGTATCGCTACGTCGTCAACGGTCTGGAGCGCGGGGCCCCCCGCGCGATCGAGATCGACGCCGACGGCCGCGCCGCGATCCCCGTCGCCTACGCGACCCTCGGGCCCGAGCTGATCGCGCGCCCGGGGGCGCTTCACGCCGTCGAAGTGCACGCGCGTGACGCCGCAGGTGTCACACGCACGCGGACGTTCACCTTCGAGGTCGACATTCGATCGCCGCCGGTTTGGTACACGGACTGCAACCCGTCCGGGCGCATCGGCTGGGCGAATCTCGGTGAGCTCTTCACCGAGAACTCCACGGCATCAGCCTTCGAAGGTCAGCTCGCCTATCACCTCGAGCTGCCTTCGGACACAGCGCTCGACGCAGCGAGCACGCCTTCGGTGATCGCGCGCCTCACGGCGCCGACGTTGGGAAGTCGTGTCACGGCGTTGAGCGAGCAGACGTTTGTGGGACCTTGGTCGGCCCCGCAGACGACGGCGATCTGGTCCATGCCCTGCGGAATCGACGTCCTGAACAACCGCGGCTACGAAGTCGCCGAAGCGTGGGTTACGCCGCTGGCACCGGTCTGTGCGATCGGCCCCGGCCTCGTCTTCCCGGACGAGCGCGTCTTCTGGAGCGCCGACGTGCGCGGACCGCTCAGCGATCCGAGCGCGCATCCGTCGGTCCTTGAAGTCCAGCGCAACACGGGTGTGCGGTCCGTGGCCGCGCGCGACGAGCGCCTCGTCGGGGACGAAGCGGCGACGTTGATCGTGCGGCTCGATGCGCCGCGCCTGTCGATTGCCGGCGCGGTCTACGACTGGCGCACCACCTATCCGCCGGCGCCGGCGGGCTGGGTCGCTTCGGTGTCGACCGAAGGTCGCTACCGCTGGCCGGGACCTGAGCACCACGTCGGGCGCGAGCTCGCGTATGCGTCAAGCGGGCCCGGCGTGAGCGCGCGGTATCGCGAGCGTCCGTTCGAGACGCGCGCCTCCATCAGCGAAATCGAAATCTTCGGCCCTCCGGTCGGCGTCGATGTGACGCCGGCGCTGGGGTGGTCGTTCTTGGCCGTGCCGCTGCGTCGAGACGACAGCTGCGCGGCG
>JAVJQW010000016.1:0-2738 GCA_040218735.1 Deltaproteobacteria bacterium
GCGTGGCTCGTCGAGCAGAAGTCTCTTCACCCACCACGCGGAAAGATGGGCAAAGCCATCGGATACGCGCTGCGGGGCTGGGAAGCGTTGACCGCCTTCCTGGACGATGCGCAGGTCCCCGTCGACAACAACCGGAGCGAGGCCGCCCTCCGCATCGCGGCGCTCGGCCGGAAGAACTTCCTCTTCGTGGGCCACCACGAGGCCGGATGCAACCTGGCGTATCCGTTCAGCGAACCGCGTGGTTGACGAGGTCACGTGGCCATCCTGAGCCGCTGGCGGCCGCTACCCCCGGTCGAGCGTGAGCCGCCGAAATGGGTTGGCCGCGAGGAGCGCTTGGACGTCTTCGCGGGCGGCGGTCTGCTCCCAGTACGCCGGCGCCAATTCCAGCACGCGGTGGACGGGCCACTCGGGGAGCAGACAGAGCAGGTCGCGGAGGTAGCTCCACGGCTCCAGGCCGAGCATCCGGCAGCTCGCGAGCAGTGACGTGAAGACGCTGTTCGCGCGCGCGCCGTCGTCGCTCCCCACGAAGATCCAGTTCTTTCGACCGACGGCCTGCCGGCGGAGCTCGCGCTCCGAGACGTTGTTGTCGAGCGGGAGCCGACCGTCGTCGAGAAAGCGGCAGAGCCCCTTCCGTTGATTTCGTGCGTACCGCACGCCGTCGTAGATCGGCGTCGACTCGAGCAAGTTCGGCCACTCCTCTTCGCACCACGCGAAGAAGCGCTCGACGACCGGCTTCGAATGTTTGTGCCGGATCCGTTCTCTCTTCTTCCGCGGTGCGGTCGCGATCGAACGCTCGACCTTGAAGAGCATGCCAATCATCCCGAGCGCGGCGCGGGCGCGTTCCGGATCGGAGCCGAGGGCCTTGAAGAAGTACCGTCGCGCGTGGGCCCAACAGTTGACCTCGACGACGTCGCCGCGATCGTACAGGTGGTCGTAGACGACGTGCGCGTCCGCCACGAGGTAGCCTTCGTACCCCGCGAGGATGCTGTCGACGGCGTCGTTCGTATGGTCGCGCGTGTACTCGAACAGCACGTGCTTCTCGGGTGCCACCATGACCCAGAAGTGCGCGCGCCGGCATTTGTCCTTCGCCTGCACGAGGACGCCCGTCGCGTCCGTGCACAGGTAGGGCTGCGCGAACGCGTCGGCTCGCATCGCGGCGATCAGCGGCTCTGCGAGTGAAGCGAGCTGCATGTGCCAGTTGCAGATCGTCGACCGCGCGAGCGACAGGCCGTCGCGCCGGTACACGTCCTCGAGACGGTTGAGTGGCAAGTGATCTTGCCACCGGCGAACGAGCGTATCCGAGAGAAATCCGGCGCCCGCGAGACCACGTTCGATCGGGAGCGTCGGTGGCGTACCGATCAGGAACTCCGTCGCTTCGCGATCGCGATCCTTCCGCACGAACTTCGGACGCACGATGCGGGCCACGACCACCGACGCGGGGCCACGCTCCAGCACCTCCGACACTTCTTCGCCGACGCGCTCGAACGCATCGAGTCCTTCACGTTCGACCTCCGGCGGAAGGATCTCGATGTCGACGCGCGGCAGGTCGTCCGGGATCGGCTTGCGGCCGGTCGGCTTGCGACGCTTGTGGCCGCGAACCTCCTCCGTCTGCAGTTCTTCGATCGCCGCGCGGTCGCGCTCGTCGAGCATGTGGCCGAGGATGTCGAGCGACAGCTGCTGTTCGTTCTTCGGGAGGCGTTCGGTCGCTTGGCCGAGAAGCCCGCGCTCCAGCTTGCGGCAGCGCTCCATCATCTCGAGGTAGAGCGCGCGGTAGGTGTCGCGTTCCTGCTCCGCCGCAGCGGAGCGACGCTCGAGCTCGTCGAGGCGTCGAGCGAGCTGATCGAGGTCAGCCACGCGATGGGTTTGATCCACGGATGTTTGCGCGTCAAGCGACTATCGACGCGCACGTGAGGTGGGAACGCCGCGAAGGATCTCGGCGAGCGTCTTCGGGTCGATAGTGCGCTGCTCGGGGAGAACGAAGCGCGCGTGGTGGAGTCGCTTGTAGAGCAGGCAGTAGCCGTTGCGGTCGAACCAGAGCACCTTGAGCCTGTTTCGTCGCTTGTTCGTGAAGCAGAAGAGCGCGCCGCTCTCGGGATCCTCACCGATGTGCTCGCGCGCGGCGAGTGAGAGTCCGTCGAAGCTGCGTCGCATGTCTTGCGGCTCGACGCAGACGAAGATGCGAACCGTCGACGGGATCAACGGGCCACCTCGAGCGCGACGAGGACGCGCCGAAGTGTGTCTTCGTCGAAGCCGACCGGCACGCGTACGCGAACCGTGTCGCCGACGAGCAATTCGAGATCTGGCTGCGGCGCGGGCGCGACGATCTCCATGAACGTTGGGGCCGGCGTGGGCGTCTTCGTTCGCTCCGGACGCGGGCGGTCTTTCGTGGTCTTGCCGAGCTTCCACTTCCACGATCGAAGCGTGTGCACATTGACGCCCAGCTCGGCGGCGAACTCGGTGTCGGTGAGATCGCTCGCCATCAGGCGCTCGACGCGTTGGGTCCAGATTTCTCGGCTCTCTCGTTTGGCCATGGGCCGATCGGGCCCTCATGCCCGACGGAGGTCACCGACGCGGTTCGCTGAACGGGTACAACCTGGCGGGTCTCTACTCGCTGATGGCCACGTGTCGTCTGCACGGCGTGAACCCCGAGGCGTATCTCGCCGACGTCCTCATGCGCGTGGGAACGCATCCGGCGTCGGAGATCGGCGAACTGCTCCCGCACCGGTGGACTTCGAGCG
>JAVJQW010000022.1:0-203900 GCA_040218735.1 Deltaproteobacteria bacterium
GCTTCTCGACCTGGGGCCTGCTACCCGGCGCTCCGGCGCTTACCGGGACGGAACTCTCATCCGTTGGAGAGGCGTAGCCAGCGCACCGATCCGTCGACGCTTGCGCGTCTCCGGATCCGTCCGCGTCACGACGCACCATGCATCGAAGGTATCATCGAGCCCTCGAAACGCGATTTGGCAGGCCTCGAGGACGACCGTCTGAAATCTGCGAGAGCGCACGATACGGACCGTCAGCGTCCGAAGACGAGTCCACGTCCAAAAACTTCGAAAGGGACGCCGTTCGTCGAGGAGATGGCCCGGACAGGGCCTCCAATTCCGTCAACCCCAAACAGAAAAAGAAGCCTCCTCCTCAACTCTGCCTACGCGATCGGCTATCCACCTTACCCAGCCGGCGAACCCCCACAGGTCCATCGCAGCCCTCGACCGCAGGCGGCGCAATTATCCGACGCGCAATCCCGTGGTCTCGTGAAACGCATCGAAGGCGGCGTGGGTCACTCGCGTGGGAGGCCGCGAGGATCCATCGGGGGACGGCCGCGACGCGACCACTACATGGGGAGCATTGCGGTTGCCGCCGACTACCGAGAGACCCGCCCGCCGTCCTCCGACATCTATGCAGCGCGGACAGCGCGGACAGCGCGGGCCGGCGGGCACCGCGGCGTCGGGCGATAGATCCCAGGCCCGCCGACGGCCTTTCGATTCGCGCCGGATTCGCTAAATGCACGGCACTGGCGTAAGGCCCGGAAGCGCTCTGCCTCCGACGCCTCTGGAGATCAGAGCACCCTTGGGCTGTACTACCTTGATGTTGGTTGATTGCGTCGTCTGCGGGAAGAGCCTTTCGCAGGACGCCAAGAAATGCGTGAACTGCGGACTCGCAGCACCGTTCGACCTCGTGGCGCATCAGGGATGGGAACAACTAGCCCGCTGGATTCTTCAGCACTCTGACCGACTGATGGAGGAACTCCATGCTGCGAGACGGAGCAACGTTGAGTGTGAAGTCTGCGCTTCGCCGCGTAGCCTTACAGGTCCATGTTCTAGCTGTGGAACGGAGCGACGAGCCGCAACCTGTGGCCACCCCACCTGTGCAAACTCAGCAACGGGCTACGGGCTCGTTCCCGGACCGGGGCTTTCACCAGCGTGCTCCAGCCATTGTCTCTACGATGGTCACGTCGACAATGAATGTGAGGACTGCGGCCTTTGCGGAGCGCAGAGATTCATCCGAAAGGCGTACCGGAGCGGGAAGGCCGACTACACGCGCACCATCCATCAGTACGCTCAGTTCGACGACAGCATGTCCGCTCTCTGCCTTCACGTGCGACGCCTTCCGGAACACGCAGAATGGCTGAAACGGAGGCAAGAGAAGCGCGTGAGGGAAAAGCAACTCGCCGCGCAGAAGCGTAGCGAAGAGCGAGCGCGAGCACAGCATGAAGAACAGGTTCAGCAAGCGCAGAAGGCGAAGCAGGCGAGGCAGTTGGCCGAAAATGCAAAGGCTCGAAGGTCGCAGGAGTTTCGCGTCGTAGTTGTCGGAATCGTCGTAATGATATTAGCCGCGACTGGATTCGCGTTGTTCGCTTCCCCATAGGTCCGGTGTCACAGCAGCTGCGACTTCCTCGTCCCACTTCGAAACGCCTACGGGCACATCCCGAAGTGCACGCCCGACGCGCGCGCGCGCCTCCGCTCGCAGCCGTTCACGAAGTCCATGGACACGGGCCCCGGCGCGCATGAACACTGCGGACGGTTGGGGCTGCCGTCGCAGTCGAGTGGAACGCGGGTGCAGACGCCTCCACCGGCACCCGTCGGCTCGATACACTCGGGTGCGATGATCTCCCCGTCCTCGCAGTAGTGCGACGCGGGGCACGCGCCGATCAGGTCTCCGCAAGCGGAGCGACACTTCGGCGCCGGCCCACCGCCACACGCGCACTGTTCACCTTCGGGGCAGTAACAAGCCCCCGGATCCCAGACACATTGGAAGGCGTTCGCGCAGGCCTCGGAGCTCGCGACGTCCTCACAGGTCGTCGCGGCGTCGTGGCAGGCGTAGCCGGGGTCTTCTTCTTCACTGCCCCACAACACACATCCAGAGGTCGCGATGCAGTCGTCGCGCTGGCGATCCGCACAAGCGATCTCGCCGGTGCGCCGGGCGAACATCCCGCTGCGCCACACGTTGGGGGTGTCGGTGCACTCGGGCGGCTCGACGTAGGACGCGCTCCGGCCGTTCACGATCATGAGATCGTCGCGGACGATCTGGCGACCCCCCGCGACGTAGAGCTGCTCGTCGACGACCTGGACCGCGAGCGTCTCCCCGATCTGCCGACCGCAGCCGTCGTCGAGCACCATACAGCCCTGGGGCTGGTACGTGATGCGCACGGCGCGATCACTCGCGGCCTCGAAGCCCCCCGCCCAAAACGCGAGGGTGATCTCGCGGGTGTCCCGATCGCGGAGCACCGCTTCGACCTCCGTCCAGAACGGCTCGTCGATCGAGATCTCCGCCTGGAGCGTCCGGCCGACCCGGAGCATCGCGCGCGGCCACGCCGCACCGGACGCCAAGAACCGCCACTCGGGCGTCCCTCCGGCCGGCCCCGGCTCGCCGCGGAGGACCAGCGGATCGATCGCGACGATCTCGACGAGGCCGTCGTAGTCGGGGCGGTCGCGCGGATACTCGGCGACCTGCACGTCGAAGGATCGGTCGTACTGACAGACCACCTCGACCCCGCCGTCGCGCCGACCGCCATCGCGGGGGCCACCGTCCCGGATCGGGGTCGGGCCACCGTCGCGCGGCAGCTCGGGGCCCGAATCGCGCACCGAAGCGTCCCCGGTGAGGGGCTCCGTCCCGTCCTCGCAGCCGACGAGGAGGAGCGCAGCGAACAGAACGGGCGTAAAGCGGGGCACGACGGGCATTCCTACCGCATCCCGTTCGGCCTCGGCGGCGATTTTGTCCCAACGGACCGGATACGTAACCAGGGCGGTTGTGGACGACGCACCACACTTGCCAACCTCCGCGCCCAATGAAGCGCTACGCCCTCCCCCTCCTGCTCGGACTCGCCGTCGCATGCGGCGAAGCAGACCGAGGCGACGACGACGGACTCCTCACCGAACGCGACGGCGGCACGGAACAGGTACAGGACGGCGGCGAGACGCCCCGCGACGGCGGTGAAGCGGCGCGCGACGGCGGCGTGGAGCCGGGGCGCGACGGCGGACCGAACACCACCGGCCCGATCGAGGCCCCGTTCGACGAGTGGACCTGGGTCGACGTACCGGACAGCCGCTGCATGAACGAGACGCCGACCGGGTTCGGCGTGAACATCCACGAGAACGCGACCTCGCTCGTCATCTTCCTGATGGGCGGCAACGCGTGTTTCAACGATAGCAGCTGCTTCGTCACCGCGAACCGCGACGGCTACGGCGCCTCGAAGTTCGCCAACGACAGTGTGCTCGGCGCGCCGGTCTTCGATCGCTCGGCCCAGAGCAACTACCTCGCCGAGTGGTCGTACGTGTACGTGCCGTATTGCTCCGGCGACGTGTTCTCCGGGACGTCCGGGCGCACGCAGGTCGGCAGCGGCTCGTACTACTTCCAAGGCTACGACAACATCGGGCTGTTCCTCGAGCGCATCGTCGCGACATTCCCGAACGTCGATCGCGTGCTCCTCACCGGCGTCAGCGCGGGCGGCTTCGGCGCCATGCTGAACTTCGAGCGCACCCAGCTCGCGTTCGGGACCTCCGTCGACGTCACGCTGATCGACGACTCCGGCCCGCCGATGTCCACCGACTACCTCGCCTCCTGTCTGCAGGATCACTGGCGCAACACGTGGGGGATGGAGGCCGGACCGCTCGCCACCTGCCCGACGTGCGTCGACATGGACGGCGCCTTCGTCGAGGGCTACCTCGACCACATCAAGGCGACGTTCCCGACCAACCGCTTCGGGCTGATCTCGAGCAACGCCGACGAGGTCATCCGCGGCTTCTTCGGGTTCGGCACCAACAACTGCGCGAACCTCAACGGGCTCCCCGGCAACTACCCGGGCACGCGCTTCCAGATGGGCCTCGAGGACTTCCGCGACAACCTCGTGGGTGACGTCGACAACTTCAAGCTCTACATGCCGACGGACACCCGCCACGTCTGGCTCGGCAACCCGCCGTGGCAGACTACGCACTTCGGTGTCACCCTCCAGGACTGGATGGTCGACGCGATCGAGGACCGCGCCGGCTGGAGCCACGTCCCCGCGCCCTGACAGGGGGCGAACGCGCCCAAACACCGCATTCTGGCTACCTACCCATCCCGCCGAAAACCCGCGACGATGTCGGACGGTGGCATCGTACGCCGATGTGTCGTGGGTCGACCGACTCGCGGCCGTCGCAGACGACGTCGAGCCGACCGACGACATCGGCCCGATCGGGCGCCACCTCGCCTGGCTCGGCGCTAGCCCCCGCCTCTCCGCCGAGCAAACGCTGCGCGTCGACTTCGACGGCGCGATCGACGTGGACCGGTTCGCCGACGCGTTCGCAGAGGTTGCAGAGGCGACCGCGATCCTCGACGCGGGTCCGGGCGCGACGCAGATCGTGCGAGCCCCCGACCGAACGTGGGCA
The DNA here is from genome assembly GCA_040218735.1 of Deltaproteobacteria bacterium. Classification (GTDB taxonomy): domain Bacteria; phylum Myxococcota; class Kuafuiibacteriia; order Kuafuiibacteriales; family Kuafuiibacteriaceae; genus JAUHYN01. Next base: position 4,579 of record JAVJQW010000022.1, read on the forward strand.
TCGTCGATCGCCGCCCGCGCGCGGATGCCGCTCGATCTCGCCGCGAGCCCCTACGCCTCCACCCTGTACGTCGACGGTGACCGGACGCTCTGGACGCTGCGCGTACACGAGAAGGTCGTCGACGCCGAGTCGTGCATACGGATCACCAACCGCGTCGCGCTCGCGTACGCGGGGCGCGTCGTTCCGCGCGACGACACCTTCGTCGAGTACCTCCGCGAGGAGCGCGTCCAACGCTGGGCCGAAGCCGAACCGGCGGACGCCGACGACGAAGCACCGCTCGCGTTCTACGGTGAGGCGGCTCGCTGGAATCGCCTCGGGGTGCACCGCGAGACCCACGCACTCGCGGAGAACGCGGGGCTCATCGGGCTCTGGGCGGCGACCGCGGCGTACGTCGCGCGCGCGACGGGTCGAGCCCTGACACGCACGGCGGTGCCGGCGAGGCTCGGGCGGAACAAGGGGATCGGCGCGATGACGGAGTGGTTCCCGCTCGACCTCGAAGTCGCACCCGACGACACCGGCGCCACCCTCGTCGCGCGCGCCCACGACGCGTACGAACGCGCCAAAGCCGAACGCCTCCGTATCGACGAAACGTACGGCCGCCCCGCCGACGTCCGTATCGCCATGACGGACCTCCGCATCGACGGGTTCGACGGCGTCACGGCACGCGCGCAGATCGCGCCGAGCCTGTTGGATCGCAACGCCGTCCCTCGTGTGCAGGCCCGTGACTTCGCGAGCCTGAGCGTCCACCTACACCTGACGCGGGACGGACCGTCGCTGTGTTGTGACCTCGCCGACGACGCGTTCCCGCGCAGCGCGCCCACGCGCGTCGCCCAACAGATGGCGGCGCTCCTGGACGGCATGCTCCACGAACCCGAGCGGCCGTTGCAGGCGATCGATCTTCGCACGGAGGCGGAGCGCCGACGCGGGGCCCCTCGCCTCCCGCCGCCCGCGCCGTCGGTGGCGCACAGGATCCTCGCGAACGCCGAGGCCGCCCCGCGCGCCGTCGCGGTGGAGGACCACCGCGGTCGCCTCGGGTACGAAGCGCTCGTGCGTCGGGCATCTCAGCACGCGCGCCACCTCGCGGCCCTCGGCGCCAAGCCCGAGGAGCGCGTCGCGATCTGTCTCGACCGGACGGTGGAGCTCCCCGTCGCGATGCTCGCCGTGCACCTCTCGGGTGCGGCTTTCGTTCCGCTGGACCCGACGCACCCCCGACACCGGACGGCGCTCGTCCTCGAGGACGCGGCGCCGAAGATCGTCCTGACGGAGTCGAAGCACCTGTCCGTGCTGCGCCCGCCCGCCCACGCCCGCGTCGTGAGCATCGACGCCGACCGCGAAGACATCGAGCTGCTCGACGACACCCCCATCGAAGCACCGCCGCCTCCGCCGGATCGTCTCGCGTACGTGATCTACACCTCCGGCTCGACGGGCCGCCCCAAGGGGGTGCAGATCGAACACGGCGCTTTTGCGTGTTTCCTGCGCGCGATGCTCGACGTCGTGGAGCTCGACGCGGACGATCGCCTCCTCGCGGTGACGACGCCGACGTTCGACATCGCGCTGATGGAGCTGATGCTCCCGCTGTACGTCGGCGGCACGGTGGTCGTGGCCCCGGAGCGCGCGACGAGGTCACCGCGCCGCCTGGCGGATTGGATCGAGCGCGGCATCACGTACATGCAGGCCACGCCGTCGACGTGGAGCATGCTCGTCCAGAACGGGTGGAAGGGCGCCAAGATCGTCGCGCTGTGTGGCGGCGAACAGTTCCCCATCGACCTCGCGGCGGAGCTGATGTCGCGGACCCTTCGGACGGTGAACGTCTACGGCCCGACGGAGGCGACGATCTGGGCGACGGCGCACGAGATCCGTCGGCGCGAGCACACACGCGTCCCGATCGGTCACCCGTTCGCGGGCGTGGACGCGTTCGTCGTTTCGAACACCGGATGCCCCGCGCCCGACGGGATGGAGGGCGAGCTGTACCTCGCGGGTCCGCAGCTCGCGCGCGGCTACCTCGGGCGAGACGAGGAGACGCAGCGGCGCTTCGTCGTTCATCCCGCCGACGCGACGCGACGCGCGTACCGCACGGGCGACCTCGCACGTCGTCGGCGCGACGGCACGTTCGAGTGCCTGGGGCGCCTCGACGACCAGGTGAAGGTCCGCGGCTTCCGCATCGAGCTCGGTGAGCTGGAGGCGGTCATTCGTCGTCACCCGCGCGTCGTGGATGCCGTCGCCGACGTGCGCGAAGATCACCCGGGCGACCGCCGCCTCTGTGCGTTCGTCGTGTTCGAGGGGGACCAGGGGCCGCCGATGGTCCAGACCCTCCGCGACTTCCTCGCCGAGCACCTGCCGAGTTACATGCTGCCGTCGAACATCGTCGCGCTGCCGAGCCTCCCCCTCACGCCCAACGGGAAGGTCGACCGGCGCGCGCTCCGGGCGCCACCCGCGCCCGAGAAGCGGGACCGCGCCACCGTCGTGCGCCCGCGCGACGATCGTGAAGTGCGCATCGCCGCGATGTGGCGCGACCTGCTCGGCGTCGAGGAGGTCGGCGTGACGGATCGTTTCTTCGACCTCGGGGGCCACTCGCTGATGGCGGTGTCGATGCTGTCGTCGATCGAGAGCGCGTTCGGTACGACGCTGGACCCCGGCCCGTTCTTCGAGACGCCCACGATCGCGACCATCGCGTCGGCGCTCGACGTCGAGCACCCCGAGCAAGGCGCCTCGGTGATCACACTCGAATCCGGTGGAGACCAAACGCCGCTGTTCTGCATCTGCGGTCTACACCTGTACCAAGACCTCGCGCGCGCGGTTGGCGCGAACCGCCCCGTGTACGGGATCCTCGCGCCGTCGGAGGTGCGTTTCCTGGCCGACGGCGACACCGACGCGCTGCCCGAAGTCCCCGCGCTGGCGAGCCAATATACTGAAGCGATCCTCGCGACCCATCCGCCCGGCCCCATCGCGCTGTGCGGTGTTTCGTTCGGAGGGCTGCTCGCCTACGAGACCGCCCAGCAGCTTCGCTCCGAGGGGTACCAGATCCGCGTGGTCGTCCTCCTCGACACGATCCTCCGCGTCGCCACCGAAGCGTCCCGACGCCGGTGGCTGGTCAACCGCATCCACGCGCTCGTCGAGCGCGGTCGTCAGGCGGGGCGCTCCAAGGTCGCGACGCTGGCGCAGGATCGCATGCGCGCCTACGACGCACGCGCCGACCGCTACGAGTCGATGCTCCCCCGCTACGCCGGAGACGTCGTGGTGGTGCGCGCGAAGGACGGCGACGCCGGGCTCGACCTCGAGGAGACCCTCGGGTGGTCGAGCTACGTGAACGGGCGCCTCGAGGTCTACCACGTCCCGGGCACGCACTTGGGTATATTGAGTGGACCGAACGCCGTGCAGCTCGCCCGCTGCATCACGCCGCACCTCGACGGTTACTGGCAGGCTTCGATCGCAAACGGCCTATAGGCGTCCGTGTACATCCCGACCGGCACGAACCTCGGCGTGCCGCTGTCGAACATGAACGTCCCCACGTGCACCGCCCGCCCGCACTCGTTGAGCTGCTGGCTCACGATCGTCTCGGGCCCGCCGCGGATCCTGTACCGAACATCGACGGTGGTCGACGGCGGGAGGGGCCCACCGTGGAACCCGAAGTAGTGCAGGTAGACGTCGTAGGACGTCTCCGCCGCGCGCGAGAGGTTCACCTCTTCCGGGCCGAGCCCGTCGACGTCGTCGAAGTCGAGGAATGGGTCGTCGGCCTCGTCGTTCACGACGCCCCAGTCCGGGTTCTTGTCGGCGAAGTAACAGTCGTCGCCGGACATGAACGGCAGGCCCCCGGCGCGCACCACGTGCAGATCGATGTCGCTGCGCGCCGTGTTCCACTCGATGTTCACCGTGAGGTCCGTCGTCCCCGGCAGCGGCGGCGTGGTGACCGCGACGATCGGCACCCGCGTGATCCCGCCGTGCTCCGCCTCGATCTCCAGCGCACCGTCGTAGCGGCGCGGCAGGCCACTGGCGTCGAAGACCACCTCGAACTCGATCGAGCGCGTGCCGTCCAGCGCGGTCGGCACGTTCGGGATGGTGAAACCGGAGGCAGACCCGGGGACCACGCGAATCTCCCGCAGGGTGTACGGACCATCGCCCGCCACCGAACAACGCACGGGGCGTCGTTCGATCTGGCCGCGCGGCACCTCACCGTAGTCGAGCAACGTCTGCTCGCACGTCATCTCGCCCGGGGCCACGGCGTCGCCGGTGACGGTGAGTGTCGCGACCTCCTCGGTGTCCAGCTCGAACGCGAGCGTCGCGCCGGTCGGGTCCATGCTCGACGGTCGGAAGTGCACCTCGACCTGAATCGACTCCCCCGGCGCGAGCGTCGCGCTCGGAAGTCGAAGCGGCTGCCCGTCGATGTCCGTGACGCGGAAGGGTCCACGCTCTCCGCGGATGTCTTCCAACGCACCGTCCGTCTCGCCGCCGTTCTCGATGGTCACGACCTCGCTCGCGTCGCGTCCGACCTCGATGTTCGAGAAGTCGATGCGCGTGGGGTTGAGGACGGGCCGCGCCGGTGCGACGCGACGGGCGCGCGCCGTGAGCTCGAGCGGCACGGCGAGCTCCTCCGACTCGACGATCATCGTCGCGTCGTAGTCGGCCTCGTCGATCGGCGAGTACCGCACTTCGATCTCGACGGAGCGCCCCGGCAACAGCAGCGTCCCGCGGAGCGCGGTCCCGTCGATGCGCCGCGCCTGGAACACGTCGGTGACGGGATCGAACCGCACGTTCTCGACGCGCAGGTTGTCGGCGGAGCTGTTGGTCAAAATGGTCGTCAGCTCGTGCCGCTGGCCGATCGTGCGGGTGCCGAAGTCGAGGGTGCTCGGCGAGAAGAAGCCGCTCCCCTCGACCGGGCTGAGCCCCGGCCCTCCGGAGTCACACGCGAACAACGCGAGCACGATGAACAGGCCCCGACGGCGCACGTCCCCGATCGTAGGCCGCCCGGCGCCCAATCCGCCACCCCGGCGCCGCGCCTACACCCGACTACGCCGCCCCCTCCTCGACCGTGTCGAGGCCACCCCCGAGCGAGGTGAAGCCGCTGCGCGCGACGACGATGTGGTCCAGCAGCGGAACCCCGAGGAGCGCGCCACAGGCCGCCAGACGGTCCGTGAGCGTCCGATCCTCAGCGCTCGGCTCGGCGTCGCCGCTCGGGTGGTTGTGCACCACGATGATACTCGCGGCGCGCCGCCGCAGCGCCGGGGCAAAGACCTCGCGCGGGTGAACGAGGCACGCCGTGAGGGTCCCGCGCGCGACCTCGTGGTGCCCGAGCGGTCGCCCGCGCGCGTCGAGCAGCACCACCCAGAACGACTCCTGGGTGTTCAGACCGACACGCGGCGTGAAGTAGGCGACGACGTCCTCGGCGCGCTCGATCCGATCCGGAAGATCCGCCGGCGCGTGAAGCCGCGCCGCGAGCGCGAGCAAAGCATCGACACGTTCGACTTCCTTCGACGGCAGCGCCAACAGCTCCGCGCCCGCGACGACGAGCGCGTCGAGTCCCCCGATCGTCTCGAGACGATCCGCGATCGCGGATGGGTTCCGAAGGCGCGCGGCCACGCACAACAACTCAGCGTCCGTCTTCATCGCGGTCGACGAAAGCACCGCGTGTGCCAGGCGCGACATGGACGACACGCGGGCGAATTCGTTCGAAAAGCGAACGACGTCCGAAAACGCGTCCGATTATCGGACGAACGTTCCGCGGCGAAACGAAACGAAACACGCTGCGGGAGAACGACGGCGGGCAGACCACGCAGCATGGGCGCTCATCGGTCCGATGAGGTTTTCTCATTCACGAAACGTCTTGTTGCATCGGCTTCGAACCGTTACGCACGCCCCGTTCATGGCCCAGCTCTTCCCCGAGAGTGCGAACGTCCTCGCCCGCACGACGATCATCCTCGTCGGCGCCGGCGCTGCGCTCGGCATCGGCATCGCCTACGCGGTGCAGAGCTCTCCGCTCGTGACCCGGCAAGACGTCGCGCGCGCCCAACCGGTACCGTTCAGTCACAAACACCACGTCGCGGGCCTCGATCTCGACTGCCGCTACTGCCACGTCTACGTGGAGGAAGGCGCGTCGGCCGGCATACCGCCGACCCACACGTGCATGACGTGCCACTCCCAAGTGTGGAACGAGGCGGAGGCTCTTCAGCTCGTCCGCGATAGTTACCGCGAAGAAGTCCCGCTGCGCTGGAACCGCGTCCACGACCTGCCGGACTTCGTCTACTTCGATCACAGCATCCACATCAGCAAGGGCGTCGAGTGCGAGAGCTGCCACGGCGACGTCGAACAGATGCCGCTCATGTGGAAGGCCAACACGCTCCAGATGCAGTGGTGTCTCGAGTGCCACCGAAACCCCGCCGAGCGCGCCGACGCCGACGCTCGGCCCAGCGACGATTGCTACGCGTGCCACCGATGAAGAAGCCCTACGCCGTCGACGTCGAGATCCTGAAGAACCGGCGTGAGTTCCTGGAGGTCATGGGAGCGACCGTCGGGTTCGCGAGCCTCGCGGCCTGCGTGAAGCAGCCCGAGGAGCAGATCTACCCGTACGTCCGTGCGCCCGAGTACCTCGTGCCCGGCAAACCCAAGTACTTCGCGACGTCGCTCGCGCGCAGCGGCGTGGGTCGCCCGGCGCTCGTCGAGTCGCACGACGGTCACCCGACGAAGATCGAAGGGAACGCCGAGCACCCGGCATCCCTCGGCGGGACGGACGTCTGGATGCAGGCCGCCATCTACGACCTGTACAACCCGGATCGCTCGCAAGCTACCTTGCGCCAGGGCGCCCCCAGCACTTGGAAGCGATTCGGCGAGGAGGTGCTGCCGCGCTTCAGCGCCTCGCTCGAAGGCTCGGGCTGCGCGATCCTCACCGGCGCCGTCACGTCCCCGACGCTCGCCGCTCAGCTCGATCGCCTGAAGAAGACGCACCCCAAGCTGCGCTGGTACCAGTGGGAGTCCGCGCACCTCGACGAGCGCTTCCGCGCCACGCAGGCCGCCTACGGACGCGCGCTCGACGTGGTCTACGATTTCGAGTCCGCCGACGTCGTCGTCGCGTTCGACGCCGACCCGCTCTTCGTGGACGCGGGCAGCCTCGTGTACGCCCGGCAGGCCGCCCGACGTCGGCGTGACGCCGACGGGTTCACGCGGTGGTACGTCGTCGAGCCGTCGCCGACGCCCACCGGGACCTTCGCCGACCACCGCTTCCGCGCGCGTCGTGCGGACGTCGGCGCGTGGGTCACGGAGCTCGCTGCCGCGCTCGGCCTCCAGGAAGGTGAAACACGCGCCGCCGTGCAGGCGATGGCCAATGACCTGAAGGCCGCCGGCAAGAAGGGGGTTGTCGTGGTCGGGCCGACGCAGCCCGCCGACGTGCAGGCGCTCGCGTTCCGGATCAACGAGCACCTCGGCGCGCGCGGCACGACGTTCAAGACGATCGAGCCGGTGGTTGCGAGCCCCGTCGACCACACCGAGGAGCTGCGCGCGCTCGTGAAGTCGATCGAAGCGGGTGAGACAAAAACGATCCTCGTGCTCGGCAAGAACCCGGTGTTCGACGCGCCGGCCGACCTCGACTTCGCCGCGGCGTACGACAAGGTGCCGCTGCGCGTGCACGTCGGCGCGTTCGTCGACGAGACGGCGCACCGTTCCCACTGGCACCTCCCCGCGCGGCACGCGCTCGAGTCGTGGTCGGACACCAAGACCTTCGACGGCACGGTGAGCCTCGTCCAACCGCTCCTCAGACCTCTGTACGGCGGGCACTCCGCGCACGAGCTCATCGAGCTCATCGCCGGGCGCGCCGGGCGTCGTGAGTACGCGATCGTCCGCGAGCACTACGAGGCGCAGTGGGGCGCCGCCCTCGAATCAAGATGGCGCCGCGCGCTCCACGATGGGTTCGTCGCAAACACACAACACGCGGAGGTCACGACCGCACCGAAGGTGGTCGACGTGAAGCCGCGCGCCGTCGATGGTTTGGAGCTGACGTTCGAGATCGACGGAACCGTCTGGGACGGCAGCTACGCCGACAACCCGTGGCTCCAGGAGCTCCCCAAACCCATCACGAAGCTCACCTGGGACAACGCGGCGCTCGTCAGCCCGGCGACCGCGGGGAAGCTGGGCGTCGAGACGGACGACGTCGTCGAGATCGAAGTCGAGGGGCGCAAGGTCGACGCCGCCGTGTTCGTGCTCCCCGGGCAGGCCGAGGACTCCCTCGCGCTGTCCCTCGGCAACGGGCGACGCCGCGGGAGCCGCGTCGGTCGCGGCGTGGGTTTCGACGCCCAGCGCGCGCGGCCGTCCGACAAAGCCTGGTTCACCCCCGCGAAGGTGCGATCGATCGACCGCGTCTACACGTTGGTCACCACGCAGGATCACCACCGGATGGAGGGTCGTAACCTCGTGCGCGAGGCGACGCTCGCTGCGTTCGCGAGCGACGACCAGTTCGCCAAACGTCCGGACGCGAAGGTCGCGAAGCTCTCGCTGTACCCCGAGCACCCGCGCGAGGGTGAGCAGTGGGGACTCACGGTCAACCTCAACGCCTGCAACGGCTGCAACGCCTGTGTCGTCGCGTGCCAGTCGGAGAACAACATCCCCGTCGTCGGCAAGGAGCAGGTGGCGAACGGCCGCGAGATGCACTGGATTCGCATCGACAGCTACTTCGAGGGTGACGAGACCGTGCACAACCAGCCGGTCACCTGCATGCACTGTGAAAACGCGCCGTGTGAGGTCGTCTGCCCCGCGAACGCGACGGTGCACTCCCCGTCCGGCATCAACGAGATGGTCTACAACCGCTGCATCGGCACGCGGTACTGCTCGAACAACTGCCCGTACAAGGTGCGTCGCTTCAACTTCCTGCTCTATCAGGACTGGGAGACACCGAGCCTCGAACCCATGCGCAACCCGGACGTCAGCGTCCGCAGCCGCGGCGTGATGGAGAAGTGTACGTTCTGCATTCAGCGCATCCAGGCCGCGCGGATCACGGCACGTAAGGAAGACCGTGAGGTGCGTGACGGTGAGATCGTGACCGCCTGCCAGGGCGCGTGCCCGGCGGAGGCCATCAGCTTCGGCGACATCGCGGATCCAGAATCGAAGGTGAGCAAGGCAAAGGCGGACGCACGTGACTACGTGCTGCTTCACGAGCTCAACGCAAAACCGCGGGTGAGTTACACCGCGAAACTCACCAACCCGAACCCGGCGATCGACGAGAAGGTGAAGGGATGACGGAGAAGATCGTCGTCGATCGCGAATTCGTCGCGCCCGCCCCCGTCGTCGGTGCCCAGGAGACGTACCGAAGCGTCGGCGAGCGCGTCGGCGGCGTCGTCCTCACGCGCAAGCTCGACAAGCGATGGTTGTTGGGCCTCGCCGTCGCGTTCGGCCTCCTCCAGGTGTTCTTCTTCTCGATCGCGTGGCTCCTGGCCCACGGCACCGGCGTGTGGGGCCTCAACGTGCCCGTGGGTTGGGGCTTCGCGATCATCAACTTCGTCTGGTGGGTCGGCATCGGGCACGCCGGCACGCTGATCTCCGCGATCCTGCTGTTGCTCCAGCAGCAGTGGCGCATGGCCATCGCTCGCTTCGCGGAGGCCATGACGCTCTTCGCGGTCGCGTGCGCCGGACTGTTCCCCATCCTCCACACCGGCCGCCCGTGGCTCGCGTACTGGCTCATCCCGTACCCGAACACGATGGACATGTGGCCGAACTTCCGGAGCCCGCTGCTCTGGGACATCTTCGCGATCTCCACCTACGCGACGGTCTCGCTCCTGTTCTGGTTCGTGGGGCTCGTGCCGGACCTCGCGACGCTCCGCGACACCGCGAAGCACAAGTGGGCGCGGTACTTCTACGGGATCCTCGCGATGGGTTGGCGCGGGTCCGCGCGCCACTGGCAACGTTACGAGGTCGCCTCACTCCTCCTCGCCGGGTTGGCGACGCCCCTCGTCGTCTCGGTGCACACGATCGTCAGCCTCGACTTCGCGGTGTCGATCGTCCCCGGCTGGCACACGACGGTCTTCCCGCCCTACTTCGTCGCCGGCGCGGTCTACTCGGGTTTCGCGATGGTACTCACCCTCGTGATACCGGTTCGTAAGTACTACAAGCTCGAGAACATCATCACCGACCGCCACATCCAGAACATGGCGAAGGTGATGCTCGCGACCGGACTCATCGTCGCCTACGGCTACGGCATGGAAGTCTTCGTCGCCTGGTACAGCGGCGTCGAGTTCGAGATGTACATGATCGAGAACCGGATGGGCGGCGTCTACGCGCCGTTCTACTGGGCGCTCATCTTCTGCAACGTGCTGACCCCGCAGCTCCTCTGGTTCAAGAAGATCCGCACCAACCTCGTCATACTCTTCGTCATCACCCTCGTCGTGAACGTGGGGATGTGGCTGGAGCGCTTCGTCATCGTCGTGACGAGCCTGCACCGTGACTTCCTGCCGTCGTCCTGGGACGTGTACTCCGGATCCAAGTGGGACTGGAGCCTTTACATCGGGTCGTTCGGTCTCTTCTTCACGCTCATGTTCATCTTCATCCGCGTCCTCCCGATGATTTCGATCTTCGAGGTCAAGACGCTCGTGAAGTCCGGGGAGGAGACGCCGTGACGGCCTACGGAGTCCTCGCCGAGTTCGAAACCCAGGAGCGCCTCCTCGAGGTCGCCGAGCAGGCCTACGCCGCCGGCTTCCGGAGCATGGACGCCTACTCACCCATCCCGGTGCACGGTCTCTCCGAAGCCCTCGGCCAGCCGGACACGAAGCTCCCCTGGGCGGTGTTCGCGGGGGGCCTGTTCGGCGGGTCCGGTGGGTACCTGCTGCAGTGGTGGACCAGCGCGGTCGACTACCCACTCAACATCGGCGGACGGCCCCTGCACAGCTGGCCGTCGTTCATCCCGGTCACGTTCGAGTTGATCATCCTGTGCGCCGCGTTCGCCGCGGTGTTCGGGCTCTTCATCGCGAGCCGCCTGCCGAAGCCACACCACCCACTGTTCGCGATCGAAGGTTTCGAGCGGGCCACGCAGGACCGCTTCTACCTGTGCATCGAATCCGACGACGCCAAGTACGCCGACGCACGCGCGTTCCTCGAGTCCCTGAAACCCACCGAGGTCTGGGAGGTGGCGTCGTGAGATACGTCCTCCTCTTCACGCTGCTGGTCGCCGCGGGGTGCCGCCTCGACATGCAGGACCAGCCTCGCCACGAGCCCTACGAGCTCCGCGAGCTGCTCCCGATGACGGACGCCGCGCGGCAGCCGCCGGAGGGCACCGTCGCGCGCGGCGACCTCGTCGCGACCTCGACGGTCGTGCCGCGCACCGCCGCGCTGCTGCAGCGCGGCCGCGAGCGCTACGACATCTACTGCTCGCCCTGCCACGACTACGTCGGCACGGGGAACGGCCTCGTCGTGCAGCGCGGCTTCCCCGAGCCGCCGAGCTTTCACACGGATCGCCTCCGCAAGATCGACGACGCGTACCTCTACGGGGTCATCACGAAGGGCTACGGCAAGATGTACGACTACAAGGCGTCGGTCCGCCCGTCGGACCGCTGGGCGATCGTCGCCTACATCCGCGCGCTCCAGCGCAGCCAGAACGCCCGCATCGACGACGTCCCCGCCGCCGAGCGCGAGGCGTTGACGGGAGGTGGATCGTGAACCTCGGTCGCGTCCGCGCCATCGCCGGGGGCGCCGCCGGGTTGGGCCTGGTGGGGACACTCATCGGTGCCTTCACCGGTGAAGCGTCGATCTGGCCGTCGTACCTGCTCGCGTTCCTCTTCTGCTGGGGACTGGCGAGCGGGGCCGTCGCCCTGCTCCTCTTGCACCAACTCACCGCCGGCGGGTGGGGGTTCTTGATTCAGCGTCCGCTGGAGGCGGCGGCGAAGACGATGCCGCTCGTGCTCCTGATGTTCGTGCCCGTCCTCGTGGGGATGCACGACCTCTACCACTGGACCCACGCCGAAGCGGTCGCGGCGGACCCCCTCCTCCAGCACAAGGCGCCGTACCTGAACACGCCGTTCTTCATCGGGCGCGCGGCGTTCTACTTCGTGGTGTGGATGGGCCTCACCTTCGCGTTGGTGAAGTGGTCCAGCAAACCTTCCCGGCTGCAGAAGATCTCGGGCATCGGGCTCGTCATCTGGGTCCTCACCACGACGTTCGCCGCGTTCGACTGGGCGATGTCCCTCGACCCGCACTGGTTCTCGACGATCTATGGCCTGCTCTTCGTCGTCGGCCAGGGGCTGGGCACGCTCGCCTTCGCGATCGCCGTGCTCTTCCTGCTCCGCGGCACGGACATCGACGCGCTGCTGAACACAAAACGAACTCATGACCTGGGTAAGTTGCTGTTCGCCTTCGTGATGCTGTGGGGCTACATGAACCTCTCGCAGTTCATCATCATCTGGTACGGCAACCTCCCGGAGGAGATCGTCTGGTACGTGCACCGAACCGAGCACGGGTACCAAGGCCTCACGCTCGCGGTCGTCTTCCTGCAGTTCGTGATCCCGTTCTTCGCGCTCCTGTCGCGGAGACCGAAGCGTCGCCTCGGCGTGCTCGCCTCGATCGCGCTCGCGATCCTGTTCGTGCGCCTGGTCGATCTGTTCTGGCTCGTGATGCCCGGCGGCCTGCGGCCGGAGGCCGGCGTGACCATCGCCGACATCAGCGCGCCGATGATGCTCGCCGGGATCTGGCTGCTCGCGTTCACGTTCCTGCTCGGCCAGCGCCCGCTCCTCAACCGCGAAGACCCCCGTCTCGAGGAGGTGCTCCATGCCCACTGATCGCGCATCGACGTACGAACACTCCGACGCACGCGTACGACCGCTCGTGTACACGGGGCTGGGCCTCGTGGTGCTCTGTGCGATCGGCTTCGTCGGCGCGTCCATCGTGACGGGCCTTTTCGAGCGCCGCACGAACGCGGAGTTCGAAGACGCGTCTCCGCTCTTCGTGCGCGACGTCCCGAAGGACGCTCCGCTCCTCACCGACGAACCCGCGTTCGCCGCGCAGTTCGTCGCGGAGCAGGAGAAACGCCTGAGTCGGTACGGCTGGATCGACGAGCCGAACGGCGTCGTGCACCTCCCCATCGAACGCGCGATGGAGCTGATCGTGGAGGAGTCGAAATGATGCGCGCCGCACTCATCACGCTCCTCGTCGCCGCACCTTCGATCTCGGCGGCACAGGGGACGTACCTGCCGGAGTCGCTGAAGAAGGTCGGCATCGAACAACGCCTCGGTGAGGACGTGCCGCGCGACCTCGTCTTCCAGAACCACCTCGGCGAGACGGTGACCCTCGGCGACCTCGAGACCGGGCGCCCGGTCCTCCTCACGCTCGTCTACTACGAGTGCCCGATGCTCTGCACGATGGTGCTCAACGGGACGCTGCGCGCCCTGAACGTCCTCGAGCTCGACGTCGGCGAAGACTTCGACGTCCTGACCGTGAGCATCGACCCCCGTGAGACGCCGCAGCTCGCCGAGAAGAAGCGCGACAAATACCTCGGTAAGTATCGGCGCCCCACCGCGCCGAACGGGTGGCAGTTCCTGGTCGGCGACGAGGCTAACGTGAAGGCGCTTGCCGACGCGGTCGGCTTTCACTACGCCTGGGACGAGCGCACGAAACAATTCGCGCACGCGTCGGGGATCATGATCCTGACACCCGACGGCAAGATCTCGAAGTACCTGTACGGCGTCGACTACGACCCGCGGGCGCTGCGTCTGTCACTCGTCGAGGCGAGCGGCGGCACCGTGGGTTCCGTGTCGGACGCCGTGCTCCTCTACTGTTTCCAGTACGACCCGTCGACGGGTCAGTACAGCCTCGCGATCATGAACCTCCTGCGAGCCGGCGCCGTCTTCACGATGTTGGTGCTCGCGGTGGTCATCGGGGGCTTCCTCATCCGCGAGCGCCGTACGCGGCGCTCGGAAACGGCGGTCGTGACGTCGTGAGACCCGAGCTACAATTCTTCCCCCCGGCGGCCTCGACGCTCGCCAACGACGTGGACCTCCTGTTCTGGTTCTTCGTCGTCGTCTGCGGGTTCTTCGGCCTGCTGGTCTTCGGCCTGCTCGCGCTGTTCTCGGCGCGTTATCGCGCGAAGGCGCAGCGTTACGACCCGAACCACGCTCAGCCGCTGTGGTTGGAGATCGGGTGGGCGCTCCCGCCGCTCGCCGTCGTCGCCGTCCTGTTCGTGTGGGGCGCGAAGGTCTACGTCGAGGCCTACACCCCGCCCTCCGAGGCTTTGGAGATCTTCGTCACCGGTAAACAGTGGATGTGGAAGATCCAGCACCCGAACGGGAAGAAGGAGATCAACGCGCTCCACGTGCCCCTCGGGCGCGCGGTGAAACTCACGATGACCTCCGAGGATGTCATCCACAGCTTCTACGTCCCGGCGTTTCGCCTGAAGCGCGACGTCCTGCCGGGTAAGTACACGTCGATGTGGTTCGAGGCGACGCAGACCGGTGACTACCACCTGTTCTGCGCCGAATACTGCGGCACCGACCACTCACGAATGATCGGCCGCGTGACCGTGATGTCCCAGGCCGACTACGAGGCGTGGCTCGGCGGCGGTGAACAGCTGCTCTCGCTCGAGGAGCGCGGTCAGAGGTTGTTCAACCAGCGCGCCTGCGTGACTTGTCACAACGGCCTCCCCGAGGCGTCGGGCCCCGATCTGGTGGGTCTCTTCGGGAGCGAGCGGAGGCTCAGCAACGGTGAGACCGTAACGGCCGACGTCGACTACCTGCGCGAGTCGATCCTCTACCCGACCAAGAAGATCGCCGTCGGATACGCGCCCGTGATGCCGACCTTCGCGGGGCAGCTTTCGGAGGAGCAGATCACGGCGCTCATCGAGTACATGCGCACGCTGAAGGCCCCGGAGGCCGAAGGAGCCACGCCGTGATCGAAGCGAACCCCGCGAGCAACTACCTCGGCGCCGCCCACGGGCTCCGCTCCTGGCTCCTGACGCGCGACCACAAACGCATCGGCGTCCTGTACCTGCTGGGCGTCACGTTCTTCTTCTTCATCGGCGGCGCGTTCGCGGTGCTGATGCGGTTCGAGCTCGCGACCCCCGAGGCCGACCTCGTCGCGTCCGACACCTACAACCGGCTCTTCTCCATGCACGGGATCGTGATGACGTTCCTGTTCCTGGTCCCGTCGATTCCGGCCTCGCTCGGAAACTTCCTGCTGCCGCTGATGCTCGGCGCGCGCGACCTCGCGTTCCCGAAGCTCAACCTTCTGTCCTGGTACGTGTTCATGGTCGGCGGTCTGTTCACGGTCGCCGCCGCGGCGTTCGGCGGGGTGGACACCGGCTGGACGTTCTACACGCCGTACTCGAGCACCTACGCGAACAGCAACGTGATGCTCGCGGCGGTCGGCGTGTTCATCACCGGGTTCTCGTCGATCCTCACCGGCGTCAACTTCATCGTCACCATCCACAAGATGCGCGCGCCGGGGCTCACCTGGTTCCGGCTCCCGCTCTTCGTCTGGGCGCACTACGCGACGAGCCTGATCATGGTGCTGGGTACGCCGGTCCTCGCGATCACGTTGCTGCTCGTCGCGGTGGAGCGCCTCCTCGGGGTGGGTATCTTCGACCCGAGCCTCGGCGGCGATCCCATCCTGTTCCAGCACCTGTTCTGGTTCTACTCGCACCCGGCGGTCTACATCATGGTGCTCCCGGGCATGGGCGTGATCAGCGAGATCATCACTTGCTTCGCCCGCAAACCCATCTTCGGCTACAAGTTCATCGCGTTCTCGAGCATGGCGATCGCGGTGCTGGGTTTCCTGGTCTGGGGTCACCACATGTTCGTGAGCGGGCAGTCGGTCTACGCCGGCGTCGCGTTCTCGATGCTGACGATGGCCGTCTCGGTGCCGTCGGCGATCAAGGTGTTCAACTGGCTCGCGACGATGTTCCGCGGCTCGATCGTTTTCGACTCACCGATGATCTACGCGCTCGGCTTCATCGGGCTGTTCACGATCGGCGGGCTCACCGGGGTCTTCCTCGGGACGCTCGGCCTCGACCTGCACGTCCACGACACGTACTTCGTGGTCGCGCACTTCCACTTCATCATGGTCGGCGCCACCGTCATGGCCTACCTCGCGGCCATTCACTTCTGGTGGCCGAAGATCTTCGGTCGAACGTTCCCCGAGAACTGGGCCAAGTTCGCCGCGCTCATGGTGTTCGCGGGCTTCATCCTCGCGTTTTTCCCGCAGTTCGTCCTGGGTTACCTCGGGATGCCGCGGCGCTATCACATCTATCCCGATGAGTTTCAGATGCTCAACGTGCTCTCTTCGGCGGGCGCTTCGATCCTCGGTGTCGGTTATCTCATCCCGATGGTCTATCTCTTGGGATCGTTGAGGATCGGCAAGAAGGCGGCGGCGAACCCATGGGGCGCCAAGGGCCTCGAGTGGAAGACGACCTCACCGCCGCCCGTCGAGAACTTCGAGACTCCGCCGACGGTGGAGGGTGACGTGTACGAATACAAGAACCCGCACGTGGTGCGGCCGCCGGAGGTGACCCTTGCACGCGGCTGACGCACAGCTCGACCACCACTTCGACGACATCCACCAGCAGCGCGAGGCCGCAGGCCTCGGCATGTGGCTGTTCCTCGCGCAGGAGGTCATGTTCTTCGGTGGGCTCTTCGGGGCCTACACGATCTATCGGCTACTCGACTACGCGGCGTTCCAGGAGGCGAGCCATCACCTCGACGTGACGATCGGCGCGGTCAACACGGCGGTGCTCATCGGCTCCAGTCTGACCATGGCCCTCGCGGTCCGCGCCGGACAGCTCGGGAACAACCGCGGCGTCAGCATCTTCGTGCTCCTCACGATGCTGCTCGGCGCCGTGTTCCTCGGCGTGAAGGGCATCGAGTACTCCGACAAGTGGCACCACGGGCTCATCCCCGGGTTGCACTTCACCGCCGAGACCGTCGCCGGGCGCGGCGTGGAGTTGTTCTTCGTCTTCTACTTCGTGATGACCGGGATGCACGCGCTGCACATGGTCATCGGGGTGGGTTTGATGCTGTGGGTTCTGCGCATGGCGGCGCAGAAGCGATTCACCCCCGAGCGTCACGCGTGGGTCGAGAACCTCGGCCTGTACTGGCACTTCGTAGACATCGTGTGGATCTTCCTCTTCCCGCTGCTCTACCTGATCGGGAGGCACTGACGATGCAGACCGACAGCGGCGTCCACGTCTCCTCCTACGGCTTCTCGTTCCTGATCTTCGCCGTGCTCCTCGTACTCACGGGCGTCACGGTCGGCGTCGCCTACGTCGATCTGGGCTGGATCAACACCCCCCTCGCGCTGTTGATCGCGGGGGTGAAGGCGGGCGTCGTCCTCGCCTACTTCATGCACTTGAAGTGGAGCACGAACCTCACCGTGCTCGTCGCGATCATCGGCCTGCTCTGGTTCATCATCCTCGTCGCGTTCACGGTCGCCGACTATATGTCACGCGTCCCCGTTCAGGGGTGGCTGGGCTGAGTCGGGTTCTGCGCGCGATAGACCGACGGCGCGAGACCGAACCGCCCCTCGAACGCCGTGCGGAACGCGGCCTGAGACGAAAAGCCCACCGAAGCGGCGACCTGTTTTACGCGCTCCCCCTCTTCGAGGAGTCGACGCGCCTCCTCCATCTTCGCGCGCTCGACCCACCGTGACGGCGTCACGCCCACGGCGGCCTTGAAGCGCCGGTGGAAGGTCCGCTCGGACATGTGCACGCGCTCCGCGAGCGCGCCGACGGTGATGCGGTCGGACAGGTGCGCGTCGATCCACGCGATGAGATCGGAGAAGTCACCGCCCTTGGCCTTCTGCGCCTCCAACGAAGCGGAGAACTGCGACTGGTGTCCGGGCCGGTGCACCGAGACCACGAGGAGCCGCGCGACGCGCTTGGTCAGCTCGGCGCCGTGGTCCGCTTCCACCATCGCGAGGGCCATGTCGATGCCGGTGGTGACGCCGGCCGAGGTCCACACGCGACCGTCGCGCACGTAGAGCGCCTCGGGGTCGACGGAGAGGTTCGGGTACAGCTGCGCGAGGCGGTCGCAGCCGCCCCAGTGCGTCGCGGCGCGCCGGCCGTCGAGGAGGTTCGCCGCCGCGAGGATGAATGTCCCGCTGCACACCGACCCGAAGCGCTCCGCGCGTTGGGCCGAGGCCTCGAGCCAGCGAAGCGTGGCAACGTCGGCGGCCATCTTCACCAGCGCGGGCTCGGGGCCGCCCACGACCAAGAGCGTGTCGCGCGCACCGACGCGCACGCTGCGCAGCGAACCGGATCCCACGGTGACGCGGGAGGTCGACATCACCTCTCCCCCGTTCGGCGAGACGACGACGACACGATAGGCGTCGCCGAGCTCGTGCGTGGCGCCGCCGAAGACCGACGCCGGTCCCGAGAGATCGAGGAGCTCGAAGCCGTCGTAGACGAGAAGGATCACACGTCGTCGCACCGGCAGAATGTCACCCTTTCGACTGAATCCCGCCAGGTGGGCAAACCGCGTTTGGCAGGATCGCGTCGCTCTCTGTCACGCGCTTCGTGCGTCGTCGAAGCTACGGTGTCACGATGACGAACCTCCACATCGGCTTTTGTCTCTTCCCTCGCCTGACTCAGCTCGATCTCGCGGGGCCGGCGCAGGTCCTGAGCGTGCTCCCCGGCGCGACGGTCCACTACGCCGCCGCGACGCTGGACCCCGTCCCGACCGACGCCGGGTTCGCGATCGTCCCGACGGTCACCTTCGACGACTGTCCGCAGCTCGACGTCGTCTGCGTCCCGGGCGGCCCCGGCCAGGTCGAGGTGATGGCCGACGAGGGGGTGCTCGGGTTCCTGCGACGCCAGGGGGAAGGCGCGCGCTACGTGACGTCGGTGTGCACGGGGTCGTTGCTCCTCGCGGCCGCCGGGTTGCTGGAGGGCAAGCGCGCCACGACGCACTGGGCGTTCCACGAGATGCTCGCGGGCTTCGGCGTTGAGCCGACTTCGGGGCGCGTGGTGCGCGACGGACGGTGCGTGACCGGCGGGGGCGTCACGGCGGGGATCGACTTCGGGCTGGCGCTCGCGGCCGAGCTCACCTCCGAGGACGTGGCGCGGACGATTCAGCTCGCGCTCGAGTACGATCCACAGCCGCCGTTCGCGGCGGGCACGCCGGAGCAGGCGGGCGCCGAGCTGACGACGAAGGTACGCGAGTGGCTCGCGGCGGGGCCGTTCAGCGGTGCTTGATCAACGATTCGGTCAGCGGCCGTAGTAGCCGCGGATCAGCGCGCGTTGTTGATCTTCGAGGCTGCCGTGCGTGGCGCTGCCGTTGAAGCCATCGCCGAGGGCGCGGAGCGCGTCGCCGAGATCGTAGCCGCCGCGGCGGAGGAGCTGGCCGCCGATGTACGTCGCGTCGAGCTCCGCCGCGGGGCCGTGCGCCGAGGTGCCCTGTTCGAACCGCAGGACGTGGCCCATCTCGTGGGCGACGATGCCGGGCAGCGCATAGTCGGGCACGTCCGCGTCGACGACGACGTGCTCTCGGCCAGCGGCGTCGCGGAAGGCGAGCGCCTTCGGACCGCCGGGGACGAGGTCGATGTGCACGTCGGCGTCGGCGCCGAGGTAGCCGGCGAACTCCGAGACGAGCCGGCGGGAGCGCGCGTGCAGGTCGCCGCTGGGTGCGCGCGACGGCGGGTTCGGAACGCTCGGCGCCCGGCGCACGGTGCCTCCGCCGGTGTAGGCGTTGCGGGACGCGGCGGCCGGGTGCTCGCCGCGGCCGACGCGCGCGGCGATCTCGGCGTGTACGGCTGCGGGGTGCCGCGGCGCGTGCGGGACGCGTCCGTAGGGGCTCATCGGCGGAGCAGCGTGAGGTTGGCGCATTCCGGGGTAGCCGATGCCGGGGCGTGCGGTGGGCATGGCTTCGTTTTCGACGCGACCCGACGAGGCGTCCTTGAAGACGGCTGAAGACGACTGACGCGGTAGGCGTGCGGGTCGGGTAGGCTCAGTGTGATGGTGGCGCTGCGCAGCTTCGACGGGTTCCCCGACGCGCGCGTCGCGCTCCTGCCGCTGGACGGGATCGAACCGGACCCGAAGCGTCTGCACCCTGGCGAGCGCCCGCTGTTCGAGGCGCTCGACGCGACGGACGCGCGGCGGCGTGAGTGGTTCGCGGGGCGCATCGCGGCGCGCGCCGCGCTGACGGAGCTCGGGTACCCCGACGTCGCCACGTCGAGGCGCGACAACGGCGCGCCCCACCTCGAAGGTGAAGGCGCCGAAGCGCTGCACGTCGCGATCACCCACGGCAAACGTCTGGCCGCCGCGGTGGCGGCGCACGCCTCGGGCCGCTGGCCCCACGTCGGCATCGACGTCGTGGACGCCGAAGATCTCGACCGCGTCCTGCACGTCGCAAAGCGCGTCCTGACCGACGACGAGCGCACGCGCGCCGCCGCCGACCCGATGCACGCGCGCCTCGCCTGGGGGGCACGCGAAGCGATCGCGAAGGCGACGAACACCGGGATGTTCGTCTTCGCCCTCTCCCAGGTGTGGACCCGCGCCGTGGACACCCAGACCCGGACGATCGCGGTCAACCTGGAGGGCATTCAGGTGGTCTACGCGCCGCTCGACGACGGAGGCGTCCTGGTGCTCGCAGGGGCCTCGAAGGGGGCCTACGCGGCCGCCCAGGCCGCCGCGCGGACCTGAGCCTTTTTGCTTTACCGGCTCGGCGCCCGTCTGTAGCGTGCCGTCGAACCCCTCGAAAACCGTGAAAGAATCGCCACCAGACGCCGCGCGCGTGCACTTCGTGACGCTCGGCTGCCCGAAGAACCGGGTCGACTCCGAGCTGATGCTCGGTCAGCTCCAAGACCGAGCGATGACGTTCACGATGGACGCCGACGAGGCGGACGTCATCGTCGTCAACACCTGCGGCTTCATCGAGGACGCCAAAAAGGAGTCGATCGACGTCATCCTCGAAATGGCGCGCCATCGCACCGAGGGCAACGCGAAGAAGCTCATCGTGACGGGCTGCCTCGTGCAGCGCTACGCCGACGCGCTCGCCGAAGAGATCCCGGAGATCGACGCGCTCCTCGGCAACGGCGAGTACCAGACGGTGGCGGACGTCGCGGCGGGCGCCGTGGACGAGCTGCGCGCCGAGGGGCGGCTCGTGCAGGTCGCCGATCCGACGTTCATCCACCAGGCGACCAACCCGCGCGTGAACACCTTCAAGCCGCACAGCGCGTACGTGAAGGTGTCCGAGGGCTGCGATCAGAAGTGTACGTTCTGCATCATCCCGGCGCTGCGCGGGCTGCAGCGGAGCCGCGCCGTCGAAGACGTCGTCCGCGAGGCCGAAGCGCTCGCGGCGCGCGGCGTCGTGGAGCTCAACCTCATCGCGCAGGACCTCACCGGGTACGGGACGGATCTGCCGGGCAAGGTGCGGCTCGCGGATCTGTGCGAGGCGCTGCAACCGATCGACGGGCTGCAGTGGATTCGCCTGCACTACGCTTACCCGCGGCCGTTCCCCAAGCGCCTGCTCGACGTGATCGGCACCGGCAAGGTGCTGCCGTACGTCGACATGCCGTTGCAGCACATCAGCGATCCGGTGCTGAAGCGGATGCAGCGGGGGCGCCCGCGGCGGTTCGTCGAGAAGCTCCTCGACGACCTGTTCGCGAACGTCGCCGACCTCACGCTGCGGAGCTCGTTCATCGTCGGCTTCCCCGGTGAGACCGACGCGGACTTCGCTGAGCTGTGTGCGTTCGTCGAGGAGACCGACTTCTCTCACGTCGGTGTGTTCAAGTTCTCGCGCGAGGAGGGGACGCCGTCCTACGACCTCGACGATCAGATCCCGCAGGACGTCATCGACGAACGGCACGACCACCTGATGCAGCTGCTGAAGGAGAAGTCGAACGCGAAGATGGCGACGTTCCTGGACCGGCGCATCGCGGTGCTCGTCGACGGCGTCTCGGAGGAGACCGAGCTGCTGCTGGCGGGGCGTCACGCGGGGCAGGCGCCGGAGATCGACGGCACGACGTACATCAACGACGGCCACGCGCGCGCGGGCGACCTCGTGGAGGTCGAGATCACCGAGACGTTCGACTACGACATCGTCGGGCACATCACGAACGTCATCGCTGCGGCGCCGGAGCGCCCCGACCACGCGCGGCTCGAAGCGCCGATGAACGCACCCGTGACCGCGGGACGACGCGCGCTCCGCGTCATTCAGAGCTGAGGCGAGCGTGCGGAAGAAGGGTCTGATCACCTGGCTGGGGATCGCGCTCTCGGTCGCGCTGCTCGCGTGGATCGTCACCAAGTTCGACATGAAGGAGGCGCTCGACGCGCTCGCACGTGCGAACCCGGCGTGGCTCGTCGCCGGCGCCGTCGTCTACGCCGGCCTCTTCGCGCTGCGCGGCTGGCGATGGGCGCTGCTCCTGAAGCCGATCAAGAAGGTGTCGGCGGGGACGGCCGGCGAGGTGTTCGCGATCGGCTTCATGGCGAACAACATCCTCCCCGCGCGCTTGGGTGACGTCGCGCGTGCGTTCGTGCTCGCGCGGCGCGAAGGGATCACGGCGGCGGGGTCGTTCTCGAGCGTGATGCTCGAACGCATCCTCGACGGCGTCGTGGTCGTGCTGTTCCTGAACGTGGTGCTATGGGTGGACCCGCCCGCGGCGCCGTGGATCGGGAAGATGTCGTTGATCGCGAGCGCAATCTTCGTCGGCGCGGTGGTGGTCTGCGGACTCATCGCCTGGAACGAGCGGCCGGTCCTCACGGTCGCGAAGCGGGCGCTGTTCTTTGCGTCCGATTCGCTGAAGCAGAAGGTCTTCGGGCTGATCGTTCGCCTCGCGGAAGGGCTCCACTCCCTCAAGAGCCTGTCGCGAACGCTGGAAGTCATCGCATTGTCACTTCTCATCTGGACGATCGAAACGTCGGTCTACGTACTCGCAGGATACGCGTATGGCCTCGAAGTTCCGGTGCTGGGGATGGCTTTGGTGATGTCGGTGCTCACGTTGGGGCTGTCCGTTCCGAGCGGCCCCGGGTTCGTGGGTGTCTTCGAGGGGTTGATCATTCAGGCGGTGGGCCTCTATGGCATCGTCGGACCCGACGCCGTCGCGTACGCGCTCTCGGTGCACATGATTCACTTCGTCCCGGGCACGCTCCTCGGGCTGGCCTTCTCGTGGCGGAGTGGACTGAAACTTTCCGAGCTCGGGACCGCCGCAGAAGGGTAGAAGAGAAGGAAACACCATGGATCTGGCAGTCATTGGAACCGGCTACGTTGGGCTCGTCGCGGGCACCTGCTTCTCCGAGATGGGGCACCGCGTGGTCTGCATCGACAACAACGCGGAGAAGATCCGCATCCTCGAGTCCGGCGAGGTCCCGATCTACGAGCCGCGCCTCAAGGAGCTCATCGCGCACAACGTCGAGAAGAAGCGTCTTCGTTTCTCGACGTCGCTCGCCGAGAGCGTGAAGGGCGCCGAGGTGGTGTTCATCGCGGTCGGCACGCCGCAAGCGGACGACGGGTCGTGTGACGTGTCGGCGGTTCGTGCGGTGTCGAAGGAGATCGGTAAGGCGATCACGGGCCCGACGATCGTGGTGACGAAGTCGACGGTGCCGGTCGGTACCGCGCCGATGATTCGCCAGATCATCGCGGAGCAGACGGACATCCCGGTCGACGTGGTGAGCAACCCCGAGTTCATGAAGGAAGGCGCCGCGATCGACGACTTCCTGAAGCCGGACCGCATCGTGGTGGGTACGGAGAGCGACACGGCGCGCGAGGCGATGACCGATCTTTACGCGCCGTTCAACCGCACCTCGAACCGGATGATCTTCATGGACACGGCGTCGGCGGAGCTGACGAAGTACGTGTCGAACGCGATGCTCGCGACGCGCATCTCGTTCATGAACGAAATCGCAAACCTCTCCGAGAAGCTCGGCGCGGACGTCGACAAGGTGCGCGCCGGCGTGGGCAGCGACCCGCGCATCGGCAAGTCGTTCCTCTTCCCCGGCGTGGGCTTCGGCGGGAGCTGCTTCCCGAAGGACGTCTCGGCGCTGATGAAGATGGGCATCGACCAGGAGATGCCGCTGCAGATCCTCGGCGCGGTGCAGACGGTGAACGCGGCGCAGAAACACGTCATGGTGCACAAGATCGTGGCGCAGTTCGGGGAGGACCTCTCGGGGCTGACGTTCGGGATGTGGGGCCTCGCGTTCAAGCCACAGACCGACGACATGCGCGAGGCGCCGGCGATTCAGATCGCGGAGCAGCTGTTGAAGCGCGGCGCGAAGATCCGGGCGACGGATCCGGAGGCGATGGAGACGGCGAAGAGCATCTTCGAAGACCGCATCGCGCTGATCGAGGATCAGTACGAGGTCGCGGACGGCGTGGATGCGCTGCTCATCGTGACCGAGTGGAACGAGTACCGTCGGCCGAACTTCAAGGACCTCAAAGTCCGCATGAAGCAGCCGGTGATCTTCGACGGTCGCAACGTGTTCAACCCCGTGCGCATGCGCGAGATGGGTTTCACGTACAGCTGCATCGGCCGCCCGTAGCATGAACGAACGACACGCGCTGGTCCGGCTTCATCGCCTGTTGATCGCGGCGGGGATCGCGCTGTCGATCGTGTTCGGCGTCTACCAAGTCAAACAACTCACCGCGGGCGCCGACGGCGCGCTGCCTTGGCTCGTCGTCTCGGGCGTCATGGGCGCCGCGCTGACGGCGTACCTGGTGTGGTTCAACAAGAAGATCAAGAAGGAGAAGTCATGAGCGACTCGGTTGCGATCATCACCGGAGCGTCGAGCGGGATCGGCGAAGCCACCGCGCGGGCGCTGGCCTCGAAGGGTTACGCGGTTGCGTTGGCGGCGCGGCGGGTGGAGCGGCTCGAGGCGCTGAAGGGCGAGATCGAGGCGGCCGGCGGCAAGGCGATCGCGGTGGCGACGGACGTCGCGAAGCGCTCCGACGTCGAGGCGCTCGCGAAGGCGACGCTCGACGCGTACGGCCGCATCGACGTGTTGGTGAACAACGCGGGCCTGATGCCGCTGTCGTTCATGAAGAACCTGCACGTCGACGAGTGGGACCGGATGATCGACGTGAATATCAAGGGCGTCCTGTACGGGATCGCGGCGGTGTTGCCGACGATGATGGCGCAGAAGGGCGGGCACATCATCAACGTGTCGAGCGTCGCGGGACGTCGCCTGTTCCCGTCGGGCGCGGTGTACTGCGGCACGAAGTTCGCGGTGACGGCGATCTCCGAAGGCCTGCGCGCTGAGCTCGCGCCGTCGATGGGGATCCGGTGCACGGTGATCGAGCCGGGCGTGGTGCGCACGGAGCTGACGTCGACGATCACCGACGAGGACGTGAAGCCGTTCTCCGAGGCGATCCAGAAGATGACGGCGCTCGAGAGCGAGGACATCGCCAACGCGATCGTCTACGCGGCGACGCAGCCCCAGCACGTGAACGTGTCCGAGATCCTCGTGCTGCCGACGCAACAGGGCTGACGTCGAAGACGCTTCGAAGAAAAAGATCGAAAAACGCGCTTGATGCTTCGGCGTGGTGACCAAGGTTGGTGGACCGTGATGACGGAAGCCCATACGACGAGCCTCACCAAGCGATCGCTGTCGCTACGCAGTCGCTTGTTTCTTTCGTCGCGTTATCTCGACGCCGACGATCATGGGCTCGTCTCCTGAGTTTCACGCCTCTTCGAGGACGTGAAATGAGGCCGGGCCCTTCGCGGGGACCCGGCCTTTTTCGTTTCGGGTTCCACTGAAGCGAACACCACACAACAAGAGCCGGAGGAGACGCCGGATGGGTACGGCAATCGCACTGTAAATGCGGTGTGCTGCGCGCACGCTGGGGGTTCGACTCCCTCCTCCTCCATGTACGGCCCGTTGGGCCGTAGGGCCGAGTCTCTCCAACACCGCATCGCAGGATGCGTGGGGCGGAAGCACGCCCGTTTGAAAACCGAAGACGAAGTTCGTTTCGTTGCCGCCCCTAACCCTTTTGGCGGCACGACGACGCGCAAAGGCGAAGAGGTCGAGCCGCCAACCTGTGGAGTTGGTGCGAACCGGTTCGAGTCCGGTTGTGCGTCCTACCCACGAAACGCTCCGGTAGCTCAGTCGGTAGAGCGGCGGTCTGAAGCACCGCGACGTCGGCGGTTCGATTCCGTCCCGGAGCATCACGAACGAACGCCACACTGGTGTGGTCCAACGGAGAAAGACGCTTCCGTGCGAAGGAAGAGATTGGAGGTTCGACTCCTCCCACCGGTATCGACACGCCTCGGTAGGCAAACAGGTAGAGCCGCTCGCCTCAAAAGCGAGAACCTTGCCGGTTCGACTCCGGCCCGGGGCATGACGAGCGCCGCTCCGCGACAATCGACATGTCCCGGACGGCTCGGCCGGCGCGACACGTCGCTGGGAGCGACTCCGGCCCGGGGCATCGCTCGACCACCGCCTCGGTGGGCAATCAGGTAAAGCCGCTCGCTTCAGAAGCGAGAGATTCTGCGGGTTCGACTCCCGCCCGAGGCATTCGCTCGACGACGACGAAACGCAACACCACCGCCTCGGTGGGCAATCAGGTAAAGCCGCTCGCCTAAGAAGCGAGAGATTTTGTCGGTTCGACTCCGGCCCGAGGCAGCACGAGCACCGCAAGCGGCGCTCGAGAGCCCTCGGACGGGGCGGCCGGCGCGCCTGCGGCGCTGGGAGCGACTCCGGCCCGAGGCAGCACGAGCACCGCAAGCGGCGCTCGAGAGGGGGCTTCAACGCCCCACCCTGAAAGGCTCCGCCCGGCGGCGGGCAACCGGTCTCGAAAGCCGGGGGGACCTATCGGTTCGGGGTTCGACTCCTCAGCCTTCCGTCATCTCACACGCTGCGCGTGCGAGAAGACCGAACGCTGGGCTCGGCCGGCGCGCCTGCGGCGCTGGGAGCGACTCCTCAGCCTTGTCGTCATCTCACACGCTGGGCTCGGCCGGCGCGCCTGCGGCGCTGGGCTCGGCCGGCGCGTGCCCCGCCCACCGTCAGTCCCGGATCGGCGCGCCGCGTCGGTCCGATCGCAACGCGACGGGTCTCGAACGCGCGGCGCCCAAGCGGCCGAGATCGTGAGGTTCGTAGGCCACACCCAGGTCTGGCGCGCGGGTTGCTGTAGTGCACGTCAGGCCATGCGTAGGTGTTCGTTTCGTTCGCTTCTCCTGACGGTTGCGCTCCTCGGCGCCGCCGCGTGTGGGGGTGCCGAGCAGGTGCAATCTCGGACCGTCACGATCGACGGTGCGCAGTACGAGCTCGTCGCCCAGTTCGGGCCAGAGCTGTCGCCCGACGAGGTGCAGCGGTTGCTCGACCGCGCCGTGGTCGCGCAGGCGGAGGCCGTCGCGGAGGCGGCGCATCCGCTGCTCGCCATCGAGGTCGTCCCGCACGACCTGCGCAACGCGACCGATTTCGCGGTCGTTGCGTTCACGGCCGAGACCGACCCCGAGGAGGTCGAGGAGCCCGAGGAGCACAGCGGCAAGTCCGAGACGCGCGCCCACTTCGTCCGGCGCGGCGACATCAAGGGTGCGACCGACCCGGACGTCGACCCTGCCCTCCCCTACTGACCTCGCGCCTTGCGATCCCCTCCGGATCCAACCAACATCCCGCGCGCCGATGCGCGTCCTGCACGTCCTCGACATCTCCGTGCCGACGCTCGCCGGGTACACGTCCCGGAGCCGCTACATCGTTCACAACCAAGCGGACCTGGGCATCGAGCCCGTCATCCTCACGTCCGCGCGGCAGCCCAACCCGAAGGGCTGCTCGATGGAACAGATCGACGGCCTGAGCTACCACCGCACCCTCCCCCCGAAGCCCGGCCTCCTCGACCGCGCGCGCGACAAACCCGGGCTGCGTGAGCTCCTCGAGATCCACCACCTGCGGCGGCGCATCGTGGAGGTCGCCCGGCGCGAAAAGCCCGACGTCATCCACGGCCACAGCTCCATCCTCGTCGGCATCCCGGCGATGCTCGCGGCCCGGCAGCTCGGGCTCCCCGTCGTCTACGAGATTCGAGCGTTCTGGGAGGACGCCGCCGTCGACGCCGGCGCCACGACGATCGGCTCGCCCCGCTACCGCGCCACGCAGCAGGCCGAGACCCAGCTCGCCCGCCAGGTCGACGCCCTCGTCGGCATCTGCGCGGGCATCCGAAACGAGCTCGTCGAGCAGCGCGGCATCGACCCGGACGACGTCATCGTCGTCCCCAACGGCGTCCAGGCCGAGAAGTTCACACCCCGCCCCCGGGACGCCGCCCTCGAGGCCAAGTACGGGCTGAAGGGCAAGACGGTCGTCGCCTACATCGGGACGTTCGCGAACTTCGAGGGCGTCACCTACCTGGTCAAAGCGCTCATCCAGCTCATCCAGTCGGGGCGCGACGACCTGAGGGGCCTGATCGTCGGCAAGGGCCCGACGTACGAGACCTGCCGCCGCCTCGCGCAAGAGGCGGGCCTCGAGGACAAGATCATCCACCCCGGGCGAGTCCCTCACTCGGAGGTGAAGCCCATGTACTCGGTGGTCGACATCCTCGCGTATCCCCGCGATCGCCAGCGCATCACCGAGCTCGTCACCCCGCTCAAGCCCCTCGAGGCCATGGCCATGAAGAAGGCCGTCATCGGGTCGGACGTCGGGGGCCTCACCGAGCTCATCGCCGACGGCGAGACCGGGCTGATCCACCGGGCGGAGGATACGGACCACCTCGCCGCCCAGATCCAGCGCCTCGCCGACGACCCGGAGCTACGGCGCCGCCTCGGCGACAACGGCCGGGCCTACGTGGAGCGCGAGCGCCAGTGGCCGAAGATCATCGCGGAGCACTTCGCCCTGTACGACCGGGCCAAGCAGAACTGGGCGAAGCGCTCCGGCGTCTACCGCGGCTTGTCGTTCGTGACACGTCGCCTCTGATCTCGATCCAAAGTCTGAGGTTTGGTACGACGTGCCCCACGATATGGGTGCGCCGGGGGTCCAAGACGCCACCATCGACTGGCTACCGCTCGGAAGCGCGGCCGTCATCGACTGGAAACAACTGGGTGCGTCCGCGAGCGTTCGCGGCGCGATGGCGTTCGGCGCCCGCATCGGCGGCGAACCGCTCCTCTTGAGGACGTGGACGAACGAGACCACGACCTACTACGAGTTCCACTTCCTCGCGTACGAGGACATGAGCGGAACGATCGTCGTCTCGACGGAGCGCCCCGAGGACACCCGCATCCGCCTCACCGCGACGATCGACGTCGAAGGGCGTATCGGCTACTCCGACATCAGCGAGTTCACGCAGCACGCGCGCACCGGACTGTACGGTTCGATCGTGCGCACGGTCGACATCAGCAACGGCGACCTCAAAACGGATCACCTCGACAGCCCCACGTCGGCGGAGGCCGAGATCTTCGAGTACGCGCCCGAGAGCGCGCTGCTGACGAACTGCGGCCAGTGGATCGGCGGCCTGCTCGACGCCGTCCGCGCACAGCTCCTCGACGGCGAAGTCGCCGAAGACGCGGGCCCCGCCGAACCCGCGCGCCCGCCGCGCTCGGCGCCGCCGCCGCCCGCGAAGAAACGCAGCAGCAAACGCGAGACCGTCGAGGCGCCGCCGGAGCGACCTACGCCAGCCCCGCCGAAGGAGCGCGCCCCGCCGAAGCGGGCGTCGATCGGGAACCTCTTCGCGACGACGAACTCGGGCGACTCCTGGGAGGTCACCGAGCAGGAGACCTTCCTCGGCCGCAGCAAGCAGTGCTCGATCGTCCTGAAGTCGCAGCGGGTGTCGCGCAAACACGCTTCGATCACGAAGGAAGACGACGGCTTCTACATCAACGACCTGGGCGCCGCGAACGGCATCTGGGCCGGCACCGAGAAGATCGACCGCGAGCGCATCGTGGATGGGTCCGAGTACATCATCGGCGACGTCCTCGTGAGCTTCTCGCTGAGCTGAGCCACCATGCCGGACGTCGACGCGAGCAACGGTCCCGAGACTCGCGTCGATGATCCCGGACTGAACAGTGCGGTCGACGCGCTCTCGCGTCGACTCGAATCCGCCGGAGCCTCCGAGACCTCGTTGAAGCGAATCGCGGAGGCGCGCGATGCGCTCGTCGAAGCGGAACCCACGCCTGAGCTGATCGAAGATCTGTCGGCGGTGCTCACGGGCACCGCCAGCGCGGAGGCCTTTGCGGAGAACCTCGACGAGATGATCGCTTCCGCCGAGCAGATCGCCGAGGCGCCGATCGACAACAACCTGGACGACCACGCCTACGCGCAGCTGATGGTGAAGAAGGACGACGCGCGCCTCGACGTCGCGGCCGCGACAGCTTCCCATCAGCTCATCGCCGCGGCGAAGGACGCCGCCCGCACCGTCGCGCGGGCCGACGCGCTGACCGAAGCCCCGAAGTGGTCGTCCGATACGCTCGAGTCAGAGCGCGACGAAACCATCGCGAAGTTCCGCACACACACCAAGGACGCAACCGGGCGCACCAAGTACGAACGGCTGAGCCAAGCCGTCGACGAAGCGTCCGACTTCATGTCGAAGCACCGCGCCGAGAAGATCCTCAGCGACTACGTGTCGCGCGAGTCCGACATCTTCGAGACCTTCGTCGACACGATGAGCGCCGTCAGCGTCTCGGACGAGCGCTGGGAGAAGTTCGCGAAGGGGTACGCGGAACACAGGCACGACGGCCTGTCGTCCGACGCGCGCCGCACGGAGCTACGCAACGCCGCCGAACGGGGAGCGGCGGACGTCTTCCTGCTCTTCGCACGCGACGTCGTCCATCATTACGCCACGAGCGAGGCCGCCGCGGACGCGCAGCAGCGCCGCCGCTACGGGGCCTGGTCCGGCGAGCACCGCGTGTATCGCGTCGACACCCTGTACCGCCACAGCCCCGCGTACACCCGCGAGGTCTTCGAGGACATCGGATCGATCTGGTCCTACTGGCGACCGGCCGCACGCTGGGGCGACCTCGTCTTTCGGATTGCGAGAACGGAGATTCGATAGATGCCGCGCCCCGAAGACGAGCAACGGGCGCAGCTCGAGCAGAACGCCAAACTCGACGCGCACCAGGACACCGCCCTCCAACGCAAGACCGAACAGGCGACCGACCACCTCGGTCAGGAGCTCCGCGACACCCTCGACCGCATGCAGAAGTCCGGCGACCTCGGCGCCGAACGACGCGAGCAGCTACAGCAGGTCTTCGATCAGAACCTCGATGCCGTGGAGCGCGCCGCCGACGCCCTGAAGGACACGTCCGACGAGATTCGGCGCGACGTCGTGTCGGCGCTTCGAGGCCACAACGATCCCGCGGAGACGATCGACCGACTCGAAGAACGCGCCGCGGAGGCGCAGCGAACCTTGGACACGCAGGTGGACCGCGACGCGTCGTTCCAAGAGCAAGCTCAACAGGACACGAACCACGCGGACGCACGCGCGGACCTCGAGGACATCGCGCGAGCGAAGGACCTGATCGAGGGCCTCCAGGCGGCGCGCGAGACACTCCAGTCCATCCAGGACGTGGAGCAGAAGGCCCAGGCGGGGCGAGAGGCCGAGGCGGGGCGAGAAGCCCAGCTGAAGGGCGAACGGCTGGAGGCGCGCGCCGCGGAGGCGCTCCGACAAAGGGGATTCGAAGTACGCCAGTGGAACCAGAAGCTCCGCGACACGGAGATCGATCTCATGATGACGACGCCCGAAGGGATGTTCGGCGTGCTCGTCGGCGGTAATGCGAAGGGCCTCCTCTTCGACAAGATGAACGAGGAGAGCGTGGCCAAGTCGCTCGATCGATTCCAGCGCGCGGATGACGTGCTCTCGGACCCCGACGGCCCGTTCCGCGGCGAGGCGGCGGGCGCGAAGATGGCCTTCGAGGCCAGCACGACGGACCCCCGCGTCGTCGAGCGTTTCCGAGAAGAGATCGGCCGCGACCGCGTCCTGCTGTTCTAGGGACGGAGGCCCAAGACGTGGCCTAGACGGCCTCTTCCACGGGTGTCGAACGTCGCCGGCACCGCGCGAGGAACGGGTCGACGTCCGGAGCGACGAAGGACCCCTCCAGGTTCTTCGACGCCGGCTCGAGGAGCGCCTGCTCGACGCTCGTCGGCGTCCAACGTGAGAGCCGCTTCCCCTTCTTGAACTCGGCGGCGGACGGCGTCACCGGGAGGGTGCCGCGCCGAAAGATGAGCCAAGCCATGAGGTGACGGCGCGGCAGCTCGACGGTGCGAATCGGGGCGAACACACGCTCGACCGCGGTGGCGGTCGGGCTGGTGTCGACCACGGGGAGCCCGAGGAACTTCGCCATCGCTTGTTTGGCGGCCTCGTTGTCATCCTGCATTCCGAAGCTGGCGAGGACGCCTTTGAAGAGATCCTTCTGCTCCTGAGCGTCGAGGTCGACGGCGCGTTGGTTCCCCTGGACGACCTCCTCCAGACACTGCGCCGGGAGCGGCCGGGCCGCAGGGTCGCCGAGCGCAGCCAACCGAGCGAGCAACGCTTCACCATCGGCGCGCGCCTGCTCCGCCTTGAGCTGGATGCGATCGCTCATGGACAGCGCGGTTCCGTCGCCCAGGATCGACGCGACGCCACCCATGCCCGTCGGACGCATGCGTAGCCAGTTCGTCACGGCGTAGGACAGCTTTCCAGCGGTTAGCTCGTAGTAGGCGACCAGGTCCGTCCGGATGACGTGTTCGAGATCGACGCGCGCCGTGTCGACACGTCGCGTGAACGTCTTCAGCGCCTCGACAGTCTCGTCCGAGACGATGCCCAGCCGGATGATACGCAGGTACCCCTCGATCGCAGCGATGAGATCAAGCGGGTCGACGACCCCCGCCATGTACTCCGCGACCTGCTGCGCCGCGATCTTGGCGGCGAGGATCGCGTCGTGGCGACTGAGGTTGACGAACCAACCCCACTCGAACGCGTCCGCCCCCGCAATGAACGGCAGCAGGCGTTTGTCCCCCGAAGGCGCCGGGAGCATGTCGAGCGCGCCGGGCGGGAACTTCGACTCCTTCGCCCAGCGACGGAACCCACGCTGAACCCAGTCCGCCGCCGTCTCGGCGCCCGGCGACTTCTCCATCCAGTCCACGAACAACTGGACGCCAGCCCGCAGATCGTCCGGCGGCGTCGCGGCGACGCCCTGGATGATGTCGAGCGTCTTGGTGAGCGCGACCTCGTCCACGTAGCTCTTGGGCGGCTCCATCAGAACCGGCGGCACCGGGAGACACGGTGAGTGATCGAGACACTGACTCCGAAGGTTTGCGAACGGAACCACGTAAGCCTTGCCGCCGCTGCGTTTTGCTCCGCAGGTGTGGAGGAAGCTCACGACCGGGAGCAGACCATCGCCGTAGAAGCTCTGCTCGATCTCGAGCCCCATCGCCGCCGCTTCCGAGTCCTCCTTGTCCTTGTTCTGCTGCCGCACGTGGTCGCGGAGCCCCTGGTTCATGTACCCCTTGATGCTCTCGTGACGGTCGCCGATTTTCATCTGCGGCGCGGTCATGAAGATGCACGTATGGCACGCGCTCTCTTCGCGGCTGCGTGCGAGTTTGTGGTGCTCACATCGCCCCGCCTGATTCTTCAGCGCCGCCACCAGGACCTTGTTGCCGTGGTTGCAGTACGGCGCGAACCTCGGCTCGTGCGGCCACTCCAGCAACTCACCGCGCACGAGCTCGAACAGCAGCTCGACCTCGCTCTCGAGCGCTTCGGTCTCGGCCTTACGAACCTCGCGGAGCGAGTCCATGATGCCCTTGCGGGGCATGCTTTGGTCGGTGCGTTTCCAGGTGTCGACGAAGGACACCTGCGGTCGATAGTGAAGACAGGTCTCACAGTTCGGCCGTTCAGAATTCGATCTCTCCATTCGTCAACTCCTGACTGATGCGCAGCTTGCGTTCCTCTTCGTCACGTAACGTCTCGGCGTCCTCGATGATGCGCTGAAGCTGGCGCAAGGCCTGAGTCGCGGACTCGGCGTTCTGCAGATCCCGGCTGATCTGCTCCATCTCCTTCGCGACATCACGCACCTGCTGCGCCATCTGTGTCGCTTCGCGAGCGGTCTCGTAGGCTTCGAGCTGCTCCCGCGCATCTTCGCGATTGGTCATCTCCTGCGCGTACTCGGCGTCCGTGATCGTGTTGTCGATCGGTGCCTCCGCCTGCTCCCGGAGCGCATCTGTGCGCTCGTCGAGCTGCTCCTGGAACGCGTCGAGATCCTGATCGCCGCGGAGCGCCTCTTCGAAGTCCTGGGCGACGTCGCGATCGAGGTCGCGCAGATCGAGGTCGTCCATCTTCTTGTCGAGATCATCGAGCTGCTCGTTCATTCGACGTTCGAGATCGCCGACTTGGTCGGCGTCGGTGTCGGGTCGCTGCTTCAGCGTGTCCGTCAGGTCCCGGAGGCTGTTGCGCGCGACGTCCTGCTTGTCGTCGAGTCCCTGCCTCAGCTCCCGTTCTTGACGTTGTGAGAGCTGCGCGGACTCGTCCGCCTGCACCCGGTCGTCGAGCTTCGGCATGGCGGTCACTCCTCGACTTTCACGAACTGGATCTTCGCGCGCCCCATGCCATCGGTGAGCCCCATGAACACGAGGTGCCCCAGCTCGAGCCCGGTGATGAACAGGTCACTGCTCAACGTCGTCCACCGATCCATCTTGCGGTCGGCAGAGACACTCGCTCCGTCCTGCCCGTGCGAGGCGCTGCGCCCCGACATGACGACGTCGCTCTCCCCCATCATCTTCGCGGCGAGCTCGGCGCTATCCGGGTCGCCGAGGCGAAACATCAACTTACCCGCCGAGTTGGTCAGGATGCTCTTCCAGGTCTCGCGCACCCCGGAGTTCTCCAGCATCGGGATGCCCTGGGTCGCGATGAACGAGAGCACTTTGAACTGCCTAGCCTGACTGAAGAAGTAGCTGTCGCCGAAGCCCTCGCCCGGGAGATCACTCGCGACCTCGGCGTACTCGTCGATGACGAGAAATACGCGGCGCTCGTTGTCCGGATAGAGCTGCTTGCGATTCAGGGCGGCGCTGGCGAACAGCACCTTCACGAGCGTCGAGAGGAAGCGGGACACGGCGAGCCGGCTCTTCGGCACATCCAGGATCAACCAGCGCGCGTCGCGTAACACGTGATCGCCGACCGTGTCGGCGACGGTGTCGTCCGACAGGAAGTCGAGGTCCGGATCGAGGAACGGCGCGAGGATCTGACGAATGAACGTCCGCACCGTATGAGCGTTGTCGCTCTTTGCGGTCTCGTAGTCGGTCAGGCTGGAGATGATCGCATCACGCCGACGTGCGTCCGCTTCGCTGAGTTTCGCGTTCCGAAGGCGGTCGAGCTGCGTCTTCAGCATCGTTCGCTCCTCCGTCTTCTTCTTTCGATCGCTCCAGGTCCTCGTCGAGGTGAGGAACAGCGTCGCGAGCCGCCGAAGGGTCATCGGGCGTTCGAGGAGCTTGATCACCGCCAACCCATCGCCGAACAGGCGCTTCATCTCGTTGATCCAGTAGGGATCACTCGCGGAGATTCCGGACGACTGCGCCGCGAGCGCGATCGCCGTTCCGAGATCGGTGGGCTCGAGGTGGCTCGCCAGCAGGTTCATCGTCGTGCCGGCGCCCGGGCCGATGACGAGGCGTCGTTCGGGAGGGATGCTCGCCTTCACGTCGTGGACGAGCGTCTGCTTCGGATCCAGCAACAGGCCGCCCCACGGCATCGACCACTGCGCATCGTTCGCGAGCTGGTCGAGGAGCTTGCGAAGGAAGTACGACTTGCCCGTCCCGGGCGCACCGAGCACGAGGTAGAGCTGCTGGAGGCCCGCCTTCTCGAGCGCGACCTGTCCGCCCTCCCTCGCGTACACGTACTCGAAGGATCGCGGGGGCGGTACACGACCAGAAGACACCCGACGCCAACTCGGGAGGTGTCGACCGCGCGGCACGGCTTCGGCGTTGGCCTCCTCGGTCCGAAGTTGTTTGGCCAGGGTCATCGCCGACCCGAGTACGAGTCGCTCGGTCATCGGCGGTCCGAGAAGTCTTCGCAGCTGCCGTGGGGGTTCTTGGCGCTGCAGAGCACGAACAGATCGTGTGTCGCGCCCGAGTTCGGATCCAAGATGTCGCGCTTCGAGTCGTGGGCGCAGTAGGGGAACGCGATCGGCTCGAAGTCGAAGGGCTCCCCCGAGAGCATCCGCTGCTCTTCGTAGGTCGCGCGGGTCGCGAGCTCCTGCTGCCACTTGGCGCGAAGCTCGAGGACCTTCTGGGAAACGAGGCGGATCCCTTCGAGCGGGTTGGCCGGCTCGCCGAAGCGAATGTGGTGGCAGTTGGCGCAGTGCCGATCCATGAGCCCTCCGATCAGGGGTGTAGCGGGTGGCCCCCGCTTCGTTCGGCTTCGATGCGTTTCTTCTCCTTGTCGAAGATGACGTACGCGGCGATTCCGAAGGGGATGCCGAACGGGATGAAGAAGAGGACGGCGACGATGCCCAATCCGATGACCAGGTGTTTCTTGTCCTTCGGGAGATCGTTCAGGCCGATCGAGGTCTTGGGGGGCGGGCGCTTCACGACCGGGTTGGGTGTCACGTTGGGCGCCCCGGTCGGGGTCGCGGTCGGCGCTCCGGTCCGCTCCGCAGGCTGCGTCGCGTCGGCGGTCGGCTCCGCCACCGGTTCGGGCGCGCCAGTGACCGGTAACCCCTCGTAGCCGCACGCCGCGCACGTGGACTGTGTTCCGGCGTGGGGCGATCCACAGTTGGGACAGTTCACTCCCGAGGTGTAGCCGAGAGCCGTAGGCGCTTGCAAGGCCGCGCATCGGGGGATTTACGCAACGATCCCCAGGACACGCCGATACTGAGCGCTGTGATGGGGATTCGATTCAACCCGGTTCGGGACACGCTCAGCGCCTTCACCGGCTGGGCGCTCGGCAACGGCGGCCTCACGGGGCTGCTCGGCACCGCCGCCAAGAAGGCCTTCATCCGCGACGACAGCTCGCGCGCGAAGAAGTTCGGCGTCGGCCTCCTGACCTGGTTCTTCGCCGGCATCCCCGGCGTGCTCGCCTACCTCATCGCCGGGAACGGCGGCCGCGGCGACGTGCAGAACGCCCGGAGCAACGCCACCACCAACCGCTACTCGAGCTGATCCCCGGCGCGCCGTGAACCCGGCCGACGTCCACCCCCGCGTCCAGGACGCCGTTCGCGCCTGGGGCGCCGCACCCGACATCGAAGCCGCCGCGAAGCAGCTCGAAGAACACCGTCGTGCGCTCCCGCCCGAGCTCGTCGCGCAGCTCGTGGACGAGGTCGCCGAGATCTCCGCCGAGATGATGATCGACCTCCTCACCGAGGAACGTGGCGTCGACGTCTCCGCGGAGACAGTGGAGCTCGGCGGCGTCGAGCTCCTCCCTAGGCAGGCCGCGCGGCTCAGCGCTTGGCTCGAAGATCAGAAGCGCACCGCCGAGGCGCTCGGCCTCGACGGCGACGCGTGGATCCGACAGATGGAGCGTGGGTTCGATCGTTACGTCGCGCGTGAGCGCGGGGACGCAGCGACCGAGGTCGCGGAAGCCACGGACAAAGCGCACCAGCTGTTGGGTGGCGAGCGCGGAGCCTTCGAGCCCCGCCCGGCGCCCGGCGAGAGCGCCAAGGCCGGCCTCGCGGGGATGCTCGCGGCGCGCGACTTCGCGAAGAAGAAGAGTTAGCCGCGCGGCGAGCTCGGCCGGCCGCGCGGCGGACCCGCACGACGGCGAAGCTCCAGATCAGCGCAGCATGAACACCGGCTGCTCCCAGCCGAACGAGGCGCCGCCGCCGGTGTCGACGACGATGCGCACCTCGCGCGGGAGGAGCAGGTCGGAGTCGAGCGCGCCGAGGGAAGCGCTCGTGGCGCCCGACGTCGTACCGGCGACGACCGACTGCGCTGCGGTCGTGCTCCACAGGTAGTAGCCGCTCGAGCTCCCCGACGCCGGCCAGCCGGTGCCGCCGCCGCACTCGCCGTCTTCGCCGGGCGTGAGCAACGTCCAGACGTTGGAGACACCGCGGGCGTAGACCTCGTGCCCGCCGTTACCGTCGTTCTGATAGTTGCCGTTGTCGTCGTCGGAGGTCGTCGCGACGATGCGCGTGTTCGCGTGGAGGTTGCTGACGATCGTCCGCAGCGCCGCGACCTGCGCGTCCGAGTACACCGCGCGGCTCGCCGGGTTGCGATACTGCATCGTGATGCGGAAGTCCGACTGCCCGGAGCGGTCCGGCGACACCTGCCCCTCCGAGACGCCGCTGTAGTACTGCGCCGAGTCGCCGCCGCACTTTCGCCACGGGTTCGATGCATCGTACTCGGCCATCAGCACGCCGTCGTTGTCGACCATCTCGAAGCGCATCCAGCCGCCGCCGTTCGAGCTCATGTCGCAGTCCACGAGGAACGGCGCCAGGCCGTTCGCGCCGTCCGGATCGATCCAGTACTCACCGTCGCCGAGCGCGACGCCCGCCTGCACGACGTCGAGGCAAGAGATCGCCGGGTTCTGCTCGCTCGACCCGATGTTCGGCACGCAGCTCCGGTCGGCGACGAGCTCGGCCAGCGGCGCCGGCGTCGGTGCGCCGGGCTCGCTGTATGCGGCCCACGACTGCACGTTGGTCGCGTAGAAGTCGCTGTTCGATGCCCCACCCGAGCTCGCGAACGTGACGATGTCCGGATAGAGGAAGTGGATCGGCATCGCCTCCCGCGGGTACGCGACGAGCGTGGGGATCGAGAGCGCAAACGGGAGCCCCTGCGTGTCGACGAACCACCGGCCGATCGTCGAGCCGTCGTCCGCCGTGCCGAAGAGCGTCGGGTCCATGCGGTTCGTTCCCGAGTAACCCGTGCGGTGAATCTCGTGCGACGGCACCGCGCTGCGGAAGATGAACAGGTCGAACGGCGCCTGCGCGATCGGGATCGACTGCGGCGTCGCGAACGTCAGCTCGATCTCCAGCGGCTGGCCCGTCAGCGGAGGCACGCCGGGCTCCGCGTTGATGATGCTCTGGTTGTTCCCGAACAGCTCGCGGAGGTCGTTGGAGATCAACACCGTCGCTTCGTTCTCGCCGGGGAACAGCGGGATGGACTGGTCCGCGCCACCACCCACGCGCCGCACGGCGCTCGTGAGCGCGGCGGACGGCACCGGAAGATGAAGCGCGAGGCCGTTCGAGTACGCGCCACCGATCGCGATCGGATCGATCGACAGAAGGATCGAAGACACGTCGGCGTTGGCGTCCTGCAGGAACGCGTAGCGGTACGCGACGACGACATCGTTGAAGTCGAGGTCCGCCGCCTGCGGCCAGTGGTCCTCGAACATCAGCATCGCTCGCTCCGTCGCCGACGGGGCGTAGGTCACCGCGGACGCCGTGGCGTCGCAGGGGAAGATGTCGGAGGCGTCGAGCACGCCGTCGCTGTCCGTGTCGCGCGGGTCGACCGGCGCGACCGAGACCGGGTTCGACGCGGGCGTGATGCGGTACTCACGACCGAGCGTCAGCGACAGGTCGTCGGAGAAGTTCGCGACCTCGCCGCTCGCCGCGTACCAGTTCGTGACGTTCCCGAAGTCGACCGAGTCGACGATGATCGTCCAGCTCGTCCCCGTGATCCCGGAGACCATGATCCCGTCGGTGTTGTTGCCGTAGTTGAACGTGCCCTGGAAGCTACCCGGCGTGCTCTCGGTCGCCTCCCCCGCGTCGTCGGAGACCGCGACGAACACGTTGCCGGCCGTGTCGACGATGCGGAACGCGAAGTTCGCGCTGTTGGACGGCGCGCCGTTGTTGTCCTGCCCGAAGATGAAGCCGAACGAGAACTCTCCCGTCGCCGTGTTCTCGTGAACCCAGATGTTGGCGTTCGGGTTTGCGACGTTCACGCCCACCGGGTGCCCCGACGCACTGTAGAAGTCGTAGTGCTGGGCCCCGGAGCCCGTGGTCTGAATCGTGTGGATCAGCCCGATCGGGGTGCTGAGGTCGGCCGAGTCGTAGACCTCGAGCTCCAAGGCGGACGCCGTGGCGGGGGTGAACAGCGCAACGAGGGCGAGGGCGCGAAATCGATTCACATCACACGAATGAATCGTTCGTTGAGTTTTCGCAAGGCATTCTTCCGAAGTTTTCACCCTTCCGCTCAATTGTGAACGAGGAGTCCCGGGGTTTGACCCAGCGGCACTCGGTGAAACACCCCTGCGCGGCGCAACCCGTTCGCGGATTTTCGAGGCGGCCGAGCCCTTCACGCCGCGCGATCGACGGGCATGACGTTTGCGCTCGGCCGGCCCATGAGGCTACGCGCCGGGGCGCTCTTCGCGAGCACCGTCCTCCTCCTCGCGTGCGGGACCGCACCCGACGATCCGCCACCCGATGGAGGCCTTCGCCCCGACGGCGGCGTCCCGCAGGACGGCGGCGCCCGCGACGCCGGCACCTGCCCGGCCCCGTGGCCGGACACGTCGATCGACGGCCCACGGGACGACGAGGTCCTCGCCCTCGCGATCGACGGTGCGAGCCGTCTCGTGGTCGCCGGCTACCGAGGCGGCGGCAACCTCGGGCGTCTCATGCCGGACGGCGACGCCAACGCCTTCGTGTCGTGGTGGTCGCCCGACGGTGCCCAGCTCGCGGAGGTCAGCTTCGCGACGCACGGCGCCGATGTGGTCGAAGCGATCAACGTCGGCGACGATGACCTGGTGCGCATCGCCGGTCGCACCACCGGCGGTCTCTTCTCACCGACCCCCGGCGGCCAGTACGACCTGTTCTTTGCGGCCGTGCACCCCGAAGCCCCCGTGCCGCACTTTGGCCTCCAGATCGGCGACGCCCACCCGCTCCACCCCCGCGGCCTCCTCGTCGAGGGCGCGCAATGGATCGCCACCGGCTTCACCGACATCTACGTCCCGACCAACTACGTCGAGGACTGGGAGGATCCGTTCATCGCCCGCGCCACCTTCGACGGCGCGCGCCTCGTCGACGGTCGGTTCGAACGCTGGCCGAGCCCGATCACCGACGTCATGCAGGGCGCCGTCCACACCGGCGACGACACCGGTGATCTCATCGTCACGTACTTCGCGCAGGTCGGCGCACGGCGCGGCGCGTGGCTCGAACGCGTCACCGCCGACGGCACGCACCGCTGGCGCACCCACGTCTCGAACACCGGCTTCGACTCCAGTGTCGCGGTCCTCCTCGACGGCCAAGGCCACGTCGACCTCGTCGGGACCACGTTCGGCGTCATCGGCGAACGCTCGTACGGCCAGCAGGACGTCTACGTCGCCTCCGTACGCCTCGACGATGGTTCCGTCCGACACGTAATGCAGGTCGGGAGCGAGGAATCGGATTGGGTCACCGCCGCGGTCCGTGGCCCCGACGGCGCCCTCTACGTCACGGGCCAGACGTTCGGCGCTTGGTACGGCGCGCCCCTCCCCGAAGAAGCCGTCGCGGCGTTCGTCGTGCGGATCGCGGACGGCGTCGCGACGTCGGCGTGGCAGTCCGCGCCCACCATGGAGCCGATGCTCCCGCAAGCCATCGTAATCGACGCGTGCGACCGCGTCCTCATCGGGGGCTACGAGACAAACGACGGCCACCGCGCAGGGTTCGTGCGCGCCGTCGAGCTCTCGAGGTGGCCGTGATTCAGGCTTCGCGCTTGAACGACCGCGCGAACAGCGCGCGGACCGCTTCGAGGCCCTGGTCGGAGAGGAAACGCGTGCCGGTCCCCGTGAAGCGCGTGCGCTCGATGGTCGGCTCGACGCCCGCCTCCCAGGCGCCGTTCTTCCAGGCGCACCACGCGTTCTTCTCCTGGTCGAAGACGAACAGCGGCTTGTTGAAGTGCTTCGCGAGCTCGGCCGCCCAGCCCGTGCCGCCCTTGACCGTGCCGTCGTCCTGGATCAGGCCGACGACGAACACCTGCCCCGAGGTCGCGACCTGGTGCCAGATGGTCTGCAGCATCTTGGAGAACTGCGGCGTCTTCGGGAACTTCCGGTGCAGGTGCGCCTCGATGTACGCGGGGCTGGCTTCACCCTGCTTGAGCTCCTGGTCGGAGAGCACGACGAGGCCGCGCTGGCGCTCGGTGCTGCGGCCCGCGAACGTGAAGTTCATCTCCTCGAGCCCGTACTCCTCCGCGCACGCGCCGAAGGCCGCCTCGGCGCCCTTGTTCGCACCGGACAGCAGCGTGTAGGCCCGCGCCGGGAGGCGCGTCGGCGACGCCTCGGCGTCGGTCACCAGCTGCATCGTGTCGGGCTCGAGCTCGAGGTGCGTCTGCTGCACGTCGGGGTTGTCGTGGTCCTTGAGCAGGCGCACGCGCACGTGGTGCTCGTGGGGCTCGAGGAAGACCGCGACGTCGATCAGCTTCTTGTACGTGTCGTACGGCGGGCAGATGTCCGTGGGGTGGTCACCGGACGTCGACCGATGGGTCTGCGCCGTGAGCCACAACTCCGCGCCGAGCCGCCGCGCCAGCGCCTTGAACGCGCCGATGTCCGCCGCCTGGGAGACGACGTCGTCCGACCACTCGTAGCCGTCGATCAGGATCGCCTTCGGCTGGTGCTCGAGGTGCTGCGTGTACAGCTTCACGAGCTCCTCGACCTGCTTCGGCGACACCGTCGAGTCCGCGTAGGCCTGGATGACCCGACGGCGCGAAGTGCTCGCACGGACCTGCTCCCGGTTGTCGAGCTTCACGTCCTTGGCGAGGTCGTCGAACAGCCCGTCGTACCAGGACTGCACGTGCTCGAGCGACTGCCCGAGGGCGACGTGCAGGACGTCGCGCTCACGCATGATGTCGTCGAGGCCGACCTGGACGAGGAAGGCCGTCTTGCCGACACCCGCGCGCGCCATGACGACGCCGAGGTTGCCGGCGCCGAGACCACCGTGGATGGAGCGCTCCAGGATGCGGAGCGGGCTCTGTGCGTTGACTTCTTTCCTGTACATGACGGCCCCCTTACTTGCCCGCGGCCTTCTTCT
This sequence comes from Deltaproteobacteria bacterium, assembly GCA_040218735.1. Classification (GTDB taxonomy): domain Bacteria; phylum Myxococcota; class Kuafuiibacteriia; order Kuafuiibacteriales; family Kuafuiibacteriaceae; genus JAUHYN01. The sequence continues at coordinate 47,272 of JAVJQW010000022.1, forward strand.
CGGCGTTGGCCTTCTCGATCAGTTCTTCTTCGATGGCCGGCGGGACGAGCGCGTACTTCGCGAACTCCATCGTGAACTCAGCCTTGCCCTGCGTCGCCGAGCGCAGCGTCGTCGCGTAGCCGAACATCTCCGCGAGCGGGACCTCGGTCTCCGTGCGCGTCATGCCTTCGTCTTCCTGCGAGCCAATCACCATCCCGCGCCGCTGCATGATCGTGGTGAGGACGTTGCCCGAGTGCTCGGACGGGCCCTCCACCACCACCCGCATGATGGGCTCGAGGATACGCGGAGCCGCCTTGTCGTAGGTAGCGCGCCACGCACCGCGGGCGGCCTCCTGGAACGCCATGTCCGAGGAGTCGACCGAGTGCGCGTTCCCGTCCTCGAGGACGCACTTCACGTTCACGACCGGGAAGCCGAGGCGCCGGCCCTTGTCGAGCATGGACTTGAAGCCCTTCTCGACCGACGGGATGAACTGCCGCGGGACGTTGCCGCCCACGACCTTCTCCTCGAACGTGAAGTCCTCCTCCTCGTTCGGCGCGAGCCGCCCGAGGATCTTCGCGTACTGACCGGAGCCACCGGTCTGCTTCTTGTGCGTGTAGTCGAACGTCGCTTCGCGCGTGAACGTCTCGCGGTACGCGACCTGCGGCGGCGACACCTCGACGGCCACGTTGTACTCGCGGCGCATCCGCTCGATGTAGACGTCGAGCTGAAGCTCGCCCATCCCGTGGATGACCGTCTCCTGCGACTCCGGATCGACACCGGCGCGGAAGGTCGGGTCCTCCTTGGTGAAGCGCTGCAGCGCCTTGGACAGGTTCTGCTCGCTCTTCGCGTCCTGCGGCTTCACCGACAGCGAGATGACCGGGTTCGGCACGTGCATCGACGTCATCGACAGCTTCACGGTGCCGTCGGTGAACGTGTCGCCCGAGTGGCAGTCGATGCCGAAGATCGCGACGATGTCGCCCGCACGCGCCTCGGTGATGTCTTCCATCTCGTCGGAGTGCATCCGAACGAGACGCGCGATCTTCACCTTCTTGCCGGTGCGGACGTTCACGATGAACGTGTCCTTCTTCAGGATGCCCTGGTACACGCGGAAGTAGGTCAGCTGACCGTAGCGCCCGTCCTCCAGCTTGAACGCGAGCGCGACCGCCGGGTCGTCGGACGAGTTCGAGAGGACGACCTCCGTCTCCTCCTCACCGGACACCTCGAGCGCCTTGTTCTCGATGTCGAGCGGGTTCGGCAGGTACGAGATGACGGCGTCGAGCAACGGCTGCACGCCGCAGTTCTTGTACGCCGAGCCGAGCAACACGGGGGTGAGCTGCAGCGACAGCGTGCCCGTGCGGATCGCGCGCTTCAGGACCTCGGTCGTGACGTTCTCTTCGAGGATCGCCTCGGTGAGCTCGTCGGAGAACATCGACACCGCGTCGAGCATCTCCTCGCGGTAGGCCTCGGCCTCGGCGCGGAGGTTCTCCGGGATCTCGTCGACGCGGACCTGCTGACCGTTCGGCCCCTCGAAGTAGATCGCCTTCATCTCCACGAGATCGATGACGCCCTTGTGGTCCTGCTCCAGACCGATCGGGAGCTGCATCAGCACGGCGTTGTGGCCGAGCTTGTCGCGGAGCTGGTTGCGCACGCGCACCGGGTTGGCACCTGTGCGGTCGCACTTGTTCACGAAGGCGATGCGCGGGACGTTGTACCGCTTCATCTGCCGATCGACCGTGAACGACTGACTCTGCACACCAGCCACCGAGCACAGGACGAGGATCGCACCGTCCAGAACACGCAGCGCACGCTCGACCTCGATCGTGAAGTCGACGTGGCCGGGGGTGTCGATGATGTTCACGTGGTGCTTGGCCCACACGCAGTGCGTCGCGGCGCTGGCGATGGTGATGCCGCGCTCGCGCTCGAGCTCCATCGAGTCCATCTTGGCGCCGACCCCGTCCTTGCCGCGGACCTCGTGGATCGCGTGGACACGGTTGGTGTAGAAGAGAATCCGCTCCGTCAGCGTCGTCTTGCCACTGTCGATGTGGGCGGAGATTCCGATGTTGCGGAGGGTGGTCGGGTCGTTGCTCACGGCGCGGCAACCTACGCGCGTGGCGCGGCGTGTAAAGAAGATTCGTACCTCGGACGGCGTGACAGTTGTGTGGCGTGTCGTTTTGTGCCGTGGTCACGCGCCCGGTGCGCGGGATAGCCCTGCAGGCTGACTTGCGGCGGGATCGGTGTCGGGCTCGGTCGGGCAGCGCGCGTTCGTCCGGGTCATGGCCACCGTACAGAGCAGGCGGCGTGCCACGCCGGATCGGCCGATTCTCGACGATCCTGGGGCGTCGTGACACGGGATCGCGCGCCCCGGCCCGTGACACGGCACGACAGCGAGCGCCCATGGTGGTAATCCGATCCCTCGTGCGAATCCCGGCGCGAATCCGATCCACCGGGCGATGGCGCGGGGGGCGAACGGTCCCCACGCGCGAGCTGGTGACGCGCGCGATGCCTAACCGAGATCCGGACCGGATCGAGGCCCGCGTCGGCATCAAGACCCGTCGCTGGGCGGGCGCCGAAACCACGATCGCCGAGATGGGCGCGGCCGCCCTCACGGAGGCCCTGGAGCGCGCGGACCTGTCGGCGGAGGCGCTCGGTCGCATCGTCCTCACGTGCTCGACCGGGGGCGACCTGTTGATCCCCTGCGCCGCGGTGGACGTCGCGCACCGGCTGGGCCTGCACGACCACGCACTCGACACGTTCGACCTCGCCAACTCCTGCAACGGGTTCATCTCCGCGTTGGATCTGACGGCTCGCTCCGCGTGCTCGACGGTCACGGCCATCCTCGCCGTGGAGCAGTTCTCGCGCTTCGTCCGCGAGGAGGAGCCGCGCTGCTACGTCATCTTCGGCGACGCCGCGGTCGCCGCGATTCTGGACGGCGAAGCCGGCGACGGCGGCATCGCCGCGACGAGCTTCAGGACGGTGACCTCCCCCGACCGACGCATCGACGTCCCGCACCCCGCACGAACCCACGAACCCGCGTTCATCGACTTTGGTGATCTCGACAGCGACTTCCTCACCGGCCAGGCGCTCGACGCGATGGGCCGCGCGATGGAGGACGCGCTCACGCGGGCCGAGGTCCCGCTCGCCGAGGTGGACTGGGTGCTCACGCACCAACCGAACGCGGAGATGGTCGAGCGCTTCCGCGCGCACTTCGGCGTCGACAAGGCCCGCATGGTTCCGATCACGGCGGACAACGGGAGCATAGGATCCGCCGCGGTGCCGATGAGCCTGGACGCGCTTCACCAGGCCGGCCAGCTCGAGTCGGGGCAGCACGTGCTGATGGCGAGCGTCGGCTCGGGGACGGTCGCGGGCGCGGTGGTGTACCGCGTCCCGTGATGAACGCTCGCGCGCAGGCCGCACGCACCGCGTGGCTGTCGTACTGGAACGCGATGCGGCGGTATCACCGCTACCGCGTCGACGGGCTGGAGCACCTCGCGGCGCGCCCGGCGCTGATCGTCGGGTACCACGGGCGGCCGATCGCCCGCGACCTGTGCATGCTGCAGGCGCTGCTCGCGTCCGAGCACGGGCGCTTCCCGCGCGCGATCATGCACGAGGCGGCGGCGTCGATCCCGGTGGCGCGAGACCTCGTGACCGGGATGGAGTTTCTGACCGGCGTCGGTGACGCGTTGGACGCCGCGGTCGCGAACGCGGACCACATCATCGTCACGCCGGGCGGGACGCGGGAGGGGTGCCGGAGCCATCGGCACAAGTACCGCGTGGATTGGGGATCGCGGCGGGGGTACGTGCGGCTGGCGCTGAAGCACCGGCTGCCGATCATCCCCGCGGCGGGGCACGGCGTGGACGACACGTACGTCGGCCTCAACGATGGTTACCGAACCGGGAAGCGCCTGCGAGCGCCGGGGCGGATGCCGGTGTGGCTCGGCGTGGGACCGCTGGGCCTGTGGCCGGTGTCGCCGCCGTGGCCGGTGCGGATCACGACGGTGTTGGGGGCGCCGCTGTCGTTCGACGGCGCGGACGCCGAGGACGCGGGCGCGGTGGAACGTGTCCACGAGACGGTCGTGCGTGCGGTGCAGTCGCTGCTCGACGCGCGCGACAACTAAACGGAGGGGGAGCTCATGCCGGACAAGAAGGACAAGAAGAAGACGAAGAGCGAGGGGAAGAGGAAGAAGTCGCGGCGTTCGCCGAAGAAGGAAGCGCCGAAGTCGAAGCGCGGCGCGAAGAAGAAAGCCCCCGAGCCCGAGGCGCCGAAGGGGCCCGAGACGCCCGCGGGATCGGCCGCGCTCATCTCGGACGTGCAGCTCGAGACCCTGCGGAAGGGCTACGACCGCAACGTCCTCCAGGCGCTCGCGCTCCGTGCGTTCGAGACGCCGTTCCCGCCGGCGGCCGGCGTGGCGAAGGCGATCATCGCCGGCTTCTACGCGGGCGAAGAAGGCTGCGGCGGTCTGTCCTTCCGCGACCGCGAGCTCGCGCTGCTCGCGCGCGGCGTGGATCGGCCGGACATGAACTTCGTGACACACGTGTACTTCGCGCTGATGGAGGGCGTCTCACCCTCCGAGGTGTTGAGCGTGTGTTACCTGACGTCGCTCTACGGCGGCGCGGACCTGTGGACCGGCGCGGCCGGCGTGGTGACGAAGACGTTCGAGGCGCTGGCGAAGGCGGCGGATGCCGGCGGGGATTCGGCGACGACGGTCGGGGTGCTGGGGGCGCTGCGCGGGACTAAGGCCAGCTGAGCGTGACGCCGAGCCGCCCGCCACCCTCCTCGAACGCAACGGCCGGTGCGATGCCCGGCGTGGGTTCGTCGAGGAGGTAGAGCACAAGACCCGTAACGGCGCCGGCCGCCGCGACCGAGAGCATCGAGGCCGCGACGACGCGGGCCCGTCCCTGCCGCCGCTTGTCGGACTGGTACGCGCGGATCTCGTCGGCGGTCAGGGCCATCTCTTCGTCGAAGAGCTTCGTCGCCGTCTCGTCCGCGTCCGCCCCGGCGTCCACGCCGATCAGCGCGACGACGCCCCCCGCGACCGCGAGGGCACCCGCCCCACCGAGCATCCACAGCGCCACGTGCCGCTGCGTCGTCGCTTCGAGATTTGCGTCGACGTGCAGCGTCCCACCGCGCGTGACGTCGAGTCGGCGGGCAAACGGACGTCGTCCGGCTTCGACGACCTCGACCCGGTGAGGCCCCTCAGCGAGCTCCAGAGGTCGGCCGAGCGGCGCTTCACCCTGCGGCGTTCCGTCCACGAACACGTCGGCGCCGTCGGGTGCGGCGACCGTCACGACACCGGGCCTCGGTCGAAGCTCGACGTCGACGACCGCGATCGTCCCCTCGGCGGCGGTGCGCGTGAGCTCCGCGGGGAAGTAGCCATCCGCCGTCACACGGATCGCGTGACGGCCCGGGGCGACCTCTTCGATCAACGGCGCAGAGGTCGCGGGATGATCGTCGAGCGCGACCTGCGCAGCACCCACGTCGACTTGCACCATCAGGCGTGTCGGTCTCTTCGACGACGCCGACCTCGTCGACGTCGAGGACAGGCGAAGGCGCTCGATCATCGGTGTGATCGTCGCGAGGTGTTCGACGGCGTGTTTGCGGCGACCGCCGGTCGGCGCCTCGGCGAGGTACCGACGATAGAGCTCCTCCGCCCGTACGAGATCGGCACCGTCGAGATCGGCGAAGTAGCGAAGCCGATGGGCCTGCGCGAGCGAGAACACCACGGCGGGGTTGGGTAGTGCAGCCTGCGCCTGTTCGAACGCGGCGATCGCGGCGCCGTACTTCGTCTGCGCGAACGCGCGCTCGCCGGCGTCGAAGTATCGACGGGCCTCTGCGCGGCGCGAGACGTCCGCGCCCGCCTGGGCGACGAGCAACGTGCTGAGGACGATGGCGATCATCGCTGCCGCCTCGAGCGCCCGAGGAGCGTATAGAGCTTCGCGTCGTCGGACACGATGACGTCCTGAAGGCCGTCCCCGTTGACGTCGGCCACGGCCAGACGCGCTCGCGACGACAAGACTCGCTCCAGCACGGGACTCGCCCGTGGGCGAAAGCCGCCCTCGATCGAGATGTCGCCGACGCGCACACCGGCGTCGTTCAGCACCAACAGCTCGAGGTCACGGTCCGCATCGACGTCGATCGCCACCATGTCGAGGACCGTCTCCGCTCCCTCAGCGATCGGCGTGACGAAGCTGAACTGCGGCGCATCGAACATGTCGCCGACCGCACCCGAGAGGTCCCAACCGATCGCGCTCGGCGAGTCGGCTGCACCGTCGCCCACGGTGAGGAGATCGGTGCGTTCGTTCCGATTGAGATCGGCCGTCGACAAGCGCCGGCCGATCAGGTCCGAAGGGCCGGGTCGACACACGTAGTCGCCTTCGCGTTCGAACAGTACGAAGGCTCGATCGCCGCAGCGATCGACGAGGAACGCGGCCTCGCGGGTCTGCCCCGGCAAACGGATGCTCTGACCCGACAGACAGATCGGCTCGATCGGCGCGGTGTTGCACAACACGCCAAAGTCGATCGGAGACATGTCGCGCTGCTCGAACAGCGCGTCGCCCGAACCGCGAATCAACCATGCGTCGCGCTCGCGAAGGAGGAGGAAATGAACGGGCGGATTCGGCCCCGAGTCGACTTGCTCGGCCTGCAGCGCGAAGACGGCGAACGAGGAGCCGTCGGGGTTCGGTGGTGTCACGAGCGACGACATGCGCCGTATCCGGGCGCCGCTGAGGAATGTGTTGCTTCGAAGACCTGTGCCGTCGGCCTCCGCCGCCGTCCCTACCAACAGATCGCTGATGCCCTCCGGCTCGTGAGAAGTCTGGATGTTGTACCGCTCGAGCGTCTGGATGAAATCGAGGCGCCCCATCTGAATGGGGGCGGTCGGCACACCGAGGCCCGTCCCGTAGGAAACCGCGATCGTCGTACCCGCGCCGGGGTCGTTCTCGAGCTCGTCCTGGACGAACGCGACATCGTCGACGAGGTCCCCATCGTAGTCACCAACGGTGAGTGCGCGCACCCGCGCCGAGGCCACGAGGTCTCCGTAGTTGAAGCGCCCCTCGCGTGTGTTGAGTAGGATGCGCACACGCCCCACCGAAGCGGTCGCCGCGACGTCGAGGAAACGATCGCCATTGAAGTCGCCGAACCGCGCTTCGCGCCAGGTCGGAAACGCAGCGTAGGTCCGAACCGTGGCATCGCCGCGACGCAGGTGGACGCCGTCGGGCGTGAGAAAATCGACGAGACCGTCGCCGTCGAGATCGCCGACGTCCAGCGGCCAGCGTTCGAGGAAGTCGGCACGTTCGGCGTCTCGAAACACGGGCGAGCCGCGGTAGGCGACCATGGCGCCCTCCGCGCCGTTCACCAGCAGATCGGTCCCGCCCTGACCGTCGACGTCCGCCACGAACATCCCCGGGGCGCTCGGCCCGGGCAAGACGATCGTCGCGACCCGAGTGATCGTGAGCGACGCGAAGTCGAAACAGCTCGTCGGGCACTCCAACTGGTAGACGTAGACACGGTCGTCGCCGTGAACGTTGACGAACGCCTCGCCTCGCGTCGACGTGACGACGGTGCGCTGCGTGACATCCAGGGCTGCGGGGAACTCGATCGACCGCCCAGGATCGTTGCAGACGGAGCGATCGAACGGGTCCGTTCCGAAGATCAGACACACGCGGTTCGAGACGACGTCGGTCCCGAGCGCATAGCTGCCGCGCTCGGGAATGTCTGCGGCGTGGAAACGGAACTCTTCCGGGAGGCGAGTCAGCTGAGGGTACGGGATGGTCTCGGGTAGGCGGCTGGGCGAACCGCGGAGCACGAGCAGGCCGTTGCCGAGCGGCACCGCGACGTCGGTGATGTCGTCGTCGTCGACGTCGACCACCGCGATCTGTAGGTCGGGACGAACGTCGAACGGGATGTCGAAGCTGCTGTCCGAGAGGCCGGACTCCCCGGAGAAGCGATAGCTGAGACCGATGGACGTGAGCGCCAACAGGTCGTCGCGCCCGTCCCCGTCGAGATCACCGACTGCGAGTGACCGCGCGGGCGCGCCCAACGCGGTGGTCGGCACTTCGCGATATTCACCCGAGGCGAACAAACAGATCCCGTCCGTCCCGCATCGCCACCCGACCGGGCAGGCCGGGACGTCGGAGCTGGCACGACAGACGTACCGGCACCGGCGGATCGGGTCGTCCGGCGCACCACACTCGAGGTTCGGTCCGAGGCTCTCGTCCTCGGCGACGTCGCAGTCTTCGTCGTTCGTGGGTTCGACGAGACCGTTGCCACACACGTCGAACTCGATGTCGGGCAGAAGAAAGCACCCCGGCAGGACGAGCAGGGCGACGATGACGGTTCTCGTCCTCATCACGGACCGCTCGTGGCCCGGGAAGTCTCGCCCTTCGGGCTCTCGGTTCGCGGCATCGCGAACGTGAGGCAGTAGAAGAACCTCGCGATCTGCTCGTCCCGCACATCCACCGCGTCGCGCGGGACCATGGTCTTCGGGTCGCGCTGCGCGAAGTCGTAGAAGGTGACGAGCCTGTACATCGCGCGGTGGTAGAGCGTGTGGCGTTCGTCGGGCGCGAGGCGTTCGTCGACGACGACGATCGGCGTGCCCGGCTTCGCGACGCGCGCCATCTCGGCGAGCGCGAGGTCCGGGTCGCGGTAGTTGTTCGTCGCGCCGATGTGGAAGACACGGTCGAAGAATCCGTCGCGGAACGGGAGCGCGTGGGCGTCCGCCAACACCAGCCGCGGCTGCTTGCGGTGCGCCTTCTTCACGCGACGCACACACCCGCGCAGCATCATTTGTGCGAGGTCGACACCCCACAGCTCGACGTCGAGGCCCGACGGCAGCGCGTCGTAGATCCGCGGGACGTTCGCGCCCGTGCCCATCCCCACTTCGAGGATGCGCACCGGCCCGCCGTCGGGCGGCGCGCGCAGCGAAGACAGCGCGAGACGCTCGAAGTAGCGGTGGCGCATCACACGCTCCGTACCCGAGCCCATCAACGGCAGCAGCACCGAGACCGCCGGGTCGTGCAGCGGCGCGAAGTTGTCGTAGATCAGCCGCATCAACCGATCGTTCCCGCGCACCGCGCCCGGCTCGAACAACCGTGGCAAGTTGTCTTGCACCGGCCACGCCCGCACGCAGGTCTGACAGACCAGCGCGTCGCCGACCCGCTCCATCGCCGCGCGACAGCACGGGCTCGCGAGGTTCGCGACGTCCGCCGCCGACAGCGCTTCGAAGCCGGTCACAGCGCCACCTTGCGCGACTCCAGCGCCGCACGCGCCTGCGAGAGCGCCCGTGCGGCGCCCATCTTCTCGTAGGTCTCCACCGCGAGGTTCAGGTGGCGATCTCGGTCGGGCCCCTCCTGGTGACGCCCCAGCTCGTAGGCCGCCCGCGCGATCGCGTGGTGCATCTGGTGTTTCTGCGCGAGCGCCAAACCCTTCGACCACTCCGACAGCGCCGCCGCCGACTTCTCCTGCCGCCACTTCAACCCGCCGCGGGCGAGGTGCGCGTACGGCCGAGCGAAGCGAACCATCTTCGCGTAGGTGTCGAAGATCTTCACGAGGTCCTCCAGCTGCGTGAGGATCGCCTTGGTCTCCACACCGCTCGCGTCGGCGCGCGCCTCCAACAGGTCGAGGTAGACCTGCGACAACGCCCACAGCCCCGGCGTCACGAAGAACGGGAACGGCGGGCTCTCGCGCATCAACATCACCGCGCGGTCCGCGTGCGTGCGCGCGCGGTCGTCATCGCCCGCCACCAACGAAACCAACGCCACGATCCCGTGCGCCCACGCCGCCTCCGCCTGCTCGCGCGGCCCCTTCGTCCACTCGTCGAGCTCGGGGAGGATCGCCTTCGCCTCCGGCACGCGGCCGGTGCGCAGATAACCCTCCGCGAGGCAGCACTGAATCCACCCCGTGACCTGCTCGTCACCGCGCGCCTTCGTCATCACGATGCTCTGCGACAACGTGGCGAGCTGCTCCTCGTACCGCCCCTGCACGCCGAGGCCGATCGCGTGGGTGATGTGCACCTCGGTGATCGAACGTTGGTCGCCGGTCGCGTGGGCGATCTCGAGCGCCTTCGCCGCTGTCGCGTCGGAGCGCTCGAAGTCGCCGACGGTGATGTAATACGCACCCACGCGCGCGAGCGCGTAGCAGAGCGTCGGTTCGTTCCCGAGCTCCTCCGCGAGCGCCACCGAACGCTCCGCCCACTTGCGCGCGATGCCCTGGAACGGGCTCACGCCCGCGACGTTCGCGAGCATCGCGTACCCGCGCACCAACGCCGGCGTAAGCGGGATGCGCGACGCGAGGTTCACGTTGCGGAAGTTCGTGAACACCGCGAGGAACGGTTGGTTGTCACGGAACGTCGGCTCGACGAGGCGGTTGTACATGTACGCCGCCTCCGCGAGGCGCGTCCGCTTCGTGCCCGGGCCGACCCGGAAGAGGAACGGCAGCCACGCCTGGAACGTGTACTTCACGACCTCGCGGAACATCGCAAACGCCTGCGCGCCCGACGTGCTCGGCAAGCGGTCCTGCCCCACGAGGACCAGCGCGTCCTCGACGTGCTCACGCCCTTCGCTGTCGCGTCCACGATCGAAGTGTGCGTCCGCGAGCCCGCGTGACCAGCGGCTCCTCCGCAGCGGACCGACGTCGACTTGCTCGCGTTTCCGGATTTCCTCGAGTGTCGTGAACGTGCGGATCGCCTGCTCCGTGGAGAAGTCGCGCAGCGCACCTTCGGCCGCGCGCTCCAGGGCGTCGATCGCCTTCGACCACACCTCCGCCTCGGACCAGAACTGCGCGAGCATCCCGAGGTCGACGTCGCCCTCCCCGCTCGACGCGCGCGCCTCGAGCGCGACCGCCGCGCGGTGGGAGAGCTCGAGCCTCCGCTCGCGCTTCAGGTCGTCGTAGGCCGACTCTCGGAGTTTGTCGTGGACGAAGCGCAGGTCGCCGCCGTCCACGTCGAGCACCTGCCGCACGACGAGCTCCTTGATGGCGTCGCCGGTCTCTTCGTCGGTGGTCTCGTCCTCCGCGAGCACCGCCTGGAGCAGCTCGCGGTCGAACTCCCGCCCGAGCACGGACGCCGCCTCCAGCGTGGTGCGCGCCGCGGGTGAGAGACCTCGCAGCCGCTGGGCCACGAGCTCCAGCAGCGACGCCGGGAGCCCGAGCTCCGCGTACGCGCCCGGGGTGTCCTGTTCGACGCCGAGGTGCCAACGCCCCCCGCGCCGCTCGAGCACACCCTCCGCCACCGCGAGCCGCAGGTACTCCGCGACGAAGAACGGGTTGCCCTCGGAGTGTTTCGCGAGGAAGCGCACGAACTCGTCCGGCGGCTTCGCGAGCGCGAGCATGTCGCCGACGACACGTTTGACGCTCCCCTCGTCGAGGCGTCCGAGCATCAGCGCATCGACGCGATCGAGCACCGGCTTCAGCGAGTCGGTGATCTCGTCGCTGCGGTACGTCCCGATGATCGCGACCGGTAGCGTCTTCACCTTCCCGCTCGCGAGGTAGTCGAGGAACGCGAGCGTGAGATCGTCGGCCCACTGCAGGTCGTCGATCATCAAGACGATCGGACCGTCCTCGGCGATCAGCGCGGCGAGCGTCTCGTAGAGTGCCTCCATCAGGCGAAGGCGCGCGCTCTCCCCCGGCAGCTCCGGCACCGACGTGCCCGACACCCCCGGCACCGTCAGCAGCGTCGGCTCGTAGAGCGCGAGCAGCGCCGCCCGCGACTTCACGAGCAGTCGATCCGCGACCTCGTCGTCCGCGGTACGCGCGCGATCCGCGACGCGCTGGAGCAGCGGTTTGATCGGGTGCAGCGGCGCCCCCTGCACGTCGACCCGCGTGTGCCCGCCGACGGTCAGCGGCAGGCACTCGCCGATGACCACCTCCAACCGCTGCGCGGTCGCGTAGTGCGCGGCCTCCGAAGCGAGGAATGTCTTGCCGACGCCGCTCTCGCCGCCGATGAAGATCATCCCGCCCTCGCCGTCGCGGGCGCGTTTGATGACGTCCTCGAGCACGAGGAGATCGTCGCCCCGCCCCGCCATCTCGGCGCGGTACAGGTACGCCGGGGTCTCGATGCCCGGGAGCTCGTCCTGCTCGGCGCCGAGGAGCTCGAGGAGCCGCGCGACGTCGTCGGCGTGGCCGATGCGGTCGCGCGGGCGCTTCGCGAGCAACCCCATGATCAGCTCGTCGACGCCCTTCGGGCAGCCCTCGACCAGCTCGGACGGCGCCGGCGGCGTGTCGTTGAGAACACGCCGCATCCAGTCGTTCACCGACTCGCAGCGGAACGGGAGGCGCCCCGTGATCGTCTCGAAGAGCACCGTCCCGAGCGAGTACAGATCCGCGCGTGCGTCGACGTGCATCCCGCGCGCCTGCTCGGGCGCCATGTACCGCAACGTCCCGACGAGCTTGCCCGCCTGCTCCAGCTTCTCGCGGCCGACCGCACCCCGGAACCGCGACGCGATCCCGAGGTCGGTGAGCACCGGGCGCGTGTCGACGAGGAAGATGTTCGCGGGTTTGAGGTCGCGGTGAACGAAGCCGTGACCGTGGAGCACGGAGAGCGAAGTGCACAGCCGGCGCGCGAGGGAGAGGACTTCTTTGAGTCGCCCCTTCGCGGCCTTCGGACGCGAGAACGTCGCGACCTCGCCGGGGCGCGCCTGCGCGGTCGCGTCGAAGTCGAACGCGGAGTCGTCGCGCACCGCCGTCGGGTCGGTGGAGCCGGGGTTCCACAGCTCCTGGTTGAAGTCGTCCCAGGTCTGCCCTTCGAGCAGCTCCATCGCGTACCACGGGAGCCCGCCCTCGGAGCCGTGGCCGATGATGCGCACGATGCCGGGGTGCTCGATGCGCGCGAGCGCCGCGATCTCCGCGCGGACGCTGTGCAGCGCGAAGGACGCGGTCGCCTTCGGGGGCTTGAGCGCGACCTGTTGGCCGGTGTCGGGGTGGCGTCCGCGGTAGACGACGCCCATGCCCCCTTCGCCGAGCGTCCCTACGACTTCGTAGGGGCCGATGTTCCGCGCGTCGCCGCCAGCCAAACCGCCTGGACCTTACCCGAGCACCTGGAACAGAGCGAGATCAGGGCCCCCAGATCTCGTCGCGGTAGCCGCGGACGCGTGCGTCGTAGTCGACGTTGAAGCGGCTGCGGTCGGGGTTCGGGTCGTTCGCGGGTCCGCTGATCACCGGCGCCACGAAGAAGTCCACGAACTCGCGGTTGAACGCCTTCGTGGGGGCGTTGTGGGCGATGCGTGCGATCGAGCGGTAGAAGGCGTCCTTCTCCTCGGCGCCCCATCCCAGCTCCGCGGGGAGTGTGTGCTCCGGGAAGACCTCGCGCGCCTTGTCGTAGTTGCGCTCGTACAACCCCATCCCCGCGAGGATGTTGCCGCGCGCGTCCTTGTAGAACCGGTCGCCGAACCGCGTGTCGTAGTGGAGGTTGTCGGCGCCGTCGAACGCGATCCGCACCTGCTCGGGGACGTCCTTGATCTTGAACGTGCCGCGGCTCTTCAGCGATGACGGCGTGTAGGCGTGCTCCGGCCGACCGTAGCGCGCGTTCACCTGCTGCGCGGCCGCCTCGTACGTCAGCCCGTCGGCCTCCATGAGGTTCGCGACCTCGATCTCCTTACGCCACCCCGCGACGTCCGGGAGCAGCCCGTGCTCTTGGTTGTACGCGCGGTTCTCCGCGGCCTCCTCCTCGGACACCGTCGCGAAGTAGTTGCGCGCGCCGCGCACCGACTCCCGCGCCGCCCAGTGCAGCGGGTTCATTGTGTCGTCCGTGAACCACTGCTTGCCGGCGTCGCCCGCCGCCGCGAGGACACCGTCGTCCGTCGACCGGATGATCGCGTTGTCGAAGTTGCTCTCCTGCACGCCGATCGCGATGAGGTCCTGGAAGGTGCGGTCCGCGTGCTGGGGGCTGATGCCGTACTCCTCACCGAACTCGCGCCGTACGTCCTGGTAGGCCGAGACGTACTCGTTCACCGCGTGACGCTCGTCGGCGTCGGTGAGCTGCACCGCGCCCGTGAAGGCCCCCGCGTCCTGCCACTGCCGCTTCGCCTCCGTGGCGCGCTCGGCGTCGAGGTGACGCGCGCGCACCGCGTCCGTGTCGGTGAACGGCTCGGCGCGGAAGACGGAGATCGCGCGGTAGTGCAGCGGCGATCGCGACAGGTCGTTGATCGGCTCGCGGTACACCTCACCCGCGAAGTTGTGTTCGACGATCGGCACGCCGTCCTTGTTGCGACCGACGACCACACCGCTGTGACGCACACCCTCTTCGAACGCGAGGTCGTCGTAGCGCTGCGTGTGTTTGCTCATCCGGCCGTTGCCGAGCGAGACGAAGTCGCCGACCTGGATGTCGTCGTACGCGCCGCTCACCGGTCCTTCGCCGCGCTGCCAGACGGATTCGCCGCCGTTGTCGAGGACGACGCCGCGTTTGTGCCACGCGCCGAACCCTTCGCGACCGACGCCCGTCGGGTCGCCGGTCTCCTCGAGCATCCGCCCGTAGGAGACACCGGCGATCTCCGCCGCGCGCCGCGTGGTGTGGAAGGAGCACGCCTCCCACTCGTCGTGCATGCGCTGGAGGCGCTCCTTCTCGGCCGGGTCGTCCGTCGCGTCGATGCGTTTCTGCAAGCGAGCTTGCTGGACCTCGACCTCGCGCGTGCCGCGCCCGTACACGCCGGGCTCGAAGTTCTCGAGCTCCGGCAGGTACAGCTCGCGGTCCGCGTTCGGCGACTGGGGTCCGTCGTCGTTCGTGACCTCAGCGTCACCACCCGTCGGGAGGCCGGTGGGCAACCCGGCGGGGAAGAGCTTCGCGACGGTATCCTCGCCGACCACGCCGTCCGGGCTCAGCCCGTTCGCGCGCTGGAAGCGCTGGACCGCCTGCTTGGTGCCGCCGCCGAACACACCGTCGGCGTTCGGTCTACCGGCCGCGCTCGACGGCGCGAGGTGGCCGCTGTCGATCAGCGCGCGCTGAATCGACCGCACCGACTCGCCGCCCATGCCGCGCTTGATCAGCGCATCGCCGCTCGCCGCCGCTTCGAGATCCGGCGCGTCGGTGTAGCCGGCCGGCAGCTCGATCGGGTCGGCGCGGACGTTGGCGTTCCGCTGCGTCGTCGGTCGCTCGACCTCCGGCTCGGCGGCCGGCTGGAGCTTCCCGAGCGTGGCTGGCCCCACGACGCCGTCCGGCCCGAGGCCGTTCGCTCGCTGGAAGGCCTGCACGGCGTTCTTCGTCTCGAGATCGAAGACCCCCCGCGCGTTGCTCCCGCCGCGCGCGTTGGTGGGCGCGAGGTGCCCGGACTCGATCAGGCTGCGCTGCACGTCGCGCACCGAATCCCCCGCCATCCCGCGCTTCATCAGCCCTTCGCCGGCCCGGATCTGCGCGGCGGTCGGCGCCGCCTTGAAGCCGGCCGGGATCTCCACCGGCGCATCGGCGATGGGCGGCGCGACGGTCGGCGCGGGCGGCCCCATCTGCGGCGGGATGCGCGCGGTGACGGCCGGCGGGGGCGGCGGCGCCTTCGGGAGGTGGGGCTGCAGCTGCTGCTGCGCCTCGCGGTCGAGCATGTTCATCGCCGCGGTGCGATCACTCGGGCGCATGCTGCGGAGGTCGCGGCTCAGGGGCTGAAAGCCGCCGGCCTTCAGGACCTCCTTCGCGGTGACGGTGCCGTCGGCCTCCTCGAGACCGACGAGCGACCACAAGCTGTCTTGTCCGTTGTCGTACTTGGCGCGGAACTCGGAGTAGCTCAGCCCCTGGGGTCCCTGCGTGAGCCGCTGGAGGGCGAGCGCCTCGTCACTGCCTTCGGCGGGAGCGTCCGCGGGATCGAGGCGGGCCGCTTCGACGGTCGGCTCCGCGGCCGGGTCGACGTTCGTATCGGTGATTGCGGGCGAGGTGCCGGGCTGACCGACGCTGACCGACTTCGACACACCCTGATTGAACGGGGTGCGCACGGGGGACCGCAAGTAGCGGTCGCCCGAATCTCAGCCGAGATCGAAGCGATCGGCGTCCATGACCTGCGCCCAGGCGGCCACGAAGTCCTTCACGAACCGCTCGTGGCTATCGTCCTGCGCGTACAGCTCGGCGTAGGCGCGCAGGATCGAGCTCGACCCGAAGACCAGGTCGACGCGCGTCGCCGTCCACTTCTCCGCCCCGCTGCTCCGGTCGCGGATCGTGTAGTGGCCGTCGTCCGTCGGCGCCCACGCGTAGCGCATGTCCGTCAGGTTCACGAAGAAGTCCGTGGTCAGCGCGCCGACGCGGTCCGTGAACACCCCGTGCTTCGTCCCGCCGTGGTTGGTGCCGAGCACCCGCATCCCGCCGACGAGCACCGTCATCTGCGGCGCCGTCAGCCCCATGAGCTGCGTCCGGTCGAGCATCATCTCCTCGGCCCGCACCGCGTAGTCCTTCTTCAGCCAGTTGCGGTACCCGTCGTGGATCGGCTCGAGCGGCTCGAACGACTCGGCGTCCGTCATCGCATCGGTCGCGTCTCCACGGCCCGGCGTGAACGGCACCTCGATGTCGAACCCGGCCGCCTTCGCCGCCTCCTCGACGCCGAGGTTGCCGGCGAGGACGATCACGTCCGCGACGCTCGCCCCCGTGTCGGCGGCGATCGGAGCGAGCACACCGAGGACACGCGCGAGGCGCTCCGGCTCGTTCCCGTCCCAGTCCTTCTGCGGCACGAGGCGAATACGCGCACCGTTCGCGCCGCCACGCATGTCGGAGCCGCGGTAGGTCCGCGCGCTGTCCCAGGCCGTCGCGACGCGGTCACCGATCGACAGCCCCGCGGCCGCGATCTTCGCCTTCACTGCGGCGACGTCGTAGTCGGACTTCCCGGTCGGCACCGGGTCCTGCCACAGCAGATCCTCGGCGGGGACGTTCGGGCCGAAGTACCGAGCCTTGGGCCCCATGTCGCGGTGCGTGAGCTTGAACCACGCGCGCGCGAACACCTGGGACAGGTAGTCCGGGTCGGCGCGGAAGCGCTCCGCGATCTTGCGGTACTCGGGGTCCTTCGCCATCGCCATGTCGGCGTCGGTCATGATCGGGTTACAGCGGATCGACGGGTCCTCGACGTCGACCGGCCGGTCCTCCTCCGCGATCTCCACCGGCTCCCACTGCCACGCGCCGGCGGGGCTCTTCTTCAGCTCCCACTCGTGCCCGAGGAGCATCTCGAAGTAGCCGTTGTCCCAGCGCGTGGGGTGCGTGGTCCACGCGCCCTCGATGCCGCTGCTCACCGTGTCGCGGCCGACGCCCTTGCCGTTGGGGTTGTGCCAGCCGAAGCCCTGCCGCTCCACGTCGGCCGCCTCCGGATCCGGACCGAGCTGGCTCGCGTCACCGTTGCCGTGGGTCTTGCCCACGGTGTGTCCGCCGGCGGTGAGCGCGACGGTCTCCTCGTCGTTCATCGCCATGCGCGCGAACGTCACGCGGATGTCGTGCGCGGTCTTCAGCGGGTCGGGCTTGCCGCCGACCCCCTCCGGGTTCACGTAGATCAACCCCATCTGGACCGCGGCGAGCGGGTTTTCGAGCGACTCGCGATCCTCGCCTTCGTCGTACCGCGTCGCGCCGAGCCACTCCTTCTCGGAGCCCCAGTACACGTCCTTCTCGGGGTGCCAGATGTCCTCGCGCCCGAAGCCGAACCCGAAGCTCTTCAGGCCCATGGACTCGTAGGCCATCGTGCCCGCGAGGATGATGAGGTCGGCCCAGCTGATCGTGTTGCCGTACTTCTTCTTCAGCGGCCACAGCAGCCGTCGCGCCTTGTCGAGGTTGACGTTGTCGGGCCACGCGTTGAGCGGCGCGAAGCGCTGGTTGCCGGTGCCGCCGCCGCCGCGTCCGTCGGCGATGCGGTAGCTCCCCGCGGCGTGCCACGCCATGCGGATCATCAGGCCGCCGTAGTGCCCCCAGTCCGCGGGCCACCACGCCTGGCTGTCGGTCATCAACGCCTTCAGATCGTTTTGGAGCGCTTCGACGTCGAGCTTCTTCAGCGCCTCGCGGTAGTCGAAGTCCGGCCCCAGCGGGTTCGTCTTCGTGTCGTGTTGGTGAAGGATGTCGAGGTTGAGGGCCTCGGGCCACCAGTTCTTGCTCGTCGCGCCCGTGGTCGTGTTGCCGCCGTGCATGACCGGGCAGCCGCCTGTCTTCTTCGTTTCGCTCATGGTCGGGGACCATGGTCACGCGCCGGACCCGGTGTCCATGTGGGGTAGCGACGCGCACCGGTCGCGCTGGGACCGGGCTCAGCGGAAGCGGGCGGGGTCGATGCCGGCGCGTTTGAGCCACCGGTACAGCTGCGTTCGGTGCCAGCCGTTGTCGATCGCGGCGGCCTTCACGTTGCCCTTGGCCTGCGCGAGCGCGGCCTCGAGCGCCGCGAAGGACGGAATCCCGTCCTCGCTCTCGGGGTCCGCGGGCGCGACGGCCGCGCTGGCCGGCGCCGTCTTGTCGAAGCGCTGCGCGAGCGGACCGCGCAGCTCCAGCGGGAGGTCGATCAGCTCGAACGGCCCTTCTCCGGCGAGCTGCTCGAGCCGCTTCGTGAGCTTGCGGAGCTCGCGCACGTTCATCGGCCAGTCGTGCAGGAGCAGCGCCTCGTAGAACTCGGGGGTGGCGTCGCGCACCGGACGGTCCGGGAACTCCGTGCGCAGGAAGTGCTTGAACAGCGTCAGGACGTCGGCGCGGCGCTCGGCGAGCGACGGGATGCGGAGCACCCAGTCACACAGGCGCGCCAACAGGTCCTGCCGAAAGCCCGTGTCCTCCAGGTCGATGTGCGTCGCGGCCACCACGCGGACGTCGACCGAAACCGGCGCCCCGCCGCCGAGCGGCTGGATGGTCTTGTCCTCGAGGACGCGCAGAAGCTTCGCCTGGACCGGCGCCGGGAGGTCGCCGACCTCGTCGAGGAAGAGGGTCCCGCCCTCGGCGAGCCCGAAGTAGCCGGTGCGCTCGGACTCGGCGCCCGTGAAGGCCCCCTTCTTGTGGCCGAACAGCTCCGACTCCGCGATCTCCGCGGGGATGGCGGCGCAGTTCACCGGGACGAACGCGCCATCGCGCCCGCTCACCTCGTGGATGGCGTGCGCGGTGACCTCCTTGCCGGAGCCCGTGGGGCCGAGGAGCAAGACGGTGCCGTCCGTCGGCGCGACGGTGGCGATGGAGCGCTTGAGGAGCAGCGTCGCGGCCGAGCCGCCGATCACCCCGCCGACCCCCGACGGATCCGCGTTGGGCGCCGCCGGCAGGTGGTCTCGCGACGGTTCGCGGTCGACGACCATCAGCGTGTCACCGGCGGAGAGCACCACGCCGTCCAGGGGGCGGCGTCCGGTGACCGGGGCGCCGTCCAGGTAGGTGCCGTTGGTCGTGGCGAAGTCCTCGACGAGGTAGCCGGAGGCCCCCGCGCTGAGCGCGACGTGGCGGCGCGACATGCGCTGGTCCCGCACCCGCTCGCCGGCGTCCGAGCTGCGCCCGAACACCAGCTCGCGGCCGTCGAGCACGAATTCGGCCCCGTGGTAGTCCGGATCCGGGGAGTGGACGATGCGGATCCTCAGCGCGCTCGTGTCCGCCGTGAGGGTGACGTCGCGACGGAGCGTCGTCATCGTCACGGGCGGGTCGAGATCTGCGCTCACGGCTGCACCTTAGCGCAATCTTTCGCGTGTCACGACACGCCGCGTGACACGGAGCTCGTGTCAAACGGGCGGCTGGGGTCGGCCTGTGACCGCACGAAGGTCATGGCACGGCCCGTGCTCTTACGAGACACGTGGCCGACGCATCCTCCCCACGACCCTCGGAGTTCTTCGCCTACGCCGCGCAGCACGGCGCCGCGCAGCTGGTCGCCCATTCGACGGGCAACTCGAAGATCGAAATCGACGGGCAGACCCTCGCCGACTTCACCTCCAACAGCTACTTCGGCCTCGAGCGCGACCGCCGCCTCCAGGCCGCGGCCCACAGCGCGATGATGCGGTTCGGGGTCCAGTACGCTGCACCGCGTGCGCACGTCTCGCTCGATCTCTACCGCGAGCTCGAGGGGCTGCTGGACCAGATCTTCGTGGGCCCGACGATGCTTGCGGCGAGCACCACGCTCGCCCACCTCGCGACGCTCCCCACGTTGGTCTCGCCGCGGGATCTCGTGTTGATGGAGACCAGCGTCCACCCGAGCGTCCGGCTCGCCGCCGAGAATCTCGTGGCGCGCGGCGTGCGCGTCCACGAGGTCACGCGCGGGGACTTCGAGACGCTCGACTCCGTGATGTGGCAACACGCGCCGACGTTCGAGCGGGTGTGGTACCTCGCCGACGGCGTCGACGCGACGTTCGGCGACGTGCTCGACATCCAGCGCCTCGAGAAGGTCCGCGACGAGCACCCGCAGCTGTATCTGTACATCGGCGATTCCCACGGCATGAGCATCCGTGGGCACCACGGCCGGGGCTTCGCGCTCGACGGGCTCCGGTCGCGCGCCCGGACCATCGTGGTGAATTCGCTCTCCAAGTGTTTCGCGGCCGCGGGGGCGGCAGTGGTGTTCCCGAACGACGGGATGAAGCAGCGCGTGTTCGACGGGGGGGCGCCGATCATCTCGAGCGGACCCCTGCCGCCCCCGATGCTCGGGGCCGCGATCGCGTCCGCGCGCATCCACCTCGCGGACGAGATCATCGGCCGACAACGGCGCCTGGAGGCGCTGATCGTCACGCGCAACGATCTGCTCGCGCGACACGAGCTGCCCACGCCGGTCACGAGCACCTCGCCGATCGCGTTCGTGGAGTTGTCGTCCGAGCGGGAGGTCGTCGCGGTGGCGAACGCCCTGAGGACGCGTGGGTACTACGTCCACGCGACGCCGGTGACGAACGGCCGCACTGGAATCCGCTTCACGACCACGGTCGACACGTCGGCGCGCACGTTGGAGGCGATGTTGGAGCTGCTCGCGCACGCCCGAAACCACCTGCACCGGACGCCGTCCGGGCGGCCGTCGTCGTCGAGCCCGCGCGACGTTCCTTGTCGCACCACGTGAGGCGCCGCCCGCTGTTTGGGCGGCCGTGACGTGCTATGCGACGAACATGAACACCCCCCGGGAGATCGCCCTCGCCGAGAAGCTCGCGTGCCTGCGCGCGGTGCCCGAGTTTCGTGGTCTCTCGGAGGAAGCGCTCACGCCCCTCGCGAAAGCGATGGAGATGCGCGTGTATCCGCCGCCGGGGGGGCCCGGTGTCCTCATGGGTCGGCTGCTGGGGTTGGTGGGTAACGGCGACGAGCACTGGATCACGCACCCCAACCGTCCCGTCGCGGAGCGGTTGCTCTCGGTCGTCGTCGACGGACAGGTGCGCCTCGTCCAGACGCAGAACGGCGAGCCGTGGTCGCGCGCGCTCGGGCCGGGCACGCTGTTCAACGAAGAAGGCGTCGCGCACGCGCTCGGGATGCGCGGGCCCGAGGGTATGAAGATCGGCGCCGCCCCCGTCGGGCGCGCGTGGGTGTTGGAGCTGCCGAAGGCGAAGGTCGAGTCGGTGCTCGGTCGAGACCCGGAGCAGTCCGCCGTGTTGAGCGGCGTGCTCCGCGGCTTCGTGAGCGCGCAGTACGCGCCGCCGGTCGTGCAAGTCATGAAGCGCGACCCGAGCCTCGGGAACGCGCGGCTCGACGATCTCTACGCGCTCGCCGAAGGCGCCGAGGTCGTGCACCTCAAACGCGGCGCGCCGGTGCCCTACTTCGAGCCGGGCCAGGTGCCACAATACTTCTACGTGGTCGTCAGCGGGCGGCTCGTGTCGGCGCCGCGCGGTCTGCCGGACCCCGTCGCCGTGGGTACGCGCGTCGACACCGCGTTCCCGATCGGGTTGTCGCAGATGATTCGCCGGCAGGTGTTGAGCGAGCAGCTGTACGCCGCGGACGACGTGACCGTGATGGCGATCGGCGCCGACCGATTCCAGGAGCTGCTCTACACCAACACCGACTTCTTCCGCGCAATCCTCGAAGGCGCCGGCGTCGACCCGCTCCGCGGACAGCGCGACCAACAAACGGACGTCGACGTGGTGCTCGTCGCGGCGAGCCCGAAGCTCGAGACGCCGATCGGACCGGTCACGGATCTCCTCGGCGAGGCGATCGCTTCACACATGTACGATCGCACCTGCGTCCTGCACGTGCTCCCGCCGGGTGAAGGCCCGGTGCCCAACACCCAGCGCATCCTCGCGCCGCACCACGACTCCCGCTACCCGGGTGCCACCGCCGTCACCCATCACTACGCCCGCGCCGACGCCGAGGGGGTCGAGGCGGTGGACCGGGTGATCGAGGCGCTACGCGAGGAGCGCGCGCACGACCAGGACGTCGCGCACGACATCATCCTCGTGGACATCTCGCGCTTGGAGAGCGCGAGCACGACGCTCACGCGCTTCGCGGCGTTGAAGGCGCTGACGCGTATCTGCTTCGTCATCGACGACCCGGAGGACTACGTCCCCTTCTCGATGCTCCTGCGGAGCGTGGAGGTCGTGACGGTCGGTGTGCTGCCGGCGTTCCGCGACCAGCGCCCGATCGGCCTCGTGATGGAGGAGATGCACGACCACTTTCAGGAGCAGTCCGTCCTGTCGCGTGTGAAGCAGGCATCGTCGACCGTGTTCGGGTACGGACGGACCCGCCTGCAGCGACGCGCCGAGTCCGCGCAGCGCTACGCGGAGCGGTTGATGCGGCCGTGGGAGTACGCGGACGGCTCACCGATCGCGATGCCGCCGTGGCCGCCGAGGACGACGCGCGTTCGTTTCGATCCGGAGCTCCTCGAAGCCGTTTATGCGCGCGTGAACGCGCCGGCCGACGCAGCGCCGCTGAAGCTCGGTGACTGGGAGGCTTCGCGCGACTCGATCAACCGGTGGGCGCGCGGCGTGACGGGGCGACGCGTGGGCATCGCGCTCGGCGGCGGCGGTGCGTTCGGTTACGTGCACGCCGCGTTGATCCGCCGGCTTCGCAGCGACGACTACGACGTCCCGATCGACCTGGTGAGCGGGTCGAGCTTTGGGGCGGTGGTCGGCGCCTACTACGCGGGCGGCGACACGGACTTCGAGCGCCTGATCGACCACTGGTACCTCATGACCGCGGCGGTCTCGGTCGGCATCGTCACGACGGCGTCGATGACCTTGGCGATCGACCTCGACGTCGGCGCCTACGACATGAACGAGATCGAGATCTCGTACTACCCGGTCGTCACCGACGCCGACACCGGGACGGAGTGGAGCCTGCGCCGCGGCACGCTCGGTCGTGGTGTGCGCGCGTCGGGCTCGCTGCCGCCGATGGCGCCGACGATCGAAGGTGTGCGCCGCCTCCTCGACGGTGGCCTCGTCGCCAACGTCCCCGTGCAGGTGCTGCACGACGAAGGCGCGGGGATGATCATCGCGTCGAACCCGATTCCGGACCCTGCGCCGCGCGAGCCGAAGGCGCCGTTGCCGATCCCGTTCCTCGGAGCGTTCCTGCGATCGAGCGAGCCCATCGACCGCATCATGGACGGGTTCCGCTCCACGCTGATCCTCATGCGCGCGGCCGGCGCGAGCCAGGAGCGGTTCGCGGATCTCGTGTACGCCGCCGAGACCCGCGGCACGACGATGTTCCGGTTCCAGGATCGCAAACAGATCATGGCGGAGGCGGAGCGTGATCCCGAGCGCCGGCTCGACCAGGCCGCAGAGCGCGCGTTGTTGCGCTGGCGTCGCTCGCTGCGACGTCCGCCGACCCGCGTGCAGGTGCTGGAGTCGGGCGAGATCCACGTGCCGGCCGGGCTGTGTTTCATGGAGCGCGCGGGGCGTGAAGTCTTCACGGAGACCGCCGCGGAGATCCTCGGCGAGGTCGCTGCCTTCCTTCGGGCCTCGCCGCAGATCCGGAAGGTCGGCGTGCACATCCCGATTCAATCCGCGCGCGGGGAGGAGGCCGTCGGTCCGCACCGACTCGCGGCGGGCGACACCGACGCCGACGAGCGCGCGAGCCGCGTCGTGGAGGAACTCACGCAGCGCGGCGTCGAGCCCGACCGCCTGCAGATCCTGAAACACGGCTCTGCGCGGTTCACGCGCGGACGCGAGGTGGAGCTCATCGCCCTGGAGGTCGCGACGGGGATCGCGGCGCAGCGGCTCGTGGACGCCGCCCAGGTGCAGGCGCGCGTCGAGCGACGACGACGCCTGACGTCGGACGCCCGGGCGCAGCTCGAAGCCGGCAACGTGGGGCTCGCGCGACTCCTCGCGTTGGAGGCGGCGGCGCTCGGGATGGACCTGGAGGTCGACGGCGTGCTGCGCACGATCCTCGAACGGCCGCTCTCCCGGCGGTACGCGCTGCCGGCGCTCGAAGATTCGATTCACCGACTGCGCTGGTCGCCGGACGGCAACTACCTCGCGCGCGCGGGGTCGGGGGCGTTTTCGATCCACCCCCACGACACCCCCGACGACGCGATCCTCGTCCCCGCGAACGGCTACGGGACCGGCCTGTCCTGGAGCCCGGACCAGACCAAGCTCGCGCGCGGGAGCCACGACCGCACCGAGCGCATCTACGACGTCTCGCGCCTCCCTCAGGCGCCGCAACAGATCGCGATGCGTTCGACGAACACCTGGCGCGGCTGGGGCGTCGCGTTCCACCCCGAGGGCGATCGACTGCTCGGCACCGACCAAAACGGCGCTTCGATCTGGACCCTCCCCGGCACCCTCGACTCCGTCCGCCTCGAACACGAAGGTCCGATCAACTGGGCCGCGTGGGACGCGGACGGAAAGTGGGTCGTGACCACCGGGGAAGACGGGCGCATCGGCCTGTGGAACGCGGCGACCGGAGCACGGGTGCGCTGGTTACACGAAGGCGAAGCGAAGCCCGGCATCGCGGCCTTCAACCGGGATGGCGTGCTCGCTGCGGCGGACGGGAGGCACGTCCTGCTCTGGACCGACCCCGAGCAGGGCGACGCGAAGGTGCTGCACGGTCACCACCGATCGGTCGTGCACATCGCGTGGTCCACCTCCGGGCGACGCCTCGCGACCGCCTCGGACGATCTGTCCGTGCGCCTGTGGAACGCGGCGGGTGAGCTGCAGACCGTGGTGTGGGGCCACAGCACGCCGGCGCAGGTGCTCGCGTGGCACCCCGACCACGAGGTCCTCGCGAGCGGCGGACACGATGGGCGCACCAACCTCTGGGACGGCGAGACGGGGCGAAGTCTCCTGCGGATCGGAGGCAAGAGCGGCGTCACGTCCATCGACTGGCGACCGCAAGGTGACTTGCTCGCGACGGGCCGCGCCGACGGCACGACGCAGGTCTGGGATCCCGACTCGCGCGCCTCCGTCACGCGGCGTTACGCCGGTGAGCCGGCGTCGCGCGTCACGGTGTTCCCGTCGGATCCTTCTCGGGTCCTCACGAGCACGCGCGACGGTCGCGTGGAGATCTGGTCGAGCATCAACGGACGGCCCGAGCAGGTCCTCCGCGAATCCGACGGACACGCGGTCGAAGCGGCGCTGCACCCGGACGCTTCGGCGGTGGCGTTCGGTCGTGAGCACCGCCTGACGATCGTCGACCTCACCACCGGTGAAGAGACCGTCGTCGACACGCCAAAGGGGGCGGTCGAGCGGATTCGCTGGTCGCCGGACGGCAAGTACGTCGCGTTCACCGGCGACGAACGCTGTCAGGTCGTGGACGTGCAGACCCGGACGGTCGCGTTCGTCTCGGACGACATCGGCGCGATCACCACGGTGGAGTGGTCACCGGACTCCACACGTTTGTTGATCGGTGCGTGGTTGGCGCGCGAGCCGGTGCACGTGTGGGCCTTCGCCGACGGACCGAGGCCGGTGCGCCTCCCGCTCGCGCACCGCGACGGCGTGTGGAAGGTGGCGTGGAGCACCGACGGCACCAAGATCGCGTCGGGCAGCAACGAGGACGGAACGCTGGCCGCGGCGCGCCTCGACGGGACGCAGATCGTCGGCGACATCGTGTACGCCACACACGCGAGCGCCGTGCTCGACGTGAAGTGGTCTCCCACCGGCAACCTCGTCGCGACGGCCAGCGGCGATCGCAAGGTGCGCGTCCTCGACTTCGACTCGGGCCGTGCGGAGACGATCGGCGAGCACGACGAAGCGGTCTTCACGGTGCGGTGGAGCGACGACGGCCGACACCTCGTCTCGGGCGGCGGCGACGCCGTGGCGCGGATCTGGTCGGTCGCGGAGCGGACGCCGGTCGCGGTGATCCGCGGCCACGAGAACAGGGTCTTCGGCGTCGGTTACCTCGACCGGGACAAGAGCCTCCTCACCGCGAGCGACGACGGGACGATCCGCGTGCACCTCGCGTCGAGCGTCGACGTGCGCGACGCGGTCGCGGAGTCGGCGTCGCGACTCACGATGACACCTGAGGAGTGGGCGAAGTGGATGCCGAGCGGCGAGCCGCTGCGTCCGTCGTGGCCGCCGGGGTCCTCCTCGTGAAGACCGAAGCGTGGGCGATCCGAAGCGGCGACGGGCCCGGCGCGCTGGAGCGCATCGAGCTGACGCTGCGTCCCCCCGGACCGCACGAGGTCCTCGTCGAGCCGCTCTACGGATCGTGGGAAGCGAACATGTCGCACGCGATCGCGCGGCGCCCGGTCGACGTGTGCAAGATGCGAAACGAGCCGTTCGTCGTGCTCGGCAACTCCGGCGTCGGGCGCGTCGTCGCGTGTGGGCCCGGAGTGACGCTCGCGGAGGGCGACGTGTGCCTGTACGCCCTGCCCCACGAGTTCGACCCGTACGGCTACCCCGAGCGGTTGATGGGCTTCGACCGACCGCACGTGCACGGCCTCCTCGCGCGGCGCGGGCTGTGGCGCGCCGAAGACCTCCACCCGCTGCCGAAGGACACACGTCACTCGCTGCGACAGTGGGCGGCGTTCTCGGTGCGCTTCCTCTCCGCCTGGTCGAGCTGGAAGGTCGCGCACGGCGCGTGGCGGCTGCAGATGGACGAGTCCGATCAACGTGTCCCGTACGTCTTCGGCTGGGGCGGCGGGACGACGCTCGCGACGCTCCAGCTCGCTCGGCTGTTCGGCGCCGACGCCACGATGGTCGCGTCGAGCCCCGCGCGCCTCGAGCAGATCGAGTCGCTGGGCATCCACCCGCTGGATCGCCGCGACTACCTCGACCTCGTACACGACGAGACCCGGATGAAGGACCCCGCGTACGCGGCGCGTTACCGCGAAGCCGAGCGCCGCTTCCTGCGTGACGTCCGCGGACGCACGGAAGGCCGCGGTGCATCGATCTTCTTCGACTACATCGGGACGCCGGTGTTGCGCGCGACGCTCAAGGCGCTCGCGCGGCAGGGGGTGCTGGCGACCGCGGGTTGGCTCGAGGGGCGCGACACGAACCTCAACCGCGCGCGAGAGTGCGTGAGCCGGCACATCCACGTGCACACCCACGGCTATCGGCGGCAGGAGGTCGCGCCCGCGGTGGCGTTCGCGGAGGCGAACGACTGGGTGCCGACGATCCACGACGAAGAGCGCGTGTACACCTTCGACGGGATCGACGAGCTCGCCGAGGACTTCGCGGCCGGGCGCGTGACGAGTTACTTCCCGGTGTTCGAGATCAACCCCGCGTGAGGACGATCTGATCGAGGACGAGGCCTTCACCGAACGGGAGGTCGTGTTCGATCGCGATCGAGGACCTCGGACGCTGCGGGGTGAAGTGAATCGCGTGGCCGCCGCGCTCGGTCACTTCGGTCGACGAAGTCACGATCACCGGGTCGCTCAGCAGCGCGATGCCTGAGGGTTCGAGCGTGAAGGTCATCCCGTCCGAAGTCATCGAGCGTACGTAAAAGCTCAGCGTGTACGTCTCGCCGGGCTCTGCGTTCTCGAAGATGAGCGTCGGTTGGAAGTTGTCGACGACGTGCCCGAGCATCACGCCCATGCGCTCCGAGATGCCCTGGTCGGCGCCGGACCAGTGGACCTCGGTCGGCGTGGCGCCGGGGGCGCCCACGACGATCGGTGCGGTGTCGAGATCGAAGCGGACGTCGAGGGGGACCGGCTCGCCCGAGCCGTAGATGCTGAAGGACTTCGTCTCGGCGATGCTCCGGGTCGAGTAGTAGGAGAGCATGCGGTCGCGGTAGGCCTCCTCGTCGGGCTGCTCGGCCTCCGTCTGGTAGAGATCGAACCCCGTCTGGAACGGCACCAACCCGGCGAGCGCGCGGCGCGGCTCGGCGCGCATCTCTTCGAAGTCCAACACGCGCCCCTCGGAGACGAAGATGCCGGCGTACGTGACGTCGAAGTAGTGCCAAGCGTCGTCGTAGCAGAACTGCACCGCAGTGTGGCCCGAGCCGGGCTCGATGAAGTTGTAGAGGCTGACCATCTCGGCCCGCAGGCCCGCGCGCTCCGCGAGCTGCTTCGTGACGACGGAGCGCTCTCCGCACAGGCCGTAGAACGGGATGGCGCGGAGGTGCTGTCCGTCGCCCTGGTCGGCCGCGACCTCGCGGTCGTTGACGGAGCTCAGCGCGACCCAGCGCGCGATCGTCTCCGCCTTCACGGCGTCGGGCATCTCGGGATCCAGCGCCGGTTCGAGCTGTGTCCAGAGCCAGGAGACGTCCCACTTCTCGGGGTCCGGCGTGTAGTTCGGCGTCGCGACCGGATCACACTTCGACGTTGGATCCGCGGGCGTCACGACGGGGTGACACGCCGCGATCCCGACCACGATGACGATGGCCGCGCGAGACACGATGCCGTGTCTATTCGGTGAAGCGCGCGCTCGGCGCAAAAATCAGGCTGACGTGATCGCCCGCTCCAACGTCACGAGCAGCGACGCCGCGCTCTCTTCCCAGGTCGGCACCTGCGCGAGCTGCGTGATGCGCTCCGGTTCGACGGGCTCTGCGAGCTGCGCCGCGAGCGCGTCCGCGAGCGCCTCGGGGTTGCTCGGCGGCACGAGGCGGCCCAGCGCCGGGTGGTGTACGGCCTCGGGGATCCCACCCACGTGGGTCGCGACGACCGGGCGACCGCACGCGTGGGCCTCGCGGACGACGTTCGGCATGCCCTCATCCCAGCTCGGCAGCGTGAGGACGTCGCACGCCGCAAGGTAGGTTGCGATCTGCTCGTGCGGCTTGCGCCCCACTGCGCGGACGGTCGGGTTCGCCTGGAGGGTGTCGAGCATCGGGCCGTCGCCCACGTAGAGCACGGTCGCGTTCGGCGTGGTCCTCGAGAGGAGCTCGGCGGCGCGCAGCAGATCCTCGGCGCCTTTGTGGTCGGCGAGGTGGCCGACGTAGAGGATCAGGCGGTCGACGTCGGTGAGGCCGAGCGTGCGGCGCGCGGCGTCGCGGTCGCGGACGTGGAAACGCTCGCGGTCGATGCCGTTGTAGACCACGTCGATGCGTTCACGCGGCACGTTCAACAGCTGCGCCGCCTCCGCGAGCTTCTCACTCACGCAGACGACGCGCTCGGCGCGCGGGAGGAGCTGCTCCATCTGCAGGCGCGCGCTGAGGTGCTCGGGGACGCGGTTGAGATCACTCCCATGGCACTTCACGACGACCGGGAGGCCCTGCGCCTTCGCCGCGACCAACGCACCGCACGCGTCGGGATACGCGTAGGCGCCGAGCACCAAGTCGTAGCGCTGCCCGCGCAGGCGCCGCGCCGCGAGGTGCGCGGTGACGGACGACGCCACCGACGCCGCGTTCAGCGCAACCGCGCCCGGCACGGTGAGGAAACGAGGGCGGAACACGTCGATGCCGTCGAAGACCTCGTGCCGCGAGAGGCCGCTTCGCAGCGGCGGGAAGATCTTCCTCGGGACGAGCGCGAAGATCTCGACGTCGGCGATCTCGGCGAGCGCGCGGAACTGCTGACGGTTGAACGGCGCGAAGTCCGGCCGCGCTTCGCTCGGGTAGAGGTTCGTGACGACGAGGACCGAGCGGCGCACGTCAGGCGGCCTTCGTTTCCTGCAGCGTGTCGAGCGCGCGCCGCACGCTCCGTTCGGCGCGGTCGAGGCAGGCGTGCACCTCGTCGACGTAGCCGTCCGCCGAGGCGGACCACGCGCGGTTGAGCGCGCGTTCGCCGCTCGCGAAGGCGTCCATCGTGCGCGCGTAGACGTCGAGGCCGTGCACGGTGGCGATCGTCTCACGAACTTCGACGAAGCGGTTCACGTCGTGCATCACGTCCGCGTCGATGCGGCCGTGGATGCCGTAGACGCCGACACGCTCGCGCTCCGCGTTGAGGGCTTCGATCGCGGCGAGTGTCGCGGCCAAGCTCTCGTGGACGACCTGCAGCTCCGCCGCCGCGGCCTTGTGATCCGTCGTTCCGCCGCGCGCCGTGA
The DNA here is from genome assembly GCA_040218735.1 of Deltaproteobacteria bacterium. GTDB lineage: Bacteria > Myxococcota > Kuafuiibacteriia > Kuafuiibacteriales > Kuafuiibacteriaceae > JAUHYN01. Next base: position 77,381 of record JAVJQW010000022.1, read on the forward strand.
GGCGTAGGAGCACGACGCCCGCGATCGCGATCGCAACGGTGATGCCGTACTGCCACCACGTCACGGTCGACAGCTCGCGCACCGTGACGAACGTACCCGCGGTGACGCCGAGAAAGAAGAGGACGAGCCCTGCGATACGCATGGTTCAGCTCCCCGCCGCCGCGGCGATCTTGACGAGGGCGATGCCCACGCCGACGAGCGCCTCGCCGACGATCAACCCGGCCGCGACCGGGATGCCGACGTTTTCGCACCACTCGCGGCCCTTCACGCGCTGCAGGAGCACGCGGTTGGCGACGCCGATCGTGTACGTGAGGACGATGTTGAAGGGCATGTAGAAGCCGAGCCCGATGAGGACGCCGATGCCGCCGAGCCCGGACAGCGCCATCACGAACCCGATGCCGGCCCCCGCGCCGTAGCGGAACGTCGGCACGTCGCCGCCCATGATACCGCCGACCATGCTCGCGAGCGCCTGGCCTTGCGGCGCGGGGAGCTTCTCGCTCCCGAGCCCGTACGCTTCGTGGAGGACGAAGATCAGGCCCATGACGAGGATGGGGCCGAGCCAGGTCGCGAGGAACTGGCCGATCTGCTGCGCGCGCGGGCTGGCGCCGGTGAGGTAGCCGCTCTTGAGGTCGAGCATCATGTCGCCCGCCTGCGCGATGGCCACGCAAATCGCGGCGCCGACGATCACACTCACGACGATCGTCGAGCGGTCCGACATCCCGCTCGCGACGAAGATCAGGATCGTCACCGCGATGAGCGTCATGCCGGAGAGCGGTGACCAGTTCGTGCGGCCGAGGCACTCGGCGACGATGACGCCGGCGACCCAGATCCACAGCGTCCCCACGACCGCCATCGCGATGGCGCGGAGGATCGTCATCTCGGGTGCGGAGAAGAACGCAAACGCGGTGAGGCCGACCGCCGCGAGCGCGACCCCCGCGTAGAGCACCTTGATCGGGAGCTCGTCGTTGTCGCGGGCCAGCTCCGACGAGGCGCGACCCGCCTCCTGCATCGAGCTGATGGCGCTCTTGATCAGCGGGAACGCCGCGATGACACCACCGATCGCCGCGCCGATCAGGATGCCGATCCCCGCCGGCTGGAACAGCGCCCCGCGGAGCGCGCCCGGCCCGGCCTTCAGGACCGGCTCCACCTCGGGCCCGCCGAACACGGTGAGGAGCGGCGCGAAGAGCCAGTAACAGGCGAAGCCGCCGATGCCGAACGTGATGCCACCTTTGCCGGAGAGGAAGCCGACGCCGACGGTGAGCAGCGAGAGGTACAGCGCGACGTTGAGGTAGCTGGGCAGGCCGAGCTGCGCGCCGAGCTCCCAGGTCTCGTGGTGGACCTCGATGACCTGCGTGACGATCAGGTGGACGACTGCGGAGACGATCGCGCCGCCCACGAGGAGCATCGCCTTCTTGAGTCCCGCGCCCGGCGACTTGAGGATCGCGGCGACCGCGATGCCGCCCGGGTAGGCGAGGCGGTTGAAGTCGATCATCTGCTTCCGCAGCGGCACGATGAACGCGATGCCGAGCACGCCGCCGGTGATGCAGGCGAGCACCATCAGGTACGGGTTGAAGTCGATGAGGCCCGGCGTGTCCTTCTCGAGGATGAACAGCGCGGGCACGGAGAACATCATCCCGGCCGACGCGCCGTTCACGGCGGAGGCGACGGTCTGGTTCACGTTGTTCTCGACGATCGAGGAGCGCCTCAGGATCCCGCGGAGGATGCCCCAGCCTAGGATGGCGGCGAGCTCGGAGCCCTCGATCGAGAAGCCGAGGATCAGGCTGGCGTAGCCGATGCTGATCGCGATCAGCGCGCCCAGCCCGTAACCCACGAGGATCCCGACCCAGGTCAGCTCCGGGTACGGTCCACGTCGAATCGGGCGACCCTGCGGGTCGAGGGCGGCGGTCATCGGCGCCCTTACAGCGCGCTCGGTCGGGGCGGTCAAGCGATCTGGTCCCGACTGGCGGCGTGAAGTTTGTCTTGGGGCCTTCGCGGCGCTTCCGCTAGCTTGGCGCCGCGATGACGAGGACCGCCGAGCACGACAAGTTGGAGCGTCAGCTCGAGCGGCAGATCCGCCAGACGTCGAAGCGCTACGGCCTCCTCGCAGAGGGCGACAAGGTGCTCGTCGCGATCTCCGGCGGCAAGGACAGCTACACGATGCTGCGCATCCTCTCGCGCATCGCCACGCGGTTGCCGTTCGACGTGGAGCTGGTCGCGGTGCACCTCGACCAGCAGCAGCCGGGTTACGACGGGCGGCCGCTCGTCGAGTGGTTGGAGCAGCACGCAAACGTCGCGTACGAGATCCTCTCGGAGGACACGTACTCGGTGGTGACGGACCACCTCGATGCGGCGTCGACGTACTGCTCGCTGTGCTCGCGCCTGCGCCGCGGCATCCTCTACACGGCGGCGGAGCGCCTCGGCTGCAACAAGATCGCGCTGGGCCATCACCGCGAGGACACGCTCGAGACGTTCATGATGAACCTCTTCTACGCGGGCAAGCTCCAGGCGATGCCGGCGAAGTACACGACCGACGACGGTCGCTTCGAGGTCATCCGCCCCATGATCGAGTGCAGCGAGGACAAGATTCGACGCTACGCCGAGCTGGAGGCGTTCCCGATCCTCCCCTGCAACCTGTGCGGCTCGCAGAGCGGCCTGAAGCGCGAGCTGATGGGGCAGATGCTGGAGCATATGGAGCAGACGAACCCGCACGTGCGCGCGGTGATGCTCAACGCGCTGACGAACGTGCGCCCGACGCACCTGCTCGACCAGGACGTGTTGGCGGCGTGGTCGGAGCGCGACGAAGCGATTCGGCCGGACGCGGAGGTCACGCCGCGCCGCGCCCACGCGGCCGCGGAGCCGGTGCTGAAACGGAACGCCCGGTTGCCGATCTTGGAGCACTGATCGCTTTGTCCGGTGACGCTCCCGTCGTCGTCGCTACGATGTCCGGGTGACGGTCCGCATCACGCCCCTGAAGGTCGTCTTCCTCCTCGCGCCGCTCCTCCTCCTCGTCTTCGGCCTCGAGCACTACGACGCCTACTGGGTGCCGCGCGGACCGAAGAACGTCATCGCCGGGGAGGCGCTGCTCTTCACCACGGGCTTTTGCTACTTCACCCTCCTCCTCAGCTACGTGCCGTTCGTGCACGACTTCCTGAGCCAGGGCTTCTGGTACAAGTTCCACTTCGTCCGTTCGAGCCCCGGCCAGGCGAGCGTCGCGCTGTTCGTGGTGCGCTGGGGCGCGCAGCTGCTGTTGTGGACGGTCGCGATCCTCGCGGCCACCGGCCGGGGTTAGGCGTGGTACTTCGCGACGATCGCGTCGACGCGCTCGAGGAACTTCGGTTTGTGGTGCCGGTCGAACTCCGTCCACGTCGCGAACGTCGTCGGGTCGGTGACGCGGTCGACGAAGATCTTCCCGAAGAGGTGGTCGACCTCGTGCTGGATCGTGCCCGCGGTGAAGCCCGCGTAGGTCTCGTCGATCGCTTCGCCGTGGCGGTCCCAAGCGCGTAGCCGGATGCGCGCGGTGCGCGCGACGAGCCCTCTCAAGTTCGGCACCGAGAGGCACCCCTCGTAGTTGTCGAAGGTCTCGTCCGTGAGGTGCTCGATCTTCGGGTTCACCAAGATCGTCAGGGGGATCTTCGGCTTGTACGGGTAGCGCGGGTTGTCGCCGACCTCCATCGCGCAGATCTGCAGCGGCGTGTAGACCTGCGTCGCCGCGAGGCCGGCGCCGTTGGCGTCGCGCATCGTCTCGATGAGGTCGTCGATGAAGGTCTGGATCTCGGCGGACAAGAGCTCCTCCCTCGTCACTTCCCGGGCGACCTCCCTCAGGATCGGGTGTCCGATCTGCGCGATCTTTCGAATCGTCATCGCGCCGAGTATCGCGTTAGACACGGGCGCCGTGAAGATCGTGACGTGGAACGTGAACTCCCTCCGCCTCCGCGAGGACCTCGTGCTGAACTGGATCGAGGGCGAGGATCCGGACGTCGTCTGCATGCAGGAGACGAAGGTCCCCGACCAGGAGTTCCCGGAGGACAGCTTCGGCGACCTCGAGTACGACGTCTCGTTCTACGGGCAGCCCGCCTACAACGGCGTCGCCATCGCGAGCCGCGAGGAGCAGGAGGACGTCACGCCCGGCTTCCCCTCCGACGACGACGACAGCGAACGGCGCTTCCTCGCCGCCACCGTCGAAGGCATCCGCCTCGTCGATCTGTACGTCCCGAACGGCCAGACCTACGCGAGCGACAAGTACGCCTACAAGCTCCGCTGGCTCGACGAGCTGACGGGCCTGCTCGAAAAGGAGCTCGCCGCACACGACGCCGTCGTGGTGTGCGGTGACTTCAACATCGCGCCGCGCGACGTCGACGCGCACGACCCGCACCTGCTCGACGAAAAGAGCCTCTTCGTCAGCACCGAAGAGCGCGCCGCGTTCAACCGCCTCCTCGACCTCGGCCTCACCGACGCCTTCGCGCACCTGCACGGCGACGAAGACAAACCGTACACCTGGTGGGACTACCGCGGCGGGAGCTGGGAGCGAAACCGCGGCCTACGCATCGACCACTTCCTCGTAAGCGACGCGGTCCTCGAACGCGCGAAGTCCGTGACGATCCACCGCGCGATGCGCGGCGAAGAGCAGCCGAGTGATCACGTCCCGGTGGTCTTGGAGCTCGACTGAATCGAGCAGTGCACCGAGACCTTCGAGATGAGCTGCCCGCACGGCTGATCGCCGGGGCGCCCGAGGTCGATGCAGCGCTGCACCGCCCACTTCGAAACACCGAGGATGTCGTCCGCCGCGGGGACCCCGTCGCAGAGGCCCGCAGTCTGGCGGGCCTGGTCGAGGCACTGGGTGAGGAAGGCGCTGACCATGCCGCGGCACATCGCGGCGCCGAGCGCGCCCCCTTCGCAGGCGTCGCTCTTGCGCAGCGACTCGTCGATGCACTCGGACTGCTCGTGCGCCGCGGCGAACTCACCCGCCTCCGCGGCGACCTGGTCCGCCTTGGCTTTGAAGTCCTCGGCGTTGTTCTGGAACCAGACGTAGCCGGCGACGCAGGTGCCCGCGCCGAGGAGGAACATGCCGGCGATGACGCCGATGATGACCTTCCACGTGGTGCTCATGAATTCAGACCCAAGCCTTGCGCAGCTCGGCGCCGAGCTCGACGACGCTCATACGGAACAGCTCGTCCTCGCGGACGCGCGCGACGACGTCCTGGTCGTCGCGGACCAGCACCACGGCGCGGAAGTCCTTGCGCTTGAGCTTCGCGAGCGCCTTCTCGCGCGGGAGGATCTTCTGGAGCTTGGCGACGTCCGCCGGCCCGACCTTCACGTCCGCGGCGCCCGCGTCCTCGAGGAGCTGGGCGATCCCGTCCTGGAGCTGCTCGGAGAGGCGCCCGAGGTTGTTCTTGGCCCGCAGCGGCACCCGGGCGACCTGCGCGGTGGCGGGGTCGACGTCCTTGGAGAAGGTAACCCCGGCCCCGTCCATCTTGAGGCCGGAGAACTCGGGGAGGCACAGGAGCATGAAGCTGTAGTCCAGCGGGTGCTCCATGGCCGGGTTGAGGTAGTCGTCGACCCAGTTTTCCCAGTCGATCCGGAGTGTTCGGCAGATGAACTTGTTGAGGTGCAGCCACGCTTGCACCCGCTCCTGCTGATCCGGCGACAGCTGCCGGTAGCTCTCGAGCCACGCGCCCATGCGTGGTTGTTCTAACATCCCCCGACGAAAAAGGCGCAACAGACGGCGCGAACCTGCGAAAATGTAGGTCGAGAACGGAGATTCTTCATGACCAGCGGTATCCAGTTTTCCGGCAAAGGCGCACTCGCCGGCTTCGTGGCCGACAAGCTCTTGGGGACGTCGTTCCCGATCGGCACCGCCATCGGCGCGCTCTACAAGAACCTGTCGAAGTTCGATCCGAGCGACATGAACGCCGCCTACAGCGAGACGTTCAACCAGGCGAAGGCGCAGTTCCAGTCCGGCGATCTCGAAGGGATGGCGCGCGGTCTGTTCGACAAAGCGGCCGAGTGGCTCGGTGGCGGCGTGTCCGAAAATGGCCAGCCCAACACCAACGAAGCGGCGCTCGCGATGCTCCGCCCCCGCGCGGACGGCGATGCGCAGAAGGAAGCCCAGTCGAAGTTCGGCTTCGGCGGCTGGGGCAAGGCGCTCATGATCGGCGGCGGCGTCCTCGCGGGCATCTCGCTCCTCAACAACCTGTCGTTCGGTGGCTTCGGGATGCCGATGTTCGGCGCGGGCATGCAGAACATGTTCGACCCCGGGATGCTGATGTACCAGATGCAGAACATGATCGCGGGCGGCGGCATGACGCCCGGGATGATGAACCCCGCCATGATGGGCATGGACCCGACGATGATGATGGCGGGCATGGGCGGCGGCGGCGGCGGCCTCACCTCGCTCGCGCTCCTCGCGGGCGGCGGCTGGCTGCTCTCGAAGATGCTGAAGGGCGCCAAGTTCTGATACCGTCCCTGTCGACATGACCGACCAAGAAGGCCCGTCCCGGGTCGTTCCGCGCGTCGAGGGCCACGTCGAGGCGCTCCGCGCGGCCGGCCTCAACACCGAAGCATTCTTCGACGCGCTGGTCGGCATCCGCGACGACACCCTCCTCCAAGACCAGCACCGCGAAGCGCTCTATCGCCTCATCGCGACGGAGTCGTTCCTCTGGTACCTCGAGGCGCTGAAGGGGGAGCCGATCGACCGGATCAAGCTCGCGCTGGTCGCCCAGGAGATCGCGGAGAAGAACGCCGCCGCGATCAAGAAACACGTCCCCGGGGAGAACGCCGCCGAGCTGCTGCTCCGCGCGATGCAGGACGACGAGCCGACCGAGCCCGCGCAGGGCCCGCCGAACACACCTCGGAAGGCGCCGCCCAACGCACAGACGAAGCTCGACCGCCCCGCGCCGCGCAAACCCCCGGCCGACGCGAAGACCGTGCGCGACAAACACCCGCGCCCGCGCCGCCCGCCGGACGCGTCGACGCGTGTGGATCGCCCACCGCCCAAGAAGAAGTAGCCGCGCGGCGCCTTCGTTCGTTAAGACGCGGCGCATGAAGCGCTTCGAGGATCGCATCGTCTGGATCACCGGCGGAGGCACCGGCCTCGGCCGAGGCCTCGCGGAGGAGCTCGCGCGCCGCGGCGCGACGGTCGCGGTCTCGGGGCGCCGTCGTGAGCCGCTCGACGAGGTGGTGCAGGCGATCGAAGCCGCGGGCGGCAAGGCGATCGCGGTGGAGTGCGACGTCACGGACGAAGCCTCGGTGCGCGAGGCGGTCGAAACGGTGACGAAGACCCTCGGCGGGTTGGACGTCGCGATCGCCAACGCGGGCGTGAGCGTCAGCGGGAAGATCGAGAAGGTGCCAGCCGAGCAGTGGCGGCGGCAGATGGAGATCAACGTCGTGGGCCTGACCACGACCGTGCGCGAGGCGCTCCCGTACTTGTACGAGCGCGGCGGGCAGGTCGTCTTGATCGGCAGCGTCGCGGGGATGATCGCGGCGCCCGGCTTCGCGCCGTACCACGCGTCGAAGTACGCGGTGCGGGCGATCGGACAGTGCCTCGCGATCGAGCTGCACGGCACGGGCGTGACGTGCACGACGATCCACCCCGGCTTCGTGGAGAGTGAGATCGCGAAGGTCGACAACGCCGGCGTCTATCACCCCGACCGCGCCGACACGCGCCCCGCGAAGCTGATGTGGAAGACGGACCGCGCCGCGAAGGTGATGGTGGACGCGATCGGCGCCCGCAAACGCGAGTTCACGTTCACGGGCCACGGAAAGTTCGGCGCGTTCGTCGGGAGGCACGCGCCGGGCCTCGCGCACCTGGTGATGACGCGCGCGGCGAAGAAGCTGCGACCGCCGCGGTCGAGCTGAGTTCGGGCCCGAGAGGGCTGGGGCTGCGCTGACTTCGTCAGCGTGACTAGATCGACCGGCAGCAGCGGAACCCGATCTCCGTGTTCGCTTCGTTCGGGGGGGCGTTCGGGAAGGCGTCGACGCAGCGGTGGGTCTGCGAGCTCTGCGGGCCTCCGCCGCGGGCGGCGGCGGAGCCCATCGAGCCGCCCGTCCACTCGTAGACGTTGCCGCTCTGGTCGTAGGTCATCGAGAGGGCCTTGCAGGTCTCGCGGAGGCCGGTGGGCTCGATGCCCATGTTCATCGTGTTGCAGCGGGTCGCGTCGAGCGTGTCGCCGTAGACGTACGTGTTGCCGCCGTCGCCAGGGACGCCATCGCAGGCGTCGACCCACTCGTCGAGCGCGCAGAGGCGTTTGCCGCTGCGTTCACACGCGGAGCGGGCGCCGGACCAGTTGATGTCGGTCCACGGGACGCGATCGGGGAGCGAGCGGGCGCGGCCGTCGTCCATCAGGCCGGCGGTGTCGCGGTCGGCGTCTTCGCGCGAGGCCTCGTAGACGTCGATGCAGTAGCGCGCGCCGTCGCTCCGATCGAGACAGACCTCTTCATCCGGGACCTCGACGGTCGGCGTGTCCGAGCACCCGACCATCAAGAGTCCGACCATCGAGAGTACGACCCACAGCCCTCGCCACGACATGTCGACCCCTTCTACTACGGCCCGCGCCGCGCTCGGCTGGAATCTTCGGTCGGGCGGGCCTAAGCTGTCCGCCAGATGGACGTCCCGGTCGAGCGCCTGATCGCCCAGTCGAAGATCTTCGCGCGGCTCGACGAGGAGGGCCGGCAGCGCCTCTCCCGCATCGCGACCCAGGAAGACTACGCGGCGGGCGACGTCATCCTCCGTGAAGGCGAGCCCGGCGACGCCTTCTACTACGTCCTCGCCGGCGAGGTCGCCGTCGACGCCGCGAGCTTCGACGCGCAGGACAAACGCCTCGCCACCCTCGGCGCCGGCCACGTGTTCGGCGAGATCGCCTCGCTCACCCGCGAGCCGCGCACCGCGACGATCACCGCGGAGGTCGACACGCGCTGCCTGCGCTTCGAGATGGTGAGTGTCTTCGCCGTCCTGAAGGACTACCCGGACGCGCTCGCGGATCTGAACCGCCTCGGCCTCGCGCGCACCGAGGATCTATTGAACAAGATGAACGACGGGTAGGCCGGCGGTGGAGCTCGCTGTGTGAGCCATGAACGCTCGCGCCACGTCAGGGGGACGGTTCGCTCGATGGTCTGCACAGGTGCCTAACTCTAAGGCGATGGCCGGCGTGGCGAGCGAGCGCTGGGATGAGAGGCGCAATTGCACCGCGCTCGATCGCGATCTCGATCGCATCGGCGAGCGCCTCGGGGCCGTATCGAGCTGCCGGTTGAGGTAGCCGGTCTGCGGTCGAATCGGCACGTCGCGTTCGAGCAGCGCCTGCAGAAACGGTTGGGGGAGTGCCACGTCGTTGCGAAAATCGCTGCGGAGGAAGCCAGGCAACTCGCCAGCGGAAGCGGCTGGTCCTAGCGCGTGCCGGATCTCGTCGAAGGTTAAACTTGTCGACGTTATTGCGGCCGACGAGAACGTTGAGTCCAGAACGCAAATCCAGCCAGCAGTCGCTCATATTCCGGAAGTTTTCAACGACGACGGACGATAGATGCACGTCGCCTTCCTCTTTAACGATCTCACAGGTGGTACCCGATCGGTCAACGACCAACCCGCGCGATGCCCTCGTCACCAGCGAGCGCAACCGCCAAGACCGATCGGATCCGGAGGCGGGGAAAGCTGCTCTCGTCCATTCGACCAAGGCTGCACCCTCCACGATGGAGGTGCTTCGCCAGGTCCGCGGCAAATGACCTGACGACGTCGCTTGGATTCCTTGGACGGCGAGCTGCGGTGTCGGGCTTTGAAACTCCTTCCGAGCGCAGGCCGAATCCGGTCCGCCTCGACGAACGTGAGGTCAGGGCTGTTCACGCCCCTGCGCCTACCAGTCGTGCCGTCGCCGAGTCCGCACATAGCACGGCCAAACGGGTCCTTGCCCGCGTCGTGGCGACATACAGGTCACGCCGGTCCAAAGGTGGTCCAGTCGGCTCAGGAGCATCGATCAGCACCACAGCGTCGGCCTCCAACCCTTTGAATGATCTCACGGTGCTGAACATGACGGTAGTGTCGTTCCACTCTGCCAGCTCGGTGACGAGGCTCAGGTTGTGGCCTTTGCGTGCGGAGGCCATCGAGGACTTCTCGAGTGTGAACGGTGAGAGTATCGCCACACGCACTCCACGACCGGCCCAGCTCGCGGCATGCCGCCAGGCAGCTTTCGCCATCGCCCGCCGGTCGGCAATGTGCTCGACGACGGTGTCAACGCCCTCCGGCAGCCCGGGCATCGGCTTGACGTGCTCGTCCAGGACTCGGTTACCAGTCTCATTGATCCGCACCGTGTTTCGGCAGTTGTGAAGGAGCGAGAAGACCACCTCCGCTCCCACGGCCTCGCGAACGCGGCGGTCGTAGAGGTCCTGCCGGTCGTCGGAGCAGTACACGAATGTGCCGCCGGGGCGGACGAGATTTCGCGCTGCCCAGAGGCGGTACTCGCCGAAGTCTTGCCCCTCGTCGACAATGAGCGCATCCACGGCAAGCTTGTTCGAGCCTCGTGTCTCGACGAGGTCGATTACGAGCCCGGGGAGCGTTTCGCTGTAGTACTCGTCCATCTCGCGCTTGGGCACTGACGGCCTGGGACCGACCAACCGAGCAAAGTAGCTGTCCGCGTGCCAGATGTGCTCGGCGAGATCCGAATTCTGCAGCCGCAGGTGGGTCGCGAGCATCTTGTTGAAGCAGAGGAACAAGGCCTGCTCGCCCTGTTCCACCAGAGCGCGCAGCCGCCAAACGGCGAGCACGGTCTTGCCGGAGCCGGCTGGGCCGGTCACAGCGACACTCGGGTGAAGGAAAATACCCCGGAGAGCTGCGTGTTGCTGGCGAGTCAGGACCTCGATGGTGTCTCGGTCTTCGACCACGTCCTCCAAGGAATCGGCCGGCCCGATCTCGAGAGGGTGGTTCATCAGCACTTCGCCGATCTCTGATGATTTGTCTCCGTTCAGAGGCTGGCGATTCTCCATCGTACCGCGCGCATTCAACGCGCTGCGAATCGATTTCGCCAACCCGGGCAGCTGCCTTCGGAGCACGATTGTGGAGGCGTCGAACGTGTTGAACCCTCCGTTCGTGATCTCGCCTTGTGGGTAGACCACGACGTAGCCGAATGGCCATGGGAACGCTTTCCAACCCATTCGGTGACAGGCGAGGCGCGTGATCTCGTGGACGTTCGATGTTGCTTGCTCAGGCGGCGTTCTTGGTGTGATTGCGGTCCATGCTATGCCGTCATGACTTCGGTACCAACACCCGTCGGAGCCCACGCGCACATGCTTGGAACCTTTCACCTCCACAACACAGAGGCCAAAGCCAGGCGCAATGACCACGAAATCGGCCTGTCCATCTCGAACCCACGTCCGGCCATTTGGACTGGTGCTCCGCGTGGTCCAGTTCACGTTCGAGAGGACTACCCAGTCGGCCGGTGCCTGCTGCTGGAGCTCATTGTAGACGACGCGCTCGGACCGGTTAGCGGGGATTGGACCCAAGATCCGCGGCACGATTACGCTCCCCCGGTCGGCGAAATAGCTTCAGCGAGGACTCTGTAGCGGGAGAACGCTGATGGCTCGATGAACTCTCGTGCTTCGATCACTCGGACGCGGTTGGGCACCTGACCCTTCTTCAGCAGAACAACGAGTCCGTCGTCGCGACGTGCCAAGTATGTCCCTTGAGCAAACGTACCGTCGAACGGCTGTTCATGCACTCTACGGAAGGTGCGGGCCCTGCGCTCAAAGGTCTCGCCTTTGGGCACGTCCCACGGCTCGGCCGGCGAGGTGGCACTTTTCACCGACAGCCTCGGAAGCGCGAGTCGCTGCTGTTGAACCCATGACATCCGACGTTCCAGATTGAAGGTGTCTACGAGATGAACTCGGTCGACGCCTGCCGACTCTGCAAGTGTCGTCACCTCTTGCAGTGGATTGAGCCGGCCTGGCGAGATGCCCCAGAGGGGGTGTACAGCTGCGAACATGACGCCGGGTCGGTTGGCTTCGGTCCACGCGAGTGGCCCCTCATCTCGGTCCACGCCGATGGCCTCGAGGTTTGAGTGGACTGCCTCCATCCGCTGCACCAGCGTCCGTGCTCGCGGACGCCAACGCCGTAGGATCGAAGATCCCGATGACAGTTCCCCTGAGCCGGGAACGAAGTCAGCGTCCGAGAATGTCGCGAGCAGGTCCAAGCCGAGAGCGTAATCGAGGAGTGGGTGGATGAAGCGGTTCTGGAACCCGCGAAGTAGCCCATCCGGGTCGCTCTGCCGTGGTGGCTTGCGCAGCTCCTCGGCGAGAGCATCGCCGAGAATGCTCTTCCCGTTCGGGGCGAGCAACAGCCCTTGCAGTACCCGTTCCCAGTGATCGCGTACCCAACGAACCAGGCCAGCTCCGTTGGGATGCTCATCAGCCAGGTAGAGCTCGGTGCCGCGGGCATTGTGGCTGAAGACGACGTGGAGTGAAGCGATCTCGATTCCCGTTGAGTCCACGTCGAGCTCGAGCGCTACCGCGCGTTGCAACAACGTTGCCGCCGAAAACCACGCGGCCCGGCACGCAGCCAGTCTGGGGCCGCTGTCGGGATCCGCGAACCTCAAGCCGTCTCGTTCGAGCGCACGAATGGCAAGAACATCGGTGGTCTTCGGGGCGACGATTGCGAGTCGACGGGTCGTGTCGTTTCCTCCAGAGCGGGGAACGAGACGCCAAAGGTGTCCCTCAGCTCCGGAGCTCGAACGAGCTCTCAGCCAATGCTCCTGGCCGTTCCGGCTCACTGCAAACCCGGGAATTGCATGCATCTCGAACAGGCCACGCCCGCCGGGTGTACTCAGCCTGAACACTTCAGCCGTGTCGCTGAAGCCGATCTCGACGGAACCGTTCTGATTGTAGTCAGCACCATCCAGCCGAGGGGAGGTGACGAACGCGTGAGCATTATGACCAGGTGTCCGTTGGTTTCCGCCACGCGTGACAGATCGGTCCATCCGCAAGTCCGTCACGAAACCGCGTGGCGCTACAGCGATGAACGCGCGAGTGTTCGTTGAGCCGCAGGACGTACACTCGGCACCCTCATGCTCTTGGAATGGGCTGTCCACGCACCACCAATCCGGAAGGTCGTTCTGGTGCTCCACCATGTCGTCGGAGAGTAGGGAGCTCGAGAAGTGCTTGCGCTCTGTCGTCCTGCAATCTTCGCAGAGCAGGACCCGGAATGTGGCGCCGATGGGACGGGTTCCCGCAATCCACGACCTCTGACCTTTGTACTCGTGTTCCTGAACGCGCTCGACGAAGCCCACGGTATGGAGCTCGCGCTTGTCCCAGGTCCGCACGGCGCCAGGAGCGAAAGCCGCGACGGCCTGGTCGAAGTTACGATCCATCGAGCGGCCTTCTCCGCCACCGTCCGTGGCGCGGCGAAGGTCGTAGTAGAGATTCCGAACGCTCGTCGGCATCCCATACATCGGAAGCAGCCCCACCTCTGCGAGTCGTCCGGCCAGGTTCGGGTCGACCAGCTCAGGGTCCTCGACTGCTTTCTCGATTCGGGTGCGTAGCGTCGCGGCGACCGCGGCGAGGGAGTGTGCGTCGTGGTCCGTACCCCTGGCGATCACCGAGGCCACGCGTTCGACTTCTGCGTGGTTTTCGTCGAGCCACGACGCGAGCGCTTCTGCGTCGCTTGGAGTCCACTGCTCGACTGTTCCGAACTCGCCGTGAGGATCCGGCTGGGCATCGAAGTCTACCCATGAGCGTCCCAAGTCGCGGAAGAACTGGCGCAAGACCTCCTTGGCGACCAGCCGATCGGCGAGAATGGCTTGTTCCTCTCCGGTGGCGACGGCGGGCTGCGGTGGGGCTCCTCCAGTCATTTCGTTCGGGTGGAGGAAGTGAACAAGGTCGTGCGTCTGGGCCCGGCAGTAGGTAAGTGCTGCAGAGTACCGCTGCCCCTTTCGTCCGGCGCGGCCGACGCGCTGCTGGTAGTTGAAGCGCTCTGGAGGCATGTTGGCCTGGAAGACCGACTGCAGCGACCCGATGTCGACCCCGACCTCCATCGTGGTCGTGACCGACAGCAGGTCGATTTCGTCGACTGGAGGCAGCGCTGCCCGCTCGTGGATGTCGTCCACCTGTTCGTTGGAGAAGAAGATGCGACGGAAGAAGCGTTGGCGTTGGCCCGGGTCGTCGGTCTGGCCGCTCAACTCCTCGCAGTGCAGTCGGAATGCAGTGTCGACCCTCTTCGACTCGCTCGCATAGTAGTGGGTGTCCGCAATCGACTCTGCGGTGTGAGCGGCGCTCGGGTCCGCGGGGAGATCGTTCAGGCACCGAGTGCACACCCCACCGGAGCGATGCCAATGGGTCTGTCTGCACTGGGTACAGATCCAAGGCCTCTGTTCGGGTTTCATCGGGCGGACCCAGGTGTGTGTGAGGCTTATGATTCCCCAAGTGCCATCTCCGTCTGGGTGCCCGTGCCCAGCGTCGATGAGGTTCTTACGCACATCATCCCGAAGGGAGGTGGTCGGCACGCGGTGGATGGCGGCCACGCGCTCGAGATATCGCCACACGCGCGACTTGCCTCGCCCTGTGGTCTTCTCGCTCGGATGATCTGCTCGCCAAGCCTGCAAGGTTCTGCCGAAACGGTTCGGATCGGTTTGGTTCTCTTCGGTCAACAAGCGAAGCACCGCGTTGGTCACCTCTTCGATGCCGGGGCCAGCGAGACTCGTCGGATAGTGGGCGCAACTACCCGGTTGGAGGCACAGGTGACCCACTCCCTGTGCGTCGAGGTCATAGAGCAGGCGTCCGGAGACCGCCCGCCAGGTAGCCATTCGCGTGCGTGCCCCGAGCTGCTGGAGTGAATCGATTTCCACGTTGGTGAGCGGTGGCGTCTGTCGCACACCGGGCAGCGGTTGGCTCCAGTCGAAGAGCGTTGTCCAGTCCGCGTCGCCGTTGTCGTTGCGCACCGTCCGGTCCTCGAGCGATGGTCCCGCCGGACATACGCCTAGACCGAGCATCCGCTCCCAGACGCTGGACATGCCACCCGTCGGTTGTGGAGGGGAGACGAGGTCGGTGAGTCGTACGGCAGAGGACCTGGCCAAGATGCGAGCTCGTTCCTTTTCTTCGAGCTCTTCCTCCTCGAGTTCAGTGAAGAGGTTCTTGAGCTCCTGCAGACCCTTCTTCGGCAGGTCAGCTCCTGACTTCGACACGATCTTCTCGACATCGCTTCTCGAGGCTATCTCGCCGCGGTCGAACGCTTCGACGACGCGTCCCTTCCAGGCGTCGATACTCTCCGCGTCCCCTCTCCGCAGTGCGTCGAACAGGAACACGCGGAACAAGTGCTCCCATTGCTCGATCTCCACTCCGGCGGAGAGTTTGGCTGCTCCTTCGCGACTGTCGGAGAAGGCGACCAGCTTGGTTTCGTTCGACCCACCCGATGTCACTCGTAGCTCGGACATCAAGTGCTTCGACAGGAGGTGGGACATCCTGAGAATACCGGTGGCAAATCCTCGAATGGGTGATTGTCGACCACCGCCTCGCTCGGAGTAGTCGGTTCCGCAGTGGGGGCACCGCTGTGGCAATGCCGGAAACTTCTTGGGCACGGCCCCGTCCGCCTTCAGGGACGCACCGAGTTCGAACCAGAGGCACGGCAACGATTGCTCGTCCGGCGGATCGCCGCCGAGAAGTACGTAGCCGGTCTGGGGGTGAATCCATGCATTCACCCATTCGGCGTGCCGGAAGTGGGACGCACGGCCGAAGTCGCCCTTCGTTCGCTCGAAACTGCCTTGCGCCCACTTCATGTGGCGCCTCTCCGGCGCCTCTCCGGCACGAAGCCAGACCACACCAAAGTCCGGGTAAGGCTGCTCGTAGGATTGGGTGTCGACGAAATCCTCGGGCAGTCCGTCGATACTGGACGTGGCGAGCGACAACTCGAATGCCTCAGGCCGCTGCGTCTGTCCCCAGCCTGGGATACCTCCGACGTCGCCGGTCGCCTCGTGATGAACGGCTGTCTTCTGGCCCGAGAGGAACTGCGTGCCGCAGCACTCGCAGTAAAGCACCTCGAGCAGTCGCCCTTGGTCGTGCCACGCATCCGGCTTGGGACTGAGCGTGCCGACGGCGCGCTTCGGATCCTCTGGGAGCAGGCCAGGCAGCGCCCAAAGTCCCGAGATGTTTCGGACCATCCAGTGGAAGCGGATCCGGGGTGCATCGATCCGGCCCCAACGTGTCTCGGGGTTCATTGGATAAACGCGTGACAGCGCCATCAGGAGGCCGCGCAGTGCGGTTCGACTGTCCGGCTGTTTCGGAAAGAGCGAGCCTTCGATCTCTGTCAGGGGGCGCGCTGTCGGGACTCCGTCCTTTGCGAACGCGGCGAGGATGCTCGCCGGCAGCTCATCTTCACCAGCCAGTGCTTGCAGTGCTCCATCGATGACATCTTGAGGAGCATTCACCCCCGCAGACCCAAGTGCGATGCAGGCTTCGAAGGTGGTAGGCGAGAGCTCGGCCGACCCCTTTGGCTTCCAGAGAGGGTCACCCGTTTCGACGTGGAAGGTGTCCCGTACGTTCTCGGCGGAGAGACCGAAGAAGCCACCCAGATAGTTCAACGTCTCGTCCGTTCCCTCGCTGAGAGAGGCAGACGAAGCCAAGATTCGAAACTGCGGATGATCGGGTGCCAAGCCCAAACGATCGAGCAGAATTCGAACAAGGTACGCGACCTCCGTGCCTGCCGATCCTCGGTAGAGGTGCAACTCGTCGACGACGAGCTGGAAGACGTTACGCTCGTCGGCTTCGAGCCACTGGCGTGTCTTCCGGAAGATGTCGGAGTCGGCCTGGTCTCTACTGACCGACCGGGCTCGATTCCGCATCAACATGATGGATAGCATGCTGACGTTCGTGATGAGGATGTCGGGTGGGTCAACCTGCATCTCCCACCGATGGAACATCTCTGCGGCGTTCGGGTCGATCTTCTGGACGAAGGTTGCCAGCTCAATCGCATGTTCGACGGCCTCCTTCGCAGTCGCCTCCTCGGACGTGCCTTTGGCCTCGTCGTACCGTCGACGTGCTTCGTCGAGTTGTCGTTGTGCGCCCGAATGCGCCTTCTGAGCATCTTGGAAGGCACGCTTGAGAGCATCACGCTTCGACTGGTTGGCGCGCCCCTTCCGCTCGAACGGGTGACCGGGCACCGGGGTCTTGCCGATGAAGCGGCCGAATCGGATGCGGTTGTCCCCCAAGTGAGCGCGAAGAGCCTCATGGGCGCGATCGGAATCGAGGGCCTCTCGGAGCCGAGTCAGCTGATCTTCGACGAGAGCGTTCATCGGGTACAGAACGAGGGCACGGACGGCCGGAGTGCGCTCTTCACTACGTTTGGCTGCGCGGCGGTAGTCCCATGTGAATCGGTTCGGGTCGCGGCCCGTGGGGTTGCTCGGCCATGGCTTCGCGGTCTGGGCTGCCGGCCACGCCCGACAGGCTTCTTCGACGATTGTGGCGAACATGGGCAGGAGAAACGACTCGGTCTTCCCGGACCCGGTACCTGTCACCACGACGCAGTGCTTTCCCGATAGCGACCGTTCGAGGAGCTTTTGCTGGTGGGTGTAGAGTGGGTATCCGTTCTTGAACAGCCCTGCGCGCATGAGACTCACGAACGTCTCCCGAGCCTGCGCGGCTAGTCCCGGAATGTCCGCCGGCTCCAGTTGCTCAAGCCTTTTGCCGGACCGGTACTCCGGTTGTGGCTCGAGATAAGCCTCCTGGAAGAGGTTCCCAGGTTCGAGGAGCAATTCTCGCCGCTCGTTTTCAAAGGTCGGCGAGTTCGTTCCGAACGCGCTCGTGATGTAAAGGCGGATGCTCTTTTGGATCGACTCGTACACGCCAATGGGGTCGTTCATCTCAAGTCTCCGATTTCGTCCAGCCTGCACCCCAGTCGGTTCGCGACGATCTTCACGACCTCTCGGGGGACGGCTTGGTATTCGAGCCACAGGCGTACGTCGTTGGGAGGCAGGAAGTCCCTGTAGTTCCGGTCGAACGAGCCTACGAATGCGCCGCCGACGGTGCGTGCTCGCAGCCGATCAGCGTCAGTGTTTTGGTCAGCGATGAGTCTCGCCCGTGCCGGCGGACCTCCGCTGCATGCTACGAGCGCACGTTCGAGAATCAGCGGGAGTTTCATTCCTGCCGGTACCCACAATGAACGAGTGACTTGCTGGTAGGAGAGAGGCCAGGGCGCGATGCCTGGGAACATAGTCGCAAAATGGCGGACGCAGGAGTCGTAGGCCATCCACGTTGCCCAGCGCTCATTGCGGACGTGCCGGTAACGGTAATGCCCAGGGGCCCCGTTGCGCAGCGAGTGCAGGCGATGGCTCCCGGTGTCAGGATCGGTATATCGCAGAAGGACCCAGTCGAAGTCCGAGCGTGGAGTCGAGTCACTCCAGTCGGCACATCCTGGCTGAAACCACTCCCGGTCGTGAGCTCTCTTATCGAGTGTTTCGAATCCGCGTGATGCGAATGCTTGTCGGAGCTCCTCGAGCGACGAGCTACAAGTTGCGATCGCGGTCGGCGGTTGCTTGGTCACGTGGAAGGGGCCTGAGTCGCGGACGGCACCGCGGAGACGAAATACAGGCAGGCTGGTTTCCGGATCTTGCGACATGTAAAGGTCGGCCCCCGTGGCCACGAGATGCCTCCAATAATCTTGACTTGGGGTCCCGCAGACGCCCCACGTCGGATCCTCTTCGACCATGAGTGGCAGGGCGTACAGAGTCGGGCGCACGGCGCCCACAGCTGTCCAGCGTCCTCGCGTGTCGGACTGGATTTCCAGCATGCCTCGCTGCCTGAGCGCTTCAAGCGTCGCGGTCGTCGTCCGTTCGGATCGTTTCCCAAGGTATCGGCGCAAGATGTTCCGTGCCCTGCCGTATGCCATCCGTCCAGAGCCCTGAGATAGCGCATCCAGGAAACGCAGCTCCGGACAGTCGAGCGGCAATTGGGTCAGGTCATTGCAGACTCTTCCGAGTCGATGCGCAGCCACATTGATTCGGTTCGGCACCGCAGAACCTCGATCGGAGCCCTTCACCAGCATTCCGTGAACTGCTATGCCCCGTTCTAGCGAGCCGCGTGCCGGCACCAGGCCGATCGCTCCGGCGGTTTGCTCAGCGCCGCCGACCGCCAGCCGCAACTTGGCTTCGCCGAGGATTCTGCCCTCTGGCGACGTCACGGACAGGGTGAACAGCCGGTCGTCGCTCTCGACCTGGAGTTCGAATGTCCTGCGAGTAGACGGTTGGAGGAAACCTGGCTGTGAAGATCCACCAGCCGTGTCGGTGGTTTCGGCTATCGTGAGGCCCGGCGTTCGTATCTTGCAGCCAGGCGGAGCATCCACCTCGGCCATTGGCAGGTCGTGGGCGAGATAAGCGACGCGGCCCGCTCGGCGGATGCGCAGGCCTCCAATCAGGCGGATCGCTCTTGGACGTGAAGCGCTGGGGGGTACACCGGGGAGCTGGTCGCGCTGGTCAACGGTGAGTGTTGCTGCGTCCTCTAGGAAGAGCAGGCGCCAGCCGAAGGGGAGTCCTTGGCCAGGACACGTCTCGAGTTTGACGCGCTCTAGGCTCACCACGTGGTCGAAGTTCCGGTTCTCGGGGCTCACCAAGAGGTAGGTCGCACCTTGGGCGGGCATCGCGTCGAGTTCGACTAGGCAGCGATGTCGGCGGCTGAACTCGAGAACGGTGAGCGGTGATGCCGCCCACGTGAGGTCCTTCCGCCGCTCCGACGGTCGGAACCCATCGTCGAAGAATACGCTGAGCTTCAACTCCGAGGTCATGAGCTCGCAGTGTGCGCTATTCGACCCATCTGGTTTTGCCACTGCATAGGCGCTGCCATCGTATGCAGCGTGCCACCGCGCAGTACCGTACTCCAGTGTGACGCGACCATCGTCCCGGAACGAAGGCATCCGCCATCCCAGTTGCCACGGTGGGCTGTTCCCGTCCGCGAACAGCGCGATACCGAGTCGAGAGTACGCGCGATGAGTCTTCGTTGGAGCCTCTTCCTCTTCTCCGGACTGCGTGCTGCCGTCCCAGTCCAACAGGATCTGGTTGAGACGTTCGATCAATGCGCTTCGGTAATCCTCCTGAGCCGATGCATCTCTAATGCCGCGACTCAATACGTGCTCGTCGTGGATGCGGCCAAGCACCGTCCCTACCCGATCCAGAGGCATGGGTTCCCCGGGAGTCAGCCGGAGCTTGGAGAAGAGCGTGTGCAGTTTTTCGATGTCACTCGCCCGGATGATGGACTGTGACTTGAGCATGCCAATCACGGGGCGGCCACCGAGAGTGCGCGCCTTGAAGACACCAAACTTGCCCTTCGTTTCGGCTGTCCACTTCTGAAGGTCACGCCATAGTGCGTTGACTCTGTCTAGCTCGTTCATCCCCCAGCTGTTTGGCAGCGCCAGACGGTCTTGTGCGTGCGCGTAGAAGCCACCCTCTCCGTGTTGGTATTCGACCGAGAGCGCAACCAGCGCCGCGAGGACCGGTAGGTACGGCGGGAAGTTGTCGGAGGCGGCTCCGTAAGAAAGATGACGCGTTGGATGGATGTAGCCCTGGGGCCGGCTGGCAGCGTGCCGCCTCTGCCGCATTAACCCGAGCGCCAGGTTCGTCAGGGCTCGCCCATCCGAAAGTTTCCAAGGCGGACCGTGCTGTACGGCCTGGAGGAGACCCTCGAAGCCGCCGAGTTCGGGCGCGATATCGTCGAGCTCGGCGCGCGAGAGTGAAAACGTGACCTCCTCATCCGCCTGAGTGGGGGAGAAGAAGTCGCGGAGCAGGGCGGCGTTCCATGCGCCGAACATGTCACCTTGCTCGAAACCGTCACTTTGCGGCGAGCTTGGACTTGCGCGGTTCGTGACGATCGTTCGAACTCCAACTCCGGGAAACGGATTGCCTCCCTCCGTGATGACTTCTACGGCAATGCATTGCTCCTCTTCCTTGAGTACCAAGAGACTGGGTACGGGCGTCACGGCCTGTGAGCTGTAGGCGCGTACCAGCGCTTCGTGGTCGACGTCGCCGTCAGCGATCAGCACGATCGCAGTTGCTCCGGTGGATGTTGCCTCGGAGATGATCTTGCCGTAGTTCTCCGGCGCCCCAAGGGCCTCGATCAGCAACCCGTTCAAGTCCAGCGCCGACTCAAGTGCGGCTATTGCCGGTTGGTATTCGTCCTTGCTCGCCGACGAATCGTCGATGCCGCCTAGTGCCTCCGACAGAAGATCGTCCATATCATGGTGGGTGGTGTTCACTGGCGGCGTTCGCTACGGTCATCATTGGGGGGGGGTGTCGTTCAGTCTCCTCGATGAGGGCTCGCAGTCGATGTCGGTCTGCTTCAGGTGATCTCACTGCGCGGGGCAGCTCGGTAGACTCATTGAGGCAGGCTTACCCCCTGTTGATTATGGGAGCAACTCGCATTGCATGCGCGCGGTGAGGCCGAATTCCGCACGCTCATTCCCATCGAGCGGCCAGGTAGATTCGCTCGCACAAGCCGGTCGGGGACATGCGCCTCTTGATGCTGGCCAGTTCTGTTTTCCGTGTTCGGTTCGTCTTGCATTGCTACACTGAGGCTTGGCCATCGGCGTCCCAAACCACTGAAAGTAGGCACCGAAGCGCCTTCTAGAGATGCCAACGCATTCTCCGTCCGGTCACGGCCTTGGCCGGTAGCTGGGCTCGTCAAGCCCGAGGTTCTCCGGTCAACCAGCAGCGGCTCGACGATTCTCGTTCTCACCAGACATGCGGATGATATGCTCGTCCAGTGCTGCCAAGAAGTCGTCTCTGAACCTGAGCGTGCTGCGCTTCGTGCGCTTTCGAAAGCCCTCCGTAGCTCGCAGCGAAAGGAGGCGCCCCGCACCGAGGAAGGTATGGAGGTCCTTGTAGGCATAGCACTTCGGCCACTCGGTTAGTTCGGGCGCTCGGTAGGCGCGACCTTGGCGACCCCACGCCGCAACTGGCCACCGCGCGCCAGCTGGAATCGGCTCGTAGATCTTGGTGATCGGCGCGGCCGGTTTCCCGAGACGTTGGCCAACCCACCGCGCTACGGGGACGCTCACCGCATTCCCGGCGAGCTTCCATCGCGGTCCGTTTCTGCGTTTGGAGTCCTCGACAGCCGGACGGGTCCAGTTGCGCGGAAAGCCTTGGAGCCGTTCAGCGTCCACCAGCTCAGGCGTGACGATGTCACCATTTGGAAGCCAAACCGCAGGCGGGGACGGGATTCCTACCGTCGAGCCTCCCTTGAGCGTCGGAATCGCGTTGATTCCCCAGCCCAGCCCTCGGATGCCTTCGGTCCAATAGAAGCCGTAGGCGATGCGCTTGTCTTCGTCGAATGCGCGCTCACCTTCCTCGTCGGCGAACAACACGGTTCGAGGATCTTCGGTCTGCGAAGCGAGCAGGATGACACGTCGGCGGCGCTGCGGGAGACCAAAGGCACGGGTGTCGACGACGCGGTAGCACCATGTGTACCCCATGTCCGAAAGCGTGTCGGTCAGGAACCGCATCGCGCGTCCGCGCTCGAGCTGAAGCATGAAAGGGACGTTCTCGATCAGCACCCACTTCGGCCGGGGCTTCATCGTTCGCATCAAGCGAAACATGTGCGAGACGAGCCCCGACTTCTCGCCCTCGATCCCCTGCGTGCGTCCTGCCTGGCTGAGGTCCTGACACGGGAAACCGCCGGCGAGCACGTCCACAGGGGGGATCTTGGAAGCCTGCAGATCACGAACGTCGGGGTGCAGCGGAACGTCGAAATGGTGCCTAAGCACCCGGGCCGCAGACTCGTCGAACTCGCAGAGGAGCTCGGCTCGATGGCCGGCGCGGCGCATCCCGAGCTCGATTCCACCGATCCCTGCGAACAGTCCAGCG
The DNA here is from genome assembly GCA_040218735.1 of Deltaproteobacteria bacterium. Classification (GTDB taxonomy): domain Bacteria; phylum Myxococcota; class Kuafuiibacteriia; order Kuafuiibacteriales; family Kuafuiibacteriaceae; genus JAUHYN01. Next base: position 100,186 of record JAVJQW010000022.1, read on the forward strand.
ACTTTCAATGATTCCCCTCTACTAGGGAACATGCTGACCTGCGCACTTGTGGCCCCTGGCATCGGGTCACACCATATCTCGAGGTCGATGCATTTGCATTGGTGGATTCGCCGTCCCTCAAGATATGACAAGGAGACCCGAATCGAGGTTCGAGCGCGGTGTCTTGCGACGATCGAACACGAGTGTCGACACCGTTTCCGCGGCAGAGACCGGGTCCACGTGGGCCCAGATCCGGATGACGTACCACGCCGCCCCGGCGAGCTTCTCGTTCGTGTCGCGATCGCGGCACCGGTTCGTCTCGATCTTGTCGCGCCAGAACGCCGCGTTCGCTTTCGGCCACGTCGCGTGCTCGGGGCAGCCGTGCCAGAAGCAGCCGTCCACGTAGATGGCGAGTCTCAGGCGTCGGAACACGATGTCAGCGCGACGCCGAAGACCGTCGATCACCTTCGCATCGATTCGGTAGCCGCGAACACCCAGCGCATACAGGCACCGGCGCAGCTCAAGCTCGGGGCGCGTGTCTCGTCGACGCGTCCGCTCCATTCGACGCTTTGCTTCGGGTGAAGAGGGGCGCGGCCCTCGCCGACGCGACCTCGCGTTGCTCACACGAACCTCCGCAGAACGTCAAGCCACCGCGTCGCGATGGCTCGTCGAGCTCCGGCTTCGAACAGAGGACCAAGGTCGAGACCGAACAGCGGACCAAGGTCGAGACCAACGAGCCACGCCGGGAGGTCGAGTGAGTCGCCGATGGGCACACCGAGAAAGAGCCCGACGCCAAGCGCGGTGTTCACCGATCCAACTCCCCCGTGCACGAAGCCCGCCTCTCCGTTCACCTGGTACCGTGCGCCGCGAACGCCGGCGCCCTCGAGCGCGAAGCTCGCTGAGGAAGCCCCGGAGACGAGGCGCGCCTCTCCCTCTACCCTGTACGCAGCGCGGACGACGCCGGCTCCGTCGCAAACCACCAGTTCGCTGACGTCGAGCTCGCCGATCTCGAGCCCCAACCCGCCGCCCGGTCTCGAAGGCACCGGCCAGCAGCGATGCTCATGCGCCCAGTCCTCAAGACCATCGATGTCGCGAACGAAGAGTGCGCGAAGATCGGCCGGGGGCCGCGACCACCAAGGCACGACTCGCTGCGGGCCACCGAAGCCTTCCTCGGTGTAGCTGACGCTTTCCCAGTAGCGTGCTCGCTCGTGCGCCGAGGCTTGATTCGCGAGATGCACGATCACGTCATCGAGGAACCGAACGATTGCTTCCTCGCCGATTCCCTCCCGATCCGGACCGGGCTTCAGCGGAAAAGCGCCGAGACTCGGCAAGAGCTCGCCATGCTTTCGAAGCACTTCCACATCCGCCCCGGGATAAACAGCATAGGCTCCAACCGCGCCGAGGATCGCATCGCGATATGCGTGCATTTTGGTGATGTCCGCTGGCGGCACTCGCGTCGTTTCTTCGCCGAGTGCGTCGACCGCCCTCTCGACACGATACTTGGCGTCGAAGTGTAGACGAACAGGCGTGGTCCATGCTCCGGCGGGCTCGAGGAGACGAACCTCTAGCGAGCAATCCGGGCGCATTGACCGCGACCAGGTGCCGTCGCCGAGCTCGTACGAGCGTTCGTACACGAGATCGAGTGCCATCCTTCGACCGAGTCGAGCGACGAGTGCCCGGACCGCGGCGCGTCGGCCCCGGCGAAGCGCAAAGTCGACGCCAGTGGTCGTCGACCGAACCAAGGACTCGACGTCGAGCTCTTGGCCCGATAGACGCGCAACGATTCCCGCAAGGCGCAGGAACACCCAATACTCGTACAGGGTCGCAACGTCCCTCTGGCCCGCGCCATAGACGTCCTCGCCGCCTTGCCATTCGAGTTGCGCGCCGACCTGCGACAGCAGGAACGCCTCGAAGAGCTCGCGATAGCCCGGGCGCCGCTCGAGGACCTGATTGCCGACCGGGAAGCGAACGAGATCCTCCACGTTCCTCAGAACCGGGTGGCGGAGTAGATCGTTGAGAACGGCGTCCACCTCTTCGGTTTCGCGAAGCCCACGATTGACAGCGGCAGGAATCCTTCTGTCCGTTCCCGTCTTCTCGGCCAGCAGCGCGTCACGAAGACGCCACGTCACCGCGCGCCACTCCTCGAGCACGAATCGCACGAACCGATTGGGGATGGAGTCGGTCGTCTCTTCGTGACGAAGACGCTCGAGATCGGCTGGCAGCATCAGTGGTTCACGTCCTGGCCACGGCTGCTTGGGGCCGGGCTTGGCGATCAGGCGAGCGACGCGGGACGTCGCGCGCAACGGCTGTCCCGGCAGCACGGTCTCGGGGTACTCGCGCCATTCCACGTGTGGGCGAGCCAGGACTACGGCGAGCGCTCCACGGAGGCGCGTCCCCATCAGCATCGCACGTACGAGTCGGAACTGAGCGTGGAGCCCATGGGGATCGCCCAAGGTGTCGGGTCGAAGCCGTTGCTCGGTCGCGGCGAACCGACGGAGCACGAGCTCCGTCGCAACGTTCGCGATGTCTTCGAGCATGTTCCGATAGTCGTCGAGGTAGCCGAGCTTCTTCGAACGCACCTCGACGGCGACCTCGTCCAAGCGACGTCCGCCGACCACGATGCCGATCGGGAGACGCCCGGTATGCTCACGAGGACGAAGACGACCCGTTCGGCCGGAGGCATCGTCTGCGGAGATCAGATCGTCGGGTTCGATGCGAACAGGACCCGGCAGGTCGACCTCGTAGCGATACTCGACCCCCTCGACCAGCTGAACTGGTTCTAAGGTCGTGGGTGGGTCGGCTCGAAGATCGAGCAGAGGAGGGACTGTTGGGTTGCGATCTCGGCCGAGCACCGAGATTCGAAGGCTGCCGATTATGGCGGTGTTCGTCGGATCGACGAGCGGCAGCTCGACGTGATCGACGGGAGCCATTCGTCAGTCCCAGAACGAGGCGAACTGGTTCGCGTGCAGCGCTCGAATCATGCGTCGGACCTTTCGCGCTGCGCCCGGAAGATCGGGCGCATCGATGGGGGCAGCTGGGTCGTAGACTGGAGCGTCGAGCTCGGCAACGACGTCGTTGGCGAACGCACCGACGACGCGGAGCACGGGTTCGAGAGCACGGCGAGACCCGTGGAGGCGTGGGAGGATCTTCTGGAGAACGAATAAGTCGAGTGCTTCGTGGTGGTCGCCACCAGCGATGGCCAGCAAGGCGGAGAGGCGGACTCCCTCGAAGAAGGTTCGATGCCCGAACTCGACTCCCTGCGAGGCGAGCGCGGCGTGGAGACGCCGAACGGCGGCGACGAACTCCTCCGCGAATGGCGGCGGATGATCGCGATGATAGTCGTCGTCGCGCGCCAAGACTGCAAAGCCTCGAGCGAGCTCGCCGGGCCCAGGTTCGACGACTCCCGGTCGAGCGACGCCAGATGCGTCGGAGGGTAGAGCGTCGGTGCCGACGCGGAACTCGATAGTGTTCGCGCGGTCGAGGACTTTGGGCGACATTGCGAACGTCGTTTCGTCGACGTTCACCGTCCCGACGATGAAGAGATTCTCCGGGAATGGAAGGGCGGCTGCCGCCCCCTCCGCACAGTACCAGTCGTCGTCGACAGCTTCGAGATTCGGGACGACTGGCGTCCTCGACTCGATACCCGACAGCGCGTCGGCGAAGTACCGCTCGATGTGTGCGAGGTTCATCTCGTCGAGGAGGAGCAGGTACGGTCTATTGGGGTCATGGGCGGCTCTGATCACGAACTCGAGCGTCGACGGAACCACCCACGGCCGACGCCCATCATCTGCCGGAGTGCGGAGCGCATCCTCATAGCCAAAGAGGTACTCGGGGCCTGTCCAATCCGGGCGGACAGGTACGAGGAGAAGCTGGTCGTCGCCGAGCCAGCGTCCGAACTGGAGCGCCAATTGCGTCTTCCCCGACCCCGACAGGCCTGTGAGCACGACGAATCTCTTCGTCGCCAAGCTACACACGAACGCCCTCGTCAGTCGTTCATGACGAGAACCGAAATCGAGTCCGACGTCGCGGACGGCGGTCGCAAACTCTCTGGCGACGCGCGCGATGTCGACAACGGCTTCGACGTCCGCAGTCTGCTCGCGCTCCTCCTCTTGGGGCGCGACCAGTTCGACCGTCAAGCCATCGTCCAAACGCTCCTGGACGAGGCGAACCATATGGCTGCCGGGATCCGCGACTATGGTTCCGACGCGCCAACGTTGCTCGACGTCGTCATAGAAGTTGAAGATCGCGCTGGCGACTTGCCTCGACCACGTTCGGTCATGCCAGTGCTCTTTCGCCGAGCGCACGGCACGGTCATGCGTCCTCTTGTTCCGCACCGTGAGACTGAGGAGGCCGCCGCTCGCCCCCGTCGCCTGCGAAAACTTGTTCTTGAGCTGCTGGCTAGGATTCGACACAGAGGTCCCGTAGCACTTCACCATGCCGTCATCCGCGTCCAGTAGCTCCGTCAGCCACTCTTCCAGCTCCGACGGAATTACCAGCCGATTCGCTGCGTCGACGTCCTCGGGAGACGGATGCATGGCGTCGAACGTACGCTGCGCCGCGGGCCGATCCACACTCGCCCCAATCGCCCAATCCTGGGGCCATGGCAATGCGGAATTGAGCAGCCGGTTGGAATGGAGCGCGGTTTCTCGTTCGGACTCGGGCTGCCACCATCCGCATCGGCTGCGTCTTCGCAACAACGCATTACGTTCGACCAGAGAGCTAGCAACAAGCGGCAGGGTCTCTGCTCGGAGAACCGCCGCGACGCGGGCGGAGGTCTGCGGTCGCCTTCGAGTCCGACTGCTTCACCGTCTGCGTCTTGCTGTCCTTCCGTCCCGCGCCGCGCAACTTCGAAACACCATCGCTCTGGCTTCAACCCGCATCCGCAGGCGATCACGGCGTCGCAGTAGGTCGCCTAGTCTGATCGCTCGCCGCGCACCCGCGCTCGAGGGCAAGTGTAAGGGCAAGTTCAAGTTCAAGGGGCCGTTGGGCTGCGCCCTCGGCTAGCGCCCGTCGGTATCCGCGAGCAGCGCGTTCAACGACGCCTCGTGCACGACCGGGACGCCGTACATCGCAGCCTGGTCGAACTCACGTGCGGCCTTCTTGCCCGCGATGAGCAAGTCCGTGCGCCGACCGACCGTCGACTGCACCAAGCCACCGCGGCGCTCGATCTCGTCGACGACGTGGACCGCGCCCAGCTCGAAGTCACCGGCGACCACGACGCGCTGTCCGAGGAAGGGCGCCGAGAACGAACGCGGGCCGTCGAGCAGCTCCACGCCCGCCTCCTTCACGCGCACGATGTCCGCGCGCGCCGTCGATGCGAGCCAACCGCGCAGCCCCTCCGCCGCCTCCGGCTCCAGGCCGGGGATGCGCGGGCAGTCGTCGGGCTCCAACGTCTCCAGCCGCTGCACCGTGCAGACGTGGTGCGCGATGAGCCGCGCCGCGTGCTCACTCACGTGCGGGATCCCGAGCAGGTACAACAGCCGCCACAACGGCATCTTCCGCGCGCGCGCCAGCTCGTCTTCGAACCGCGCGCCCTCGCCCGGCGCGATGTGATCGAGCTGCGTCGGGTCCAGCGTGAACATGTCCGCGACGTCCTTGATCGAAAACTCCGCCTGCAGTCGCTCCACCAGCCGAAGGCTCACACTCTTCAGCCGCAGCCCGCGGGGCCCGATCAGGTGAAGCAGTCGCGCACGCACGCGGCCCGGGCAGATCGCATTCGTGCACTCGGCGAACGGCGCGTCGACCGGTTGCTCCAGACCACCGCCGCACGCCGGGCACTTCGGCGGCATCGGCACCGCTTCTTCGTCGCCCTCGAGGTTCACGATCGGTGCGACGCTCCCCGGGCGCACCCGCAGCCGCGCGCCGACCTTCACGCCGACGATCGAGTGCCCCGTCTCCGTGGGGATCGGCGCACGCTCCGGCACGGGGAGCTTGTGCTCCGGCGCGCGTTGGATCTGCACCACCGGTAGCAGCGCGCCGCCGCGACCGACCGCGTGATAGACCTTCGCCGCCAACGCGGGGCGGCCCGGCGTCGGGAACACGAGCCGGACCTTCTGCGGCACTTCGCGCTCCGCCGCGCGTACGCCGAAGCCGAGTTTATTGATCTGGAGGACGGCCGCTTCCAGCGGGAACTCGAACTTCGGCGCGATCTGCTGGAGCGCCGCCACGAAGTCGAGCACCTCCTGCAGCCCCTTGCACCGCCACGTCACCGGCAACACCGAAAAGCCCCAGCTCTTGAGCGCGCCGAGCATCTGCCAGGACGTGTCGACGCCGGGCGGCGGCTCGTCCGCGCCGAGCGCGAACAGCTTGAGCGGCCGGTTCGCCGTGACCGCCGGATCCAGCCGACGCACCGACCCGAGCACCGCGCCCCGCGGCAATATGTAGGGGGGGTCGCCGGCGTCGACGCGGCGACGGTCGAGCGCGGTCAGGTCCGTCGCGCGCATCGCGATGACCGCGTGCACCTCCAGCGCGCCGGGGAACGGCGGCACCGGTGACAACGTCGCGGGGCCGAGGGCCTGCTTGATGAGCTTCGTCGCGCGCGACTCGGTGATGGTGCCGGGCGGGCGCAGCTTGAGGGGGACCGACGGGATGGTCCGGACGTTGTCGGTGACGTCCTCGCCCTCGGCGCCATCGCCCTTCAGCACGGCGCGTGCGAGCAGCCCGTTTTCGTAGGTCAGGACAACCTCGACCCCCGGCATCGTGGCGCTCGCGACGTACGTCGCGTCGCCGCCCTCCACGGAGAGGACCCGCGCGTGGAAGGCCTTGAGCTCGGCGACGCTCTGGACCACGGGGAGCGACGGCCACATCCGGCGGTGCGCGTAGCGCACGAAGGCGTCCCGCGGCGTCTGGGGATCGCGCTGGGTCGGGGAGTCGACCGGGCGATCGGGGGTCTCGGCCTCGAGCCGCCGCAGCTCCTCGACCAGGTGCGCGAGGGCGCGCGGGTCGATGGCGGGGTGCTCTAGGACGAACGTCCGATGCTCGTGGTCGGCGATCTGGAGCCGCAGCTCTGCGGCGCGTTCTTCTGCCCGTGAGGCCATATCCGCTTGACTAACCTCGGCGCTGGCCCCTACGTTGCCCCGCGTCACCGGGTGCGCGTGGGTCTTTCCCCTCAGGCCGCACCTGAACTTCTTACAGAATCCGTCGAGGATGCCCCAAAGGGCCCCCTTTTCGGACCTCGAAGACCATAGGACCAACAGCGCCATGGCGCAAACCAGCGGCAACCGCCGAACCAGAAAATCCGAGGATGAGCATATGACGGGTGAGGGCACCGAAGCACCACGCCGTGGGGGCAAGAAGCGTCGTTCGACGCGTCAGAACAAGCGGCAGGACACCGGCAACGGCAACGGCGCCGCCTACGACGAGGATGTGGACGAGATGGCCGCTTCCGCCCCGGCGGATGGGGACGGCCCCGGCCGCATGAACCTCAAGGAGCTCAAGGAGAAACGTATCTCCGAGCTCACCCGCATGGCCCGCGACATGGGCGTCGAAGGCGCGGCGGGGATGCGGAAGCAGGAGCTGATCTTCGCGGTGCTCAAGGAGCACGCGGCCCGACGCGGGACGATCTACTCCGAGGGCGTGCTCGAGTGCCTATCCGACGGATTCGGCTTCTTGCGCTCGCCCGACTACAGCTACCTCCCGGGCCCCGACGACATCTACGTCAGCCCCTCTCAGCTCCGCCGCTTCAACCTCCGCACTGGAGACACGATCAGCGGCCAGATTCGCCCCCCGAAGGACAACGAGCGCTACTTCGCCATGCTGAAGGTGGAGAGCGTCAACTTCGAGGCGCCCGAGGTCGCGCGGGACAAGATCCTGTTCGACAACCTGACGCCCCTGTACCCGCAGGCGCGCCTGAACCTCGAGCACAAGGGCGACAACTACTCCACGCGCATCATCGACCTGCTCACGCCGATCGGTAAGGGCCAACGCGCCCTCATCGTGTCGCCGCCGCGCGCCGGTAAGACGGTGCTCCTGCAGGACATCGCGCACGCCATCAGCGCCAACCACCCCGAGGTGTGGCTGATGGTGCTGCTGATCGACGAGCGTCCGGAGGAAGTGACGGACATGGAGCGCTCCGTCGACGGCGAGGTCGTCAGCTCGACCTTCGACGAGCCGGCCTCCCGGCACGTCCAGGTCGCCGAGATGGTCATCGAGAAGGCCAAGCGCCTCGTGGAGCACGGACGCGACGTCGTCATCCTCCTCGACTCGATCACCCGCCTCGCGCGCGCCTACAACACGGTGATTCCGCCGTCGGGCAAGATCCTCTCCGGTGGTGTCGACGCCAACGCGCTGCACAAGCCGAAGCGTTTCTTCGGCGCCGCGCGCAACATCGAAGAGGGTGGCTCGCTCACGATCATCGCCTCGGCGCTGGTCGACACCGGCAGCCGCATGGACGAGGTCATCTTCGAGGAGTTCAAGGGCACCGGTAACTCCGAGATCCACCTCGACCGCAAGCTCATGGAGAAGCGCATCTTCCCGTGCCTCGACATCAACAAGTCGGCGACGCGTAAGGAAGAGCTCCTCCAGCCGCCGGACGTGCTCAACCGCGTCTGGATCCTCCGTCAGCTGCTGCACCCGCTGAACCCGATCGACTCGATGGAGTTCATGCTCAGCAAGCTGCGCCCGACGAAGGCCAACCAGGAGTTCCTGGACTCGATGAACAGCTGACGGCGTCGGCCGTCGCTCCCCTCACGGCTCGCGGACATCGCCGCACGCGTCGAACGTGACGTGCGCGGCGATCCCGCACCCACGACTTCCCGTCCAGCTTCTTGGCCACCCACACGTCGACGAGTTCGACGGGGCCGCCCTGCGCCCATTCAGACGGTCGTGGGTCGCGCTGAACGTCGCTGAACAATTCGATCGAAGTCGTTTGAACAATTCGTTCAAACGGGCGCGCGTTCGTCGCTCACGCCGAGCCTCCTCCGTCGGCACGCCTCCTGCTGAGGGCGCACTCGGGAGGATGCACTTGCACAAGTCGAAACCGTTCACATTCTTGCTCGGCGCCCTGTTGGTCGGCGTCGGTTGTTCCAACGAACAGGACGCGACCGGGGTGAAGGACGACGCGATCGTCTACCAACCGAACCTCGTCGTCACGGCGCTCGAGACGCCCTACTCCGTCGCGCCCTACAACCCGATCGACCTGACCGTCACCGTCTGTAACCAGGGCAACGACTGGGCGTCGAACAGCGACACTCTCCTCGTCGTCTCCACCGACACCACGATCACCTCGGCCGACACCTGGATCACCAGCGTCCCCACGAACAGCCTGGCCCCCGGACAGTGCGACACGCAGTCCGTCTCCTATCCGCTCCCTCCCCTGATGGACGGCGCCTATTACATCGGCGCGATCGCGGACGAGTCGGGCTTCGTCATCGAGTCCGACGAGACCGACAACACCCTCGCGAGCGACATCATCGGCATCGGCTACGGCCCCGACCCGGTCGTCACCGCGATTTCCGCCCCGCCGAGCAGCGCGGACGGGCTCCCCGTCGTCGTCACCGTCTGCAACCGCGGGACGGATCCGGCCGGCGGCGTCGACCTCACGCTCTACCTTTCGACCGACACCACCATCGAGGACTACGCGTCGAACCCCATGTCGCCCGACTTCTTCCTCAGCGGCGACTACATCTCGAACCTCTACCCCGGTGAGTGCACCGACCTCACGATCAACGGCTGGGTCGGCGGCCTCCCGACCGGCGCCTACTACATCGGCGCCGTCGTCGATGAGTGGAACTTCACGACCGAGCTGATCGAGTCCAACCAGGTCACCGTCGACGGCCCCATCGGCATCGGCTGGGGACCCGACCTCGTCACCACCGCCGTCGACGCGCCCGCCGCGACCGACGGCTACTTCGACGCCACCGTCACCATCTGCAACGTCGGCACCGACATCAGCTACGGCGCGGACGCCTCGCTCTACCTCTCCGAGGACACCGTGATCGAGTCGCCGATGACGAACCCGATGACGACCGACATGCCGATCGGCGGCGTCACCGTCAGCTTCCTCGCCCCCGGACAGTGTGAAGACGTGACGCAGAGCTTCTGGGCCCCGACCGGCCTCGACGCGCCGTACATCGGCGTCCTCACCGACGAGTTCAACACCGTCGCCGAGCTGATCGAGAGCAACAACACGTTCGTCGGCGACCGCATCGGCGTCGGCTACGGCCCGGACATCGTCGTCGAGACCCTGACGTACCCGCCGAGCGCGGACGGGATGTTCTCGATCGTCGTGCGCGCCTGCAACCAGGGCACCGACTACACCAGCGGCTTCAACGTCGACGTCTACGCTTCGACCGACGCGACCATCGAAGGCACCTTCGCGAGCCCGTACGGCGACTACCCGCTGGCCGGCGCCTACTTCAGCTCGCTGTACGCCGGCCAGTGCGCGCAGCAGACGGTCCAGGCCTACCCGCCGGGCCTCTTCGGACCGCACTACATCGGCGCGATCGCCGACGAGGGCGCGTCGGTCCTCGAGCTCAACGAGTACAACAACGTCTACGTCGGCGCGCCGATGGGCTTCGGCTACGGCAGTGACCTCGTCGTCTCCTCGGTCGTCGTGCCTCCGAGCGCGGACGGCCAGTTCGAGGTCGACGTCACCGTGTGCAACCAGGGCACCGCGCAGGCTTCCTACACGGACGTCGAGCTGTACCTGTCGTCGGACCTCGTCCTCTCCACGGGGCCGAGCGGATCGGACTTCCCGATCGGCGGCACCAGCTTCGCGACGCTCTACCCGATGGCCTGCGCCACGCAGTCGGTGATCGCGAACGTGTACGGCAACACCGGCCCGTACTACGTCGGCGCGATCGTCGATCCGTTCGACAGCGAGCAGGAGCTCATCGAGACCAACAACGAAGCCTTCTCGGGCATCTTCGGCGTCGGCTACGGCCCCGACCTCGTCGTCACCGCGATCGACGCGCCGCCGAGCACGGACGGTCAGTTCTCCGCCACGATCACCGTGTGTAACCAGGGCACCGCGTCCTCCTCGTCGACCGACGTCGAGCTGATCCTCACGCTCGACGACGTCATCGAGACGTACTTCGGCAACCCGTACACGCAAGACTTCCCGGCCGGCGGCGCGCCCATCCCGACGCTCAACCCCGGTCAGTGCACGAACGCCGCGATCAACGGCTACGCGCCCGCACCGTCGCCCGCGCACTACTTGGCCGCGATCGTGGATCCCTACGACTCGATCCCCGAGCTCGTCGAATCCAACAACGATTTCCTCGGCGACCTGATCGGTATCGGCTACGACGCCGACCTCATCGTCAGCGCGATCGCCGCCCCGCCGAGCGCGAACGGCAACGCGACCATCACCGTCACCGCCTGCAACCAGGGCACCGCCCCCTCCTCCTCCTTCGACGTCGAGCTGTACGTCTCCGAGGACCAGATCATCGAGGGGTACACGATGAGCGGCCCGCCGGTGGACACGCCGATCGGTGGCGCGTACCTGACGTCGCTCAACCCCGGCGCGTGTGCCTCGCAGGACGTGCTCGTGTGGCTCCCCGCCCCGGACGCGGCGTGGTACCTCGGCGCGATCGCGGATCCGTTCGACTCCCAGATCGAGCTGATCGAATCCAACAACACGTTCCTCGGCCCGCGCATCGGCCTCGGCTCCGGGCCCGACCTCGTCGTTCAGTCCGTCACCGGCCCGGCGAGCGCCAACGGCCCGTTCGACGTCGTCGTCACCGTCTGCAACCAGGGCACGACGTTCGCCGGCAACGCCGACGTGGAGATCTACGCGAGCGAGGACCTGAGCATCCAGACCGTGCAGCAGAACCCGTTCACCAACGACTTCCCGATCGCGTGGGCGAACTTCTCGAACCTGCAGCCCGGCGCGTGCGGGACGCAGACCACGCAGGCCGCGCCGCCGCCGTGGACGGGCGCAGGGTACCTCGCCGGCATCGTCGATCCCTACGAGGCGGTGACCGAGCTCGACGAGGAGAACAACGTCACGTTCGACGGCGTCGTCGGCTTCGGCAACGGCCCCGACTTCATCGTCACCGCGATCTCGGGTCCGCCGAGCTCGACGGGCACGTTCAACCTCGCGTGGACCGTGTGTAACCAGGGCACGCAGGCCGGCGCGACCGACGTGACGCTCTACCAGTCCGACGACGCCGTGATCACCTCCGACATGCCGTACCCCGGCGCGGGCGACACGATCATCGGCAGCATCAACGTGAGCATCAACGCCGACGACTGCGCGAGCGGCACGCTGCCCGTGAGCACGTTCGGCCAGGGCGCGTACTACCTCGGCGCGATCGCGGACGAGTACGACACGACCGTGGAGCTCATCGAGACCAACAACACGTTCGTCGGCGGCCAGATCGGCATCGGCAACGATCCCGACCTCGTCGTCTCGAGCGTCGCGGGTCCGCCGAGCACGACCGGCTCGTTCACGATCGACTACACGGTCTGCAACCAGGGCACGACGTCGAGCCCCGGCACCGACGTGAACTTCTACCTCGTGACGGGCGAGACGCTCGTGGGTCAGGCCAACAACCCGTACGGCGATCCGCCGGTCGCGAACGACTTCGTGCCGACGCTCCCCGCGGGTGACTGTCACATCGCGCTCACCCCGGCGTACGCGCCGCAGCCCGGTACCTATCGAATCGGCGCGATCGTCGACGAGTGGTCAGCGGTGTCGGAGCTCATCGAGACGAACAACGGGCTGCTCGGCCCGCAGATCGGCGTCGGCAACGGCCCCGACCTGATCGTCGAGAGTGTCACCGGTCCGGCCGTCACCGGCCCGGGCGCGTACCCGGACTTCGTGGTGCGCGTGTGCAACCAAGGGACCGCGGGCAGCACCGCGACGAACGGCACGTTGTACCTGTCGAACGACGCGACGATCGAGCCGTTCGACGCGATGCTCACGCAGTACCCGGTGAACAACATCGCGACCGGCGCGTGTGAAGACGTCCTCGTGCCCGCGCCGATGCCGCCGTACACCGGTAGCTTCTTCGTCGGTGCGATCGTGGACGACTTCGACAGCGTCCCCGAGCTCATCGAGACGAACAACGCGAGCAGCGGCACGCCGATCGAGCTCGCGGCGATGTTCTGCGGGGACGGCAGCGTCGACCCCGCGACCGAGGAGTGCGACGACGGCAACGGCATCAGCGGCGACGGCTGCAGCGCGACGTGTTTCGTCGAGCACACCGTGTGGCAGGAGAACCAGTCCGGCCCCAGCCAGGGGCCGTACAACTGGAACTACGCGATGGGCTTCCACTTCACGCCGACGCGCGACGGCGAGATCACGCAGCTGGGTGGCTACTTCTACGGTGGTCCGAAGACGGTGCGTCTGTTCGAGCGCGACACGGGTGTGCTCCTCGCCGAGACCCAGGTGGCGGGCCAGGCGAACGTCGGGCAGTTCAGCTACGGCGACATCACGACGGTGCCGGTGACGGCGGGGACACGTTATACGGTGGCGGTCTACCTCGCGGGGACCGGCGGGACGCGCACGATCGTGAACCCGCGCTTCCCGGTGGCGTACGGCGACATCACGATCGACGCGTCGACGTACATCTATACGGGCTCGAACCCCGACCGCCGGCCGACCAACAGCATCCCACGCGTGATGTACGGCCAGGCGGACATTCGGTACGCACCGACCGAGTGATTGGGGGCGCCGTGTCGGGCTCGGACGCCCTGCCCCTTCAGTCCGAGCCCGGCACCGGCGTCTGCTTCCGAGGCCGCGCGATCCCGTAGCGGTCCAGGCGCGACACCAGCGTCCCCCTCGAGATCCCCAGCTTCTTCGCCGCGCGCGTCTGGTTGCCGTGGCACTCCGCGAGCGCGACGACGATCGCGCGGTGCTCGTCGTTCACGAACAAGTCCGCCGGCATCGTCGGCTCCGAGAACGAAGCGGCCGGGAACGGCTGCGGCGGCGCGGGCTGCAACACCGCAGACGTCGGCACGACCGTCCGCATCACGGGGGCGCGCATGTTCTCCGCGGGGAGGTGGCTGACGTCGATCGGCTCCCCGCCCGCCAGGTACACCGCGCGCTCCACGGTGTGGACGAGCTCGCGCACGTTGCCGGGCCAGTGGTACCCGCGGAGCATGTTCTCGGCGGCGTCCGTGAACCTCGGGCTGCCCGGGAAGCCGGCTTTGACGTGCGCGCGCGTCGCGAAGTGGCGGACCAGCGGCTCGATCTCCGCGGGGCGCTCACGCAGCGCCGGCACGTTCAGCGTGACGCCGTTGAGGCGGTAGTAAAGATCGAGGCGGAAGCGGCGCTGTGCGATCTCCTCTTCGAGATCGCGGTTGGTCGCGGAGACGAAGCGTACGTCGACGGGGATCGGCGTCCGGCCACCGACGCGCATCACTTCGTTCGATTCGATCACCCGGAGCAGCTTGCTCTGCACGAGCGGCGGGAGCTCGCCGACTTCGTCGAGCAGCACGGTGCCGCGGTTCGCGGACTCGATGATCCCGGGCTGCGCGGACTCGGCGCCGGTGAACGCACCCTTCTCGTGCCCGAACAGCTCACTCTCCACGAGTGACTCGGAGAGCGCGGCGCAGTTGATCCGAATGAAGGGGTGATCACGGCGCAGCGACGCGCGGTGAACGGCCTCCGCCATGATCTCCTTGCCGACGCCGGTCTCGCCGAGGATCAGCACCGCGAGATCACTCGGCGCGACGCGATCGATGATCCGGTAGAGGGCCTCCATCGCGGAGTCCTCGACGACGATGTCACTCGTGGCCTCCGCGGTGGGCGCGCCCTCCCCGAGGGCGGCCATCAGATCGTTCGGGCGACGGCCATCGACGCCGTAGATCGCGACGTTCACGTCGACCGTGCTCGCGTGGCGCGCGACGCGCTCGAACAGCGCGTTCTTCCCGCCCTGCGGGACGTCGATCGCGATGACGCCGTACGTCTTCGGGTCGAGCTTGGCGACGAAGTCGAAGGACTTGAACACCGACAGCGCCTTCTCGACGGTCGCGCGGTCCTCCCCCGCCTTCGCGCTGAGCCGCACGATCGCAAACGGGACGTCCGTCATCCGCGCGCGCTCGCACTCCTCGGTGAGGCGCGCGTCGAAGTCGATGCGCGACCACACGCGGCGCACCCGCGAGCCGAGCGCGGCGCGCTGCACGGTGAGCATGATCGAGCCGAGGTCGATCGCCTCGCCGAGCTTCACCGGGGTGGTGGTGTTCGCTTCCAGGCGACGGCCGGAGACCGACGTCCCGTTGGCGCTCCCAAGGTCCTCGAGCGCGAGGCGGACCTGGTCGCCGTCGGCCGTCTCGATGTGAAGGACGGCGTGTCGCCTCGAGATCGACGCGTCCGTGAGGTGCACGTCGGACTCCTGCGAGCGGCCGATCGTGACCTCGCCGTTCGGAGGTAGGACGTGGGTCGACACCGTGTTCACGCCGTCGCGGAGCACCAGCAGCTTCAGGCCGATGCCTCGGCTCTCGGCGGGAGGCGCGCGATCCGTGGTCTCGGCGCTGAGGGTGTCGACCCAGTCGTTCGGCATCGTGTGGGGCGAAGCATCGCATCATCGCGCGGGGACTTGAACCGCGACGGGCATGAGACGAGACTCACATCTGTTTTGGTGTCGATGGTTCAAGAGCCTCTGCTCCGCGGCGCCAACGCGCTGTACAAAGGTCAGACCCTCGCCAACGCGGCCCTCTCGAACGGGGCGCTCGCGGTGGCCTATCGGCTACTCGGGTGGGCGGGAGAACCTCCGCCGAAGGCGGCGCAACGCGCCTTGCAGCAGCGCTTCGACGCCATGATGGACACGGACTGGGAAAACGCCCGGGCCGGTTATTACCCGATGCGCTGGTTGTTCGCGTCGCCGTTCCTACGGCACGGCCGACAGCTCCCCCGCATCCTGCGCGACGCGCCGCGCGTGGTTCGTCGTCGCCGACAGGCGCGTCACGACGACCTCCCCCAGGACGTCGATCGCGCGAAGTACCCGCGCTACTACCTGCGCAACTTCCACTGGCAGACGGACGGCTGGTTCTCGTCACACTCCGCGGAGCTGTACGACGCTTCGGTCGAGGTGCTGTTCGGCGGCGCCGCGGACATGATGCGACGCATGGTCATCCCGCCGGTGGTCGACGGGCTGGCGGGCGTCGCGGAGCCGCGCGTGCTCGACGTCGCGTGCGGCACGGGTGAGTTCCTGTCGCGGCTGAAGACCGCCCTCCCCCGCGGTCGCTTCACGGGCCTGGATCTCTCCGAGGCGTACCTCGACCACGGTCGCCGAACGCACGGCGACGCCCACCTCGTGTGGGGCAACGCGGAGCGGATGCCGTTCGACGACGCGAGCTTCGACGCGCTGACGTGCATCTTCCTCTTCCACGAGCTCCCGCGCGCCGTGCGCCGCACGGTGATGGCGGAGCTGCTCCGCGTCGTGCGCCCGGGCGGCCGCGTGGTGATCGAAGACTCGGCGCAGCTGGTGGAGAGCGGCGTCCTCGAGCACTTCCTGAAGCGCTTCCCGGTCGTCTACCACGAGCCCTTTTACGCCGATTACCTGAAGGACGACCTCGCCGAGGTCGCGCGTGGCGCGGGCTTCGAGGTGATCGAGAGCCGGCCGTACGTGGTGTCCAAGGTCGTGACCCTGCGCCGCCCCGCGGTGAACTGAAGCGGGACCGCGGGTCAGAACGGGAGCTTCGTTACCGCGGCCTTCGCCTTCGCGTCTCCCCACACGAGCTGGACCTCGGTGCCCTCCGCCTCGTTCTTCGTGTGGACGTAGCCGAGCGCGATGACGCCGTGGGCGTCGGAGCGGACGGCGCTCGTGACCTCGCCGGTGTCTTCTTCGCCGACGACGATCTTCGCGTCCTTCGGCGGGACGGTGTCGCCCTCGACGCGGAGCCCGACGAGGCGGTGTTTCACGCCGCCGAGGTTGTGGGCGCGCGCGATGACCTCCTGGCCGACGTAGCAGCCCTTCGTGAAGCTGATCCAGTCCACGAGGTTGGCCTCGAGCGGGATGGTGTCGTCGTCGACGTCGACGCCGTCGCGTGCGACGCCCGACTCGACGCGCACGATGTCGAGGGAGTCTTCGTCCACCTCGATCGCGCCCGCGACGATCAGCGCCTTCACAGCGTCGTCGCCTTTACGCGGGAGCGCGAGGATCTCGTAACCCTCCACGCCGATCACGCCGTCGTCGCGCATGACGCGCACGTCGCCGACGTCGGCGTAGCTCAGGTCTTCGAGCGCCGGCACCGCCCACCCCGCTTCGGAGATCAGCTTGCGCGCCGAGGGCCCGTAGACCGCGATGACCTCGCGCGTGTCCGTCGCGTCGGACAACGTGACGTCGTCCATGATGATGAGTTTGTTGAGCTCGGTCGCGACGCGCTGGGCGGACGTCTCGAGGACGTCGATCAGATACGCGTCGTCCTCGGCGCGCACGCGCAGCATCCCCTCCACGCGTCCGCGGTTGTTCGGTTTGATCGCCCGCTGCATGCGGCCGGTCGCGAGCTTCGAGACGTCGCTCGTGATCATCCCGTTCAGGAATCGCTCGCGGTCGGGCCCCGCGATGCGCAGGGTGTAGAGGTCGTCCCGGCGGACGACGGCAGCGCCGTTGCGGATCGCTTCGACTTCTTCGTTCACGGATCCCTCACCAGTTCTTGCCGATGCGCTCCGCCGGCATCCCCGCCGTGACGAGCGCCTCGGTCACGCCCTCCATCATCGCCTTCATCCCGCAGATGTACGCAACCGCGTTGTCGACCGGAGGCGGGTCGGCGCGGAACTTGTCCTGCACCCACGGCTTGGAGACCGACTGCACGATGTCGATGCGGTCGCGCCGCCAGTCCTCGAACTCCCCGCGGAACGCGAAGTCCTGGTCGGTGTGCGCGCCGACGTAGAGCGTGATGCGCCCGTACGCGGAGCGGTCCTTGCGGAGGAACTGGACGAGCGGGCGGATGGGCGCAATGGCCGAGCCGACCGCGAACAGGAGCACGTCGTTGCCCTTGGCCATCGCGACGTCGAAGCCGCGCCCCATCGGCGGGTCCATCGTGATGGTCTTGCCCGGCTCGGGGCCGATCTTGCCCGCGGCGCCCGGTCCGAGGAGGACCTCCAGGTGGTCGTCGCCCGGCGAGGACGCGATCGCGAGGTAGACCTGGTCCTCGGGCGTGGGCCGGACCACGACGACCTGCCCGGGCGTCGCGTACTTCGCCCGCACGTCGTCGTCGCACTTCACACGGATCCTCAGGAGGCTCGGGGTCTCCTCCGTGACGGTCTCGATGGTGGCTTGGATGCTGTCGGCCATGGTCCGGCGAACCAACCACGAACCGCCTCCGCCATCCAGGCTTGCCAGAGCGGGGCTTTTTATTTATAACGAACGTTCGAAATAAGAAAATGCCTCGCCAAGTCGACCACGAAGCCTACCGGACGGACCTCGTCACCCGCTGCACGCCCCTCTTCGCCGAGCAGGGCTACACGTCGCTGACCATGCGGAAGATCGCCAAACACCTCGGCGTCTCGACGGGCACGCTCTACCACTACTTCCCGAACAAGGAGGCGCTGTTCAAACACGTCGCCCGGGCCGTCGCCGCCGAGGACCTCGGCCAGGCGCGCATCGCGATCCCCGAGGGCCTGTCGACCGCCGCCCGCGCCCGCGCGGTGCTCACCTACGTCGAGCTGATGGAGTCGTACTTCCTCCAGCAGAACCTCGTCCTCATCGAGTACTTCCGCACCGTCCCCGCCGAAGAGATCCGCACCGACGTCGCGCTCCGCAGCGCCGCGGACTTCTACCAAGGCACCGTCGCCGAGCTCCTCGGCATCGACACCGACCGCGCCAAGGCGGTCCTCATGTTCCTCAAGGGGCTGATCCTCCAGCGCCTCTACGACGGCGGGCTCACTACGTTCGCCGACCAGGCCCCGTACCTCGAAGCCTTGCTCAACGATTGAAGGAGATGACCATGTCCGCTGCGCAAATCGCGACCCGTCTATTCAAAGGAACGCCGCGTCCGCCGGGCCCGGTCGGCCTCCCCTTCCTCGGCCCGATGTGGGCCTACCAGAAGGACCCGCTCGCCTTCATGCTCGACGCGAAGCACCGCTACGGCGACGTGGTGTTCACGCGCTTCGCCGGCTTCGGCGCGTACCTCGTGAGCAGCCCCGACGGCATCGAGTACATCCTGCGGACGAACCGCGACAACTTCACGAAGAGCGCGCTCATCGAACGCTTCCGCGTCGTGCTGGGCGACGGGCTCCTCACCAGCAGCGGCCCGCTGTGGACGCGGCAACGGAAGCTCATCGCGCCCGCCTTCCACCACAAACGGGTGCAGTCGTACGTCGAAGCGATGACCGACGTGATCGATCGCCACCTCTCGCAATGGCGCCCCGGCGATCGCGAGGTCACACAGGACATGATGCGGCTGACGCTCGACATCGCGGTCCGCACGCTCTTCGGCACCGCGACCGGCGACGCCAGCGAGCGCGTCGGGCGCGCGCTCGAGACCGTCGTCGACTACTTCGCCGAGACGCTCTCCTATCCGCTCCCCATCCCGCTCTCCGTGCCGACGCCGCAGAACCGCCGCTTCCTCGGCGCGCGGGACGAGTTGTTCGACGTCGTCCAGCGCATCATCCGCGAGAAGCGCAAGAGCCCCGACGGCGACGACCTGCTGTCGATGCTCCTCGCGCTCGAGGACGAGGACGGCCAGGGCATGAACGACCAGCAGCTGCAGGACGAGGTCCTCACGCTGCTCCTCGCCGGCCACGAGACCACCGCGCTGACGCTCACGTACACGTTCGATCTCCTCGCGCGTCACCCCGAGGAGGAGCGCGCCCTGCACGCGGAGGTCGACCGCGTGCTGGCGGACCGCACCCCGACGCTGGAGGATCTGTCCGGCCTGGTTCGCGTGGAGCAGGTCGTGAAGGAGTCGATGCGTCTGTTCCCCCCGGCGGCCACGCTCATTCGGCAGGCGCAGGCGGACGACGTCGTGCTCGGGTGGCCGGTGCCGAAGGGCTCGCTCGTCGTGCTCCCGCAGTGGGTCACCCACCGCGACGCACGCTGGTTCGAATCCCCGGACGACTTCAAACCCGAGCGCTGGACCAAGGCGCTCGAAGAGCAGCTCCCGCGCTACGCGTACTTCCCGTTCGGGGGAGGCCCGCGCATCTGCATCGGGAGCGCGTTTGCGATGCTGGAGGCGCGGCTCGCGGTCGCGATGATCGCGCAGCGCTACACCCTCGCCCGGCTCGACGATCGCCCGTTGGATCTCCAGGCGTCGATCACCATCCGCCCCCGGAACGGCCTGACGATGCGCGCCGAACTGCGGCGGTGAGTCAGGACCAGGGGAGCGCCTTGCGCGTCGACCAGTAGTCGGCGGGCGCCTCGGCGTCGTCGAACACCGCCTCGTCCACCTCGAGGTCCCGCGCGGCGAGGTTGGCGTCGAGCTGGGCCGGCGTGACGGCGCCGCTCAGGACGACGTCGACCCAAGAGCGGGACGCGATCGCCGCGAGCGCGACGGCGTCCACCGTGACGTCGTTCGCCGCCGCGATCGACCGCAACACTTCCTGCTTCGCCGAGGCCAATGTTGCGAGGCCGCGCTCGGTGAGGCGTCCATTGGCGACGCCCTCCTTCACGATCACCGCGAGCCCTTCGCCGTGCGCGGTCTCGAGCGCAGCGCCCGCGCTCGTCTCGAGCACGTTGTACGTCGCCTGCACGGCGTCGAAGAGGCGCCGTCCCTCGACCTCGATCTCGAGCGCTCGCTTCAGTGTATCGGCCTGACCGACACCCGAGAGCGACAGCCCGATCAAAAAGCCGTGCTCCGCGCGCAGGGCGTGGAGGCGTTCGTGCACGTCGGCATCGTCGAGGACGCCGCTGTCCAGCGTCGCCGAGTGGATCTGATAGAGGCCGAGTCGATCGCCGAGCAACGCGCGCGACTCGGCCTGTTGTCGGTCGAGCACCGCGAGGCCGTGGTCCTTCACCTCGTGGACGTCGGCGTCGACCGTCCAGTCCGCGGTGTACGTGTAGCCCCACTTCGAGCTGATGGTCGGGCGGTGCCCACGGGCGTCGAGCCAAGAAGCGAGGAAACGCTCTGCGTAGCCGTAGGATCGCGCGGTGTCGACGTGGCGGACCCCGACCGACCACGCGTGGTCGAGGAGCGCGTGCGCCCGGCGTTCGAAGGTCGCGACGGATCGGTCCTCGCCGAGGTCCGCGTCACGTCCGAGGGTGATGTAGCCGGGGCGGCCGATCGCGGCGAGGCCGAGGCCGAAGCGGGAAGCGAAGCGCACGCGGCGAGGTTAGGCCGCGCGCGCTGGTCGACGCTACTGGCAGAGGTTCGTCATCGGGTTGCAGCTCTGACCCGGTGCGCAGTCCGCGTTCGTCATGCACGGCGTGCCGTTGCTCGGCGGGCCACACGTCGCGGTGCTCGGGTCGCAGACCTCACCCATCGGGCAGTCCGCGTCCGTCATGCACCCGTTACCGCTCCCCGGGCCGCAGGTCGCCGTCGCGGGGTCACAGACCTGGTTCGGCGGGCAGTCGGCGTTGGTCATGCAGCCGTTGCTGTTGCCCGGCACGCACTGGTTCGTCATCGGGTCGCACTGCTGGCCCGGCGCGCAGTCGGCGTTCGAGGTGCAGCCGTTGCTGTTGCCCGGCACACACTGCGCCGTGTTCTGGTCGCAGATCTCGCCCATCGGGCAGTCCGCGTCCGTCATGCACGCGTTGCCGGTGTTCCCGACGCACTGCGCAGTCATGGGATCACACACCTGGTTCGGCGGGCAATCGGCGTCCGTCATGCAGCCGTTGCTGTTCCCAGGCACGCACTGGTTCGTCATCGGGTCGCACTGTTGGCCCGGCGCGCAGTCGGCGTTCGAGGTGCAGCCGTTGTTGTTCCCCGGCACACACTGCGCCGTGTTCGGATCACACACCTCGCCCATCGGGCAGTCCGCGTCCGTCATGCACGCGTTGCTGTTGCCCGGTACGCACTGGTTCGTCATCGGATCGCAGATCTGATTCGCCGGGCAGTCCGCGTCCGTCATGCAGCCGTTGTTGTTCCCCGGCACGCACTGGTTCGTCATTGGGTCACAGACCTGGCTGGGTGCGCAGTCGGCGTTCGAAGTGCAGCCGTTGTTGTTCCCCGGCGTGCACTGCTGCGTGTTCGGGTCGCAGATCTGACCCATCGGGCAGTCGGCGTTCGAAGTGCAGCCGTTGTTGTTCCCCGGCACGCACTGGTTCGTCATCGGGTTGCACTGCTGGTTCGCCGGGCAGTCGGCGTCGGTCATGCAGCCGTTCGAAGAGCCCGGCACGCACTGCGCGGTGCTCGGGTCGCAGACCTGGTTGGCGGGGCAGTCGGCGTCGGACATGCAGACGTTGCTGTTTCCCGGCACACACTGCGCGACGCTGGGATCGCAGACCTGGCTCGGCGGGCAGTCGGCGTTGGTCATGCACGCGTTCGGCGCGGTGCCGCAGGTGCCGTTGGTGCAGAGCTGCCCCATCAGGCAGTCTGCGTCGCTCGTACACTGCGCCGCGGAGTTGAACATGCCGTAGGTCGAGAAGTGCTCGAGCGCGCCGCGCGCGACGCCGCCTTCGATCGTCTGGTTCGCGAGCGGCACGGGTCGCTCCGGATCCGCCCACGCGAGGACGACGTCCGTGCGGCCGCCGGTGCGCAACGCCAGCGTCGCGTCGTTCGTGAACGTGAGCCCGTCCGGGCCGAAGTCGTACAGGCGCGACACGAGGTCGGCGCGCTCGACGCTGCGAACCTCGATCGTGATCTCGGTGGTGGTGTCGAGGGCGCCCGCCGGGATGACGAGCTCCGCGATGCCGTCGGCGCTCATCAGCTTGCCGCCGTCGGGGCCGATCGATGCGCCGGTGCGTTCGATCAACACGGTTTCTTGAGTGCACGCCGAAACGAGCAGCGGGAGGAGAACAGCGAGTGTAGTTCGGACGTTCATCATCATTCCTTTGTCCAGAGTCCGGCCGTGGGTTGCCGGCACTCGCGGATGTGTTCATTCGTCCGCTTCGATTTTCTCCAACGCCGCGCGGAGCGCGGTCTCGTCGTCTACGTCGCGCGCCTCGTGCGCCGCACGAATCGCGACGACGTGCGCACGGATCCGAATCGATCGCGCCTGCGACGGACCGAGGAGCGGCGCCACGACGCGACGCGCGAGCGCGGCGTCCTCGTTCACGAGGCGCGCCCCGATCGTCAGCCGCGCGGAGCGCACCGCGAAGCTCGACGTCCCCGCGGCCTCCAGCGTCTGCACCGCGAACGCAAAGCGCCCCGCCTCCACCGCGAGCTGCGCCGTCAGCACGGCGCGCTCCGGACCGAGCCGTCCGGCACCGAAGCGACGCTGCGACGACGCGAGCAACGCGAGCGCCCCCTCGAGGTCCCCGGCGGCGCCGAGCATCTCCGCGCGACGCCAGAGCGCCTCCTCCGCGAGGGCCGGCGAGGTCGACGCGTTGGCGTAGGCATCGGCGGCGGCCGCGAAGTCATTCGCGCGGCGGCGCTTGTCGCCGAGCACGAGCCAGGCCTTCGGCGTGCGCGGGGGGGCGTCGGCGTGCTCAGGAGAGGCGCCATCCGCGGGGTCCGTGATGGAGTCGCCGGGTTCGTCCTTGCGTGGTCCGTTGTCCGCAGTGGCGTCGTCGCGCGGAGCGCCGTCCGCGGACCGCGTGGCGGGTTCATCGCGCTGTTCCCCACGCGAAGCGCCGTCGGCGGAGCGCGCGGTGGGCGCGTCGCGCTGTGCCCCACGCGAAGCGCCGTCCGCGGACCGCGTGGCGGGTTCATCACGTTCGTCGTCTTGCGGAGCGCCGTCCGCCGCGCCCGCGGACGGTCCGTCACGCGCGCCCTCTGCCGACGTGCGCGCGTCGGCGGGGGAGCCGTCGGCGCGCGCGCCGGGCGCTCGTGCGGAGGGGTCGTCCGAAGGCCGCGCGGCCGCACCCTCGCGCGCGCTCCGGGCTTCGGCGGACGCGCGCGCGCTGGGCGCGTCGCGTGCGGCCGCGGCCCCGCCAACCTTGGCGTTCACCGCGGGCGTATCGCGTGCGGGGGGAGCTTCGGTGGAAGCGTCATCCGCAGCGTGCGGACTGGAGCCATCGCGCGCGGCCCGCGCTTCGGCCGACGTGCCTGCCGAGCGCACCGCCGACGCTTCGCGCGCCGCCCGAGCTTCGTCCGAAGCGCGCACATGGGGAGCGTCGCCTGAAGGGAGCGCGCCGTCCGTGGAGCGCGCACCCGACGCGCCGCGTGAGGCCGGCGCCCCGTCCGCGTCGCGCGTTCGTTCGTGCCGTGCGGATGCGTTCATCGCAACGTGGTCGCCCACGTCATCGGCCGCCCTCGCGCCGGCCGGGTCGGTGCCCTCGGAGCGCGCCGTCGTCGTTCCGACTTCGTCACGCGCCGCAGACGCAGCGTCGCTCGCCCCCGCGACGTCGCGCGGGATCCGGATCGACTGCCGCGCCGCCACGCGATGGAGCCGCGCGCCCTCGGTCGCCTCGACGACGCCCTCCTCCACCGACAGCTCCGTGCGTGCGGCCAACACGCGCACGGTGAAGCGCGTGCCGACGACGCGGATCGTCGTGTGCGGCGTCGACACCCAGAACCCACCGTCCCGCGGCGCGACGTCGAAGCGCATCGTCCCGAGCAGCACCCGGACCTCGGAGCGCGCGTCCAGGTCGACGACGAACGTCGCGCCGTCCGGCGCAGCCAAGGCGGCGTCGGCGAAGACGAGCTTGGTCCCCGCCTCGGCCACGAGCTCGGCCCGCAACGGCAACGCACCCTCCACCGCCGCGCCGGCGTGGAGAACGCGCCCCTGCACCACCGGCGACGAAGGCCACAGGATCAACGCAGCGCACAGCGCCACCGCGGCCGCGGCGACGGGCCACGCGATCCACGTCGGCCGACGCCGCGACACCTTCGCGTCCACGCCGAGCCGCAGCGCGCGCAGCTGATCGGCGTCGGGCTCGCGGGCGTTCTCGCGGAGGATCGTGCGCGCGTCGTGCAACACCTCGAAGGCGCGCTCACACTCGACACACTTCGCCGCGTGGCGCGTGAACGACGCGCGCTCCTCCTTGGCGAGGAACTCGAAACGGGCGGCCTCCACGGTGCGCGGGCAACGGCTCACCGCTGGCCTCCCATCTTCTCGTAGAGCGCCATCAGCTCCTTGCGCGCGTGGTACAGGCGCGTGCGCACCGTCGCCTCGTTGATGTCGAGCGCCTCCGCGACCTCCTTGCCGCTGAGCCCTTCGACTTCGTAGAGCACGTACACCACGCGCTTCTTCGCGGGGATCTGCATCAGGCAACGCCACACGCGCATCAGCTCGGCGCGCTCCGCGACGGTTCGCTCGACGTCCGGGCTCCGATCGACGATCGGCTCCGCCTCCACCGCCTGCTTCAGGCGACGACGGCGGCGCCAGGAGCGCAGGTGCATCAGCACCGTCCGCGTCGCGATGCCGTAGAGCCAGGTCTCGACCTTCGCGTCGCCCCTGAACCGCGGCAACGCGCGATGCGCGCCGAGGAAGACGTCCTGTGCGATGTCCTGCACGTCTGCGTCACTCGCCCCCGGGCCGAGCAGGCTCGCGACCATTCGATACACGCGTGCACCGTGTTGCCGAACCAGCTGGTCGATCGTCAGCGTCGACCCCCCAAGTTCGGTCACCTCCTGGTGCATGGGGCTCGTTATCGAGCGGGTCAAACCGGACTCGCTACCCTTCGGGTGACCGTGGGTTGCCGGCACCGCCCCTCATGTTCACGGCCGGGGCGATTTTTTTCGACCCGTCAGTAGAGCGCGACCTGGACCCCGACGGTCGCGAAGGGAACGACCGGCCCGCTGACCCACCCCGCACCCGAATACCCAGGCGGGACGGCCACTTGCACGGAGGGGACCCGGAGCTGCGCGCCGGCCGCCGCGCGGAAGAAGAGGCGGTCACGCCACACCTCGAGCTCGAGCGCGCCGCCGACCCGCACCAGCGCCTCCCAAGCGACGACGCGCTGCGTCGGCGCGAGATCGGCGAACGTGAGGGGCTCCGCCTCGGCCGTGACCCGCTGCGCCCCGACCCGCACCGCGCCGCGCACCCGCACGACCGTCCACTGCGCGAACGTCCATGCGCCGTCGAGTCCGAGCGCCAGGGCCTCGGCGTCGCCGGCGATCCCGGTGCTCTCGCGTCGGCAACACACGTGGCCGACCGCGCCGCCGACGACGGCGAGCGAAGCGCGTCCGATGTCGACGCCGACGCCGAGCTCGAGGCCGAGCTGCGGTTGTCGAGGCCGCCACCACAGCGTCGTGAGCACGTCGGTCGTCAGGTGCACGCCGAACGTCCTCGGCGCGGGCGGGAGCTCGAAGGGTTCGTCGAGCGCGCGCACCGTCGCCACCGCGCGCGTGGTGAGGAGCGTGGCGACGCGGAGCGCCTGCTCAGGTTGGCCGGACGGCACGCGGCGCTCGGCGAGCGTGGCGTCGACCGTCGACACCCGGACGAGGAACGTGTCGGCGACGCGGCGGACGACGACACGCACGCGCGCGAGCCCCGCGCGGGTGAACTCGACGTCACCGATCTCCAGGCTCAACGCACGCGTGAGTGCCTCGGAACGAGAACCGGCATCGACGGCGATCGAAATTGGGGCGGCGATCGCGGGTGTCGCGAAGCAGAGCGACAGCAGTGTCCCGAAAACGAACCGCACCGTGTCGCGCCTTTTAACACTCACTCGAAGATCGAGCGCACTCGTCCGAAGAAACGATTGATGCGGATCGCTTCGTCCACTGCCGCGCTCGTCAAGCCGCCCTGCGAGGACTGCGGTCCTCACGGCGCCAAAGCCAAGGAGGAGCGGGCCCTCGAAGAGATCAAGAACGACAAGGCGATCGAGCGCGTCCGCGAGAAGCGCACCGAGCAGTCGGAGGGCGTGGCGCCCGCGACCGCGGCGGAGGCCTCGGCGGCCCTCGCCTCCCTGACGCGCGAGGACAGCGTCGAGCCGACGGTCAGCGCGGGCCAGGTCGAGTCGGCGTACCGTCCGGAGGAGACGCAGGCGGACTCGTTCTCGACCGTCGCCTGAGCAGCAGCGTGTGTCAGGTCGCCGGGAGGGGAGTGCCCAGGAACGGCTGCGCTTTTGGCGTCGGCCGGGGACGCTCTTCCGGTCAGAAGCCGTTCGTCTCGCCGGGTGTGGCCCCTTCACTTCGCTGACTGCCCAGGCGGGCGAGCCGAACTGATTCCCTCCAGGGCGTCCCCGTCCGCCGCCATCGCTCCGCCTGTCGAGTTTGCCGCTCACCAGCGATCCAATGAATGGAGTGACCCGGGGGAGCTTCGACCCAACGCACCGCAGATGCGACGCGCTGCCCAGGCGCCCACTCCGCTTTCGACATCGGGCGCGGCGACCTCGGTTCGGCTTGCCGGGCGACCGTCCGGCGCGGAGATCGCGCTGCGACGCTCGGCAGTACCTGGGTGCGTCGGCGGGGCGGTCCGGCTGTCGGAATCGCCGCGCCCGATGTCTGCGCTCCGCTCGACGAGTTGCCTGATTCCAACGCGTGCATCGGCGCGATCTAGCGCCAGTACGAGATCACGATCGAGAAGGCGCCGGGCTCGGGCAACGTGAATAGCGGAGCGCAGGCGGCGGGCGCGCCGATTCCGAAAGCCGAGCCGCTCCGCCGTGGGCGACAGGCCTTGCCGATCGACGGCGATGGGGTCTCCGCGTCGAACGGACGCCCACCTCGCCGAACCGAGGTCGGCGTGCCCGCCGCCGGAGCGGAGCGATCACCTGGGCAACGTGTCGAACGAGCACAATCGGTGGAACGAGGCGCCCCGGGTCACCCACCTCATCGGATGGCCGAGCGAAGGCAACTCGACACGCGGAGCGCAGGCGGCGGGCGGGGACCTCTCCGTAGGGAATCAGTTCGGCTCGCCCGCCTCGGTCATCAGCGAAGCCGAGGGGCCCCACCCGGCGAGACGAACGGCTTCTGACCGGAGGGGAGGTCCCCGGCCGTCGCCAAACGCGAAGCCGGACCTGGGCACTCCCCCCCGCGGCGATCCGACAAACGCCCCTAGCTGTACGTCCGGCCGCGCTTGATGAACTGGCCGCGGCCCGGCTTCGCGAGGAAGGTGTTGTTCTCGACGACCTTGTCGCCGCGCGAGAGGACGCAGCGCGGGCCGCCCTTGACGACCTTCCCGGGGAACGCCGCGTAGTCGACCTTCATGTGGAGGTTCTCGAGCGACAGCTCCATCTCGCGCTCGGGATCCCACACCACGATGTCGGCGTCGGAGCCGATACCGATGCAGCCCTTCCGCGGGTACATGCCGAAGATCTTCGCGGGCGCCGTGGACGTGATCTCCACGAAGCGGTTCCGCGAGATCTCCCCGCGCTGCACGCCCTCCCAGAGGAGGTACAGGCGCGTCTCGATGCCGGGCATGCCGTTCGGGATCTTCGCGAAGCTGTCCTTGCCGAGCTCCTTCTGCCCCTTCATGCAGAACGGGCAGTGGTCGGTCGCCACGACCTGCAGGTCGTAGTTCCGAAGGCCACGCCACAGGTGCTCGTGGTGGTGCTTCGGGCGAAGCGGCGGCGTGCAGACGTACTTCGCGCCGTCGAACTCGTTGCCCTCCGTCCCTCGCAGCGCGTCCTCGTCGAGGAACAGGTACTGCGGGCACGTCTCGGCGTACGTCATCAGCCCGCGGTCACGCGCTTCCGCGACCTTCTCCAACGCACGCTGCGCCGACAGGTGCACGATGTACACCGGCACGTTCGCCATCTCCGCCAACGCGATCGCGCGCTCCGTGCCGGTCGCCTCTGCGACCTCGGGGCGGGTGAGGGCGTGGTAGATCGGCGCCGTCTTCCCCTCCGCGAGCGCGCGCTCGATCAACACGTCGAGCGGCGCGCCCGTCTCGGCGTGCATCGTCACCAGCGCGTCGATCTCCGACGCCCGCAGCATCGCGCGGAAGATCTTGTCGTCCTCCAGCAGGAACACGCCGGGGTACGCCATGAACATCTTGAAGCTCGTGACACCCTCGTCGCAGATCGACTTCATCGCCTCCAGCTCGCTCGGCGGTACGTCCGTCGCGATCATGTGGAAGCCGTAGTCGACGCCGGCCTTGCCCTCGGCCTTGCCGTGCCACGTATCGAGCGCCTCCTTCAGCGTGCCGCCCTTCTTCTGGATCGCGAAGTCGACGATCGAGGTCGTCCCGCCGCACGCCGCGGCGATCGTGCCGCTCTCGAAGTCGTCCACCGAGGACGTCCCGCCGAACGGCATGTCGAGGTGCGTGTGGGCGTCGATGCCGCCCGGGAACACGTAGCACCCGGTGGCGTCGATCGTCTCCGCGTCCGCAGGCCCGGTGCCGGGCTGAATGATGCCGGTGATCTTGTCCCCGTCGATGATGACGTCGGCCGCGTACTCGTCCGACGCGGTGAGCACGGTTCCACCTACGATCTTCTTGGTCACTCGATGTCCTCCTCGGCCGACGACGTCGGCCCCCCTCTCAAAGCTTGCCCAGCGACTGCAGCACCCGATCGATCTCGTCGAGCGCGAGGTCCGCCGCGGACGAAGACGGCGGCGGCGTCACCCCCGGCGGGGGCGAGACGGGCGCGCCCGGCACGATCGTCGGCAGGTGGCTCTCACCCGGATGCAGCTTGAAGTCGTGGTCGGTGATCGGCTCGTCGGTCGGCAACCCGAGGTTCGACGCGACCTGCCGCAGCAAGTCCTCGCCGATCGTCTCCTCGCGCGACAGCGCCCCCTCCAGGAGCGCGTTGTCGCAGACCGTGTTGATCAAACGCGGCACGCCACCCGACGCCTTGTGGATCAGGTTCATCGCCCCGCGGTCGAAGATCTGCCGCGGCGAGCCCGCCATCCGCAGGCGGTGCCGTGTGTACGACTCCGTGGAAGCGAGGTCGAACGGCTGCAGCCGCACCCGAAGCGCCACGCGCTGCGCGAGCGGCGGGTCCTGCTTCAGGTTGTCCTCGATCTCCGGCAGCCCGAAGAAGACGAATGACAGCAGCTTCCGCTCCGGGACCTCCAGGTTGAGCAGCCCGCGGAACTCCTCCATGAGCTCCTGCGTGTCGAGCATCTGGGCCTCGTCGATCAGGACGACGGCCTTCTTCCCGGACTCGTAGATCTCGACCAGGCGCCGGTACAGCTGCGACAGCAGCACCAGCTTGTCCTTGTCCGGAGCCTCCACGCCGAGCTGGATGGCGATGCGCCGGAGCAGCCAGTCCGACGTGATGTCGCGGTGGATGATGACGAGGAGCGCGGCCTCGTACTCCTTCTCGTCGAGGGCGTCGAGGAGGCGGCGGGCGAGGGTGGTCTTCCCGGCGCCGATGTCGCCGACCAGGATCGCGAGCCCCTTCATCGCGTTGAGCGAGAACATGAGCCGGACGAGCGCTTGGCTGTGCTGAGCGGAGTCGTAATAGAACCGGCTGACCGGCGCGTTCGAGAAGGGTTCTTGGTTCAGCTCGTAGAAGTCGAGGTAGTCCATTCAGAGCCCGCGGAGCGCGGCCACTCTCTTATTCGTTCGGCCGAGTGTCAAACCCTGGCGCCCTACAAGTACGAGATCTTGTTCTTCTTCGGGGCCGGATCGTCTTCCGGGCCATCCGACGTGTAGACGCCGTTCGACGGGATGTCGGTCGAAAGACTCACACCCATTTCGCGCAGACGGTCGCCGACGCCGCGGTGGTCCGGGTCGTCGCGCGCACAGTCGTAGAACCACTGGACCGCCTCGTCGAGCGCGCCGGCCTCTGCGTGGGCGGCGCCGATCTCGTACTTGAGGTTCACCCGCGCGGGGCCCTCGGCGCCCGCGTCCATCGCCATCGTGAAGTAGTCGATGGCGCGCTCGGGCTCGTTCTTGTCCATGAAACACAGCCCGATCATCTCGAGCGACGTGATGCGTCGACGCTCCGAGCCGAGCGCGCCCTCGAATTCGCGGATCGCGTCGTCGGTGCGCCCGAGCTCCTTGAATGCCATGCCCTGGTCGTAGTGGTCCTCGGCGGTCGTCTCGTCGTCGGCCGACCCCGCGGAGAGCGCGCCGAAGGCGTCGTCGAGCTCGTCGCCGCCGATGTCGCCGCCTGCGGCGAAGGCGTCGGCGGGCTCGTCGTCCGACGCATCGAAGGGGCCGCCCCCGGTGACGTCGTCGATGTCGTCGTCCGCGATGTCGATCGGGCTCGCGTCCAAGCGATCGAGGGTCTCGTCCTCGACGTCGTCGTCGTCGTCGGCGGGGATCGACGCGAGCATCTCCTCGGCGCGCGCGTACCCCGGCGACTTGTTCAGCACCGCCTGGATCGCCTCGCGCGCCTCCGAGTACAGCTCGGTCTGCAGGAGGAACTCGGCTTCGTCGAGCTCGTCCTCGAGGTCCTCGTCGACCTCGGACGCGGCTTCCTCCGCCTTGGGCGTGGCTTCCTCCGCCTCCGGAGGATCGTCGAGGTACAGCTCGTCATCGTCGTCGTCCGGGAGGAGCGATGCGTCGGTGGAGGGCTCGTCCGTGAACTCCGGCTCCACGCGCTCACGGAGGCCGACCGGGGACGCCAACGACAGCGCCTCGAGGTCCTCGGGGAGCGCCGCCTGCGTGACGCCTTCGTCGCCCCCCTCCCACGGCGCCTCGTTGTCCGCCATCTCCTCGCTCAGGATCAGCGGGTGCCGATCGGTGACGTTCTTGACGGGCGTCTCGGTCGGCTCGTCGAGGCTCACCACCTGCGAGTTCGTGACGAGCGGAATGTCGTCCGACATCGAGCTCGGCGCAGGGATGATCAGATCCTCGCTGTGCGCCGATGGCGGGAGCTGGAGCGCCGCCGGCTCGTCGGGCGGCTCCGGCATGTCGTCGAAGCCGGAGAAGTCGGGCGCTTCGTCGATTAGCGGCACGCCGCGCTGGAACGCCGCGACGCCCTCCTCGGAGATGTCGACCTCGAACTCGGAGCTGTCCTCCATGATGTCGATGGAGTCGAGGTCCTCTTCGTGGAGCGGAGCCGGGATCGCGCCGGGTAGCCCGCCCGCGACGAGCGGGTGTCCGGGGGCGAGCGCGCGGAGATCTTCGCGCGCGGCGCTCAACGCGTCGACGTCGCCGCGCCGCGCGTGGATGTGCAGGACGTTGGCGATCGCCTCGGCGGCGCGCGCGTTGCTGCCCATCGAGACGTAGATGTCGCGCATCTTGTAGTAGGCACCGACGTTGTCCGGGTCGATGTCGAAGATCGCCCGCAGGTGGTCCAACGCTTTTTCGCGGAGGCCGTACTTGATGTAGACGTCCGTCTCCGTGAGCACCTTGCCGATCTGGTCTCGGTCCGGCCCCGGCGAAGCCACGGCCCGCGCGGGGGGCGCCGTGGGAACCGCATCGACGTAGAGCTCTTCGGGCTCGTCGAGGATCAGGACCTCGTCGTCGCTCGGCACCGCGACGTCCGTCGGCGGGAACCGCGCGGGCGGCTCCATCGACGGGCGCGGCGCGAGGGATGGCGCCATCGCGTCGGGCGCCATCACGTCGGGCATGGACGGCGGCGCCGGGCGCGGCGCCAGCGAGGGCGCGAACGACGGCGCGGAGGAGGGCATCAGGCTCGGTGCGTCGATGAGCTGCGCCTCGTGCAACACCTCCGGCTCCTCGATGGGTGCGGGCGTGAAGATCGGCTCCTCGAACGTGGGCGCGGGCGGCGCGGCGTCGGGGTGCGGCGTGCCGTCGAGGCCGAGCGCGTTGCGCGCTTCGGCGTCGTTCGGGTCGACCTCCAGGATCATCTGGCGCACGCCTTGCGCATCTTCCGGTCGGCCGGCTTCGTCGTAGATCCGCGCGAGCTCGCGGTACACGAAGACGGTCTTTTGCGTCTGCCCGAGATCGTTGAACGCCTGCGCGAGGAGGCGAAGGGTCTCGATGTCGCGCGGGTTCGCCTTGAAACACAGCTGCAGCTTCGCGAGGCCGCGCTTGGTGTCGCCGCGCTGCAGGTAGAGCTTCGCGAGGTCCATCACGATCGCGAGGCGGTTGGGCGCGTGGTAGACGAGGCGCTCCGCGACCTTGATGTAGTCGTCGATGCGCGCTTGCCCCTTGAGGATCTCCGCCGCGCGCTCGAACTGCTCGGCGGCCTTGTCGGTCATGCCCTCGCGCGAGTAGCTCTCCGCGAGCTTGATACGCGACGCGACGTTCTCGGTGTCGAGCTCGACCATCCGCTCGAGCACCTCGAGCGATTGTTTGGTCTCCCCCAGGTCGTCGTGGATGGAGGCCGCGACCTGGTACTGCTGCATCGCCTCGGATTGGAGGCCGAGGTGCTCGTACAGCTCCGCGAGCTTGAGGGTGACCGCGAGGTGCTTCGGCTCGTGTTTGAGGATCTGTTTGTAGACCGCGACGGCCTTCAGGAAGAAACCTTGCTCACTGTAGGACTCGGCGACCTGTTTGTAGACCTTGGTCGCGTTCTCGCGGTCGCCCTTCTTGGAGTAGACGTCGCCCAGCTTGAGCAGCGTACGCACGTCGCTCGGGTCGTCGGCGACGAGCTTCTGCAGCTCTTTGATCGCCCGATCCCATTGGCCCTTCGCGATGTACTTCTGGGCCGAGCTGATGATTTTGTTCTTGTTGGCCACGCGCCTACCGAGTCGTTCTTCGGCGACCGCCGAGTATAGCGTCGGGCCCAGTGTGCCACAAACGCTCCGTAGTTCCGCAAATCGGCGAGATCACTCGCGGCCTCTCTCTTCCGGGTGCGCCGAGGGGCCGCGCCCGAGCCTCCAGAACCCGACTAGCACGACGCCGCCAGCCACGGAAAGAACCGCGAGGATCCAAACCGCGGTCTCACGGGCGCTGATGCACACCAACAGGGCCGCTCCTCCCAGCGCGGCGGTGACGAGGTAGCTCCCGGTCGCGATGACGCCGGCGGAGACGCCGTGGTTCCTCAGGCGCACGGCGAAGTGGTCGGGGCTCCCGCGCATCAGGGGGATGCGGCGGACGGCGCGGACCAGCATGACGAAGAAGGTGTCGAAGATCGGCACGCCGAGGATGATCAGCGGGGCCGCGGCGCCGAGCTCGTGATTGAATGTGTACCGGGGGCTCATGGCCAATGCGCCGAGCATGAACCCGAGGAACATCGAGCCGGCGTCTCCCAAGTAGATTCGGGCGGGCGGGCGGTTGTATGCGAGAAAACCCACCGTCGCGCCGACGAGGGCGAGGGTCAGCATCGCGATCGTGGTGTGACCGTTCCAGATCGAAACGATGTACAGGAAGATCCCCGCCACCGAGGCGACGCCGGCGGCGAGGCCGTCCGACACGTCGATCAGGTTGACGGCGTTCGTCATCCCCACGAGCCAGAATACGGTGAGCCCCAGCGCGAACCAGGGGGGCAGGAACGCGAGGCGGATCATGATGCCGGCCTTCACCAGCACCAGGGCGGCGACGATCTGACCGAGGAGCTTCACGCCGGGCGTGAGGACCTTGAGGTCGTCGAAGAGCCCGAGCATCACGACGATCGACGCGGCGAGGAGGAGCCCGAGGACCTCGCCGGTGAACTCGTACGTGAACGCGAGCGCGAAGAGGAACGCGAGGTAGACCGCGATTCCGCCGAGATACGGCGTGGGCTCGGTGTGTTTCTTGAGCTTGCCGTCCGGGCGATCGACGACGCCGTAGGCGACGGCGCCCTTGCGGATCACCGGCGTGAAGTAGATCGAGAGGCCCAGCGCCGCGAGGAAGGCCGCGACGAACCGAAAGGGCCCCAGATCGAGGTTCAGCTCCACGTCCGAGGGGTCTGTACCACCAAAGCCCGTCGCCGGCAGCTTTGTCGTCAGCCGAGGAGCGCCCGGTAGGCGTCGAGCGTGCGGGTCACCATGGCGTCGCGCGTCAGCCCGCGTTCGACGAGGCGTCGCCGGCCGCCCTCGCCGAGGGTTCGCCGCCGCGCGGGGTCGTCCAGGAGCGCCTCGAGGGCCGCGGCCAGCGCTGCGGGATCCTCCGGAGGGACCAGGAGCCCCGTGACGTCCGGCTCGACGACCTCGCGCAGCCCCGGCACGTCGGTCCCGACCACGGGTACACCGGCGGCCATCGCCTGCAGCGGGACTTGTGGGAACCCTTCGCTGCGCGACGGGCACACGACGATGTCGGCGGCGGCGAGGAGGCGCGCGGCGTCCTCGCGCGCCCCGAGCAGCTCGAGCGCGCCGAGGCGGTCGCGTTCGGGGCCGTCGCCGATCACCGCGACGCGTGCGTTCACCTTCGCCGCGGCGAGCACGTCGAAGCCCTTGATCGGCGCGAGGCGGCCCACGCCGAGGACGAGCTTTTCATCGTCGCCGACCCCGAGCGCGCGGCGCGCTTCGTCGCGGGCCATCGCGCCGTCGAGGTCCACGAGGCTGGGCGGCGCGACGACGACGTCGACCGGGAGCCCGGCGAGGGAGGCCTGCACCGAGTCGCTCACGGCTTCGATACGATCGAAGCGCCGCAGCGCGCGGTGCCACAGGGTTCGTTTGAATGTATCGAGCTCGATCCCGCGGTTGTGCACCGTGGCCATGATGCGCGCGCTCGGTACGAACGGTCGGGCCATCGCGGTCGCGATGTCCGCGACGGCGAGGTGAGAGTGCAGGACGTCGGGGCGAAACCGCCGCGCGACGTTTGCGATCTTCAGCGGGATCGCGAAGTCGACGCGCGAGCGGATCGACAGCACCGAGACGGGCACGCCGTGCCGGCGCAGGTTGTCGCGCACCGGACCGCCGCGGGTGGTCGCGACGACGTGGACGTCATGCGCTTCGTGCAACGCGAGCGCGAGGGCTTCGACGATGCGCTCCGCGCCGCCGTAGCCGAGCCCGTTCGTCACGAGCATCACGCGCATGATTCGAGCTGATCGGCGATGCGGTCCGCGCGCGTGCGGCCGAGCCCCTTGCGCGCGGCCTCTACGGCCCAGAACGGCAGCGGCCCGGCCTCGCGCTCCGTCGCAATCGCGCGCCGGGTCGCCTCGGCGAGCGCGTCCGCGACGGGCGGCGCGGTGAACACCGTGTCGTGCGCCGGGTAGAGGCGAGCGACGTCCGCCGCCTCGGGCGCATCGAACATCACCTGCCGCCGACCGAGCGCCGCGAACAGGCGTGTCTCGGGGGCGTTCGGCGTGAGCGTGAGGCCGACGTCCGCAGCGCACGCCACGGCGAGCGCGACGGCCTCCGACTTGGGGCCCACGTGGATGACGGGCGCGGAGGGGCGGGTCGCGACCGTCATCGCGCCGATCTGGTTGGCGCCAGGACCGTCGCCCGCGACGAGGAGCCCCGTGCCGGCGGTCGCGCGGTGCGCGAACAGGAGCAGCTCGTAGGGGAGGTCGGACGTGAGGTCCGCGATCAGCGCGACGAAGCGCGTGCCTTCGGGGAGCCGCAGGGCGCGTCGCGCCTCGTCACGCGCGCCGAGCGGGAGGCGCGACAGGTCCAGTCCATCCTCCGCGATCGTCGCGGTCGGCACGCCGGTCTCCTGGTGCAGGTGACGCGCGATGCCGCGGTCGGGGACCACCGTCGCACGGGCGTTCTTCATCGACAGGCGTACGGCCTGACGACACAGCTCCACGGTGATCGGGAGGCGCTGCGGCACCAAGGCCGTCTCGGTGCCGTTTGCGGCGGGCGCAGCGAGGACCGCGCGGTCGACGCCGAGCACGTACGGGATCTTCGCGGCGGTGAGGGCGGCGGTGACCGCGGATGTGCGGTGCGTGC
Source organism: Deltaproteobacteria bacterium (assembly GCA_040218735.1). Taxonomy (GTDB): domain Bacteria; phylum Myxococcota; class Kuafuiibacteriia; order Kuafuiibacteriales; family Kuafuiibacteriaceae; genus JAUHYN01. Next base: position 136,597 of record JAVJQW010000022.1, read on the forward strand.
CTTCGACGTACGCGACGTCGACCTTCGAAGTGATCGCGCGGCGCGTGACGTCGGCGGCGAGCGCGAGCTCACGTCGTTTGCTCGCGTGCCGCCACGGGGCGCGCGCGAAGTCGACACGGTGACCGCGCGCTTCCAACGTGTTCGAGAGCGCGTCGTTCGTACGCGCCTCGGCCGGGACGATCAGGACGCGCACGTCAGGACGGCCCCTTCTTCGCGAGTGAGCCGATCTGCACGAGCTGCTGCCCGTCGACCTCGAACGTCCCGACCTCTTCGTCCTCTTCCAGCTCCGCGTCGCGCGCGCCGAGCACCCGGCCGTAGACGATCTCGTAGGCGCCGAGGAGGTAGGGGAGGTCGGCGTCGCCCTTCGGCGTGCCGATGACGTACAGGTCCCGCTCGATCCCCAGCGCGCGGATCGCGTCGGTGACGCCGACGTCGTCGACGATCAGCGCGTCGACCCGCTCCGCCAGGCGCTGGCATCGCTTCGGGTCTCGCATGAAGTCCTCGGCCGCGAGGGTCACGATGAGCGGTTTGTTCATCCCGGAGGCGACGGTCGGGGCCGACTTCGCGTACCCCCCGACCCCGAACGCGTGCACGAGGTGCGGGTCCGTCCCGCGCGCGGCCTTGCCGGCGGTCATCACCGCGAGCGGGCCCGCGCGATCGGCGAGGAGCGTCACGTCGTGTCGCCCGTCCAGCGCGGCGGCGAGGTGTCGCCCGTCTTCGGCCCGATCCACGTCCGCGAGCAGGAGCACCCGCAGGGTGACGTTTTCGATCGTCCCCCAGCCGGTGCCTTCGCCGACGCAGTCCTTCGCCACGCGGAGTCCTCTGCCGGCTGCACCCCGTCGGGTCAAGCGATCGCAGACAAGTGCGCCCCGTGGTACCGATCGACCATGCGGGTGGTCTCGGTGGTCGGCACCCGTTCCGACCTCGTGAAGTGCGCCCCCATCGCGCGTGCGCTGGGTGAGGACCACACGCTCGTCCACACCGGGCTGCCCTTCGACTACGGTACCGACGACGGCTTCTTCGCGGACCTCGAGCTCCCGCCGCCCGCGTACGACCTCGGTGTCACGGGTGGCACGAACGCGCAGAACCTCCAGGCGATCCTCGCCGGGCTGCTCGAGCGCCTGACGGATCCGGTGGCGTGGTTGCTCGTGTACGGCGGGTCGGCGGCGACCATCGCGGGGGCCATCGTCGGGGCGAAGCGATCGATCCCCGTCGCGCACATCGGCGCGGGGCTGCGGAGCTACCGGCGTCGCACGCCCGACGAAGTGAATCACATCGTCGTCGACCACCTCTCGCGTCTGCACTTCTGCCCGACGCCGCGCGCCGTGGAGGCGCTCGCGCGCGAAGGCCTCACCGAAGGCGTACATCAGGTTGGCGACGTCCTCCTCGACAACGTGGTGCGCGGGTTGGAGATCGGCAAACGTGCGCCGCTCGCGTCCCTCGCGGATCGCATCGGCGTCGACCCGGCGCAGCCGTTCGCGGTGGCGACGATTCACCACCACGAGAACCTCGAAGACGAGTCCCGCCTCGCGGCGCTGATTCGCGCGTTCTCGGCGCTGCCGTGGCCGGTGGTGTTGCCGCTCCATCCGCGGACGCAAGAGAGCTTGACGGAGCGCTGGGACGTCGCGAGCCAGATCGGCGCGAACATCTCGATCGTCGATCCCCTCCGCCCGATCGAGACGCTCCTGGCGGTCTCCCGCGCGTGGGTCGTGCTGACGGACTCCGGCGGCCTGCAGCGCGAGTCGTTCTTCCTCGGCGTCCCGTGTGTGACGCTGCGCGACGACTCCGAGTGGGTCGACACGATCGACGTCGCCCACAACGTCGTCGCCGGCGCAGACCCCGAGGCGATCGAGCGCGCCGCACGCAGCGCAGCGCGCGCCCCCGATCCGAAACGGACCGTCCCGCTCGACACCCCGTTCGGCGACGGCACCGCGGGGCGCCGCATCGTGGACATCCTCAGGCGGGGTGTCGGCTGAACACCCAGGCGGCGAGCCCGAGCCAACGATCCAAGGTCGCGCGGTCGGCGCCCTCCGCAGGTGCGCCGTGCAGCGTCGTGCTCGCGGAGGTGAGCCAGTCGTCGAGCCGCAACGTGAGCGCGTCTGGCGCCGCGACGATCGGCGGCGGTTCGATCGGGACCCCGCCGTCGAGCAACCACATCGCGCGGCGGTCACGCACGAAGTAGCGCGTGGGGATGGAGAAGAGCAGCTCGATGACGTCGCGCGCGAGGAACGGCGCGACGGCGCGGCGCCCGTTGGTCTGCGCGAGTCGAATCAGCGCGGTGTGGGCGGCGGACAACGTGGCGTCCGTGGTCTCGGCGAAGCGGTGGTCGACGAAGACGTCCGTGGTCCAGCTCGGCGCGTCCGACGGCGCCTCGTCGAGGTACCCGGCGAATCGGCGCTGGACGACGCCGGGGAGTCGCTTCGACCATCGCCGCGCGACGCCGCGTCCCACGTCGAGGACGTCGCGGTGCAGCTGCGGTGTTCCGAGTCGCCGGTCGACCGGCCACGCGAGCCGCAGCAGATCGACGATCGCCTTGCTCCCCGGGTCGCGGTCCAGCGCGTGGGCGACCGCGCGGATCCACGCGCGCATCGCGGGCCCCGTGCCGCCGAGGGCTTCGCGGGCGCCCCAGTCGAACACGAGGTCGGTGCCGGGGTCGCGCACCAGCTTCGCGAGGGCGAGGAGGCGCGACAGCGGGACGGGGAGCTCAACGTGACGAGCGGCGCGGAGGATGGCGTCGGCGTCGGTCGTGACGAACTGTGCGTGCGCGCGTCTCTTCTTCGCGGCGAGGCGGCGGTCGAGGAAGGTCGTGAGCGCCGGCTCTCCGACCAACGCGACGTCGTTCTTGATGCGGGCGAGGGAGGTCTCGAGGAGATCGTCGAGCTCGGCGCGGGCCTCGTGCGCGGGGACCTCGCGCGGCACGCTGCGCGGCGCGAACGACCACACCGTGCGCTCGCGTTTCCGGCCGCTCTCGTAGATCACCACGGCGTGTCCGGGCGAGACGACTTCGACGTCGCGGTAGGGGCCGCGGTCGGCGGCGGGCCACCGCCCGTCCTCCGCCCAGCGGGTGAGGTCGTCGCGCGCGAGCTCGGGGTTCGGGACGTACTCGAGGCGCGTCGCGAAGACGGTGCGTTTGCCGTCGCGGACGTAGTGCAGGGCGGGGCTCCCGCCGGCGCCGCCCGAGCGCGCGAGCACGAGGCGTTTGTCGCGCCCGTCCCACACCACACATGCGTAGCGGCCGGTGAGGCGGAGGAAGGCGTCGGTGCCGAAGCGTGCATACGCGGCGGCGATCGACTGCGCGGCGTTCTTGGCGTTGGTGCCGAGGCTTCGGTCGATCGTCTCGCGGTTCGTCACGGGGCCGACGACGAACGCGATGACCTCGTCGTGCTCCCCGACGATGCGCGCGCTCGTCGAGTACCGCGCGGCGACGAACAGGGGCGCGACGTTCTTCTCGACGACGACGCCGTGGCGCCCGCCGACGCAGGCGAGCACCTCGGCGGCCCCCGGGGCGGGACCGCCATGGTGGAACACACCACCGACATCGACCGCACCCGCCACCTCGAATCGTCATGGCGCGCCGCGAAGTCCGCGTCAACGCCGGCCGCTTTGACAGGCGTACGGCCCGACGCTACGCAGTCTTTCACCCATGCGACGCAAAGGCATCATCTTGGCGGGGGGCTCCGGGACCCGCCTCCACCCCCTCACGCTGGCGATGAGCAAGCAGCTCATGCCGATCTACAACAAGCCGATGATCTACTACCCGCTGTCCGTCCTGATGCTGGCGGGCATCCGGGACGTGCTGATCATCTCGACGCCGCACGACCTCCCGCACTTCAAGAACCTCCTCGGTGACGGCGCGTCGATCGGCATGCGGTTCGAGTACGCCGAGCAGCCGAAGCCCGAAGGGCTGGCGCAGGCGTTCACGATCGGCGCCGACTTCCTCGACGGCGCGCCCGCCGCGCTCGTGCTCGGCGACAACGTCTTCTACGGCCACGGTCTGCAGGAGAAGCTGTTCCGCGTGGCGTCCGGCGACGGCAACGCGACCGTGTTCGGCTACTACGTGAAGGACCCGGAGCGGTACGGCGTCGTGGAGTTCTCGCCCGACGGGCGGGCGGTCGGCCTCGAGGAGAAGCCGGCGGAGCCGAAGTCGAACTACGCGGTCGTGGGGCTGTACTTCTACCCGGAGGACGTCGTCGAGCACGCGCGTGCGCTGAAGCCGTCTAAGCGCGGTGAGCTCGAGATCACCGACCTCAACCGACGTTACCTGGAGGCCGGTCGCCTGAACGTCGAGCTGCTCGGGCGCGGCGTCGCGTGGCTCGACACGGGGACACACGCCAGCCTGTTGCAGGCGGCGACGTTCATCGAGGCGGTCGAGGAGCGGCAGTCCTTGATGATCGCGTGCATCGAAGAGGTCGCGTTCCGGATGGGCTTCATCGATCGTGAGGCGCTCGCGAAGCTGGGCGAGGCGCTCGGCAAGTCACCGTACGGTCAGTACCTGCTGCGCGTCGCGAAGGAGGAGAGCACGATGGACCTGGGGCGTCGGCCGTGAAGCGCGTTGCGGTGATCGGGGCCGCCGGGCAGCTCGGCTCGGCGCTGGTGAAGGTGCTCGAAGAGCGCGGGTTGGAGCCGGTCCCGTTCACCCGCGGCGCGCTCGACGTCTGCGACCACGACGGGACGAAGGCGACGCTCGCCGAGGCGCGGCCGGACGCGGTGATCAACACGGCGGCGTACCTCGCGGTCGACCTCGCCGAAGACGAGGTCACCCAGGCCTTCGCGGTCAACGCGATCGCGGTGAAGAACCTCGCGCTGGTGACGGCGGCGCTCGACGTCCCGCTGGTGCACGTCAGCACCGACTACGTGTTCGGCGCCGACGCCTCGCGGAGCACGCCGTACACGGAGACGGACGCGCCGGGGCCGCAGGGGGTGTACGGCAACTCGAAGCTCGCCGGGGAGTACTTCGTCCGCGAGTACGCGCCGAAGCACTACGTCGTGCGGAGCGCGGGGCTCTACGAGACGATCGGGAGCCGCAAGAAGGGCGGCAACTTCATCGAGACGATGTTGAAGCTCGCCGCCGCGGGGCGCTCGCTGAAGGTGGTCGAGGACCAGGTCCTCACGCCGACGTACACGCCGGATCTCGCGGCGGCGATCGTCGAGCTCCTGCGTACGGAGGCCTACGGGCTGTACCACGCGACGAACGGCGGAGACTGCTCGTGGTACGCGTTCGCCGGCGCGATCTTCGAGCTCGCGGGCGTCGAGGCCGACCTGTCGCCCACGACGACGGCCGAATACGGTGCGAAGGCGCCACGTCCGGCGTACTCGGTCCTCGACAACACCAAGCTGCATGCGGCCGGTGTCACGCCGCTACGGAGCTGGCGAGACGCGTTAGCTGCATATCTTTCGCGGCGAAATGCGTGATCGGTGCGTGCTGCGTAGGCACGCTTCTGGCAAAACAACTTGCGGTATTGAGTGGATTATGCTAAGTTGTATCCATTGAATAGACGGCAGGATCAACCCATTCGATACCTCGAAAACATTTCGAAATCCTCCCAGCTCCTGCCCGGACCAACCTAGGCCCACGAGGCGCGTCCCTTCGACTTTCCCACCTCGGACGCGACCTCACGCAACACCACTCTCGAACAGACTGAACGCACTACGTGGCGCACCGCACGCGTGCGCCCTGGCCCAAGGAGGACCTATTTTGAGCACCGCCATCGATACCCACACCATGACCCCGCGCCTCTTCACCCACACGCTCCGTCCCGAGTGGGGCATGGGCCTCGTCGTCGCGGACGAGCCCGAGCGCCTGCGCCTGCAGTGGGAGGACGGCGAAAACCGCACCTTCGCGCGTGACTACCTGGGCCTGCTCGAGAACGTCGAGCCGGAGGCCGACGACACGGAGACCGAGCGCGTGCTCGAGAAGCTGATGCGCGCCGTCGGCGTCTCGCGGGTCCGCGCTCGCATCATGAAGCGCGGCGCGACCGACCGCCCGATGCAGCTCGACGAGCAGATCGCCGCGTTCAAGGAGCAGTACCCGAAGGGGTTCTCGGACCCGGCGTGGCTGTCGGCCTCGCGCGGCGTCGGCGCCAAGCGTCAGCTGAAGCGTCATCGTGACCCGTCGATCGCCGACGCGCGTCGCATCTTTGCCCGCGACCGCATGAAGAGCCTCCGCGACGAAGGCAAGAGCGGCGTGCTCTGGAACGGCTTCATCGAGGTGCTGAAGAAGACGGACCTCGCGACGATGAAGACCGACGTGAAGCCGCTGTCGGACGTCGGCGCCGCGGAGCAGGCGGTCGCCATGCGTCGCCTCTACGACTTGCTGTACGTGGACGGCTCGATGACGTCGCAGTTCAACCACTGGCTCGCGTCGATCACGTTCGGCGACAACACGCCGAGCTGGGCGCTCGCGACGACGGTGCCGGCGCTCGTGCAGCCGGACCGCCACTTCTCGGTCCGCCCGACGAAGGTGCGTCAGCAGGCGAAGTGGATGGCGCCGAAGCTCAAGGTGGGGCGCTCTCCGATCGGCCAGACCTACCAGGAGATCGTGACGATGGCGCTCGCCGTGAAGACCTCGCTCGAGCTCGAAGAGGTCGAGCCCGCCGACCTGGTGGACGTCGCCGACTTCATGGCCGACACGCTCACCAACAAGCGCAAGAAGTGAATCACGCTCGCGCGGGGCGTCCGCCCCGCGCGTTACTTGCTGGCGAACTTGGCCGGGTCGGCCTTGAAGTCCTCGTCGCACCCCGCACAACAGAACGCGTAGTGGCGGGCTTCGTGCTCGATCACGACGGTGTCTTCCTCGACCTCGAACACCTCGCCGCTGACCGGGCACTTGGCCTGCGTGCCGGCCTTCGGCTTCTCGGCGAACGACGTCGGGACCGGCTGGCTCGCGGCCTTCTCCGGCTGCGCGGCCTTCTTCGCCGAGTCCGTGGTCGGCGCCGCGGCCTCCTTGCAGGCGAAGCTCATCGCGAAGACGAGGGTGAACAGCGTGGCGATCAGGATGCGCACGCCCCTTAACTAGCGACAACGACCCGGCGAGACAACGAAATCAGGGCACGAGGGCGACGCAGGCGAGCGCGGTCATGACACCGCCGATCGCGGAGCCCAGGAGCGTCTCGAGCGGGGTGTGATTCTCGGTCCGAACGCGCGCCCACGCGACGATGGGGACGAGCACGAAGAGGGGCGCGGCGGTGAGGCCGTAGACCCACGTCGCGGAGGTCGCGACGCCCATCAGGCCGGCGCAGTGAATCGAGGGCTTCACGGTGCGGTTGAAGGCGAACAACGCGAGCGTGACCCCGAGCGCCGCCCAGCACATCGCGGTCGCGAGGGGAAAGGGGTACACCCAGGTGAAGATCGCGGCGGCGACGGCGAGCGAAATCGCCGCGACCGGGTAGAGGAAGCGCCGGTTCTCACGGCGCACCAGGTAGAGGTCGTCGCCGAGCCAGCCCAGCCGAAACGCGAGGCCCGTCGTGGCGAGCGGGAGCACCACGCAGACGCCGGTCACGAGCGCGGCGATGGACCAGAGCCGGGCCGTGAGGCCGCCTTCGTGCTCGATCGCCGCGTACAGCGCGACGAAGAACCCCGGCACGACCGGGTGGAAAACCAGCGCGAGGACGCGCGCGAAGGACCTCACCGCGCCACCGCGGCGTAGACCTCACGGTGCCGCTCCGCGACGGACGCCCACGACATCGTCTCGGCGCGCGCGCGTGCGATCGCGGGGGCGATGGGGTCGGCGAGTGCGGCGTCGAGCGCGTCGAGGTGGGCGTCGAGCGCGCCCGCCGGGGCGAAGCGTGCGACGTCTTCGTCCAGGTAGGTCGAGGCGCCCGCGTACGCGGAGGTCACGACGCCCAGCCCGCAGGCGAGCGCCTGCAGGACGGTGTTGCTCGCGCTGCCGCCGCGCAGCGGGAGGAAGAGGACGCCGGCGGACTGGAAGAGCTCGAGGAGCGACGCGTCGGAGATGTCGTGGTGGCACCGCACGTGGTCGTAGCCGGCGAAGCGACGACCGACCGCTTCGGGGATCACGAGGTCGAACTCGAGGTCGGGGCGGCGCGCGACGGCGGCGAGCAGGAGGTCGAAGTCGCGCAGGTGGTTGCCCACGGTGAGCACGTGGCGGCCGCGCGCTCCGCCGGGGCGCCAGTAGTCGACGTCCACACCGAGGGTCAGCCGGAACACCCGCGGGACGCGCGACGACCAGACCGCCTCGTTGTGTTCGTCGAGGACGATCACGGCGTCGAGCTGCGACCACACGCGGGGGGAGCGCACCAGCGCGTCGAAGCGCTCGGGGGGTTGGTGGAACGTCGCGACGACCTTGTGGCGCGGATCGATTCGCCCGGTCGCGAGCAACAGATCCTCGCCGTACATCACGTGCACCACGCCGGGCGCACCCCGCGCGCGCAACGCGAGCTCGAGCTCCGCGACGAGCGAAGGCGCGCCGTACCACGCCGTCCGCGTGAACGGCTTCCACAGCCGACGCGTCGCGGCGCCGGCCACCCGCCACAGGCGCCCGGACGGCGCGGTGACGACGGCGTCGGCGTCGAGGTGCCGCACGAGCTGGTTGTACCCCGCGCGGGTCTTGTGGTGCGGCATCCGCTTCGTGACGAGGTACAGCGGCGGCACGTCACGCTCCCAGCGCGCGGCGGACGGCGTCGATGATCGTGGTGCGCTCCTCCAGCGTCAGCGAAGGGCGAATCGGAAGCGCGAGCGTCTCGTGCGCGGCGCGTTCGGCGTGGACGAGATCCCCCTCGCGGTAACCGAGCGAGGCGAACACCGGCTGCAGGTGAAGCGGCGTCGGGTAGTAGATCTTCGTCTCGATGCCCTCGGCGGTGAGCGCTTCGCGGACGCGGTCGCGCGCGGCGCCGAGGCGAACGACGTACTGGTGGTGCGCGTGACGCGCCGGCGGTGAGGGGCGCGTCGGGACGACGATCGACAGCTGAGCGAAGGCGTCGTCGTACGCGGCGGCGTTGAGCTCGCGTCGGCGTCGCTTCGAGTCGAGGTGCTCGAGCTTGACGAGGAGCGCGGCCGCCTGGAGCGCGTCGAGGCGGTGGTTGCCGCCGAGCCGTTCGTGGACGAGCCGATCCGACATCCCGTAGCTCCGGAGGCTCCGGATGCGTTCGGCGACTTCGTCGTCGTTCGTGACCACCGCGCCGCCGTCGCCCAGCGCGCCGAGGTTCTTGGTCGGGAAGAAGGAGAAGCAACCCAGCTTGCCGTGGGTGCCGACGTGGCGGCCGTCGTTGGCGATCGCGTCCACCCCCTGCGCGGCGTCCTCGACGATCCAGATCCCGCGCGGGCGCGTGAGCGCGCGGAGCCCCTCGAGGTCGGCGGCGAGGCCGAACAGGTGCACGGGGAGCACGACCTTGGTCCGCGCGGCGCGCGGGTCGTTCGCGAGGAAGTGGGCGAGGGCGTCGGGATCCAGGTTGAACGTGACGGGGTCGATGTCGACGAACGCGACCTCGGCGCCGAGCCGCGCGGCGACGCCGGCCGGGGAGTAGAACGTGTACGGCGTGGTGACGACGACGTCGCCGGGGCCGACTTCGCGTTCGTGGAGCGCGAGGGTGAGGGCGTCGGTCCCGCTGGAGACGCCGATTGCGTGCGCGGCGCCGACGTAGCGGGCGAACGCGCCCTCGAAGGCCGACAGCGTCTCCCCCATGATGTAGCTGCCGCTGTCGATCGCGTCCTTCACCGCGGCGTGCAGCGCCTCGGCGAAGGGGGCGTGTTCGCGCGCCAGATCGACGAACGGGATCTTCACGTCTTCTTCTTCGCTCGGGTGAGCTCGGCGTACGCCTTCACGACGTCGGGGATGTCGCCCTGCGTGACGACCTCACCGCGCTCCAGGAGGATCATCCGCGTGCAGAGGCGCTTCAGCTCCTCCATGTTGTGCGAGACGATCACCACGGTGGCGTCCTCGTCCTTCACCATCTCCTCGATGCGGTTCACGGAGCGCTGCCGGAACGCGGCGTCGCCCACGGCGAGGGCTTCGTCGATCAGCAGGATCTCCGGCTTCACGGCGGCGGCCACCGAGAACCCGAGGCGCGCGCGCATGCCGGAGGAGTAGGTGCGCAGCGGCTGGTGGATGAACTCGTCGAGGTCGGCGAACTCCACGATCTTGTCGGCGAGCTGCTCCATCTCCTCGGGGGCGTAGCCGCTGATCGCGCCGGAGAGTTTGATGTTCTCGTAGCCGGTGAGCTCGTCGCGGAAGCCCGCGCCCAGCTCGAGGAGCGAGGAGATGCGGCCCTTCGTCTCGACGTGCCCCTTGTCGGGCTCGTAGATGCCGCACACCACGCGCAACAGCGTGCTCTTCCCCGAGCCGTTGCGACCGACGAGGCCGATCACCTCGCCGCGCTGCACTTCGAACGACACGCCGTTGAGCGCCCAGAAGTCGCGCTTGCGGTCGGGGTGGCGGCGCCCGGTGACGAGCTCGAGGAACGCCTCCTTCACGCCGCGCGCGCGGTAGCGGACGATCGGGAAGGAGAGGTGCACGTCCTCGACGGTGATGACCGCGGTGCTCACAGGAACTTCACCGCCTTCTTCTCGTACTTCTTGAAGTACAGCGCGCCACCGACGAACGTGAGGATCGCGATGCCCACGCCGTACGCCATGTAGAGGTCGCTGAACGCGTACGGCTCGTTCATGACGGCGCTGCGTCCGAGCGAGATGTAGATCGACAGCGGGTTCAGCAGGTACACGCCGAGGATCTCCTCGGGCACGCGCGTGATCGGGTAGATGAGCGGCGACCCGTAGAACAGCAGGCGCAGCGTCACGCGAATGACGTAGCCGACGTCCCGGTACAGCGCGTTCACGCAGGCCACGAAGAACGCGATGCCCGTCGCGAACAGCGTGATGAGGAGCGCCGCGATCGGGAAGAAGATGATCCGCCACCCCGGTACCGCCTCGTAGACGAAGAGGAACGGCACCACCGCGAACATCGACAGGCCGAACACGACGAGGTTGCTGCCGACGTGTGCGTACACGAACACTTCGCGCGGGATGTAGACGCGGCGGATGAGCGAGGCGTTCGACGTGAGCGACACCGCGCCGGCCTGCACGATGGCGCCGAAGAGGTTGTAGGGCAGGACGCCGAGGATGACGATCAGCGCGTAGCCGGGCTCGTCGACGCGCGCGATGACGTCGAACAGGAAGTAGTAGATGCCGACGAGCGACAGCGGCTCGAGCAGCGACCACAGGTAACCGAGCAGGGTGCCGCGGTATTTGACCTTGAGATCGCGCTTGATGAAGTTCTCGAGAACGTACTGGTTCTCTTGGATGACGCGAAGCACCCCGGACGGCCTTTCGCGCCCCTCATGTCACGAATCTCGTTCAGTCGGCAAACGTTCGACGCTGCAATAGACCTCGCGCCACGAACAGCAGCGCTGCCAGCACCCCGAACACCAGCGCGAGGCCGATGTTGTGCAGGGACTCACCGACGCCGAGGAGCGTGATCGGGTACTGGTCGGGCTGCGGCAGGCGCTGGATCGCCGAGAAGGTGCGGATGACCCCGGCCGTGAATCCGAGCAGCCCCGAGATCCCGGTCGCGACGAGCGCCGCCGGGATCGCCGAGCCCACGGGGCGAGACGGGCGGACGAGCGCGCGCACGAGGAGCGCCACGGCCAAGGTTCCGAAGACGGTGGTCGGGTACATCCCCCAGCCACCGAGTTGATAGGCATCGAGCATCGATAGGTTCCCTCCTAGCGGGAGGGACAGCGGGCGAGGCGTGGCGGTTCCCCGCGCGCGACGTTTCCCGAGGCGTATGTCATACTCTTCCACCGATCCCTCATGGGCAGCGGAGACAACTCCGGCCGGGACGCCGGCCGTCGTCAGGGTCGGAACACGACCTTCGAGGCGGAGGCGTACAAGTCCGACGATCTGCCCCCGATCCAGCCGTCCGATCTGATCGACCCCGAGGTGACCGGCCACGCGATGGTCGACGAGCAGATCGACGGGTACCACCAGCCCACCGCGATGTTCGACAAGGGCGAGTTCCTGGGGGAGCTCGCGCAGATCGTGGACGGGGCGCCCGAGACCCGGGCGCGGGTGGAGGCCGAGGAGGCCCCCCCGATGGGGTGCCGGCTGATCATCGTGGCGGGGCCGGACCTCGGGATGGAGTGGGCGTTCAAGACGCCCGAGATCGTCCTGGGGCGCGACGAGGACTGCGACCTGATGATGTCGGACATCGCGGTCTCCCGGCGCCACGCGAAGCTGGCGCTGGAGGGCGATCACTTCGTCCTGCACGACCTCGGCAGCGGGAACGGCACCTACCTGAACGGGGCGCGCATCGAGCGCGAGGAGCTGTCCCCCGGCGACGAGATCACGGTCGGCGAGCGGACCCTGCGGTTCGTGGAGCTGAACGAGGCCCCGCCCACGGCGGCGGCGCACCCGGTGCCCAAGGACCTCCCGCAGGAGCCGTCCGTCGGGGAGCCGGCGGTCGACGACGAGGGGTTCGCGCCGCTGACGGGGCGGTCGGCGGTCGCGGTCGACGCGGCGGAGCCGGCGGTGGAGGTGGCGCCGGATCTCGACGGGGCGCCGCCGTCCGACGTCCCGGCGCCGGGCGCTGCGCTGAAGCGGTTCGTGCGGATCGGCGGCGTGGTCGTGTTGCTGCTGGCGCTCGGCCTCGGCGGCTGGCTCGCGTACGACATGTACCAAGCCGGTGAGACGGAGGCGATGGCGCTCGCGCGTGCGAAGCGCGAGTTCCTGCAGGGCATCGAGCTGGTGAAGGCGAAGCGCTGCGGTGACGCCAACGTCCTGTTCCGTCGGGTGCTCGAGGTGCGCCAAGGGTACGCGCCAGCCGAGCGCTACCTCGTGCACTGCACGAAGGAGCTGTCGCAGTGGAACGAGCTGGAGGCGGCGCGGCTGCTCGCGCAGGACGGGCAGTACGCGGAGGCGATCGAGGCGCTCGAGAAGGTCGACCCGGACAGCGTCTACTCGTCGGACGCGCAGGACCGAAAGAAGAAGTACCAGCGCGTGCTCGCGGAGCGCACCGTGATGCGGGGGCGCGACGCGCTCGATCGCGGTGACTTCGACGCGGCGGACGAGCTCGCGGACCGCGCGCTGGATCAGTTCCCGGGGCTTCGGAGCGCGCTGCTGTTGAAGCAGGAGATCGAGGAGGCGCGCGCGGGCGCGAAGCCGAAGCCGCGTCCGAAGAAGAAGTTCACGATTCCGCCGATCCTCCTGCGCGCGGTCGCCCTCTACAAAAACGCGCAGATCAGCGCGGCGATCGACGCGGCCGAAGCGGCGGGCGGCGACGAGGCGCGCGAGTACGCGCAGCGCATGAAGGAGCTGAAGACCTTGATGACGCGGGCGCGCGAGGCGCACCGCAACAAGGCGGCCGCGGAGCTGCTGCGCATCGCGCCGCAGGCGCTGGACCTCGACAAACGGGTGGCCGGCGGCGAGGGCAAGGTGCGGCAGCGCCTGAAGAGCTACTACGCCGACGGGCTCTACCTGAAGGGGATCGAGGCGTACCAGGGCGGCGACGACGTGAAGGCGTTTCAGCTCCTGACGGAGGCCGTTCGCGCGAAGCCCGGGCACCGACTCGCGGAGACGCGGCTCGCCGAGCTCAACGGGAAGGCGCGGCAGATCTTCTGGGACGGGTACGTGCTGAAGGACTCCGATCCCGCGAAGACGCGACGGATCTTCTTGCGCCTCACGAGGATGACGCGCGCGTCGAACGAGTGGCACAAACGCGCGAAGCGCTGGTTGGCCGCGAATCCCGGATAGCGTCGGTTCGCTTTGCCGCGGTCGAGCGCATGGGTTAGGACTCCGCGTCCATGCAGCGCATCGCGGCCACGCTCGAGCGCGCACGTGCGCTGAACACGGACGTCGAGCAAGGGCTCGACGACCAGGCGGTACGGGCGAGCCGGGCGGCACACGGGGCGAATCGCGTCCCCGAGGTGCCGCCGAAGCCGGTCTGGAAGATGTTCCAGGAGGCCCTCGCCGACAAGACGCTGCTCATTCTGATCGGCGCGGCGGTCTTGTCGCTGGGCGTTGAGCTGCTGCAGGCGCGCCTCGACCCGGCCTACGCGCCGCACTACATCGACGGGATCGCGATCCTCCTCGCGGTGCTGATCGCGTCGCTCGTCACCACGGTGAACGAGGCCGGCGCGGCGAAGCAGTTCTCGGAGCTCAACAAGATCCGTGACGACATCGAGGTGAAGGTCCTGCGGGCCGGGCACGTGAAGAAGGTGTCGATCCACGACCTCGTCGTCGGGGACGTCGTGTACTTCGACGCGGGCGACAAACTCCCGGCGGACGGGTTGCTCCTGTCGGGGGCGGACGTCGCGATCGACCAGTCGACGCTCACGGGTGAGTCCGTCCCGGTCGACAAGGACGCCGAGGACCCGCAGCTCAAGGGCGGGACGACGGTGACCGGTGGCTCCGGGTGCATGTTGATCGAGGCGGTCGGTGAGCAGTCGGAGATCGGCAAGCTCCAGCGTGCGCTCACCGACGACGAGGACGCCCCGACGCCTCTGCAGGAGCGCCTCGCGGTGCTGGCGGATCGCATCGGGTACTTCGGGTTGGGCGCGGCGATCCTCACGTTCGCGGCGCTGTCGATCTCGGCCGGAGTGCGGGGCGAGATGCCGGTCGCGATGACGCTCGAGACCGCGCGGCACCTGCTGACGTTCCTGATCGTCGCGGTGACGATCATCGTGGTCGCCGTGCCGGAGGGGCTGCCGCTCGCGGTGACGATCTCACTCGCCTACAGCGTCAAGAAGATGGCGCGCGACAACAACCTCGTCCGCAAGCTCGCGAGCTGCGAGACGATGGGCGCCGCGACGGTGGTGTGCTCCGACAAGACGGGCACGCTCACGAAGAACCGCATGAGCGTGGTGGCCGGGCACGTCGCCGGTCATTCGTTCGAGGAGGCCCCCACGAAGGACGCGCTGGGCGACGCGGCGCAGGCGTTCGCGGACGTCGCGGCGATCGACGCGACGGCGTTCCTCGAGCGGGACGACGCGGGCCACGTCACGTACGTCGGTAACCCGACGGAGTGCGCTTTGCTCGCGCTGATCGAGACGTGGGGCTTCGACTATCGTGCGCTGCGCGACGCCGCGGATGTCGTTCATCAGCTCGGCTTCACGTCGGATCGGAAGCGCATGTCGACGTTGGTGAAGAGCGGGGAGGGGCATCGGCTCCTCGTGAAGGGCGCGCCCGAGGTCGTGCTGGAGCGGTCCACGCGGTTCGTCGCGGCGTCGGGCACGGAGCGGCTCGACGACGACCAGCGCGCGGCCCGCCTCGCGGACGTGGAGCGGTTTTCGTCGCAGGGGCACCGCACACTCGCGCTCGCGTACCGCGACTTCGGCGGGGCGGCGCCCGACGGCGCAGACGCGCTGGAGTCGGACCTCGTACTGCTCGGCGTCGTCGCGATCGCGGATCCGGTGCGGCCGGAGGTGAAAGAGGCGGTCGCGGAGTGCCGGCGCGCGGGCGTGGAGGTGAAGATCGTCACCGGCGACAACCCGCTGACCGCGCAGAGCATCGGCACGCAGATCGGTTTGATCGAGGACGGGGACCTGGTGATGGAGGGCGCCGAGTTCCGCGCGCTCTCGGACGAGGAGGTCGTCGCAAGGCTCCCGAAGCTCCGGGTGCTCGCGCGCTCCGTGCCGACCGACAAACACCGCTTGGTGTCGCTCCTGAAGGCCAACGGTGAGGTCGTCGCGGTCACCGGGGACGGCACGAACGATGCGCCCGCGCTGAAGGTCGCGGACGTCGGGTTCTCGATGGGGATCACCGGGACCGAAGTCGCGAAGGAGGCGAGCGACATCGTGCTGCTCGACGACAACTTCGCGTCGATCGTCGGGGGCATTCAGTGGGGGCGCTCGATCTTCGAGAACATCCGCAAGTTCCTCCAGTTCCAGCTCACGGTGAACGTCGTCGCGCTCGGGACGGCGTTCCTTGCGGCGGTGCTCGGGTTCGGCATTCCACTGAATACCGTGCAGCTGCTGTGGGTGAACCTGATCATGGACACCCTCGCGGCGCTCGCGCTCGCGACGGAGCCGCCGACCGAGGAGCTCTTCGAGCAGCCCCCGCACGGGCGCCACGCGCCGCTCATCACGCGGGCGATGTGGACGTCCATCCTGACGATGGGGCTCGTGATGATCGGCGTGCTCGTCGCGACGATGTGGACGGACTGGATCGTCCCGGGCACGACGGCGCACGCGGAGAAGCTCACGTTTGTCTTCAACGCCTTCGTGATGATGCAGCTCTTCAACGAGGTGAACGCACGCTCCACCCGCTTCGACCGCGGTGTGTTGCGCGGCTTCGCGGACAGCCCGCTGTTCGTCGCGGTGCTCGTGGTGACGTTCGGGCTGCAGATCGTGATCGTGCAGCTCGGCGGCGACTTCTTCCGCACCGTCCCGCTGTCGATGGACCTGTGGATTCGCAGCGTGGTGGTGGGCGCGTCGACGCTCGTCCTCGGGTTCGTGCTGCGCGCGGTGCTGCGCAACGCGCCGAAGGCCTGGTACGGAGAGGCAAGCCCGGACGCGACGTGATCGCCGTCGTGTCGCAACGAATCCACACGCGTGAATCCGGGGCTCGGTCGTTCACCCGATTCGGGCGTCGCCGGGTGCGGTACGGAACGTGCTCTCGTCGAGGCCCGTGCGGACCCGGGCGCTACTCCTCCTGACCCTGCTCACGGCCTGCGGCTCCTCCGCGGTGGAGCAGGACGTCACCCTCCGGGTCGTCCGCGGCGGCGAGGTCGTGCACGCCGCCGGCACCATCACCGAAAACGCGGACTCCGGCGAGCCGATGCTCGCTGCGCGGTTCACGGTGGACGCCGGGCGGACCGCGACGCTCCTCATCGTCGGCGACCCGCCGACGGTCGCGATGTACGAGGAGTGGCGCGGCGAGAAGAAGCTCTTCGCGGGCCAGATCCGCGACGAGGAGATCGCCGGCCGCCTCACGCGTGCGGAGATCGGCGCGCGCATCCAGTTTGCCTTCATGGCGGTGGATGGCAGCCAGGCGATCAAGATCGAGGGCGCCGCCACCGTCATCGAGGTGCGCGGAGCGCCGCAGCCCGAGGCGAGTGGGCAGGTCGTCGTGACGTACGACGATGACCCGACCTACGAGGACCCCTACTACGACGACACGACGTACGACGAACCGTCGGGTTGTGAGTCGTACGAGCCGGAGCCGGAGCCTGAGCCGGAGCCCGAGTACGAAGACGAGACCTGGGAGGACAGCAGCGGCGGCGGCTGCGGCGGCGTCGAGGGCGACACCGTCGAAGACGACTGGGACGAGGAAGAGGAGTGGGAGGGCGACGACTGGGAGACGGACGAGTCCTACGAAGGGGACGACTCCGCGGCCGGCTGCGAGGGAGACACCTACGAGGCCTCCGTCTCCTACGACCGGCGTCGCACGCGCCGCATCGTCCGCGGTGCGTGGCTGTGGCTCTGGCCGCTCGGCGTCGTCGCGTTCTTCAACCGCCGCGCGCGCCGCGCTCGTTCCTGAAACCCCTCGGCGCGACGAGTCCGTCGACGACGCTCCGCGTATCGCGCATCATGCGCCGCGATGCGCCTCGACCGAACGCTCCGCGACCGCTGGTCTCGAGAAGACGACGCCTGGACGTTCACCATGCCCGAGGGGTGGGGGCAGGGCCGCTCCGTGTTTGGTGGCTTCACGGCGGCCGCCGCCGTGGCCCTCGCGCACCGCGACGCGGGTGACGACCGCCGCCTCCGCACCGTCTCGATGCAGCTCATCCGCCCGACGAAGCCCGGCCCGACGAAGGGGCGGTGCACCGTCGTACGCGAAGGCGCGAACGTTCGCTTCGTCGAGGTGCGCCTCGCGCAGGATGACGCCGACGTCGCCGCGGTGAGCGCCGTGTTCGTCGCCCCGCGCGCGGGCTCGACCGACGCGCCCCCGCTCCCCGCGTGGGACGGGCCCGACGTCGAGTCGCTCGTCGACCTCCCGTACATCGAAGGCGTCATCCCCGAGTTCACGCAGCACGTTCAGATGCGCTGGGCCGACGGCCTCCCGCCGTTCTCCAACGGAAAGGAGGCCCGCTTCCGGGGGTACTGCCGCGGACCGTTCGGCGACGCGGAGGGCCTCGTCGCGCTCCTCGACGTGTGGCCGTCCCCGTCCCTCGCGCTGCTCTCGGGCCCCGCGCCCGCGAGCACGGTGAGCTGGACCGCGCACCTGTTGGAGGTGCCTGCGGACTTCGAACGGTGGTTCCGGTTCTCGTACGAGACCGTCGCGGGGCGCGACGGGTTCCACACCAGCGTCGGCGCGCTGCACGACGCCGACGGTCGACTCGTCGGCTGGACGGAGCAGCTCGTCGCGGTGTTCGGCTGAGCGCTACATCGCCGGCTGCGTCGGCTGCGCCTCGTCCGGCGGGGTCACGGTGAAGATAACCAGCGAGTGCGCGTCGAGCGAGGTCCACGCGCCGGGGAAGAGCGGCTCGCTCGCGACGACGCGCCCGGAGACCGGGACCACGGAGCCCTCCTCCGCGACGATCGTGTACAGCGGCGGCGGCGTCCCGCGCGTGGCGGTGCGGAGCGTCAGGAGCGACGACCCGTCCGTCGCGACGATCGCAAACGACGCCGCGGCGCCCGCGCGCGTCGCGAGCTGGGTGACCTTGCCGACGAGCGTCTCCAGCGCGCCCGCCATCGCGTCGGCGTCGGTGCGCCCCTGCAGGGCGTCGAGCCACGTCGCGAACAACAGCTGCGACGGGCTGCCTCCCGAGGCCGCGGCGAACGCGCCGTCCGAGAGGCCCTCGGTGAGCGGGCGACGGAAGACGTCGTCGAAGCGCTCGAGCTCTCCGTCGTGCGCGAACAAAAACGGCGTCGCGGCGAACGGCTGCAGGCCCGACAGCTCCGCGGGGTGCGCGTCGGCGCGTCGGATCTCGGCGATCGCACACTCGGCGGGGTAACGGCGCGCCGCCTCCAGCGCGTGCCCCTCGCTCCACAGCGGCATCCGCGAGCGCACCCGGACCGGGTCGGGGTGGCCGTCCAGGGGGAACCATCCGAGCCCGAACCCGTCCGCGAACTCCGCCGCCTGCCGCACGAGCGCGTACGATCCGCCCTCCAGCAACGTGGCGGGGCTCATCTGAGGTCCGAGGTAGGCAGCGATTCGACCCATGGCGCAGCTTCCATACCGGATGCTCCGCCCGCAGTCACTGCGCGAGCGTCAATCGGGTTCGGCGATGACACTCACCGCGCCGTCGTCGGCGTGCAGAACGTAAGCCCGCCGCATGTCACTGATCGCGATGGCGCCGAGTCGCAACGACGGCAGCCGCACCGTCGACTGCACGCGAGGTCGCATCACCGGTCCACGGTCGATGAACGCCACCCGCCCCGCCGAGCTCGACAGCACGACGCGATCCGTTGCGAGGTCGTAGGCGAGGTCCGAGAGCTGCTCGACCTCCGGCACACCGACACGCCGCACCGCGGTCTCGTTCGTCGCCGCCGCGTCGTACTCGAAGTAGCAGTGCCGCTCGCGCGCCGCGCCCATGTAACACGCGCCGAGGAAACCGAGGGTCTGCCGCTCGATCTGCACGAGGCGCGTCGGCACGATGCTGCCCAGCGACAACCCATCCGCGCGCGACAGGTCGGTCAGCAGCGCCATCGTCATCGTCGCGGTCACCGAGAACAGCGACGATGAACCTTCGGCGGTCGCGGCCGCGATCGCGGTCGTCGTGTCCAACGCCGCGAGGCTCGTGATGCGCTCCGCCTGCGTGCGCGGCGCGTCGCGCGGCGTGAGCGTCGCGGCCTCGTAGACGATCAGCGCGCTCGTCGCGCCCTCCGTCACCGCGACGAGCACACCTTCGCTCGTCACCGCCATCGCGTCGGGGGCGCTCGGGAGCGTCGCGCGGTACTGCACGGCGTTGTCGTTGGTCTCGACGCGGACGAGCTCGTTGCCGGCCACGAACACCGCCGCGCCGCCCGGGGCCGCCGCGATGAACCGCGCCCCCGGGACGCTCACCATCGTGTCGACCGCCGTGTTCCCGTTCGGGTCGATGCGGTAGACGGAGCTCTCCACGAGGACCCAGACCGACCCCGCCGCGAACACGGCGTCCGACGCGCTGGCGCCCTGGCGCAGCGTGACCTCGGCTTCCTTCTTCGTGTTGGGGTCGACGCCGTCGACGAGCTCCAGGTACAGGCCGGTGTGCTCGGTGTCGAAGCGCTCCTCGCACGAGCTGCTGTGACAGGCGAGCATTGCGTAGGTCGGTGAGAAGTCGACGGCGCGCGGGTAGAGCCCGCCGCGACAGCACACGGGCTCCCGAGAGAGGCGACCGCCGCCGCTGCGCTTCACGACGAGCGTGATGCTCGGCTCGTAGTCGTTCTCGACCGCGGGGTCCGCGCCGACGAAGCCCTGCCACTCGCGGGGGTTCGCCGATGCGTCCGTTGCGTCGTGGTAGATGCCGATGGCGCACTCGTCCTGCTCGACGAACACGTTGCGCGCGACGCCCTGGTCGAGGTCCGCGAAGACGAACCAGTCCTGCGCGAAGTTCATCGGGAAGGGCGGGTCGCAGTTGTCACCCACCGCCGGCGGCGGGCCGATCAGGTTCGGATCCGCGTACTCGGGATCACCGGGGCCGGCACAGCCCGCGAGCATCGCGAGCGTCGCGGCCCCGATCGTCCAGCGCATGGCTCAATCGTCTTGCACGAGTGAGATCGAATCGCCAGCCGCAGCCGACGCACGGGCGGGCTCGCGGCGGGGTTTCTCGGAGGGGATGTCCTCGTCGTCTTCCTCGATCTCGGCGTCCACCGCGTCCTCGACGTCGTCGAGCGCGTCCATCTCGCCGCTCGTGAGCGCGGCGCGTTCGCCGGCTTCGAGCATGCCCATGTCGTTCATCTTCGCCTTCAGCGCGGCGAGGTCGTCCGACAGCGGACCGGCCTCGAGCATGTCGATCTCGGACGCGAGGTCGCGGTCTTCGTGCCCGCTCGCGTACGCCGCGAGCTCCCACGTCGCCTCCGCCTCTGCCTCCGCGCGCTCCACGCGTGCCTCGAGTCGTTCGAGTCGTTCGCTCGCGCTGTTCTCCGACACCGCCGAAAGGGTGGAGGCGATGTGGCGCTGCGCCTCGGCACGCTTCGCGCGCGCGAGGAGGAGCGAGCGCTTGCGCTTGGTCTCTTGGAGCTTCGCCGTCAGCTCGGACAGTGCAGTGTTCAGCTCCTGCACGGCCTTCTTCTGGCCTTCGAGTTGATCTTCGAACTGCGCCGCCGCAGCGATGTTCTCCTTCTTGCGCGCGAGCGCTTCGACCGCGAGATCGTCGCGCCCCGCCCGCACCGCGGACATCGCCTTCTTCTCCCAGTCCTCGGCCTTCGCCTGGTGCCGCTCGTACTGCTTCGAAAGACGCTTCTCGTCGGCGATCGACATCGCGACGCGACTCTTCGCCTCGATGATCTGCTTCTGCATCTCCTGGATGGCGGCGTTCAGCATCTTCTCCGGGTCTTCGGCCTTCGAAATCAGGTCGTTGATGTTCGACCGGAGGAGGTCGCTGATTCGCTGAAAGAGCCCCATGTTCGCTCGACCCATTGTAGCACCGCGGCGAGGGCTTCGCGCCCCTCCCCATACCCTTCTACGAACTTGCAACGGCCGAGGGCGCGTCGGTGTTCCGATACGTGCTCGCCGTCAAAGGTACTTGTCCAACCATCGGAACATCTCGCCGTACCAGAAGACGTAGTTGTGTGATTTCAGCACCCAGTGCCCTTCGTCCGGGAAGTAGACGAAGCGGGCCGGGACGCCCTGGGTCCTCAGGGCCGTGAACATCTGCTGGCCCTGCGAGAGGTGCACCCGGTAGTCCAGCTGGCCGTGGATCACGAGCGTCGGGGTCTTGGCGTGCTGGATGAACCGGTGCGGCGACCACTTGTCGTAGAGGTCCCGCGACCGATGGGGCGGCCCGCCGAACTCCCACTCGGGGAACCACAGCTCCTCGGTGTCCCCCCAGAACGACTCCAGGTTGTAGACCCCGGCGTGTGAGATCAGACACGCGAAGCGGTCCGTGTGCCCCGCGATCCAGTTCACCAGGTACCCGCCGTACGACGCTCCCCCGGCGCAGGTCGCCTTGGGCTTGATGAACTTGTTGGCCTCGACGGCGTCCGTGTACGCGAGGACGTCCGCGTACGGTCCCCCGCCCCAGTTCTTCGTCACCGCGTCGACGTAGGCCTGCCCGTAGCCGACCGACCCCCGCGGGTTCGGCATCGCCACCACGTACCCCTGAGCCGCGAACAGCTGCGGGTTCCAGCGCGGGTGCCACTGGCTGATCCAGGCCCCCTGCGGGCCCCCGTGGATCAGCATGAAGAGCGGGTAACGACGCTTCGGGTTGAATCCGGGCGGCGTGAGGACGAACCCGTGGACCTTCGTCCCGTCGTTCGCCGTCGCGACCTTCTCCTGCGCGCGGCCGAGGAAGTAGTGCTCGACGAAGCTGCGGTTGAGCGAGGTGATCGGCGTGGCCTTCTTCGTCCGCGGGTCCCAGCGCCAGACTTCGGGGGGCGCCTCGAACGTCGTCGCGACGAACACCACCTCGCCGTTCGGCCCCGCCGACGGGTACTTCACGGAGCGGTCGCCCACGATGCGCTCCGCCGCGCCCGACGCGCGGGGCAGGCGGAAGAGCGCCTTGAAGCCGCGGTCGTACGCCGTCACGAACAGGGTGTCCTCCCCCGACCACACGATGTCGCGCACGCCGCGGTCCCAGTCCTTCGTCCGCGCGACGGTCTTCTTGGTCTCGCGGTCGTAGATGTGCAGCACCGGCCGGTCCGCCTCGAACCCGGGCCGCGCGAAGGCGGTGTACGCGACGTAGCGTCCCGACGGCGACGCCACCGGGTTCGCGTCCCACGCTGGGTTGTCGGTGAGCTTCGCGGGGCGCCCGGAGAAGAGGCGTTTTTCGTACAGGTCGTTGTTGGTCGACCGCGCGCGGTCCTCGCCCTGGTGCCGGGCGAACACCACGCTGTCCTTCGTGAGCGTCCAGCCGGCGCCCGCGTTCAGGACGTCCGTCGGGACCGCGAGAGGCCCCGGGGTCAGGTCCTTGGGGGCCGCGCTCTTGTCGACGGGCACCACGAACAGGTGCGATCGCGTGCCTTCGTCCCATCCGGACCAGTGACGGTACAGGAGGTCGTCGTAGACCCGCGCCTTCACCGGGTCGTCCGCCTTCTTCTTCTCGGCGGCCGCGTGGCACTCGGCGTCGCGGCAGGCCGGGTCGATCTGGCCGACGAACACGATGAACCGCCCGTCGGCCGTGAAGCGGGGCTCCGCGATGCCCGGCCCGAAGGTGAACAGCACCGTCGGCTCGCCGACCTGACCGACCTCGAACACCATCAGCGCCGCTTCGCCGTCCGACTTCCCGACGAACGCGAGGCGGCGCCCGTCCGGCGACCACGTCGGGCTGTGACCGCCCGAGCGGGTGATTGCCCGCGGCGCGCCGTCGTTGGCCGGCATCAGGTAGAGCTGGGTGTCGGAGGCCTTCGTGGGGTGTTTGTCGGTGATCGCGAGCGCGACCCAGCGCCCGTCGGGCGACAGCGCGGGGGCCCCCGGCCAGCGGACTTCGAGGGAGGCCTCGGGGGTGAGCGGCTTCTTCGCGAGCGCGGGGGTGCAGACGAACGAGAGCGCGAGCGCGAGCATCCAACGGGTCATGACGGCGGCAGGTGTATCAGGCTCGGTCGGCGATGCGTAGGTGAGCGGTGTGATCGCCCGAACGCCGCCCGGAGAACTGTACGGGCGGCGCGCGTGCGTGCGATGTTCGACGCGTGCGCATAGCCGCGATGTTGCTGGTGCTCCTCTTCGCCGTGCCCGCCCAGGCCGCCGGCTCGGGGACGCTCCTGGACTTCGTGAAGGGTCGCAACGATCTGTCGAAGCGCGAGCGCGCGCGCTGGACCCGCGCGGTGAAGCTCCGCTTCGGGGGCGCCGCGCTCAACGACGAGGCCGAGGACCGCCCGGAGATCGGGGTCGCGAAGGCCATCCTCTCCGCGGCGATCTTCATGGGCGTGAAGCCGAAGAAGGCCGTCGACGCCGCGTGGGAGGGCTGGCGCGGGGCGCTCGGTTACGTCCCGCCGCCGATCGCCATTCACTACGAGATCCTGACCCTCCAGGGGCGCAAACCCCGGGGGCGGGCCATCGACCTCGCGTTCAAGTTCCCGGACTACTACAACGAGGAGATCGCGCCGGAGCTGGTCGCGTACTGGGAGGAGAACCTCGCCGCCGGGAAGATCCCCGATGCGGCCCTCGAAGAGACCAAGGAGGCCCTCGTCGCCACCCGCATCAAGATGCGGCCTCTCCTCCTGGACAAGCTCCGGCTGATGGCGGCGCTCGCCCGTGAGCTGGAGACCGCCGACGGCGCGCGCCGCGCCGAGATCGAGAAGGACCTCGGCGAGCTCGACGACGAGCTGAAGCGCGCCTTCTCCCGCGTCGCCCGCCGCCCGGAGGTCCTGGACCGCCGCAAGAAGCCGTACGACCGCCTCCGCATCCAGCTGGAGGACATGGGGCTGAGGCCGACCCCCGAGGATCGCCTCCTCGACCCGCGCGCCGCGCCGCCGCCCCGCAAATCCGTCCCGCAGGTCACCGAGAAGCCCGTCGAGCGCGGCGACGACGGGACGGTGCTCGCGGAGCCCGACGAGGCGCCGCCCGCGGTGCTCCCCCCGCAGCCGCGGCCCGGCGATCGGGGCAAGTTCGAGGACATCGTCCCCGGGCGCACCCTCGCGGAGCTGGTGAAAGCCTACAAGCAGCGCCTGGAACGCGCGGTCCAGGGGTGGCTCGGGACCCCGTATCGGTGGGGGAACGGGACGCCGAAGGTGGGCACCGACTGTTCGGGGTTCGTGCAGGCGCTGTTCGGCAACGTGTTCGAGATCCGGCTCCCGCGTGTCAGCCGCGATCAGTACCGGACGGGCCGGTCCGTCTCGCGGAAGGATCTTCGCCCCGGCGACCTCGTTTTCTTCGACACACGCGACGCTGGGCGTATAAATCACGTCGGCGTCTACGCCGGAAAAGGGATGTTTGCGCACGCCAGCTCGAGTCGTGGCGTGGTCTACGACAAGCTCGCGTCGCGTTACTTCGCGCGAGCCTACCGCGGCGCGCGTCGACTGCTCGCTTATCCGTGAGGCGGCGGCGCACGAGGCAGCATGACGGAGACTGGCGTTCGGCCCGAGCCCCTGGTGAAGCGGGGTTTGGTGCGCCGAGTCCTCAAGGGCATCGCCGTCACGTTCGGCTTCTTGTTCATCTTCGCCGTCGGCTTCCTCTACTGGGCGTTCAAGACGGGGCGCGCCGTGGAGGCCGTGCGGCAGGAGATCGCGGTCGAGCTCGATCGGCGGTGCGGGGTCGAGGCGGAGTTCAGGAAGCTCACGCTCGACCCGCTCGCCCGGAAGATCAACCTCGAGCAGCTGTCGATGCGGCACAAGGGCGGCGACGAGATCGTCGCGGTCGAGGAGGCGATCGTCCGCCTGGATCTGCTGCCGCTGTTCTACGGGCGGCTGCAGCTCGACGCGATCGATCTGCTGCGTCCGCGCGCGCGCATCGCGTTCGTCGACGGCGTGCCGGTGAACCTGCCGGAGTGTGTGCGCCCGAAGGACGACACCGAGTCCGCGCCGATCGTGCTCGGCATCTCGGGGCTGTCCGTCGAGGACGGTGAGGTGCAGCTCGCGGTCGACGACATCACGCAGATCGACGTCGCCGACCTCAACGTTCAGCTCAAGCCGGGCGTGTCGAGCGGCGTGGACCTGACGATGTCGATCGACGACGGCTCGGTGCAGGTCGGGACCGCGACGCACGCGCTGACGCGCGTTCGTTTGAATGGACACCTGGAAGGGCTCTTGTCGCGGCCGCGCGCGATCGTACTGGAGCAGCTCGCGGTGGGCATCGGTCGCGTCGACGCATCGGGGTCGGGGTCGATCGATCTTCTCGGACCGGTCTACGAAGCAAAGCTGGGGCTCGAGCTCCCGCTCGACGCCATCGAGGACTTCGTGCCCGGCGTCCCGAAGATGAAGGGGGCGGCGCGGTTCGACGTCGCCGTGGCGGGGACGTTCCTCGACCCTCGGGGTGCAGGCTCGGTGCGCGTGAAGGGCGCGAAGATCGACGCGTTCTCGCTCGGCGACACGCTGGAGGTCGACTTCTCCGCGGACCGACGCGGCGTGAAGATCAACGAAGTCGAAGTGCGCCTCGCGGACGGCGCGATCCGGGGGAAGGGCGGCATCAACTTCGACGACCACTACTCGGCGTCCTTCGACACCACGCAGGCCGACGTCTCCCTCGCGCGGGTCTTCGAGTCCCTCGGTGTGACGGGGCCGTGGGTCGATCTGATCGGGAGCGGGACGACTCAGCTCTCCGGGACGCTGGACCCGGTCGTGCTCACCGGACCGTTCGAGTACGACGTCGTGAACGCACGTGTGTACGACGGCGCGTGGGACCGGCCGGTGGTGTTCGGCAAACCTCGGGAGTCGATACCGCCCGAGAACCTGATGCTCGCGATCGACGCGGCGCACGCGACGGGGATCTGGCACTTCGGTCTGGACGGCGTGCGGCTGGAGGACATTAGGCTGACGTCGGGCGCGACGGAGGGGCACGCGGACGTCGCCGTGCGCTTCGGCGAGCAGGGCGGCGTGTCGATCACCACGAACTTCCCGTCGTTCGACTTCGTCGACCTCGGTCCGATCGCGGGGCTCGCGTTCTCCGGGGTGGGGACGATGTCCGGCGAGCTGTCGGGGCCGTTCGAGGAGCTCGTCGGCGTCGGCGCGTTCGAGTTCGCGGACATCGAGATCGGCGGCATCCCGTTCGGCGGGGGGACCGGGACGGTGCGGTGGCACGACATCGTGTCGCTCGACGTGAGCGGCATCCAGGGGCGCCTCGGCGAGTCGAGCTACGAGGGGCAGGTGCAGGTCACGCTGACCGACGACGTCCCGCTGAACATCTTCGGCGAGGTCACGCGCGGTCGCATCGAGGACCTGTTGATACCGTTCGGCGTCGACGGCCGGGAGTGGGGCGACCCGACCGGGAAGATCGCCGCGAAGTTCGATCTCACGGGGCCCGTGACTGCGCTGACCGGCCCGATCGACATGCAGGTGGAGTCGGCCGCGATCGTCGGCGAGACGACGCAAGGTGGGCGGCTGATCGGGCGCATGGAACGCGGACGAGTGGTCGTCGACTCACTCCAGCTCAAGAAACACGAGGGGCGCATCTTCGGGAGCGGCTGGATCGACCCGAACCTCGGCAACCTGCAAGCGAACTTGCGCACCGCGGGCGCGAAGCTCCAGTCCATCGATTTGATTCGCACCACGCAGCCGAAGCTCGACGGTGACTTGGCGCTGACCTTCGAGGTCGGCGGGTCGTTCATGGGCGTGACGGGCACGATCGCGGCGGACCTCGAAGAGGTCGCGGCCGGCCCCGTGAAGCTCGGGCGCGGGCGCTTCGACGGGAAGCTCCGCGGCGCGAACATGGAGTACGTCGCGTCGGCGCTCCGCGACCGCCTGAAGTCGACGGGCGTCATCGGCCTCGGCAGCGGCATCCCGTACACGGCGAAGATCACGTACACGGACGTCGCCGCACCGGACATCGTGAGCGGCCTGCAGGGCCACCGCGACTACCGCGGGACGACGACCGGCACCGCGGACCTGTCTGGCTCGCTCGTCGACTGGCACCTGTCGAGCGGCAAGGTCTACCTCGAGAAGGGCGTGCTCGATCTCGACGGCGTGCACCTCGAGACCTCGGCGCCCGCGCGCTTCACGATGACCCGGGGCGTGCTCGAGACGAAGCGCCTCAGCATCACCGGTCCACGCACTCGCCTCACCGGCGAGGGGCGCTTCGGGTCGCAGGCGATCGACATGAAGGTGTCGGGCCGCATCGACCTCGCGATCGCGGAGCTGCTCAACGAAAACGTGGTGAAGGCGGGCGGCAACCTCCTCGTCGACGCGACGCTCGGCGGGCGCCCCGACGCGCTGACGCTGGTCGGCGCGGGCCGCATCGAGCGAGGTCTGCTGGAGTGGGCGGGCTTCGACAATCGCATCACCGCGATGACGGCGGACCTCACGTTCTCGCAGTCCACGATCCTGATCGAGCGCGCCGTCGGGCAGTGGGCGGGTGGCAAGATCGCGATGAACGGCAACGTGCTCCTGGAGAGCTACCTGCCGCGCCGCTTTACGCTGAACCTCAACCTCACGGACGTCGCGCCGCGCATGACCTACCCGACGCTGGACGTCTACGGCGTGCTGACCGGCGCGGTGCAGATCTTCGGGACGCAGGACCGTATCAAGGTGCGCGGTGACCTCGACGTGCGCCGCGGGCGTGCGCGGCCGAAGATCGATCTGCAGAGCCTCGTTGGCTCGAACCGCATCGCCGATGTGTACGACCCGTCGCGGGAGGTCGTGGACCTCGACGTGCACTTCCACGCGAAGGACAACGTCCGCATCAAGAACGACGATGTCGATCTGGAGGCCACGGGTGACCTGCGGCTGACCGGCACCAACGAGCGCTACGGCATGCTCGGCACGGCGTCGCTGATCCAGGGCGGCCGCGTCGCGTTCATCGGACGCGAGTACACGATGGAGAGCGGCACGGTGACCTTCAAGGATCGCTACCGCTTCGACGTGGGTTACGACCTCATCATGAGCGCGCAGGCGTGCCAGGCGCGCATCCGCGTGAACCTCGTCGGCTCGTTCGAGGACGTGAGCACGACGTACTCCAGCAACCCGGAGATGGACGAACGCAACATCGTGTCGTGCCTGATCCGCGGCGTGAAGGTGACGGACCTCGACCGCGACCTCGCGTCGTTCGCGGGGAGCGCGCTGCTGAAGCTGTCGGGTGTGGACCGACAGGTGAAGAAGGTGCTTCCGATCGATCAGATCGACGTGACCACCGAATACTCGTCCCAGGCGCGCGCGTACGAGCCGCGCGTGCTCGTCGCGAAGGACCTCTCGGTGCTCGATCGCCCCGCGCGCCTCGAGTACTCGAGCTCGCTCCTCAGGACGAACGACCAGCGCGCGGCGCTCCGCGTGCGGCTCACGCCGCGCCTCAACCTCCAGTTCGGTTGGACGTCCTCCGAGGACGTGCCCTACGGCGACTGGGGTCTCGACCTCAAGCAGCGCTGGGAGTGGTGAGCTGATGGGTCTCGGCATCGCGGCGTTGGTCGCGCTCACCGTCGCGCAGTCGCCGGCACCGGAGCCCGAGCGCATCACGGGGCTGGTGATCGATCGCGTGACGTTCGAGGCGGCGCCGACCGAGGACATCGACGACCTCCGTCAGCTCGCGGGGCTCGTGGAGGGGGAGGCCTTCTCACCGTCGGCGGTTCGCCGCGCGGTGAAGGTGTTGTTCCGGGTCGGTCGCTTCGAGAACGTGCTGGTGTACGCGACGCGCGACGACAATCGCGTGCGGGTTCGCGTGGTGCTGCCGCCGCGCGGCATCGTGCGTGCGCTGGAGGTGATCGCGAGCGAGGAGCTGACGCAGGAGGAGATCGAGGAGGCGATGGGGGCGACGGCCGACAGCCCGATCGATCCGCGTCGGTTCCCGCAGATGCGCGACGCGCTGGAGGAGGTGCTGCGCGACCGAGGTTTTCGGCAGGCCGCGGTGGGGTTGGCGTTCGAGCCGGCCGACGACAGCGGTGGGCTTCGCGTCCTGGTGCGCATCGACGAGGGGCCGCAGACGGTCGTGCGAGCGATCGCCCTGAACGGAGAGACGAAGCTGCCGCGGTGGGAGGTCGAGCGACGGCTCGGCGTTCGGCCCGGGGACGTCGTGGACCTCCGCGAGATTCGCGCGGCGCTCGAGAAGCTGACGCAAGACTACAAGCGGGCGGGCTTCTGGGACGCGCAGATCGCGTTGACGGACGTGGTGGCGAAGCGCGCGACGCGTGAGGGCTCGCCGCTGGCGGACGTGGTGTTCACCGTGGCGCCCGGGCCGGCGGTGAAGGTCGAGCTGGTCGGCAACGCGGTGATGCCGACGCGGATGCTGGAGCAGGACACGGTGCCGTTGGTGTCGCTGGGGACGGGGCCTTCGATCGTCGCGGAGGTGAAAGAGCGGATCGTCAATCGCTACCACCGGCGCGGACACTTCGCGGCGCGAGTGCGCGAGCGGGTGACGACTTCGCCGGACGACAAGCAGCGTACCGTCGCGTTCTTGATCCACGAGGGGCCGGTGGGCCGGGTGGGACGCTTGGCGTTCCCCGGCAACACGGAGGTGGACCGGGAGACGCTGGAGCGTCAGGTGGAGGACCTCGTGTCGAACGCGATGGCCGACGAGCTGAGTCGGCCGGGTGCGGATCCGGCGGAGGTCTCGGCGCTGTTCGGGGACCACTCCACGCAGCGCCCGCGGACGCCGGCGCAGCCGGACAGCACGGCGCCGAAGCCGGACCGGCTGTACATCGCGCGGGCGTACCAGCAGGCGGGTGACGTCATCGCGGACATGTATCGCGCGCGTGGTTACCAGACGGTGAAGGTCGCGGAGCCGGACGTGCGACCGCGCAAGAACCCGACGCTGTTGGACGTGTCGATCGCGATCGAGCCGGGGATGAAGTGGACGATCGGGGCGCTGTCGTTCTCGGGGAACGACGCGGTGACGGCGGGTGCGTTGTTCGAGCTGTCCGGGATGGATCCGACGGTGGTCGGTGGGACGGCGGTTTCGTTCGATCAGGTGGAGGAGGCGCGCCGGGCGATCCTCACGAAGTACCGGAACGACGGCTATCTGTACGCGTCGGTGTCCGAGAGCCTGCGTCAGGTGCCACCGCGGGGTTCGTTGGGGAGCTTCGGGTTCGTCGACACATCCACGAGCGCGCCGCTGGACGTGCGCGCGGTGTGTCAGCGCGCCGAGGAGGCGGGCGAGGACACGTGTCCGGTGGAGCTGGTGTTCCGGATCGACGAGGGGCCGCAGGTGAAGACGCGCGAGGTGATCGTGCGCGGGGTGAACATCACGCAGGGCGGGGTGGTGCGGAGTGAGTTGCTCGTGAAGGACGGGAAGATCCTGAGCGAGGACGACATGGTTCGCACGCGCGACAACCTGTTGCGGGTCGGGGTGTTCGAGCGGGTGACGGTGAGTCCGTTGGACGAGGATCAGGTGGCGTCGGAGAAGGACGTGATCGTCGATGTTCGCGAGCGGAAGAACTACTCGCTGGAGCTCGGGATTGGTGCGTCGACGGAGGAGGGCGTGCGCGCGTTTGCGGGGTTCGGTGACTCGAACCTCGGCGGGAGCGCGTTGCGGCTTCAGCTCCTCGGCAAGGTGAACGTTTGGTTGCCGCAGCTGTTGGTGCTGTACGACTCACAAATCCGTGAGCGGATTCAGTCGTTCTACAATGACTTCTCGACGTTCGAGCGCATGGAGTACGAGGTCGCGGCGGGGTTGAGTTACCCGCGCATCTTCGGGTTGCCGCCGGGGTTCACCGCGGGGCTCGATGTCATCGCGTTGCGCGACTACGATCCGGCGTTCGCGGAGAACACGCAGAAGATCACGTTGATCGGAAACTACAAGGGGTGGCGCCCGGTGGTGGCGGATGCGCCGCGCCCGGTGGCGATTCAGGTGCGCACCGACTTCGAGCGTGCGGACCTGGACTGTAACAACGACCTGGATCGTCCGGAGCTGTGCAGCACGGAGCTGTTCGATCCGAACCGGCCGCGCGTCGAGGGTTCGAACATCTACATCTCGGCGGGGCCGTCGGTGAGTTGGGATTTGAGGGACGAACCGCTGAACCCGTCGGCGGGGGCTTATCTGGAGGTCTCCGGAAATTACGCGAAGGGGTTGGATTCGAACTCACCCGACCACGTGACGGTGGAGGGTCGGGCGAACGTCTATCTGCCGGCGCCGTACATGCGGGGGGTGGTGTTGGCGGTGTCGTTGCTCGGCGGGAAGATCTTCCCGATCAGCAGCGACGAGGTGCCCGTCAACCGCCGCTTCTTCGCGGGCGGCCGGCGCACGGTGCGTGGGTATCCGGAGAAGACGCTGCTGCCGCAGGACACGACGCTCGACGCGGACGGCGTGCCGACCGTGACGATCTCCCCCGGCGGTAAGTTGATGCTCGCGCTGAAGTCCGAGGTGCGCATCGCGCTGTTCGGCCCGCTGTCGATGGCGATGTTCTACGACGTGGGTGACCTGTGGTTCGACGGTAACTTCTCGCTGTCGACGGAGCAGACGATCGGCCCCGCGGACGCGCCGCGCACGGCGACACGAACCCTGGCGCAGGGGATCGGGCTCGGCGTGCGCGTCGCGACGCCGATCGGACCGCTGGCGGTGGACTTCGCGGTGCCGCTGAACCAGCGCGACCCGGGCGCCACGGACCCGCAGCTGCACTTCGCGGTGGGGACGTTCTGAGGCGGCCCGCCCGTGACGGGCGGGCCGGGACGAGGCGGGGCTAGAACTCTTCGACCGCGACTTCGGAGGCGGTGACGATAGTCTCACCGTCCACGACGAACGAGGTCTCGAGCACTGCCGAGTCGACGAAGTCGAAGTTGAACTCCGATCCGAGGTCGACGACGAACTCCTCGTCGGGGTTCTCGACCTCGATTTTGATGCCCCCCATCGTCGGGTCGCACCACGCCGGCTGGCACGGCGTCATGCGTAGAACCATCGTGTCGAGGTCCTCGGTGGCCGCGTCGTACTCGATCTTTCCGGAGAACATCGACTGCCAACCCATACAGGCTGGACAAGACGGTTTCCCGGGCTGAGGTCCGACCCAGGGACGCTCGATGTTCTGGTCGATCAGGGGGACCGTCGGAAGGTTCGTCAGCGTCGCCGGCGTCAGCGGGCCGCTGAGGAGTCCCGGGAACTCGATGTCGATCACGGCGCTCATGTCGACGACGACGTTCGCACCGGCCGGGCGTGCGGGGCACGTGGCCGGGCACGCGGCGCCCGCGCACACGGCGTGAATCGTGTTGCAGATGTCGATGCGGCGTTGACTGAAGGTCGTGGAAAGGCCCGTGGCACCCTGCTGGAAGTCCGCGGGTTCGGGCAGCAGAACACCGTTGTCATAGACGAGGTCCACGATATCTCGACGTTCGGCCTGCGAGTCGTAGCGCCAGATGAGCGCGGCGAGCCCGGAGAACGCCGCCGCCGAGACCGACGTTCCAGAGCGAGCGAGCGTGGGGGGCGAGCCGATGATGTTCTGCGCAAAGGTATCCACGACGCCGAACGCAGCCGGGCCGACGATTCGTGGCGTGCCGCCGTTGCGCGCAACGCCGAGCGTCTCGTCGCGGCCACTCACAGCTCCGATTGCGTAGAGCGCTGGGCGGTAGCTCGAGGTCGCGCCGTCGCTACACAGCGTGTCTTCGAACTCCCATCCTCCCGGGTAGAGCGGTCCGGTCTGAGTGGTCACCTGTGCGCGGTTGCCGGCGGCCGCGACGACGAGCGCGCCTGCGCAGGCCGCGTGCTGGATCGACAGCCAGGCCGCGAGCCCGGTCGTTCGCATGTCGGGGCCGTGAAGACCGGAGTACCTTTCGTGCCAGCCGATGCTCATGTTCATGACGAGGTTTGCGGAGCTGGCGCTATACTTCCAGTCGTACAGAGCGCGGTCGATGGCGTCGGCCACGTCACTCGGGTAGCCGTGGGCGCCGCCGTCGAGCGTGAGCGCCTGGTAGGTGAGGATGTCCCCCGCACAGTCGATCTCGGTACCGTTGCGGGAGATGCAGCTCGCATCTCGTGCGATGGAGCTGACGATCATCCCGTGGTCGGAGTCACCAGGGGGGGGGGCGACGGGGCTCCCATCGGGGGTCGAGTCGATGACCGCAATACGTACCGGGTGGCCCCCGGGGATCTGCGCACCAGGCCCGAAGTTGGCGTGGTTGAGTTGCGCGCGATACGCATCGCGCAAGAGCGTCGCGGACGCAGGCTGCGTCGGGAGGAACTGCGGCGCGACGACTCGGCAGTCACGTTCCAACCGCATCCTGCCGGTGTTCGGGAGAGCCGAGATGACCGGAGGCCCCGGGTTGGACGAGGACTCGATCCACTCGTATTTACAGAACCGATCGAGCTCTTCGGGGTGCTCGGGGAAGTTGCCGCCAACCCAGTTGCTCGTGAACAGGGGGCTGACCTGCCAGGAGCCCCCCGGAGTCAGCCGACCGGCGGCTGGGCACGTGAATTTGCTGCTGATCGCCGTGAGGTAGTACCCGATCCACCGCTCGTCCACGCACGCGTCCTGCAACTCCGGCGGGAGGGCGCCCTCGCGTCCCCCGCACGAGTAGCTCCCGCCGCCAGGCGGACACGGTGGAGGCGTGAAGCCCATCGTCGAGATCGACGACGTCGCGACGCGGAGCGTCTCGGGCTGTTCGGGACCGCAGGCCACGAGGGGCAGCAGCGCGAGGAAGTAGGTTCTGTTCATGGATCGTCTCCCGGAGACGGCACCCCGGGCGGGGTACCTGAGCTAGTTGGTTCGAGCTGGAACCGATGCTCGACGACGCGTGCGCCCGTTGGTGGCGTCGCCCAACTCGCCGTCGGATCCGCGATCGGATCCGAGCTGACGACGAGGACGAGCCTCCACGCCCCCGGTTCGAGATTCACGTCCTCACCGAACGTGCCCCCCACCCGAAACGCGCCATCCCGCGTGACCACCGGGCCCGTCCACGAGTGGGCGGTCCCGTCGGCGTCGACGGCGACTGCGCTCAGGTGCGCGGTCCCCTCGACGGTCACTCGGGGGCGGACGATGACGTCGACCTGACTGCCCGCCACGTAGCGGTAGTCGTCCGTCGTCGGCGTATCGCCGCGCACCACCTTCTCCCCCGAGCGCACGACCATCGCGTACTCGGGGAGAGCGGGGGTGCTCGGCGCCGTGACGAAGAGGACGACCGCCGCTGCTGCGGCCGCCGCAAATCCCGCGGCGGCGCCCAGCCGGATTCGGTTTCGCCGCTTGGCCGCGAGGTCGACGACCTCCGCCTGCGGTGCGACACCGAACAAAGCCTCGGTCATTCGTGCCCGTTCGTCATCGTCCAGTGGCTTCAACGCTTCCACCGGTGGAGCGCCGTCGGGGAGCCGATCCTGTCGGCCCTCCTTCGCGGCGTCCCACCAGTCATCCGCTTCGTGCGATCGCGCCTCGACCATCTGTCCCAGCTTTCGGAGGAGGTCGTCTCGGCCATCGTGGTCCGTCACAACGCCCCCCGCTGCTTCCTTCCGGGTTCAGTGGCCGGATCTGACTCGATTTGCTCGAAAACTTTCATCAGGGTCTTCCGAATGCGCGAACGCCACGCATAGACCGCGTCTCGGGACATCTGATGGTGCTCCATGATCCACGCGACGTCTCGCTGTTCGACGAACAGGAGTCGAAACATCTCGAATCCCTGGTCCGAGAGCTCGCGTTGGAGGCCCTCCAGGAGCTGCGAGAGCTGCTGTTTGGAGATCGCACGCACCTCGGGCGTGGGGCCCTCCGCGATGTCCTGATCGAAGTCGGCGGGGTCCTGCGCGTCCTCGGCGTGGCCGCTTTGGCGCCCGCTCGTGAGGATGTTCAGGACTCTGCGCTCCGCGACCATTCCGACCCAGCCCTCGAGGGTCGCGCCCCGCTTCGGGTCCCAGCCGCGGAGGATTCGTCCGTCGTCGTCGAGGAGGATACGAAAGACCTCCTGGGTGAGGTCGAGGACGTCCTGGCGCGCCCCCCGACGCCGTCGCACGAGGGCCGCGTTGACCTGGCGTTGAATCGCGGGCGTCAGACGATCGACGAGCGCGCGGCAGGCCGTGGGATCACGCGCGAGGGCTCGTTCGATGAGCTGGAGGTCGGAGCCGTGCGGCGCCACTTACACGACCGCCGTTGGGGTCTCAGTCTGCATCTTGTGCTCCCCGCACATCCAAGTCCCCTGCCATGAGTGGCCGTTGATGGTCGAATCCTTCGTTCGGCTCGGGCAAGTGGAGGATCAGCGGACGAGGAGCACGAAAGCGTCCGCGGCCTCACCGACGGCGCGTAGAGCGACCTGGTGAGCGGCTAGCAGGTTGCTCTGATCGGCGGAGATCCGGCCGTGCAGTGCTGTCGCATATGCGAGAGCATCAGCGCTATCGACTTCGCGATGTGTTGCGATGACAACCTCGGAACCCGCGATCGCAAAGGCCTGAGCAACCCCTATGCCACCCTCGTCAAGCGTCCCGGTCTTGGCGGTCTCACACCCAGATAAGATCACTCGGCGCGGTACTGATCGCAGCAGAAGAACGTCACCCACGCTCAGTTCCGTGTCAGCTAGGAGCAAGGCAGAGTCCCATCCCTCCGGTCCCGCACTTCTTCCGTGTCCTGCGAAATGAAAGGCGTCCGCGTTCTGCACCGCTTCAATGACGGCACTACGGGTCGCGGATCGGCCGGAGATATGGACCAAACTACGCTGCGGGTAGAGGTGTTCGATCTGCGATGCTTCGCGTCGCGCTGCCACGAGGTCCCGGCGAGGATCGGATACGATTAGCTGGTTGCTGGCCCGTGTAGGTGCATGGCTAGGACCAAGGTCGAGACCAAAAGCTACAGGTATCTGCACACGGAGGTCTCGCGCTAGAGATGCGGCGGTCTCGGGGCGATCAGCGAGGACTAGGATTCTCGCTGCCTCAGAGAGCTCGACGTCGTCGATAGCGGCCGCTATCCCTTTGTCTAACGGACGAACGGAGATGCCGTTCGCGGTTCGTACGAACAATGTGGGGCCTCGATCTGTTTCGATTGGAAGTGTGACCAGGTCGCCCGCGGCGAATGCAGGGTCGCGGGTTGGCGTTCGAGGTCTGAGCAGTGCCAACGCTGTCTCCATCGTGTGGTCGACGGCGGTAGCGAGGGCACGTTCTTTTGCGTCTGCCCGACCGACGTCTTGTTCGGCGGTCGCCCAAGCTTCGTTAGCCCGATAGGAAGCCAAGGCTTCTCGGGCCTCTTCGACAGCAGCAACGCTGTGAGCCCACTCGGAACCGTCAGCGCCGTGTAGCCGGTGGACCTCCGCGATTGCCGCGAGCGTTAGGTAGGCGCGCCGTCGCGCTCGCCGAGCCACCGTGAACGCTTCCAAATCGGCGCCTCGCCCGAGAAGCACTGTAACAAGTTCGCGGGCGCTTTCACTTCGCTCGTTGAGCCAGGCAAAACGCCCTTGTCGGGCAGGCATGAGGAACGCCTGCCTTCCAAGAATATCTTCAGCGAGTCGATACTGTTCCTCGGCCTTCGTGACCTTCAAACCTTCGCGGTATGCACGCCCCGCCCCGAGTCGGGCTCGCCATTCTAGAGCTTCGTAGCGAGTACGCGATGCTCGTTGAGCAAGCCGCACGAACGCATCAGCCGCTGACTCGGTCTGGCCGAGCGCAAGTTCCAGGCGGGCTCCAAGCAGTGCAATCCAAAGTCGCTGAACTGGGTCCTGTGTCGCGTTGGCTTGCTCGAGCCATACGCTCGCTTCGGCCGAATCCTGCAGTTCAAGATGTGCGAGAGCCAGGTTGATGATGTGGTGATTTCGAGTGTCCTCGTCCGCGCAGCTACGCTTGGAGGCGTGAATGCCAGCCTCGAAGAGGCGGGCCGCGGCGCGGGTGTCGTCTGGCCGCTTGAGCATCAGTCGAGCCCACCCAGCGTTGAGTATGTCCGTCGACCATTGGCATCCGCCTGGAGTTGACAGACGACTAAGCTCGTCAAAGATCTCTACGGCCTCGGCTGCACGGCCTGATTCCAAAAGAAGCAAGCCACCGAGACTCGCAGCGTCTCGGAGCGCAGGATCTCCGAGTCGGCGGGCCCACCGAATCGCGTCATCGAGCTCGCGGTGCGCGGTCCGGCGATCTCCGAGGCGCCAAGCAACGAAGCCGCGAAGCCAGCCCATCAAGACTCGAGATCGACCATCGAAGGACGCTCCGAGGGGAAGGTCACGTCGACGACGCTCCGCCTCCGAGAGTTGTCCAAGAGTCGTGATTTCCAGGTACGTCAGCGCGTACGCGATTTCTCTCCACCTGTGCGCCAACTTGGAGTTGCGCGCGAGGTCTTCCGCTTCCTCGAGGAGGTGGTGCGCCTTCTCCGCGTCCCCCCGCCTCAGTGCCCTGAGCCCCGCCTGGTGCAGCCGGTACGCCTCCCTCGGGCCCGCTTCCGCCGGGGTCGCGGTCTGAACCCACTTCAGCGGGAGCTCGAACCTCCCGCCCTTCATGTCCACGCGCACGCGCTCGGCGTGGTCCTCGAGCGGCAGCTCCAGCCTCGCGCCGTCCTCCGCGGGGATGAGCTTCGTGGCGACCTCGTCGCCGTCGATCTGGACTTCGACCTTCGAGGAGGCCGAGGCGTCGAACCACACCGTCAGCGTCGAGCCCGAGGTGTAGAGGCAGGTGCGGTCGGCCTTGATCTCCGTGCAGCCGCGGAAGACGCCGAAGAGCTCGGGTTTGGGGGGCGACGCCTTGCAGGCGAGCGCCGCGCTCGCCAGCGCGACGAGGGCGAAGCCCATCGAGGTGGCGCGGTCGCGGCGCACGATCCCCTACGAGGTATCACACGTGGGCCGCGACCGGCCATGGGGCCCAGGTCAGCTGCTGCACTCGGACATCGTGCACTGCTCGAAGCGCTGCTCGCACTGCAGGGAGCACGCGGGGAAGCCGCTCGGACCCTTGACCGCGCACCACGACACGCACGCCACCAGCTTCAAGCTACACTTCGTGCAGTCCCACTCGCCGCCGTGGGACCCGCCCGACGGGGGCGGGTTCGGGAGCGGCGCCGGGTTGTAGCAAGGCTGGTCGAGCGCCTCGAAGAACGCGCAGTACGGATCCTGGAACGGCGCCGGGTGGAACGGATCCGGGAAGTACTGCTGCCCCGGCACGCCGATCGTGAACGCCGCCTGGCGCGCGTTCTCCTTCGTCAGCGCGTAGCCGACGCCCTGGTGCTCCACCACGCACCCGTCGCCGCCGCAGATCACCGGCAGGTCGCGACAGTACTCGGGCATCACGTCTTCGACGCACGAAACCGCGTCGCAGCACATCGCCACCTCCGATTCGAACCTCGCCGCCGCCGTCTTCTCCGCGAGCTCCGGCTCCGCGCCCGCGCACGCCGTGAAGCCCGTCGCGAAGAGCGCGAGCGCCATCATCTTCTTGTCGTTGGTCATCGTCTCTCTCCTTCTTTCTTCGACTCAGTTCGCGAAGCCGGCCTGAACGGTGAACTCGTTCAGCGACTCCGCGGAGTTGTTCGACAGCACCGACTCGTTGTCCGTCTCGACTGACATCCGAATGCGCCACGTCCCGTTGTTGAGCGCGCCAAGCGGCAGGAACTCGACCGACGAAAACGAGCTCCCCGCCGGCAGCGACGGCGCGCTGCCCGAACCCAGGCTCACGATCGCGCCCCCCGCGTTCACCGCGAAGAAGTGGGCCGTCCACGTGCCCGCGCCTGCGCTGGTGTTCGTGACCGAGAACGTGACGGGCAAGTCGTCTTGCGGTTCGTAGGTCCCCGGGTAGGCCTCCACGAAGTCGACCTCGAGGTTGGGCTGCGGCCCCTGGAACGTCAGCGTCTGAACCTCGAATCCGATCGGAGCGACCCTCCGGTTCGAGGACAGGAGGGACTCCGGATCACTCGGATCCGCTTTGACTTCGATCGCGAGCCAGTACGTGCCAGCCGGGACCCCCGAGAGCGACACGGCGTCGGATCCCGAGTACGTGTCGCCGGCGTCCAGCGAGGGGCCGCTGCCGGTGCCGACGAGGAGGGCGTCCTCCGTGAAGAACGGACTCGGGCTGAGGTAGATGTCGGCCGACCAGGGCTTCGCATCGAGCTTGCCCTTGTTCTTCACCTCGAACGTGAAGTTCACGGCGCCCGAGCTCGAGTACACACCCGGCGTCGCCTCGACCTCCAATACTTCGAAGTCGACCTCGTGATTTTCGATGACGATGATGTCCATATCCATGAGGATCTCGTCCCGACCCTCGTTGTTCGATTGATTCGCGTCGGGCGCTTCGACCCAGATGCCGATGAAATAAGTTCCCGGCGTGACCGAGCCGGGCACGGTGATCGTCGCCGCCGGGACGGCCAGCATCCCGAGCGCGTCGATCGTGACGTTGGGGTCCTGCCACGACCACAGCGTGGTGTCGCTCGCGCTGATCGAGCCGTTGTTGGAGAGCTTGATGTGTACCTTGACCGGACCGCTGTAGTCCGCCTCCGAGTAGTTGTGGACGTAGATGCCGTTCACCTCGAGCTTGTCGCCGGCGGCCGGAGCAATCGACTTGTCCTCGATGTGCAAACCCACCGGAGTCAGATCGGGGACGTCGGGGCGCTCCTCGTAGATGACCTCTCGCAGGACGTCGAAACGCGTCCCGTTGATTCGGACGTAGCGAATCCCTTCGGGCCAGATTGGGTACACCGTGCTCGCGACCGCACGTGCCGTGTGGTCGTCCTTGTCGGCGAGCGAGCTGCCGCTCATGCCTCCGTAGCCGGCGATGTTCACCTGCACGCGGTGCGCGGTCGGACACCAATCAGCGTCGCCGCTGGTGTACACCATGCTGCCTGCGAGCGGACCGAGC
Source organism: Deltaproteobacteria bacterium (assembly GCA_040218735.1). Lineage (GTDB taxonomy): Bacteria > Myxococcota > Kuafuiibacteriia > Kuafuiibacteriales > Kuafuiibacteriaceae > JAUHYN01. The sequence goes on from JAVJQW010000022.1 coordinate 176,854, forward strand.
GTCGGGAACGAGTAGCTCTCGTAGTCACCGTGCGTGAGGGCGTGACACGAAGCCTCGCCGTAGCCGTACCAACCCGTCAGCGCTCCGATGGGACGATCCAGCGTCACGATCGCCATGTCCCAGTTCCACAGGCCGTGGACCGTCCAGCCCTCGAACGCCGTGACCTTCTCGATCTCCGCGGTTCCGTACGCCAACGTACCGGGCGTGGCCGTTCCGTGTTCGATTCCGAACCAGCCGAAGTCGGGATCGTGAAAACAATGCGCCGCGGTGAGTACGTGGCGTGCGTCGATCATCGTTCCGCTGCACTCGCCGACGTTGACCGTCGCGCGCGCCGGCCACTGACCGGGGTCGTCCACGGGAGCGATCTCACCCATTCCGAACAGGGTCCCGTAGAGGTCACCGCCGAGCTGGCCGCTCTCTTCGCGTGGACCACCTCCGTTCATGACCAGGCGTCGCGTCGTCTCGCGGCCCGTCCTGACGTCGTAAGTGAGGACGTTGCCCACACCCTTGGGTTCCTCGGGCGCCGTGAGTTGGGCCGTCGATGACTGGGCGCTCGCTGGGTTTGGGCATACGAGGGCCACTGCGGCGACGGCCGCGCATTTCGAGAGCGTTTTCATTCCTACTTCCCTCCGAACTCAGTTCGGGCCGTTGATGGTTTCGATGGTTGTCCCTTCAGGACGAACCACCGCGGTCTGACAGCTCGGAGGTCAGAAAGTCGACAGCTGCAGACGGTTGCCGCGCAAGATGACTTGCCGCGGCCGAATGTTCAGCGTCTCCAGGACAGGCACCCGAACCGCGATCGGGTTGTTGACGATGCTCCCCTGCGACAGATCGATCTCGCCATCCTCGTGTCGCTCTTGCTCCACCTCGAGCGCCAGCGTCTCGTTGTCGCGGAGTGTGAACGCCTCGAGGCGCAGCTTCGCCTCGCTGATCCGCAGCGCCGCCGCCCCCGGCAGCTCGCCCGTCGTGCTCCGGGCGACGATGAGGTTCTTGATGACGGCCAGTGGAGTGTCCCGCAGGATGACTCCGGTTCCGCGTGTCCGGGTCACCTGGAGTCGGTCCAGCGTCACGTCATACTTCATCCCGTCGAGCAGCACGCCGTAGCCGGCGGCGTTGTCCACCAGCAGGTCGTTGACCGTGATCTCCAGGTGTACGCCGATGAACGCCGCTCGACCCGCGTCCAACTGCGACACCTCGAACGCGCTCGTCGCGGTCGTGACGCGGACCCGATCGAGGCGCGCAACCATGTCGGGGAGCACGGAACCATCGTCGAGCTCGAAGCCGGGGTCGTTCGTCAGCGAGACGCCCCGGACGAGCGGCTTCGTCTCGACGACGAGGTCGTCGATGTCGATGTCGAACGCGCCGTAGCCCAGGAAGCCGTGGCGATCGAACTCCGTGAGCGACGCGCGCGCGAGCCTCACCGTCGACAGCGGACCCGCACCGAACGCGCCGCCCGGTTTGTCTTCTTGTCCCAACGGCGCGCGCACGTTGCGGACGATGACGTCCTCGAAGTCGCCCCGCGCGTCTCTGAACGCGACGTCGATGCCGTTGCCGACCACACCCTCCACCCGCACGCGCCGCGCCGTGATCGCGCCGCCGCCCGCGACGATGATCGCTTGGGCGCCGGTGGCGTCGTTGCCGACGTCCTCGATCGTGAGGTTCGTGACCGTCGCCGTCGTGCTCGGCTCCAGCACCGCCAAGGCCTCGTCCCAGATCCCTCGCAGGTGCACGCCGTTCAGCGTCACCGCGGCGGCCGCCTGCGCGCGGACGCCGTAGCGCCCGGTCGCGTCGAGCGCGCCCTCGACCACGAGGTTCTCCGTGACGAGCGCGCCTCCGACGACGAGCAGACCCGCGGCGCCGCCGCGCACGTGGAGGTTGCGGAGCGTGACGTCCGCCGACTCGAAGAACCCCGACAACACCCCCACGCCGTCGACGGACCGCGTGTCTTCGACGACGACCTCGTCGAGCTGGGCCGCCGCGTTTGCGACGCGTAGGCCGGTGACGAGCGGCCGCTCGATGTACAACCGGCGGCCTTCGAGTCGGCCGTTGGCGAAGACCAGAGCCGCTGGGAGGTCACGCCCGCGTTGCCGGTCGAGGCTCGAGTCGCGGATCGCGACGCGATCCACGTCGACCGTAGCGCCCTCGACGAAGAGCGCCGAGCCCGCTACCCGATCGAAGGAGACGTCGATCAGCATGACGGTCGCGCCATCGCGCGCGACGATCCCCATGCCCGCGTTGGCTGTGGTCATCACGTCGAACACCGTCACACGTACGAGCTCCGCTTCGCCCGCGAACGCCGCGAGCGCGTTGCCGGTGACCGGCCCGATCGTGACGTCTTCGAGCACGGCGCGTCCCGTGATGGAGAGGAGGTCGGCGTCCCCGGGGTCGGTGTCGCGCACGCGCGCCCGTCGCAGCTCGAGCACGCCGTCGACCGGTACATGGTTCGTCGCGAGGACGACGTCTTCGAGGATCGCGGTGGCGTCGACGGGGACGTCGAGCTGGGTGGCTTCGAACGTCACGCCCTGAGCGCGAGCGCGCAGCTCGATGCGCGGCGCCGCGACGGTGGTCTGCGCGGCGCACTGACCGACGAGCGCGACGTCGAGGGTCCACTGCGCGGCGGAGTAGACACCGGGGGCGAGCGCGATCGTCGCGCCCGGCGCTGCGGTTGCGAGCGCGTCCATGAGGTCGTCGTAGGGGAGGGTGGAGGTGCCGTTCCCGTTGGGCATCGCGTCGTCGTCGACGTAGACGGCGTCGGGCGGGAGCGTCGGCCACGCGCAGGTCGCGCCGACCTCGACGCAGGCGCCGGCCTCGATGCGCTCGCCGTCGCCGCAGGTCGGAACGTCCGGATCGAACGGCGCGCAACCGACGACGCCGCTGTCGAAGGTCTTGGAGGATTCGCCGTCCGTGCACGTGAAGACGACCGGGCTCGGTGGTATCGGTTCCATCGGGCTCATCGGTGTCGCCGGGAGGTCGGGGAGGCGGTCACAGCTGACGTCGAGGACACGAAGGGCGGGCTCCGGGGCGCCGATCAGCTCGCTGCAGGACCGGTTCGTGTCGACCTTCAGGCGAACGTCGGAGAACTCCTTCGGCGTCTCGTCGACCTGCTCCCAGTCGCCGGTTTCCTCGGCGAGGCGCGTCCACCCTACGAGGAACGGGGCGAGGGTGCGGCCTTCGTCTTCGGTGAGGAGGCGCACCAGCCTGTTGGCGTCGGGCTCGGCGACGATGCCGAGGTCGATCAGGGACTCCTCGTAGTAGCCGACGAAGAGCCGCTCGCCGCCTTCGACGCCGAACATGCGATAGAAGGCGTCGATGGGGCCGCCGTAGACGGTCACGGGGGCGCCCTCGACCGCGAGGATGACGGTTTGGGCGCCGAGCGGCGGCTCACGCGCACGGAGCTCGAAGGCCGCGTCGCAGCCCGATGTGAACCACGCGCATACGATACCGAGGCCTGTGGCTAACGTTGTTCGCACAGCGTCCGATGAGAGGATCCAGCGCACCAGGGTCATCGTCAATCGCCCGTGGCTGCGCCGGAGTCGCCTGGATGAGCATCGCACGAGGAGCGCCCCGAGTGGACGTCGAACGGCTGCGGGTCGGGTACGGCGGCGGCGTCCACCGCGTCCGCGGGAACGTCTCCGCGACGGGCGTAGGCTTCTGGATCGACACCGTGAGCCCGCCGCTCGTGAACGACGCACTCCTCGTCGAGGTCGAGGCCGTCAACGAGGAGCCGGTGCTCGTCCCGGCCCGTGTGCGGCATGTGCGCTACGACAACACGCGCAAGGCGTACTACGTAGGTGCGGCGTTCGTGCCCACCGACGAGCTCGTCGACGCGTCCCTGTACCGGTACGTCGAGGAACGCATGTTGTCGTCGCGGACCGGCGTCATCTGCTGACCGTCCTTCGACAAAGCGGTTTTCGTGGGATAGTGGGTGCTGAATGGCCCTCACGTTTTCTCTGAACGGACACCAGCGCACCGTGGAGGACGTCCCCCAGGGGTCGTCGCTCCTGAACGTGTTGCGCGAGGATCTGGGCCCCGACCGGACCATCTCGCTCAAGGACGGGTGCGCGCCGCAGGGGCAGTGCGGGTGCTGTCTGGTGTTGATCGACGGCAAGCCGCAGGTGTCGTGCGCGATGCCGGCCGAGAAGGTCGACGGCAAGTCGCTGCTGACGCTCGAGGGTGTGCCGCACGAGGAGAAGCGCCTGTACGGCGAGGCGTTCGCGCGCACCGGCGGGTTGCAGTGTGGTTTCTGCATCCCGGGCATCGTGCTGCGGGCGAAACACGTCCTCGACAACAACCCGAACCCGACCGACGCGGAGCTCAGGAAGAAGCTCGACGTCCACCTGTGCCGGTGCACCGGCTACCAGCGGATCATCGAGGCGATTCAGCTGGTGGCGGCGGTGAAGCGCGGGGAGGCGATGCCGCCCGCGGACACGTCGGGGAAGGTCGGGACGAACCTGGATCGGTACGAGGGGATCGAGCTCGCGCTCGGCGAGCGGCCGTACGTCGACGACATGTACCCGGAGGGGATGCTGCACGGCGCGGTGCGGTTGTCGGATCACGCGCGGGCGCGCGTGGTGAAGATCGACGCGACGAAGGCGCTCGCGATGCCCGGCGTGGAGCGCGTGGTGACCTACAAGGACGTGCCGGGGGATCGGTTCTACGGGCTGATCGTCCCGGACTGGCCGGGGTTCATCGCGGAGGGCGAGGTCACGCACTGCGTGGGGAGCTTCATCGCGGCGGTGGCGGCGGATGACCTACGCACGGCGCGTGCGGCGGCGGCGGCGATCGAGATCGAGTACGAGGTGCTGGAGCCGGTGTTGGATCCGGAGAAGGCGCTCGAAGAGGACGCACCGAAGGTGCACCGGCGCGGGAACAAACTGTCGCACTCGCGCATCGAGCGCGGCGATGTGGAGAAGGCGCTCGCGGAGGCGACGCACGTCGCGACGGGGGTCTACGAGACGCAGCGCATCGAGCACGGTTACCTCGAGCCGGAGAGCGCGCTGGTGGTGCCGCAGGACGGCGGGACGCTGAAGCTCTACTCGCAGGGGCAGGGCATCTTCGACGACCAGCGGCAGGTGGCTTCGTTCCTCGACATGTCGACGGACCAGGTGCAGGTCGCGCTGGTCCCGAACGGCGGTGCGTTCGGCGGCAAGGAGGACATGTCCGTGCAGCCGCATGCTGCCTTGCTCGCGAAGGTGACGGGCAAGCCGGTGAAGGTGACGTTGACGCGCGAGCAGTCGATCCGCGTGCACCCGAAGCGGCACCCGATCAAGATGTATTACACGGCAGGGTGTGATGCGGACGGTCGAATCCTCGCGATCAAGGCGAAGATGATCGGTGACACCGGCGCGTACGCGAGCGTGGGCGCGAAGGTGTTGGAGCGCGCGGGTGGGCACGCGTGCGGGCCGTACCGCGTGGACAACGTGTTGGTGGAGGCGACGGCGGCGTACACGAACAACCCGCCGGCCGGGGCGATGCGTGGGTTCGGTGCGAACCAGGCGAACTTCGGGTTGGAGTCGATCATCGATCAGCTCGCGGAGAAGTGCGGCAAGGACAAGTGGCAGTTCCGCTACGACAACGCGGTGCAGGTCGGGGACATCTTCTCGACGGGGCAGGTGCTGGAGAAGTCGGTCGGGATCAAGAAGACACTCGAAGCGGTGAAGCCGCACTACGACGACGCCAAGGCGCGCGGGCGCGCGGTGGGGCTCGGGTGTGGGATCAAGAACAGCGGTATCGGCAACGGCGCGTCGGAGTGGGGCAAGTGCCGGCTGGTCGTCGAGGACGACGGGACGATCTCGCTCTACAACGGCTACACGGAGATGGGTCAGGGGCTCCTGACGATCCTGATTCAGTTCGCGTGTGACGTGACGGGGCTGTCGCCGGATCTGTTCCGCGCGAAGGTGGACACGACGTTTGCTTTGCAGTGCGGTCAGACGACGGGCTCGCGTGCGACGTTGTTCGGCGGCAACGCGGTGATCCTCGCGGCGGAGGACATGAAGAAGGCGCTCGAGGCGGTGAACGGGGACTTGGATCAGTTGAAGGGGCGCGTGTTCGTCGGTGAGTTCCTGTGTAACGACACGGTGCCGCTCGGGGCGCCGGTGGAGAATCCGAAGACACACACCGCGTTCGGGTACGCGACGCAGCTGGTGATCCTCGACGAGAAGGGTCAGCTGGAGAAGGTCGTCGCGGCGCACGACGTCGGCAAGGCGATCAACCCGGTGTTGTGCAGCGGGCAGATCGAGGGGTCGCTGCACATGGGGCTCGGGTACGCGCTGTCCGAGGAGCTGCCGTGCGGTGACGACGGGATGCCCGAGAACATGACGATGCGTGGCCTTGGGATCCTGCGCGCGCGGCACACGCCGCCGATGGAGATCATCTTGGTCGAGGAGCACGAGCCGGAGGGGCCGTACGGTGCGAAGGGCGTCGGGGAGATCGGCTTGGTGCCGACGGCCGGCGCGGTGCAGGGTGCGTTGTACGACTTCGACGGCGAGCGCCGCTACGTGCTGCCGATGAAGACGTCGCCGGCGGCGGCGCCGATCGTGGGGCGCCGCGCTTCGAAGCGATGAGCACGTACCGCTCGGCGCTGCTCGCGGGAGCGGAGGCGATGGGGTTGGCGATCTCGGACGAGGTCGCGGACGGGCTGGCGGTGCACCACGCGCTCGTCGAGAAGTGGGCGAAGAAGATCAACCTGACGACCGTGGTCGAGCCGACGCGGGCGGCGTCGGTGCACGGGTTGGACTCGCTGCTGTTCGCGGAGCTGGTGGAGGACGACGGGGGTGTCACGGTGGATGTGGGATCCGGCGGCGGGTTCCCGGGGATCGCGGTGGCGTTGATGCGGCCTTCGCTTTCACTGGTGTTGCTGGAGCCGATTCGGAAGCGTGCTTCTTTTCTGCGCACGGTGTTGGCGGAGCTGGGGCTGAAGCAGGTGCGCGTGGTGGAGGGGAAGCTGGAAGCGGCGCCTTTGCCGGGGCGTATCGCGTGGCCGGTGGACCGGATCGTGTCGCGGGCGACGATCCCGCCGGTGGAGCTGGCGACGCGGGCGGTGAAGCACTTGCGGCCGGGTGGGGTGCTGGTGTTGTCGGGGGGGGCGGGGGCGCCTTCGGTGGAGGCGTTGGCGGCGTCGGGGTTGGTGCACGAGGAGCGGCGTAGGTATGCGCTGCCGGGTGGCGAAGGGCGGGTGCTCGATCGGCTCCGGGCGCAGTAATTGGGTGAGTCGGAACCTCATTCTCCGTCGTCTCGAGGAGAACGTCGGGCTTGAACGCCAACGATCGCGTCCTCGCTACGGCTCGTTCGGAGGGGCTGGGTCGTGAGGATCGCTCCGTCTTCAGTCGTTTCACACCGAACGACCGCGCTCCCATTTTCTGCCGAGCGGCCAATGAGCTCGTACCCATTCTCGTGACTGAGAACATCTGCCCGCTGGAGTGGGCAGTTCGCTCGCTCAACTCGGGAGGTGATCTCGCCGGTCGAGATATCGATGACGAACAGAGACTGCGGACTCCATACCCAGGCGATGCGATCGTCCGAGGCGACGGCAACGAAATGCACGTCCTCGGAGAACGAGATGATCTCTCGGGCCCGTATCTCGTCGTTCTGGACCTCGAGCACCTGAACCCCCGGGCGGTTCGAGAGCGGGACCAGGATGCGGCTGGACCCCATCGACGGCATTCCGAGCCGATCGTCGGTCGTCCACGCGTCCAACCGCCGCCATTCGGTCCCCGAGCGCCAGAGCTCGACTCGGCCAAACGCCGAGCCGACCAGGACATCTCTGCCCACCTGAGGTGTCTGCAGGAAGTCCGGCCCGGTGAGCATGACACCGGTGTCGAAGACCTCGTCCCGAGCCTGGATGAGCGAGCGACCGCTGACCTCGTAGGTGCGCACGCGCTGACCGAACGTGGAGATGACCAGGGGAGATCCGCTTGCATCGACGGTACACGCCTCGATGTCGATGTCCTCGATCGGCGCACTCACGCTCGTGAGCGTTGCGGTCGATGCTTCGAACACACGAACGCGGCGGTCCTTGGCGTACGTACACGTGAACTCGCCTCGCAGTCCGAGCCCCCACCGCTCGAGCGCCCGGTTTGTGTTGGACGCGAACAGCCGGCGCCCAGCGTCAGCGGCGCCATCACGTCCGAGCGCAACCAGCTCGATGTCGGAGTCGGTCCAGCGGACCGCGACGAGCGCCTCGTCGCGACCGGAGGCCGCGTCGCCGGTACACGCGACCATCGACAGTCCGAGGGCGACGAGGCCGCCGCGGAGGCGTCTACCGTCCGTGCACAAGGTACTGCCAATTTAGTCGAGCCCACCCCACCGTGTCTCGGACCGGCGTCCTGACGCCGCCGACGCGCGTCGTGGATCGGCTGCGGTGGGCGTGAGCCGGGGCCTCGCCGTGGTATCTTCGTTTCGTGGAAGCCGACGCTCGCGAGCGCCGGGCGATAGCCCAGCGCGAGGCCAACGCGCGGGCCGCCGCCCGCGGTGAGCCGCTTCCGTTTCCCAACCCCTGGGACACGCTCGACCCGACGAAGGTCGGCCCCGACGCGACGCCCGAGGAGATCACGGCGAGCTACCGGGAGTTTCGTAGGCGATGTCGGACGAAGACGAGGCGGCAGCTTACACTTTAGACCATGACGACGCTCCGCTTCGCGGACCGTCTTGGCACAGCCGTCTGACCGACCGCTTCGCGCTCGGACTCCGTCTAGAAGCGTTCGTCGAGGTGCTGCGGCGCCGGTCCCCATCGCCGACCCATTCGAGCTCCTTCGGAACAAGCTCGCGAACCGTGCGCTCTAGCGCTACTGAAGCTCCGCCTTGGTGACGAGCTTCTTGAGAACTTCGTTTCTGTCGTCGGTCATGACGAGCTCCTCCATGTCGGAACGATCGACGAGCACCAGACGAAGTCCATGCGTTCGCTTGGTCCGAGCCACGTCGTAGACCGGACCTGTGAACCCCCCTGCGGCAAAGAAGAACCCGAGCGCACCGGGTCGGTCCTGCACTTTCGTGGCGAACCATCCGACCTCAGGGGTACCGACGGACTTGGTCCAGTTCTTCGCCTCGCACAGGATGAACGCGGGTTGCTTGGACCAGAACGGGTCCGTCGATTCGTTGCGGATCGCGACGTCGAGCTCTTCGGCCGGCGTGCGCAGGTTGCGCCCCGCTTCGAGGAGTCCGGGCACCGAGGTCATGAACATCAGAATGAGCTCTTCGAGACGCCGACCCTTCGCGTGCGCCGAGCCCTCCCCGAGCTTCGACCACAGCTGGCGGATCAGCGCGTCCGCGACGGGGCGACCGCGCTGTTGGGCGCGCACGGTCTCTCGGATCTGGCTCAGCTTTGCGGTCAGCAGCGTCGGGAGTAGCGGGTCCTTGACGAGGTAGTCGTAGGCGCCGCCGCGGAACGCGCGGCGGATCGAACCTTCGTCCGCGAATCCTGTCACGAGCAGAACCTTGGCCGTGGAGAAGCGCGCGGACTCCAGAAGATCGACGCCGTCATCGGGACCCGATCCGCCCTGGAGACGTTTGTCGAGCAGGACGACGTCGAAGTCGCCGGTCTCCCACGTCGCCTTTGCCTCCGCGCTCGACCCGACGATCGTGCCCACGTAACCCTCGTCGGCGAGGATCTCGGCGTACGTCTCCTGCATCGCAGGATCATCTTCCACGACCAGCACGTTGAGCATGATGGCTACCTTACGCCGTCGGCAGCTCGAGGACGAACCTCGCACCACCCAGGCCTGACTCTTCCACTCTCACGGTTCCGCGGTACTCGCCACACACGACCTCTTGAAGGAGTGCGAGCCCCTGCCCGGTGCCGTCCGGCACCGTGCTGAACCCTCGCTCGAACACGCGGGTCCGAAGGTCGGGGTCGACCCCGCGGCCGTCGTCGTCGACGTGAATCACCACGGTGCTGTCCGTCCGATGGCCGGAGACGACGACCGCGACTCGTCCGTCGGGTCGACCGTGGCGCCGGGCGTTTCGAATGACCTCGGCGAGCGCGTGTACGAGTCGGAGCCTTTGACCGTGGAGCTCCGTCCCGCGGATGGCGTCGAGCGATCGTCCCACGTCGGAGCCGTTGGCGATCGCGATCGCGTCCTCGACGACCGCGGCCGCATCGAACGTTTGTGGAGGCGATTGGGAGCTCCCGTAGAGCGCGACGAGATCTTCCACGAGCTTGAAGGCGCGCTTCACGCCGGTTCGCGCTCGCGCGAGACGCTGGGTTTCGGTCTCGCTCCAGTCGGGCGCGGAGGTCATCTGGTCGAGCGCGAAGTTTGCTGGGCCCAGCGCGTTCCTGAGCCCGTGCGCCATTGTCTCGACCACCCATTCGGCCGCCCGTCGCTCGGTTCCGGGCACCACGCTCGAGTCGTCCATGCGCGCCGCCGACGCCTGTTCGAGGAGTGCGCCAAGCACGGCTTGGGCGGGATGGTCGCCGGAGCGGAGCTCCTCGAGGAGGGCCAGCCCTTCCGGCCAGACTTCGTACTGTTGGAGTTCGGGGTCTGAACTCGTCCACAGGAGCCCCAACCGTTCGAGTCGAAGAATCGACGTCCAGGCGTACGGAAACCATGGCCCCTCCTCCGCGTCCAGGCCGCCCTGCCAAACGACCATTTGCGGGGTAGCGATGAGGTGCTCGATGGTCGCTCGACTCAATCGCCACGCGTCCTTTGCGCCGGTTGACTGCAGAAGCTCGTTCGTGAGGATCCAGCGGACGGCATCGCGTCCGGTGAGTCGCGTCAGAACACGTCCTGCCGCGGTCGTGATACCGCGATCCATGATGCCGACCTCTTCCGCGTACCGCAGAACGTCGGTGTCTTCGCTCCACTGGTTGACCGTCTGGAGCGCCGCCTCGATCACGGACCACTGGAGTCCATCCGGAGGCTCCACGGGCAGGTTGAGCAGAGCGCGCAGGGCGGCGTCGAGGAACCTACGGGCTTCGGCTGGCGCTTCGACGCCCGCGGCCAGGATGCGCCGGTATACCCTCCGCAGGACGGCCCGCCTCGGTCCCGGGCCCAGCCACTCACGAACGAGGTTCGCGCGCACCTCACTGGGGTCCGGAGGAACGAAGAGCGCATTCATGTGCTCTTCCTGCTGCGCTTGCCGAGCCAAGGCGACTCGCTCTTCGACCCCCGCCGTGACTTGCGCGCGGTAGTCGGCCGGCGGCATCACGTCGTCGAAGTTCGGCCACGCTGTCGTCCGGTGTAGCCCGTCGCGTAGCGCGGATTGCAGCTCGTCCAGCCACACGAGGCGGACGCTACCGCCGCCTGGGGGGAGAGGCCAGCACTCGAGCGTAGGACTTGCCCTCGCGGTCAGTTGCGCGCGCGCCGGGTCCGGCGGGATTCTCCCCGGTCTATGGCACTCAAAGATCTCACCATCGAATCCATGGTCACCATCGTCGGGGCGTGGGTCGACGCGAAGCGCGACCGGCCGGTGATCGAGAAGTATCCGAAGCTGGCGCCGTTCCTCCCGGACCTCGGCGGGTTGCAAGATGCCTTGCTCTCGGCGGGGCATCGCGAGCCCTCGAATACGTCGGAGGAGCTCGAGCGCGTGCGCGCGGAGCTCAAGGAGCTGGACCGCCGGCACGACGCGGTCGTGCGCGGCATCGACCAGGTGCTCGCGGGGCTGTCGCAGCTCGCGGCGAAGGAGTCCACGGCGTCGACGCTGGAGCGCCTGCGCGAGACGTTGCTCCCGGAGGGCCGGCGCGTGGTCACGTGGAGTATGCGACGGCAGGGCGGCGCCGCGGAGCGCGCGGCCTCGCGGCTGACGTCGGCCCAGAAGAAGGCGCTGCGCGAGATGAAGATCCCGGGCGGGACGCTGATGGGCTTCTTCAACGAGCGCGTGACGCTCGCGCGGAAGTTGGTCGAGCTGGACCGCCAGCGCGTCGCGCTGTTGGCGGCCCTGGACGGCGACGGACCGACGATCGCGAACTACGACGCGACGCTGAAGTTCGTGCGCACCGTGGGGTTGTTCGTGTCGATCGCCGAGGTGAGCGACATGGAGGACGCGGACCGGGAGCGGTTGCTCGGCGACCTGGAGGCGGCGCTGGAGAACGCGGAGGCGCGGCGGTCGGCGCACGTGGAGCGGGCGATCGAGGAGGCGCTGGAGGACCTGGACGCGTCGGCGGAGGCCCAGCCGGCGGGGGATGCTTAGCCGGGGTCAGCCTGCTTGTCGAAGATGAAAGACCGGGGCGGTTGCGATCGGCTTCCGTCCGCCGTCCTGAAGTAGTCGTTCGATCCGTTCGACCGTCTCCGGCTCGAACTCCACGTCGCCACAGCTGTCGCAGACGAGCGCCGGGACGTCGTCGATGACGATCAGCTCGCCACCAGGTCGAACGGTGTGGGGCACGAGCTTGCGGTCGTAGGCTCCCGGACAATCGTTGATAGAGCACTTCATCTGCGACCTCGCTGCGTTGGCGTCAACCACTTCGGAGCGGAGGGTACAACGACGCGACGCTGTGGTTCGCGCGGCGCCGAGGTGAGCGAGATGGAGGGCGCGGACCGGGACCGCGTGCTCTCGGACCTGGAGTCGGCGCTGGAGAACGCGGAGGCGCGGCGGTCGGCGCAGGTGGAGCGGGCGATCGTGTAGGGGTTGGAGGACCTGGAGGCTTCCGTGGAGGCCCAGCCGCCGGATGATCGGTTGGCAGCGCCTTAGCGGGTGCCGTGAAAGGGGGTTCGGAGGCTGTGACAGGCTCAAGATTGGGTTTGAAATCCGATTTGGAGTCTGTCGGAGGGTCGAGATTGGGTTTGAAACCCGATTCGGAGGCTCTCGGAGGGTCGGATCTGGGTTTGAAACCGGATTTGGAGCCTACGCGGACTCGACTTCGGCCTCGCCGACGCGCGCCTCCAGGTCGCCGAGGGTGTCGCGCATCTGTTCGCGTGCGGACTCAAGGACCCGTCGCTCGACCTGGTCCTGGACGACCGCCAGTGGCACCAGGCGGCTGTCCCGCGATCCTTGATGCTCCTGGATGGTTCGATTGGCTCAGCGACTCGAGGCGTTTGGGCATCCTATCCGCCCGGTGAGCCGCCGGCTTGGCTCGCGAGTCGCTTCTTCGCGGATACGGCCGCTGCCCTCGCTTCTGCATCGCGCAGGCGCTACCCGTGGGCGATCAGCCTGTCATGGGGGCTCGGGCGAGCACGTCTCGCCACCTTTGCCGATGAAGTCCGCGCAGCCTTCGTGGAGTGTGCGCCAGAAGCGCTCTATCTTGCCCTCGGCTGTGGCTTTTTAGGGCCGCGTGTGGATGAGCGTGAGGTCAGGCGAGTACGCACCTCGCGCGTGTATGAATGTGGCCGCCAGTGCCCAGCCGTTTCCTCTTTCCATCGGGCACCGGAACGCTTCATCCGGACCGCCACGAGGCTTCCAGGTTGCCTCCATGTTGTTGGACCAGGAGGCCCAGGGCGGTGATGCGGTCGGCTCAGACCGCGAGCACCTCGACGACCTCGGCGATGACGCGCAGCTCGTCGGGATCTGCGGAGGTGAAAGTCAGGGGCTCGAACTCCGGGTTCGCGGGCCGGAGCACGATGCGCTTCGCACCGTCGGATCCCTGCTCTTCCCTGTAGAGCTTGATGGTGTACTGGCCGCCGGTGTCGGGATCGGTGGGCCCCGCGTGGCGCACGAGGACGGGGCGCTCGGGAGAGGATGGGAGGGAGACGCGGCGGAAGAGGCAGTAGGCTCCGTCGGGGATGGTGGGCTCCATCGACCGGCCGGTGACCTGGGCGACGAACATGCCCCGTGCGAGGGGCTTGGCTGCGCTCGGGGTCACCCATTCGAGGCTGTCGTCATCGAGATCGGGGACGTCTTCCTGGAGCTCGCTCCAGGCGGTTGCCGCGATCTCGAACTCGATCAGCGGCACACAGGTACTGTAGCGCTCCTGCGACGCGGGCTCGACCCGGCGGAACGGAAGCACCTTCGCGGCGCCACCAGTCGGCTCGGCCTCGTCGAGGAGGTCGAGGGCCGGGAGGCTCTGCACCAGCTTCAGCGTCTCGAGGCTCACGGTGATCACCCGGAGCAGGAGGGAGAGCGGGTAGCGTGGGTCGCCCATGGTCTCGGTGGCCCAGGCGTTGGCGTCCTTCTCGATGCCGCTCGCTTTGTCCGTGGTGACGCTCTGGCACTTCATCACCCACCCTATCGCGGGCTTGCCGTTGACGACGTAGTCATACGCCTCCAGGGGGATGTCGCGGACGGTGATGAAGTCATTGTAGTGGATAACGGTCTTGTCCTTGCCCTTCCCGAACCGCATCTTCTCGACCCGGTAATGGTTGGCGGTGCGGCTGGCCGACTCTTCGACCTTGGCCTTGTACTCGGGCACCTTCTCGTAGCCGACGTGCAGCTCGCCCAGGGTGCGGCCGGCCTTGCTGAAGGCCCAGAAGTCTGCAGCGGTCCTCACGCGAGGGATGCGCGGAAGCTCCTTGCCAAGGTTGTCGGCGTAGCGAGTGCGGTAATCCGGGGCGTGTAGGATGCCGTAGACGTAATAGAATAGGTCTTCCTTGGTGATGGGCTCACCCGGGTAGGCGGACTGGAAGTGGGCGAGGCCGGCGTCGGTGATGCCGTCGCGGCGAGTGGTAGCGGCTGAAGGCTTGTTTGGGGCGGGGAACATTGCGCCAGCCCCATCAGCTTCCTCCGGACCGGTGTCGGCGGAATCGTAGACGAAAAGCGGGAAGTACTGAGATCCAACCATATCCGTCGCATGCAGGCTCGGGACAACATCTGCCATCATCACCGAGAAGGCGCTTCGCGACTCGCCAGCGGTGACCCCGATGACGCGGTTTGCCACGTCAACGCGAGGAAAGAGGCGTGGCATCTGGTAGACCATCTCGTTGAGCTTGCGGTCGAAGTATAGCCAGCGGCGCGAGAAGGGTCGGTACAAGCTCGGCACTATACGCATTGCGTCGAAGCGCAGCCGTCCTCCCTTCGCAAATTCGTTCTTAAGGGCTCTCGTCCAGGAGATCTTCGAAGGGTCTGTGTCTATGAAACCTTTGAGCAGTCCTTTCCGCCCCTTCTTGTGGAGCTCGCGATGGGCGCCATCGAAGCGAGACAGCTCCGCGTTGTAGAACCTGATCATATTGCCCATGTTGTGGCTGAGGCCGGGTTTCGATGGGTTCGAAGCCCACGCATCGCGATTCGTAACCACGCCTAGCGAGAACATTGAGAAGACGCGGGCCGAGGACTCCTCCTTGTCCTTGATACCTGCAGCAATATGAACGCGAAAGCTCTCGTCACGCTGCTTGAGCCAGTCGCCGTGCTGGTCAGGCGATACGAGGATCCAACCTTCCGCTTCACTGATGCCTCCCACGCTGGCGAGATCAGTAACCGCAGCGAGCTTTTTCTCACGACTTAGGTAGGCCCCTATGTCGCGAAAGTAGATCTGAGCGTGTTCCTTGATGTTAGGGTTCTTTACCAAAAGCGAGATTGCGACTGGCGCGCGGCTACCGCTTCCGAAGACTTTCCCGCCTTCCTTCTTTGAGCGTTCGCCAGCCGTTCGCTGATTGCCGCGTAAATGAAACACGTACAGGCTGCTGAATTCCTCGGCGAGGCACTTACGCAGGCCGTCGAATGTCGGGGCTTCAACGAAGCCCGCGTTGGTCACGAACCCAACAATCCCACTATTGCCGACACGATCGCTCGCCCAGCGGATAGCACGGACGTAGCTGTCATAAAGCCCTTTGGAAAGCTTGGCGTCAGATCGATCAACATAAGACTGAGCGATGCGTCGGTCGAGCTTCGGATATTCGATGTTCGCGTTGTTGTCGTTCTCACTGTTCTGGCCCACCGAGTACGGTGGATTCCCGACAATTACCCGGATATCGAGCTTCTTCTGTCGCACTCGCCGCGCGCTGTTATCCACCAGGACCCGCGATACCAGATCGTCCTTCTCGTACAACTGGAACGTATCGGTCAGACAGATCCCCTCGAACGGCTTGTATGCACCACCAACGACACCGTGGTACGCCGCCTCGATGTTGATCGCCGCGATGTAATACGCCAGCAGCACGATCTCATTCCCGTGGATCTCCTTCGCGTATTTCCGCGGCAGCTCCTCAGTCGAGATCAGCCCGCTTTGGATCAGCCGCGTGATGAATGTGCCCGTGCCGGTGAACGGGTCGAGGATGTGCACGCCCTCGCTGCCGAGCGTCTGTCCAAACTCAGTCTTGAGCAGATGGTCGACGCTGTTGAGGATGAAATCGACGATCTCGACCGGTGTGTAGACGATGCCGAGGCGCTCGGACATCTTCGGGAAGGCGTTTCGAAAGAACTTGTCGTACAGCTCAACGACGATCTTTTGCTTCCCCTCCGCGCTCTCGATGCCCGAGGCTCGCATCTTGACCGACTCGTAGAACGCCTCGAGGGTGCGCGACTCCTTCTCTAGGTGGTGCTCGTGAAGGGTATCGAGCACGCCCTGCATCGCGCGGGACATCGAGTTCTCGGAGGCGAAGCTCTGGCCGGAGAATAGCGCGTCGAAGACCGGTTTGGTGACCAGGTGCTGGGCGAGCATCTCGACGATCTCGTCCCTACTGATGCTGTCGTTCAAGTCGTCTCGCAGCTCCGCGGCGAAGCGGTCGAACGCCTCGCGCTCCTTGGCGTTGGCCGGGTTCTCGAGGATGCCGGTGATCCGGTCGATGTGGGTCCGAGCGATCTTGGCGATGTCCTTCGCCCACTCCTCCCAGTGCTGGCGGTTGCCGACCTTCTGGACGAGCTTTGCGTAGATCGCACGCTCGATCTCGCCGATCTCGAACTCCAGCTCCCGCTGCTCGGGCTTCTGGAGGTTCTGGGCGGCGCCGATGGTGCGACCGCCCTTGGCCGCCTGTTTCGCCGCCTCCTTCTTCCTCCCTTCGCCCTTCTTGGTCTTTGACCGCCGTGTTAGCTTGTCGGTGACGGCGACGACCTCCATCTTGGCGGGGTCCCTCGCGTCGAGGTCGAGCTTGTTGATCATCGCGTCGAAGCGATCGTCGTGGGACCGGAGCGCCTGGAGCACCTGCCAGACCACCCTGTAGGTGCGGTTGTCGTTGAGCGCCTCGTGGGGCTCGACTCCCGCCGGGATCACCACGGGGAGCACGATGTAGCCGCGCGCCTTGCCCGGTGCGTTGCGCATGACGCGGCCGACCGACTGCACCACGTCAACCTGCGAGCTCCTCGGTGTAAGGAAGAGTACCGCGTCAAGGGCCGGCACGTCCACGCCCTCGGAGAGGCAGCGCACGTTGCTCAGGATGCGGCAGGTGTCGGCGTCGGTGCTCGCCTTGAGCCAGGCGATCTTTGCCTCCTTCTGCGAGGCGTTCATGCTGCCATCAACGTGCGCCGCCTCGCAGCGGAGAACCGGATGATGACCGGCCTCCTCCTCGCTCTCACTCTCCTGGTATGCCTCGACTACCGCCTGGAACATCTCGGCGATGTTCTTGGAGCTGACCTTGTGGACCTTGGCGCTCTTCCGACGCTCGATCACCTGGCAGAATGCGACCGCGCGCTTCATCGGCCCGCGATCGCCGGGGAGCTCCTCGGCCAGGCCTTTCTTGGCCAGCGCCTTCCAGCACCCGACAATCTTTGCCGCATCGTCGACCCGGAGTTCGTTGTTCTCGTCCTTGAGCAGGCTCTGGAGTCGCCGGCTCACGTGCTTCTCCTCGACCGCCAGCACCACCACCTTGTAGTCGACTAACAGGCCGCGCTTCACCGCCTCAGAGAAGGTGAGCACGTAGAGGTTCGGCCCGAAGCGCGCCTCGTCGTCCATCGAGTAGATCGCCACGTTGTCGCGCTCAGCGGTGGCCTTGGCCGCGTCACCGAAGATACGCGGGGTCGCGGTCATGTAGAGGCGCTTCTTGCCGCGCAGAAAGACCGGGTCGTGCACCTTCACGAAGTGGCTCTCGTCCTCGCCCTCGTACGTAGACCCGGTGGTGCGGTGCGCCTCGTCGCAGACGATTAGGTCGAACTCCGGGACCCCGTGTTCTTGCTGGGCGAGGTGGAGTACCTCGATCGAGTGGTAGGTCGCGAAGACCACGGTCATGTGCTCGGCGTCGTGCCGCTTCTTCATCTCGCGGGCGAGGCGACTCGGGTCGGTGGTTGCCGGGTACTGTAGCTCGTGGACGAAGGTCTGGACGGTGTCGTCGTCCTTTCTCCGCTTCTTGCCCACGTCGCTGTCCGAGCACACCGCGAAGCTCTGGAGCCGGAGGGTGCTCTCCTGGGTCCACTCGGTGAGGCTCTGGGAAAGCAAGGCGAGGCTCGGCACCAGAAACAGCACCCGCTGACCCGGCCCCGCTTGTTCCTCGGCGATCTTCAGGCTCGTGAACGTCTTGCCGGTGCCACAGGCCATGATCAGCTTACCGCGGTCTCGGTCTTTCAGCGCCGCCACGACCAGCTCGATGGCGGTGCGCTGATGGGGGCGCGGGTCTTTCTTGCCGCGCAGGGCTGGCGCCTTCTTCGGCGCGAAGCTCGACCAGTCGACGAGACTCCCTTCCAGCGCGGCGAGGTCGATCTTGGTGACGGGCGTTTGCTGATCGAGCAGCGCGGCCTCGGCGTGGTCACTCCAGAGGTTGGTGGTGCTGACGATGATCCGGCGCGCAAATGGCTTCTTGCCCGAGGCGGTGAAGAAACTGTCGATATCATTCTTCTGGACCTTGTGGCTCGCCGGGTAGAGCTTGCACTGGATCGCGTGGACCTCATCGGTGACCGTCTCGGCAACCAGATCGATCCCGACGTCCCGCTTGTCCTGCCCGTGTCGCCCAGCCCACGTCGCGTAGGGAACGATGTCGCGGTACAGCTCGCGATATGCCGGCTCGTTCTTGAAGTAGGCGACGATGAGCTCCTCGAAGTATGTCCCCGCCTCGCGGTTGGTCACGGCAGAGGATCGGTACTGGTCAAGCAGCGTCTGGAGGGCGGTCACGCGCCTACTTGGCACGCGTAAGAGCTGGCCTGCAAGGTCCGGGAACGATGGGATTCTGCATCGGGCGATTGCCTCAAGCGCTCGGCGCAGGCCTTCGTCATTCGATCGGAGGTCCAGGGCGCCTGCCGCAAGGTTGAGCGTGATCTCTCGCTCAGCGCGTGGTGCCGAATCACCAGCGCCAGCAGTTGCTCGTGCGTCGCGCCCAGACGCGCTTCAGCGTGTGCTGTGATATCCCGGCGATCTGCAGTCGGCCACATCCAACGAGGCTTCGAGCTGGCGGTCGATATCCATGCGGGCCGCCGCCTCGGGGGCGATGTTACCGGTCGTGGGTGGGGCCCGGCTCATGCAGAGGGCTCAGAGATCCCACATCAGGCGGCTCGGGCTCAAGCTCCCGGTTTTTGTTTCTGATACCTGGCTGTCAGGTCAACGCGATCGGCTGGTGGTTGTTCACCGCCAACCCAAAGCTATCGATCGGCACCCCACACAGCCTCGCGATCGTGACCCACAGGTCCGCGTGGTGGTGGCGGCCGAACGTCTTGCCGTAGTTGATGCCCGACTCGATCTGCGCGCCGCTCCGATCCACGCCGCCGATGAACACCCCCTGGCGATCCCGCGGCTCCACGTCGGGCAGATCCAGCCACCGCCCCCGCCGGATCCCACCGCCGCCGCCGATCACCGTGTGCACCTTCGACCGGGTGTCGTGGCCGCCCGTCTCGACCTCGCCCGTGAGCACGATGATCGTGTTGTCGATCATCGGGCGCCCGTCGACGTCGATCGTGGTCTCGAGCGAGCGGACGAACTGCACCATCTTCGTCACGTACCAGGCCGCCCAGCCCTCGAAGGCGAGGCGCATGTCCGCGTTTTCGTAGTGCGCGATCTCGTGGTGGAAGTCGGAGCCGTAGATGTTGCCGACGCGGGCGGTGCCCATGCTGTCGACCCAGTCGAAGTCGCGGTACTGCTCGCCGAGGCCCAGCACCGCGACGCGGTGGGTGTCGGCGAGGAACGCGACACGGATCAGCTCGAAGTAGTTGTCGATCTCCTGCTCGATCGCCTGGTTGTCGCCGGGGCGCGGCGGGATGTCCGCCGGGTCCAGGCCGCCCATCGCGCCGCCGGAGAAGCGGCCGCTCAGGTCGTTCATCGCCGTGAGGTACGACTCGAGCTTCAGACGCTCGGTGCCGCTGACCTTCGCCATCATGCGCTCGGTGTCGCGGCCGAGGTACGTGAAGAGGCGGTCGCGGACGGCGCGGCGGCCGCGGTCCATGTCGCTGTTCGCGCTGTCGTTCAGCGGGTCGATGATCGCGTCGAACGCGCGCCGCGCCGAGGTGTACGAACCCAGCTCTTGGTTGTTCCCGTCGAAACACGTCGGGTTGTACGGGCGGCCCCACGAGCGGAAACCGGCCGTCACGCGCAGCGCGTTGACGCCGAGCGTGTTGGCGACGAGCCAGTCGATCGACGGCCCCATCGGCTCCGGGAAGTGCGCGCCGAGCTGCGCCGAGCTCCCTTCACCCCACGGGACGGCGGCGGTGAAGATGTCGGAGTAGGAGACGTCGTGCGCGTTGCCCCAGAGGGTGCCGCGCAGTCCGTCGACGAAGACACACTGGTCCTTGATCGCCTCGAATCCATTCAGTGGAGCTGGGATCGTGAAGTCGGTCTCGGAGCCGGAGAAGACGCCGTAGTCGCGGTCGCGCCCCCAGCCGTGCTGGAGCGGGACGAGGAGCAACCGCACCGGCGCGGCGTCGGTCTGGCCCATCGCGACCTTGGACGAGAAGAAGCTGCTCGCGAGCGCGGTGCCCGCGCCGAGGCCCTTGAGGAAGAAACGTCGATCGAATCCGCGGCGCGTCATGACTACTCTCCCGCCTCGCGAACGCCGAAGCTCTCCGTGCGCACGATGGTCACCGCCATGTCGCGCACCCGATCCTCGCCCTCGGCGACCGCCTCCGCGAAGCGCTCGACCTCACACCCGTCGCCGGTCTGCCCGAGCGCGTAGGCGAAGTAACTCTCCAGGACCTTCTTCCGCAGCGAAGACGACGCCGCGATCGAGCGGAAGTAGCCGGGGCCGTCGTCGAACTCCAACGTCTCGGTCGTGAGGTCGATGGAGCCGGATGCGTCGATGGTGACGTCCTGCTTCTCGGTGAGGCGGAAGCGCCCGACCGGGTCGAAGTTCTCGTAACCGTAACCCGCCGGGTCGATCACGTTGTGGCAGTACGCGCAGCGCGCCTGGGCGCTGTGGGTTCGGTGGTGGATGTCGCGCGTCGACGTCGTCTCGGGATCGAAGGGCGGGATGTCCTCCGTCGCGACGCCGGTGATGTCGTCCGGCGGGTCCGGGATGTCGTAGCCGAGCAGCTGCTCGAGCGTGAAGACGCCGCGCTTCACGATGCCCGTGTTGCCTTCGCCCGCGTGCACCGCGAGGAACGCCGGGTGCGAGAGCATGCCTTCGCGTTCGGAGGCGTCGGCGGTGGTCAGCGTGGGCGCGTCGAACGCGCTCGGGTCCATCCCGAAGAACGGCGCGGCGCCGGCGTTCACTTCGAACTGCTGGCCGGAGAAGACGTCGAGGAACGTGGCGTCGGCGGCCGCGAGGCGCACCAGGAGCGATGCGCGCGCGCTGTCGCCGAGCGCGGCGCGTGCCGCATCGTCGAGGCCGAACTCGGGGGCCTTCGCGCGGGTGTAGATGTTCTCGAAGTTCAGGTAGTCCCAGAAGAACGCGACCATCGCTTGTGTGAAGCGGTCGTCCTCGATCATCCGCTCGGCCTGCTGCTCCAACGTGGCGGGATCCTTCAGCGAGCCCTCCGCCGCGAGCGTGAGCAGCGTGTCGTCCGGCGGCTCGTCCCACAGCGTGTACGCGAGGAGTGACGCGAGCTCGTAGTCCGTCAGCGGCGCCATCGCGCCCGCGCCTTCGCCGATCTCCGTGCGGTACAGTGTGTTCGGCGACATGACCATCGCCTGCACCAGGAACGACATCTGCTCGGCGCGCGTGCCCGGCGCCTGCGCGACGGCGGCGACGCCTTCGAGGAGCTCGTCACGCTCGACCGTCGTGACCGGGCGACGCCACAACGTGCGCGCCATACGCGTGATCGCTTCGTCGAAACAATCATCCTCGGTCGCGGCGATGCAGTCGGTGAAGGACGTGACGTTGGTGGTGACGTGATCCGAGACCTCGAGCGTCGACGCGTAGAGCGCGTCGATCGTCACGGTGGTGATGCGCAGCTTCGCCGGGTCGTTCGCGAGGCCGACGGTCGGGTTGTCGTCTTCGAAGCGCGGCATGAGTACGCCGTCGAGTGGACCGAAGGTCGCCGCGAGGGTGTTCACGTACTGGGTCGGCGTGAGGCGACGAACCTGCGGCGTGAGGTTCGGGCTGTCTTCGACGCAGCGCTCCTCCGGGGTCGGCGGATCGGGGATGCGTTGCACGGGCGGCGTGAACGCTTCGTCCTCGACCGGTGGTTCACCGATGCGACCCATACAACCGCCGACGAGCATCGCGATCAGGATCGGGGCGGGGCGCTGCATGCCCCCACGATGCCGGAGGGGCGTGGAAGGAGAAAAGGCGAGGATCCCCCTGGAGTTGCTACACCTCAGGGTGGGGTGTGTGGACACCAGTCCACGTAAGTCTCGCGTAACTGAAGCGTGGGCGCTGAGGGCGCAAGGTGAATTCACCATGTCAGGCACCTCGAACGTCACCGGCACCAACCCGAACCGCTTCTTTCAGATCGATCGCATCGAGCAAAACGACCGCATTCAGCTCCAGGACGAGGGCCGGCAGGCCGTCGAGGACCTCGCGGAAGAGGTCGCCGGGCCGGCTTCGCAGCGCCCCACGACCCAGACCGCGGCCGACGCGCGCGCCGCCATCGCGTTCGATCCGACGACGCAGCAGATCGTCGCGGGCCTCGACGCCATGCCGACGGCGGAGCTGAACGACGACGGGACGTTCACGGTCACGGGCACCGAGGGCGACGACCAGATCCTGGTCGAGGAGCGCGACGACGTGGTGTCGGCGTACTACACCGACGCCGACGGCGAGCAGCACCTCATCGGCTCCGCGGACGCGTCCGAGGTGGAGCGTGTCGAGGTGAACGCCGGCGAGGGCGACGACGTGATCGTCAACGACGCCGACGCGGCGACGCTCGACGCGGGCGAGGGCGACGACGTCGTCATCAACACGCAGGGCGGCGCGACGATCGCGGGCGGCGACGGCAGCAACGAGATCTACAACTCGGGCGACGACGTTACGATCGCCGCGGGTGAAGACGTGGACAGCACCGACGCCGTCTTCAGCGCGGGCGACGGGGTCACGATCGACTACGCCAACGGCGGCGGGCACAACGTCGCGAGCATCGGCAACGACGGGACGATCGGCGTGAACGGCGACGGCGCGAACGTGAACGTCGTCGGCGACGGTAACGCCGTGAACCTCGGCGGGTCGACGAGCTTCGCGACGGTGCAGGGCGACACAAATGCGATCACCAGCGACGTCGGCGGCAACGCGGTCGCGGTGGCGGGCGACGGCAACGCGATCGACCTCGCGGTCGGCGGCAACCTCACGGAGATCGTGGGCGACCAGAACGTGTTCGTCGGCGACGACCCGGCGGGCATCGCGCTCGCGAACTTCGATGAGCTCGACGTGGACGGCGACGGCTTCCTCCGCGCCGAGGAGCTCGCGCAGGTCCCGGGCGGCGAGGCGCTGGTCGAGGCGAGCGATGCGCTGATGTTCGGATCGATCGAGTCGGGCAACGAGGCGTGGCACGGCGTGTCGCGCGCGGACCTCGAGCAGGTGAACGCGATGATCGCCGAGGACCCGTCGCTGTCTGTCGACGACGTGGCGCAGCAGCTGCGCGAGTCGTCTTGGCTCGGGCAGCGCATCGCGGCGGGGGGCGACGAGGTGACGGCGGAGTCGTTCTCGGCGGCGGTCGCGGAGTACCGCGGGAGCCACGAGGTCGACGCGATCGACGGGCTCGCGCCGCTGGAGCTGGACCCGAACGTCGTGAGCCTGTGGGGCGACGGCAACGGCGTCGCGGCGACGGCGCCGAACACCTGGGTGCAGCTCGCGGGCAACGGGAACAACGTCGCGCTCGGCGGCGACATGAGCGCGGTGTTCGGTACCGGCGACGCGAACCAGATTGCGCTGGCGGGCGAGCAGTCGCTCGCGGCGTTCGCCGGCAACATGAACGGCGTGCTGTCGGGCGGCGGCAACGCGATCCTCGGCTTCGGGAACGGCAACGAGGTCGAGAGCGTCGGTGAGGACCAGGTGTTCCTCGACGGCGGGTACAACTTCTACAACGGCGAGCTGCAGATGCCGTTGCTCCCGTACTTCACTTCGATGGGGCCGGACTTCGGCTACTCCGAGGAAGAGCTCATGCAGATGCTGTTCGCGCAGAGCGGGCAGGGGGCCTGGTGATGATCGAAGCGCACCTGTCGAAGCACCTCGGGCGCCCGCGTCGGGTCATGACGATGAAGAAGGGGGCGTCCTCGCCGTCCGCGATCCGTTCGCTGACGTTTGCGCAGTTCGCGCCGGGCGGACCGCGAAAGCCGGTCGTGTACGCGACGGTCGGCGGGTGTCAGCACCGGATGGACGACGGGCGCCGGATCGAGGCGATCGCGATCTTCAAGGCCGAGCCGCGTGGCGTTCAGGCGGTCGCGGTGCGGGAGCTGTTGGCTTCGGTGGTGTTGACGCCCGAGGCGTGTGGTCGCGCGCTGCGCTTCGGTGACGTGGTGGATGCGCCGAAGGTGTTCGGGCCGGCGGGCCTGCGGATGACGGCGGTGCTGGTGCTGCCGCCGATGACGTTCGCGAAGCCGTTCCACCGCGCGCGGGTCGGCGAGGAGACGGTGGACTTGGTATGGGCGGTGCCGGTCTTCGCGGAGGAGGCGGCCTACGCGCGCGCGCACGGGACCGCGGCCTTCGTCGAACAGTGCGCCGCGCAGAAGGTGGACCTCACGGACCTGAAGCGGCGCGCGGCGGACGTGACGATGACGCGGGAGCAGGCGCGGACCGCGGCGTACACGGAGACGGTGGCGCGGTTGTCGGCGGTGGGGGCCGCGGGACGGCGGTCGGCAGGGACGGGCGCGGGACGGCGGTCGGCAGGGACGGGCCCGGAACGCCCGTCGGTGGTGAAGCCGCGGCGGGTGGCGGCGACGACGCCCGCCCTCGAGCTCGCGAAGCGCCCGGTCCGCGCGACGCATCGCGTGTAGTCACCTTCGTCAGTGATGGCTTGCGTATGTCGCGAGCCGAGTTTCGTGCCTGGTGCCGGCGTGAGGAGAGCGCATACCGGGCGTACGCAACCGACGACGACGATTGCCGAAGGTGGCGCGGGCAGCAGGCGCGACAGGCGGCCGCGAGATACGTGAGGAATCGCTGACGCAGGTGACTACGGGCCGCTAAGGGGCCGCAATCGGCAGAGTGAATCGGCTGCGGCTCTCATCCGGCGACGGCGCGAATTTCGATGTGCGGCGCCGACCATGCTGTGCGCCGACGTGACGGAACGCCGCGATCGCAACGCCGTGCTTCGCCTGCAGTGAGGGGGGAGGGGCCACGGGCGCTCGCGTCCGAATGCCCGCGCGGGCGACGACGCCAGCCCTCGCTCGACCGGTGAGGCCCTCCGCCTGACCGACATGGCCCGGGCCGGGCGACTCGCGCTGCGCGATGTTCAGGCTCGGTGGGGCCTGCATCGAGCGGGACATGGCCCGGGCCGGGCGACTCGCGCTGCGCGACGTTCAGGCTCGGTGGGCCCTGCATCGAACGGGACATGGCCCAGGCCGGGCGACTTGCGCTGCGCGATGTTCAGGCTCGGTGGGCCCTGCATCGAACGGGACATGGCCCGGGTCGGGCGACTCGCGCTGCGCGATGTCAGGCTCAGTGGGCCGTGCATCGAACGGACATGGCCCATGGCCGGGCGACTTGCGCTGCGCGATGTCCAGCCTCGGTGGGCCCTGGATCGAACGGGACATGGCCCGGGCCGAGCGACTTGCGCTGCGCGACGTTCAGCCTCGGTGGGTCCAGCCTCGAACGGAGATGGCCCAGGCCGCGCGACTCGCGCTGCGCGATGTCCAGCCTCGGTGGGTCCTGGATCGAACGGGACATGGCCCGGGCCGGGCGACTCGCGCTGCGCGATGTTCAGCCTCGGTGGGCCCTGCGTCGAACGGACATGGCCCAGGCCGGGCGACTTGCGCTGCGCGATGTCAGCCTCGGTGGGCCCTGCATCGAATGGGACATGGCCCGGGTCGGGCGACTCGCGCTGCGCGAAATTCAGCCTCGGTGGGCCCTGCATCGAACGGACGTGGCCCGGGCCAGGCGACTCGCGCTGCGCGATGCTCAGCCTCGGTGGGCCCTCGATCGCACGGGACATGGCCAAGGCCGGGCGACCGCGCCTCACGCCGACTCAGCCGCCGTGAGGCTCCCGATTCCAGGGACCCTGACCAGTCCGGGCGGCTCTCGCCGCACGGATCCGCCGTGCGATGAAGCCGTGGCCCTGGACCTCCCGGGCCGCGTGCAGGTTGTGGGCGCGACAGAGCAAGCGCAGCTCCCCGACTACGCTCTTGGCGCCCAGCGCGCGCCCGCCCACGTGATCGAACTCGAGGTTCGATCGTTCGCTGCATCGCCGACCGTCCGGGCTGACGTACGTGCACCGCGCGCCGTCTCGCTCGACGACCGCGCGGCGCGTCGCCGCCGGGACGTACGCTGCGCCCGCCGGCGCATCCTCGGCGGGTTTCGAGCGCGGACGACTCGTCTTTCCGTTCTTCTTCCGCTCCAGCTTGTCCACGTAGAGCGAGAGCGCCGCTTCGAAGATCTCCCCGATGTCCGTCCCAGGCGGGGTGAGTTCCTTGGCGCGATCCAAGAGCGCGTTCGCTTCGGCGCTCCCGTCGAAGCGAAAAGCGAACGTGTCGGGCGTCGCCGCCTCGACGCGGTCGTCACTGCTCTTCGCGCCGGGGAACTCGGTAGCGATCAGCATCTCGACTTCAGCCTTGGACTTGTTCTTCGCCTGCTCGACGAGGCTGTGGGCGTTGTCGTCGTTCATGAACTTCGAGAGCTTCGCGACGCCCGTCATGTGCAACTCGCCGGTCGCGATCATCCCGAAGACCTCGGGCACCCGCCGCGCCGCGCGCACCACGGCGACGCGCCGGCACGCCTGGTCCTCGGTCAGCCCGAGCCCCTCGACGCAGAACCGAAACAGCGAGCTGAAGCCGCGCTCGACGTAGAGCTTGCGCCGCTCGATCTCCGCCA